>CAZYBE010000001.1:0-137903 GCA_964645765.1 uncultured Eubacteriales bacterium
CTCAAATTAAATCATATAAACAGGGGTTAAAAATTGGCCAAAATTTAAGCCTCTTCCTCAACTCCTGCTCTATGGGAATAATACGAATATCTAAGCTGATTGGTTCAATGACTCCTATCAAAACACCTTCAACTCGCTCTTTTCGAGAAAGGTTGCAAAGAGGCAAACCTGGGATAAGCATCCAATTCAAAAAGAGAAGAAGGCTTTTCTCCTTTATTGATCTTTTCCAAAGCAAGCGAAGCGACCATGGCAGCGTTGTCCGTGCAAAACTCAGGCGAGGGAATGAAGGAAGGCAAGCCGCACTCTCCGGCTAACTCTGTGAAGCGCTCTCTGAGCTTTTTGTTCCTTGCCACTCCTCCGCAGAGAATCAAAGACTTTGGCCTGAACTTCTCGACGGCCTGAGCCATGTTCTGGATGAGAGCCTCGAACACAGCCATCTCAAAACTGGCCAGAAAATCGAAAAATTGAGGATGATTCTTGGAAACGCCGAGCTCTTTAATCTGACGCAGCGCTGCTGTCTTGAGGCCGCTGAAGCTAAAATCAAGGCTCTTATCACTCATCCGGGGAAGAGCAAAGCTAAAACCGCGGCTGCTTCCCTTGCGAGCCAGACCGTCAATCACCGGGCCGCCAGGATAGCCCAGGTCGAGGAATTTAGCTATCTTGTCCAGGGCCTCTCCTGCAGCATCATCTCTTGTCCTCCCTAAAAGCTCGAAAGCGAGCTTCTCCTTCATGAAGAAGCTTGACGTGTGACCTCCGGAGACAACAAGGGCCAGACAAGGAAAAGGGATTTCTGAGTTTTCGAGAAATGCCGCCTCGATATGAGCTTCAAGATGGTCTATCCCGAACAGAGGCTTTTGGAAATAGTAGGCCAGCCCCCTGGCAAAAGAGAGACCGACGAGCAGTGAGCCAATCAAGCCCGGACCCTGGGTCACAGCATAGACATCAACCTCCTCCAGCTTGATGTTGGCGCGCCTTAAGCACTCCTCGAAGACATAACCTATCGAGACCATATGCTGACGTGAGGCAAGCTCCGGGACAACTCCGCCATAGACAGCATGAATCTCATCCTGGGAAAGGACAACATTGCTCAGAATCTCAAAGTCGCCCTTGAGGATGGCAACCGAAGTCTCATCGCAAGATGTCTCAATCCCTAAGATATTCATCTTCAGCTCGCTTCTCCCATCTAATCCTTATCTTTTAATTCTTTAAGGCTTTCTTCAAATGGAGGCCGGGCTATTCCTTTTTCAGTTATAATCGCCGAGATATAACGAGCAGGAGTAAGGTCAAAGGCAGGGTTGAGCACGTTCACTCCGGGGCAAGTTATGAGCCTGCCCCTGATCTTCCTCACTTCCTCCTGGCTCCGTTCTTCTATCGGAATCCTGCTTCCTTCAGCCAGGCTGAAATCAATGGTGCTTGAAGGAGCTGCCACATAGAAGGGAAGGCCATTTTCTTTAGCCAGAACAGCAAGGCCGTAGGTTCCAATCTTGTTGGCTGTATCGCCGTTCCTGGCAATCCTGTCAGCTCCGGTGAGCACCAAAGAAACGATTCCTTTCTGCATCAAATAGCCGGCTGCATTATCCGTGATCAAGGTTACGGGAATTTTTTCTCTTTCAAGCTCCCAGCAGGTGAGCCTCGCTCCCTGGAGCAGAGGTCTAGTCTCATCAACATAAACATGGATTTTTTTCCCTTCTTGAACTGCGGAGCGGATGACCCCCAGGGCCGTGCCGAAGCCGGCTGTGGCCAGAGAGCCGGTGTTGCAATGGGTTAGAGCTCGCTGCCCGTCTTTGAGCAATTGCTTTCCCCAAGAGCCAATTCTTTTGTTTGTTTCCACATCCTCTCTTTCGATATTGAGGGCTTCTTCAATCATTCTCTTCTGAAGCTCTGAAAAAGTAAGAGACCGATATCTTCTAAAGGTTTCTTTCATCCTGGCCAGAGCCCAGAAAAGATTGAACGCAGTCGGCCTTGTCTTCTCAAAGCGCCGGAGAATCCGCTCAAACTCTTGGTCAAGGTTCCTTTCGCTTTCAAGCTTCAACAAGCCCAAAGCCACGCCAAACCCGGCAGCAACGCCAATGGCCGGTGCCCCGCGGATAACCATCTTTTCGATGGCCTCAGCCACCTCGTTGAATTCCAGGCACTGGAGATAGACTTCTTCCTCAGGCAATTTTCTCTGGTCAATCATCACCACTCTGTCTTTAGCCCATTCAATGGATGGAAGCATCTTAAAGTTCTCTCTCTCTTCTATTTTATCTCCAACAGCGCAAGGAAGGCCTCCTGTGGAATCTCCACTTGTCCAATCTTTTTCATCCTCTTCTTGCCAGCTTTCTGCTTTTCAAGCAACTTCATCTTTCTGGTGACGTCTCCACCGTAGAGCTTCGCCAGAACATCTTTCCGATATGACTTGACGGTTTCCCTGGCAATCACACGCTTGCCGATTGCAGCCTGGATGGCGACCTCAAACTGCTGGCGGGGAATGAGCTTTCTCATCCTCGCCACAAGTGCCCTTCCCTGCTCGTAGGCTTTATCCCGAGGGATGATCAAGGAAAGAGCATCCACCTTCTGCCTGTTGATCAGGATATCAAGCTTGATGAGAGGCGCTTCCCTGAATCCAAGGAATTCGTAGTCCATCGAAGCATAGCCCTGTGACACAGACTTCAGTTGGTTATAAAAATCCATAACGATTTCATTCAAAGGAAGGATATAGGTCAAAAAAATGCGCTGGGAGCTGATGTACTCCAGCCTTTTCTGCTCCCCCCGCCGGCTCTCAATAAGCTTGAGCACGGCTCCGAGGTATTTATCAGGAGTTATAATCAGAGCCTCGACGAGCGGCTCTTCGATTTTTTTTATCTCATGCTCAGGAGGAAGCTCTGAAGGATTATGGATTTCTCTAATCTTGCCGTCCTTTGTTGTGACTCTGAAGCTCACGCTGGGAGCGGTAGAGACCAGGCTTAAATCAAACTCTCTTTCCAGCCTTTCCTGAACAATCTCACGGTGAAGAAGACCCAGGAAACCGCATCTGAATCCAAGTCCAAGAGCCGGAGAATTTTCTGGCTCATAATGAAAGGAAGCATCATTGAGCCTCAGCTTGCCCAGGGCTTTCCTTAAATCCTCGACGCTTCCTTCCCCTGCCGGGAACAGACCGCAGAAAACCATCGACTTTGCTTCTTTAAAGCCGGGCAAAGGCTGAGACGTCGGCCTGTTTCTATCAGTCAGAGTATCCCCGACTCTGGCGTGGCTCAAATCCCTGATTCCAGCGATGACATACCCGACTTCTCCAGCAGCCAGCTGGTTCACTTTTTGAGGCTTGGGAGTCAAGTAGCCGACTTCTTCGATTTCATAGGACGCTCGGCAAGCCATGAATTCCACCTGAGCTCCGGTTCGGATGGCTCCATCGAAAACCCTGACCAGGATGACAACACCTCGGTAGGAATCAAACCAGGAATCGAAGAGCAAGGCTTTGAGCGGGGCATCCGGATTGCCTTGAGGAGGAGGAATCCGCTCGACAATACTTCGGAAGACCTGGTCGATTCCTGTTCCTTTCTTGGCGCTGACCAAGAGCGCTTCTTCTCGTTTGATACCGATGATATTTTCCAGTTGGTCGAGAGCAAGCTGAGGGCTCGCCTGAGAAAGGTCAATCTTGTTGATGACAGGAATAAGGACAAGGTCATTCTGGAGGGCAAGGTATGTGTTGGCTATTGTCTGAGCTTCTATGCCTTGAGAGGCGTCGATGACCAACAGCGCGCCTTCGCAGGCTGCAAGGCTGCGGGAGACTTCGTAGGAAAAATCGACATGGCCGGGCGTATCAATCAGGTTGAGAATATATTCTTCTTGCGAAGAGGGTCTATAGCGAAGCCGGGCTGTTTGAGCTTTTATGGTGATTCCTTTCTCCCGCTCAAGGTCCATCGTGTCCAGAGTCTGTTCTTTTATTTCTCGAGGAGGCAGAGCTTCTGTTTTTTCCAAGAAGCGGTCGGCAAGGGTGGACTTGCCGTGGTCGATGTGGGCAATGATCGAAAAATTCCTGATATTCTTCATTTTTATTAAGTATATAAAACAATCGACACAAAGGTCTACTTTTTTGCTTCATATTTTCATTAGATAAAATAATAAAAAAAAATGTTTTATTTATTACCAAAGAAAATTATTATTATGCGAAGGCCAGTAGGCGAAAAAACCGTTTGAAAGCTGAGCTTGACTCTTTTTCTGAGGTCGATTATTTTAAAAGACTAAATGGAAAGGAAACTTTTTGCCCCTTATAAAAGTTTGAAGATGTGCTTGCAGAAGAATAGAAAGTGAAGGAGTCAGGATGTGTTGAAAAAAACATTTAGCTCTTTCTTAATTATCATTCTCTCGCTGTGCCTGACATCAGCGGCCCTGGCTCAAAGACAAACCGGTTCGATCAAAGGAAGGATTGTTGACCGACAAGGGCTCCCTCTCCCCGGCGCCTTTATCTATATCTCTTCGCCTGCCCTGTTGGGAGTTCGAACCTATCTCACCTCCGCTTCAGGCAAGTTTAAAATCCCTGGGCTCCCGCCCGGAAGGTACAAGGTCATCGCCGAAATGCCTGGATTCAAGACTGTAAACGTTGAAGATATCATCGTTCGAGTCGGGATGACCATCACTTTCAATATAAGCTTGGAAGAGACCACGATCGAAGAAGAGGTCACGGCCAAAATCCCTTCACCGACAGTGGATGTCGAATCGACAAAGATAGCCTCGGTCGTGGAAAAAGAGCTCTTAATAAATATTCCCTTTTCAAAAAGCCTCCTTGACGTCATCCATTCTGCTCCTGGCTTCATCTCGGAAAAAAACTTCTGGGAAGACCAATCCTCTGTTCATGGCTCGACCGTAAGGGCTAACACCTATGCCTTTGATGGCACCACCATAAATGACCCTGGCGGAAGACAGCTCCTTTCCAGCATAAATTTCGACAGCGTCGAGGAAGTGGAGCTGGAAATTGCTGCCCATCCGGCAGAAGTCGGGCTCACTGACGGAGGCTACATCAACATTGTTTCCAAATCAGGAAAAAATAAAGCTGATGGAGGCCTCGGTTTTTATTATACAGATGATACAATGTCAAGCCTCCTTAGGCCTAAAACAGAAGTCAATGCTCCTTCGGTTTCTCCTCCAACCGAAGATATACATTTGTTTGACCTCTCTTTCTCTTTAGCAGGACGGCTGGCCGAGGATACGCTTTCGTTTTTTGGAAATTTTCACTTGATCTCCCGTTCAAAAACCACTCCCTTCATTCCCTGGACAGACCCTCTTGGGAATGAGCACTCCACATTCAGCTCAGATAACACTCAAAAAATGAGTTTTCTCAGGCTCACCTCCCAGTTCATTCCTCAACTCAAAGTCAGCGTTATGGCAAGCTATTCTCAAACCTATCAATCAGCCTGGGAACCTTCTCTGTCCTGGAACACAGCCGAAGAGGCGACTCAAGTCCTTAATCATCAAAATAATTTCATCGGCTCCGCCCAGATAAACTACATCATCAACCAAAACACCTTTGCCGACCTGAAAGGAGGCTATTTCCAGCAGCGGATTCCCCTCCGTTTGAACCAGGATGGGTTGAATAACCCGCAGTACATCAACGAGGGCACAAGCCATCTCTGGGGAAGCAGCGGTTTCAACGAAAATCGGCTCGCAAGACGATTCCAAGCTACAGGCTCTCTGACTCGATTCCAGAATAGGCTGCTTGGAGGCGACCATGAGTTCAAGGTCGGAGCTGAGTACGAATATGCAAACCTGGAATCGGCGGCATGGAAAGAAAATAATCTTCTGGTCCATTATTATTATGGAAGCCCATATTATTTTGGAATGAATGCATCGCCGACCTCTGGGAGCGTGGTCGGCGAAGGGAAGATTTCTTTTTATCTCGTAGGACAACTTGAATCAGCGTTAAACCCCAGGAGTGAACTCAGGAGATTAGGCTTTTTTGCTCAAGACTCGGTGACCTTTGGAAGCAGACTGACCCTGCTTCTGGGCTTGAGATTTGACCGGAGCACCACCCGGCTCATAAATCTCTCCAAAGAGGCAAGCGGCAATCCCGTCTCGCTCAAGGTCGGTGAAGAATTGATCGCGCCTCTCTGTGGAGTGAATCCCTATGCCTATGCCTATGCCCAAAACGCAACCCTGGATTGGAACGATGTCATGACCTGGAATGCGCTTTCTCCGCGCTTTGGATTGAGCTTCGACATCTCCGGCAAAGGAAAAACAATCCTCAAGGCTTCGTTTTCCCGGTATTCAGAGAGCATAATGCTGGATTATCTTCTAAATCTAAACCCCATCTATGCCAATCGCTATCACCAATTCTATTGGTTCGATGAAAACATGGACGGAAAAGTGGATGTCAACGATACCTACGCCCTTTTTCCTGATGATTACCAGATGTATTCTGCGGGCAACTATAAAGAAAGGGTGGCTTCTCACCTCAAATCTCCATTCACAGACGAATTCACCTTCGGCCTCAGCCAGGAAGTGTTCAAAGACTTTTCATTCAGGGCGAGCTATATCTACAAGGCCAAAGGAAACATTCTCGAGGATGTCCTTTACGACCGTGTTGGAGCTAAAGACTGGTACACATACAACAAGGATACAGAGAACTGGTGGATACCTTTTCAAACCATCATTCCCGCAAAGGATGACTTTCCGGAGACAGCGGTCACTGCCTATTTCAGGTCAAACACTGCGCCTCCGCTCTTTTATCAGCTTAAAAATGTTCCTGAATTAAAGAGAAAATACCAGGGATTGGAGATAGCCTTAAAAAAACAGATGTCAAACAACTGGCAGCTCGCGGGCTCTCTTGTCTTGAGCCGGACGACCGGCAATATCAACTTGGGAAGCGAGGCAAGCTCCGCATTCTCTGAAGCAGCGAATAGCCCAAATTATTTTGTCAACTTTCAGGATTCAAAGCTCGATTTCGACCGGCCTCTTGTCATAAGATTGGCAGGCACCTACAGATTTTCTTTCGACCTTTTCCTGAGCTTTTTTTATTCCTACGGCAGCGGCCTCCCCTGGGCGAGGAGCATAACCATCATTCCTCCTGAATCTTGGGCTCAGGGAAAAAATGCCTGGAGATCAGAAGCGAAGGTTTATCTTGAGAACCCAGGCAGCAGAAGAACACCGCCTTACAGCAATCTTGATTTGAGAATTGAGAAGTCATTCAAGCAGGGCAAGTCCGCAAAATGGACTTTCTATATCGATATCCTCAATGCCTTGGGATACAAGTCCAGTTTTGATTTTCCCAATGATGAAGGCTTCTGGTTTCCAGATGCAGAAAACACAACTCAGGGCACTCGTCAACTGAGCTCAAACTACAAAAAGATTACCCTCCTCTCAGGCTCAAGAGTCTTCAGATTGAGCCTGAACTACAGCTTTTAATCATATACTTTTTTTCGGCGCTCAATTCGAGTTTCAAAATGCCCAGCCCAGGGGCGCTTGACTTTTAAAAGGGACTAAAGTAACTTTGTTAAGTATCTGATAAAACGATAAGAGCGAAAAAAAGCCTCTGAAGGAGGTTATGATGTTTCTATTCGGTCCAATCGGCCCGACAGAGCTTCTTCTCGTAGTTCTGATTGTCGTCATCATCTTCGGCGCAAGAAGGCTCCCAGAACTGGGCAAGTCTTTAGGAGAAGGCATAAAGAACTTCCGAAAATCTTTCTCGTCAAAAGAAAAAGAAAACGAAACCCATCCAGAAAAACCCAAGCCACCGAATAAGGAAGAATGACAGGCCCTATTGGAAAAACCTGCCCCGCAATCCATAAAAACTCTAGCTCTTAAATTTTGTAAACCTCCTTCAGCTCTTAAAATCATTTGATACTCGCGGCCAAAAAAGATGCCAGTCTTTGCCGGGTTTGACTTAGGGGGGACGCAGCTTAAGTACGGACTGGTTGACTCTCGCGGCCAAATCCTTCTTGAACAGAAGGCAGCCACACCATCGACAATCGAAGGCTTGCTCCATCTCCTCAAAAATATCTGGGAAGACCTCAAGAGAAGAGAAAAGAAAGGGATTAAAGCTGTGGGCTTTGGATTCCCCGGCATCTACAGTCTAAAAAAAAGGCGCATTCTCCAATCACCCAATTATAGGGAACTCGACAACTTCGAGCTCAACCCTGCTCTTTCCCGGTTCATCGAAGTTCCGTTCTGGGTGAACAATGATGCCAACTTGGCTGCCTTCGGCGAGTTTAAGTGCGGGGCGGGTAAGGATGCTCAAAGCTTGGTTTTCTTTACCATAGGAACCGGTGTCGGTTCAGGAATCATCCTTGATGCCAAGCTCTGGATGGGCAAATGCGGCTATGGGGGAGAGCTGGGCCATATGATTGTCAATCCTGAAGGAGAGCGGTGTAACTGCGGAGGAAAGGGCTGTCTGGAAACAGAAGTTTCAGCATCAAAGATTGTGAAAAAATACAACGCTTTGAAAAAGGCAGAAGAGGATATTTCTTCAGAAGAGGTTTTCCTCCGGGCTAAAAAAGGGGATGAGCATGCCCGTCGAGCTTTTGCTCAGGCAGGCTATTATCTGGGTATCGGACTTGGCACAGTCATAAATTTCCTGAACCCGGAGAAAATTCTCATCGGAGGCGCTGTCATGGCTGCGGGTAACTTGCTCCTTTTGCCTGCCATCGAAGAAGCAAGGAAGAGAGCGTTCAAGGCATCCTTCGAATGTTGCCAGATTAAAAAGGCAACCCTCGGAAACAAAGCCGGATTTATCGGCGCAGCCATGTGGGCAAAAGATCAATTAGAAAAATCTGGCTAACTCCTTTCAATCGACTGTTTCTGGATTGACCATGAAGTCTCTCAGGAATTCAAAATCCTGGGCCGTGATGCTTCCTCCGATGTAAGGAAATACGAGCTTATTGTGGAGTAAGGGGTCTCCATCCCGGGCTAACAGGCCTTTTCTGACAAGACCCTGCCATTCGTCAGTGCCCGGAACAGGGGAGAAAAAAGCCAGCCTCGGCCTGGCACCCAGGCGGCGAACATGAAGGATGCTCTCTTTCGCTGCAGCAATATCTTGACCCGGGAGTCCGACCAGGAGATAGACGCTGACCTCCTGTCGGCTGTAACCAGCCTTCTCAAGGTGATGGAGCGCTCTCTCCAAATCTCCCTCTGAAAGTTTTGGGCAAGATTTGGCCAGCAGGTCTTTATCAAAGAATTCCTGGCTGAGGAAAAGACTCTGAAAGTTTGCTTTTTTGAAAAGAGAGGCGAGCTCAAAGTCAACCTCTTTCAGATGAAGGCCGTTGGGTGTGTGAAAAACAAGCGGAAGATTTCTTCGAATGACCTCTCTCAGGATGGGAAGAAAATGATGCTCCTTGTTGATAAGAAGGGCGTCATCGTAAAAAACAAAATTTCGAGTCTTATAATTATTATAATGGCTTTCTATCTCCGAGACGACAGAAGAAGGATTCCTCTGCTCAAAATTTTGACAGAGCAGCGCAACCGCGCAGAAAGAGCAGTTGAAAGGGCAGCCTCTCGATGTCAGGACGGAAAGCGTCTCTTTATTCCTCATCAAATCAAAACAAGGCCAGGGAATCTCGTCAAGATATTCATAACGGTAATCAGGACATGAGCTATCCCCTAAGACTTGCCTGACCAGAGGAAGGAGGCCTCTCTCCGCCGGTCCCTGAAAAACAAGGTCAGCCCCGGAAAAGCGGCAGGCGTGCTTGGGCATCAAGGTGGAATACACTCCGCCCAGAACGATAGGAACCTGCCCGAATTTCCTGCGGATGAGCTCGACAACAAGCTGAACGCCTGGATACCAATAGGTCATGGTGCAGGTGACGAGAACAAGGTCAGGACAGGGAATTTTCTCAAGCTCACGGGAGAAAAGCTGGAGAGGAATTCCGTAGCGGGAGTATTTTCTGGGAATATTCTTCAGCGGAGCAGGCTTCGGAACTTCTTCCTTGGGAAAAGGGCCTCTTCCATCAGGCTTGCTTCTGTATTTTTTTTCTAAAAGAGAATGATGGCGGTCCAAGCAGTCGATAAAATGAAGCCGAAAGCTGGTGTGCTTTTTTAGAAGCGAAGCGACATAGAAAAGGCCGAGAGGCTTCAGCCAGAAATCATAAGCCGTGAAATCGTAAATCCAGGGATTAATGAGAAGGATGTTCTTTCTGGAAGGCATCTATCTCTTTTGGTCTATCGGGCAGGGCCCCTTTTTATTGAATTGGTGCGGAAGGTGGGACTCGAACCCACACGGTCTTATCGACCATAAACTCCTGAGGCTTACGCGTCTACCAATTCCGCCACTTCCGCACTCAGCGATAATGAACAGCTTGTTTCGATTATGGCTTATTATAATTACATTCCGCCGAAGAGTAAAGACGGACAGCAGCGGAAAAAATTGCTTGACAAAAGCGAATACAATTCTTATTTTTATTGTTAAGGGTTGCATGTTAGGACTGCTTCAAAGAGAAAATTATTTCATACTTTTATTTTCAAAAAAGGAGGTCTGATGAAACTTTTAAGCCGCCATCAAGTGGAGAACCTCTCCAAGTTCAAGAGTGAAAAATATTTAACAACCTCTTTTTATCTCAACACAGACAAAAGTCGGATGACAAAAAAAGAAATAGCTCTTTCTTTGAAAAATCTTCTCAGCAGCGGAAAATTGCAGGCAGAGCAGATGGAAATGAGCAGGGAGAAGAAAGAGTCGCTTTTCCAAGACCTCGATAAAATAAACCGCTTCTGTCTCGAACAGCTCGGCTCTTACAATTTCCACGGACTGGCCATATTCTCCTGCAGCGGCCAGAACTTCTGGCAACTTTTTAACCTTCCCAGCCCGCCACGGAACAGAATCATCTTCGACCAGAATTCCTATGTCCGGCCCCTTTCGGCGATACTGGACGAGCATCGCCGCATTTTTGCCCTGATTCTGCACCGGAGAGAAGCCAGATGGTACGACATTTTCATGGGGGAAATCACATCGCTCGAGAGCCTTTCGAGCGATGTCCCGAGCAAAGTCAGGGAAGGAGGCTTCGAAGGCTATGAATCGAAGAGAATCGAAAGGCACATTGCCACTCACCTCCATGACCATTTCAAGAAGGTCGCTCAAAAGACTTTCGATTTATTCAAGAAGAATCATTTTGACTGGCTCTTTCTGGGATGCAACGAGAAATACCGGGCAGACTTCGAGCCCCTCCTCCATCCCTATCTCAAAAGCAGGCTGCGGGGCTGGCTCAAGGCCATGCCCACCGATTCTGCGGCATCCATCCTCAAAGAATCGCTGGAACTGGAGAAAAATCTAAAAAAGGAAGAAGAAGGGGAGATCGTTCAGAATTTTGTCTCGGAACTGGAGAAGGGTGGCTTGGCTGTTTCAGGATTAAAAAATACACTCTCCAGCCTTAATCGCGGGGAGACCTTGACTCTGCTCATCACCCGCAACTTCTCAGCTCCGGGAAGAATCTGTCCTCAGTGCTACTCCCTGTTTATCGAAGAGCTCCGCTGCCCGACTTGTCAGAAGAAGACTGAAAAAGTGGTGGATGTCGTTGACGAAGCCGTAGAGGCGGCCATGAATAAACAGAGCACTGTCAAGCACATCAACCCTCCTTCAAGATTGAATAGATACGGAAAAATCGGAGCCCTGCTCAGGTACAAGACACAATAAAAAATTAATGCGTGTTTTTTCACCACCCAGCCTGAGCTATATCTTTATATTATTTAGCCCTTGAAAACTTGACCTTGTCAAACAAGCTGTAGATGATGGGGATGACAAACAGAGTCAGAAAAGTCGTGGCTGTCAACCCTCCGAGAACCGTAATCGCCATCGGAGCCCGCATCTCCGACCCCTCTGAGGTGCTAATAGCCATGGGCAGCATTCCGACGATTGTCGTCAGAGCCGTGACGAGAACAGGCCGGAGTCGAGTTACGCAGCCCTGAAGAATGGCTTCTTTCTTCTCCACCCCTCTCCTCTTCAATTGGTTGATGTAGTCAATCATGACGATGGCGTTGTTGACAGCAATTCCTGCAAGGAGGATGACGCCAATCAGGGCCGCGAGGCTGATGGGCTGGCCCGAGACAAGCAAAGCCAGGATAACTCCAATTATAGCCAGGGGAATGGTGAACATGATAATGAAAGGATGGAGGAAGGACTCGAACTGGGAAGCCATGATCATATAAACCAGGAGCGTTGCCAGGGCAAAGGCACCAGCCATGATTTTAAAGGCGTCTGTCATCTGTTCGTACTGGCCGCCGATTTCAACAAAGTAACCTGAAGGCAATCCCTTTTCAATTTCAGCTGTTCTCGTTTTAATGTCTCTGACAACGCTGCCCAAATCCCTGCCAGCGATATTGGCGCTCACGGTAACGACCCGGGCCTGGTTCTCCCTCGTTATTTTGATAGGGCCTTCACCTCTTGATATCGAAGCGACCTGGTCTAAACGGGCCATGGTCTTTAAAGGAGTCATGATGGGAATGTTTCTTATATCATCCACGGTATCCCTGAACTTTTCATCAAAACGAATACGAATATCGATTTCTTCATCCCCTTCCCTGTATCTAGTGGCCACCTTTCCCAAGGCTGCTGTCTGGACAGCATCAGCCACCTGGCTAACCATCAAACCCATCCGCGATGCCTGCTCCCTGTTTACGGAGATGTGATATTCGGGTTTTCCTTTGGCAAGAGAATGGGTGACATCCCTCAATCCCTCCACATTGTTGATTCTGTTGACCATGTTGTCGGCTATCTCTTTAAGTACAGGCAGCTCTTTGCCAAAGATTTTTATCTCTACAGCTGACCCGGCTCCTCCCATCATCATCTGGCTCATATCCAGGGCCTCAAACTTAACATCTTTTAATTTAGGGAGCTTCCCTCGAATCCTTTCTAAGATTTGAGCATCGGTAAGCTTTCTTTTATTCCTGTCAACCAGTCCTACCCAGAGAAGCCCATGATGAGTCCCCTCGATGCCGAAGCCTCCGGCTGCATCAGCAGGGTTATCCTCTGCTTGAGAGCCGACTTGAGCCGTTATGACTTTTATCAACGGCTCCTGAGCCATCAGGTTTTCCACTATCTGGACAACTCTGTCTGTCTCTTCAATTGACGTTCCTACAGGCATTTTGACAGAAAGGATGAACATGCTCCGGTCCATGGAAGGCATAAATTCTGTCCCGAGGAAAGGAATGATGGCCAAGGAGAGCAAGAACAAGCCTAATGTTCCTCCGAGAACCCGCCACCTGCGCTCCAGCGACCACTTCAATAATTTCCTGTAAAAATTCCTGGCTTTGTCGAACCGGCCGGCAAGCCTGGTTACTCCCTCTTTATTCTGTCTGGCGCTGACCTTGAAGAGTAAAGATGCAACAAGAGGAACAATTGTCAAAGCAACAAAGAGCGAGGCGATCAGAGAGAAAGCTATGGCCAGAGCCAGCCCGCGCGTCAACTTACCCGTGATTCCCCGGGCAAAGACCATGGGGAAGAATACAGCAATGGTGGTTAATGTTGAAGCGGTGATGGCCATTCCCACTTCAGAGGCGCCGATCTTTGCCGCCTCATTCCTCGGCTTCCCTTCTTCGATGTGACGAAAGGTGTTCTCGATGACAACGATGGCATTATCGACTAGCATCCCAACACCCAAGGCCAAGCCGCCAAGAGTCAATAAGTTGAGGGTATAGCCGGCGAGGTAAAAGGCGATGAAGGTGGTGATGATCGAAAGAGGGATGGCCAGGGCGATGGTGATCGTCGGACGCCAGTTTTGAACAAAGATAAGAATAAAAAGAATGGCCAGGAAGCCGCCAACCACAGCGTTATTCACTGTCCTGTCAACAGCTTGCTGGATCATGTCTGATTGGTCAAAAACAGAGTAAAATTTGATATCAGGAGGAAGGATTTGACTTATCTTCGCCAGCTCTTTTTTAACGTCTTTGGCGGTGATAACAGTATTAGCCCCGGAGCGCTTGTTGATGATCAAATAAACTGCCTTCTGGCCCTGGATTCTTGCCAGATAACGGGCCTCTTTCATTGTATCTTTAACATCTGCCACATCCCGAAGGTAAATAGGCTGACCGACTTGAGTCGAGCCAACCACAGTGTTGCGAATATCGTTTGTAGATTTGAATTCGCCGAGACTCCTCACTAAAAATTCATAATGCCTCTCCACAATCCGTCCTCCAGGAAGGTTCAGGTTTTCCATCCTGAGAGCAAGAAGAATCTGGTCGAGCGAAAGGCCAAGGGATTCAAGAGCTGCTTTGTTGATGTCAACCAGAATCTCTCTGATATCTGTGGAGAAAACCTGGGCTGAGGCCACTCCTTCAATTCTATCCAGCCGGGAGGAGACTTCATCCTTGATCAATTGCTGGAGCTCATAAGTCGGCATCCTTCCCGAGGTTATGCCATAAAAAATAACTGGGATCTGGGAAAGGCTGAATTTCACCACCAAAGGATTTGAGGCATCCTCAGGGAGGTAGCTCCGGTAAAGACCAATCTGGTCCCTGACATCCTGGGCGGCGAAATCGAGGTTTGTCCCCCACTCGAATTCGACCAAAACCAAGGAAACCCCTTCTGAGGTTATCGAGTTGACTTTTTTTACACCACCGACAGAGTTTATGACTTGCTCCAAAGGCTTGGTGATTGTATTCTCGATATCCTCTGGAGAAGCGCCGCGATAGGTGGTGATCACAGAGACTGTCGGAAATTCAATATCAGGGAAAAAATCCAGGCCGAGCTTGGTCAAAGCGATAAACCCTAAAACGACCAAAATCATGGCCAGCATGGCTGTTGTGACTTTGCGGTTGACAGAAAAATCTGGAAGTTTCATTCTATGACCTCTTCAATTTTTATTTTTGCCCCGTCCTCAAGGCCGTAGTTCCCCTCGATGACAACCAGGTCTCCTTCCTTGAGCCCTCCGGTAACTTCTATAAGCTCTGAATTCTGAAGGCCCAGAAAGACTTCTCTTCTCTGAGCCACATCTCCCTGGGCAAGGAAGACATATTTATTCTCGAGCACAGCCTTCTGAGGAATGACCAAAGCGTTTTCATGGGTGCTGACTTCGAGTGTTATCTCGCCAAAAGTGTTAGGCCTTAGGACCAAATCAGGGTTTTCAACCATGATTTCAACCTTGAATTTCTTGGTCAGCGGGTCGGCCGTCATATTGACAAGAGAAACGTGGCCCTCAAAAACTCTATCCGGGATGGCCATAACTCTGAGATGGGCGATCTGGCCTTTTTTGATGCGGACAAAATCCTGCTGAGAAACATCGGATGCTATTTTTATTCGAGAGAAATCCATGAGCGTTAGAACACCGCTCGTCGGAGAAAAGCCGCCCATCATCGGGTTGATGACATCTCCGACTTCAGCGTTTCTTGATGCAACGATCCCGCTGAAGGGAGCCTTCATCAAAGAAACACCAAGGCTGTGCTGTGCCAAATTCAATGCCGCTCGAGCCTGTTGAAGCTGGGCTTCAGCCGCTTCATAAGCGAGCTTAACTTTCTCATACTGCTGGTCTGAAACTGCTTTTTCCTGTTTCAAGCGCTCCATCCTCTCCATGTTTTTCTGAGCATCATTATAATTCGCCTCAGCAACGGCCAAACCCGCTTTGGCCGCTTCGAGCTGAAGGCGGATGGCCCTTGTGTCCAGCTCGGCTAGAAGCTGTCCTTCCTCGACTCTGTCTCCCTCCTGGACATAGATCTTGGCGATTTTTCCTCCAACATCAGGTGTTATGTTGATTTTCTTCCAAGCTTCAATCACTCCTGTATAAAATAGTTTCTCGGAAATTTTCTGCTTCTTGACTTTGAAGACCTTGACTGAAGTGGCAATAAAAGTTTCTTCCTTTACAGTTTCTTTCTTGCTCTGCGAGCAGCGGATGGAAAAGGAAAGAAAAAGGAGAAGAAGAGCAAGAACTTTTGCGACTTTTGCTTTTTTCATTTGACTCCTCCATGCATCTTTCAAGATTCTCATTCTTTTTTCACTTTTGCGTTCATCCCTTCCAGGTCAACTCCCATCGCTTTCTCGAGCTGTGCTCGAGAGATAACATAATCGTATAAGGCCTGGGAATAATTTGTCTTAGCCTGGCTAAGGGCGGCTTGAGCAGAGCTGACATCGAGAGTTGTCGCCATCCCCTCAGAAAAATTCAGCTCGGCTATTCTCAAACTCTCCTGTGCCTGTTCAACGTTTTTTTCTTGAGAAAGGAGGGATTCATGGGCCTCCTTCAGCTTCAGGATGGCCTGTCTGACTTCGAATTTTATCATCTCCTGAAGCCCTTTATCGGCAAGCTCTATCTCTTTAATCATGGCCTTGGACTGAGCCACCCTGGCGGAAGCGGCAAAACCATTAAAGATTGGAATGGAGAAGGCAAGATTTACTGTATAATAGCTTTGCCAATTGTCTTTTCCGAAATTGAGGTTATCAGCCCAGAAGTTGTAATTCCCGGATAAAGCGACGGTCGGCAGACTGGAGGCCCGAGCCATCTTCAGCATCTCTCCTGCCATCTCTTTCTGATACCTGACCTGGCTGACTTCAGGTCTGTTGAAAAGCGCCTTGGCAATCGACTCTTCCAAATCAGGCTCGAAAGGCTCAAAAGCCAGCTCTCCTTTAATTTCAACTTCCTGGGAAAGGTCGAGCCCGAGCAGAGTTTTTAAAGCAAGTTCTGCAATCTTCAAGCTGTTGCGGGTCCTGATCAATTGAGGCTTCAGGTTGGCGACCTGAACTTCAGACCTCAAAAGGTCAAACCTGGAGGCCATGCCGACTTCATAGAGACTCTTGACATTCTTATAATGTTTCTCCACAACTTCTACAGCTTCCTCGGCCACATTGACGAAATTCTTGGCGAGAAGACAACTGTAAAAAGCCAGCTTGGTGTTGAAAACAGTCGTCTGCTTGGACTGCCTCACTCCTTCTTCAGTGGAAAGAAGATTGTAGTTGGCTTGCTTGAACCCAGAGGTCAAACGGCCGCTGGTAAAGATGGGGAGGGTCAGGGATAAGGAGAATTGATAATCCTTGGTAAAGTCGATAGACATTCTCTGCGGAGGTTGACCTGGAACAAAGGAAGGGAATTCCAGGACGAAAAGCTTTTCATCAAGGGTTTGGAGCCCCTGGGCATTCAGCGAGGGGAAAAAGCTCGCTGCAGCTTCCCTGACCTGAGCTCTGGCCGTTTCCACTTTCTCTTCAGCAACCAGATAATTTGGGTTCTGAGCTAAAGCCAGGCGGAGGCTCTCCTCAAGGGTCAGAGTCAGTGTTCCCTGAGGAAAGGAAAATTTAATTGAAGAAAAGACCAACAGGGCAACCCATAACAGTCTTCTTACTTTCTTCATTTTGATACTCCTTTTAACCTTATCTGTCCTTTTTTATCCCGGAGAGGAAAAAAGTATGGAGCAAATCAGTGCTTTCGTTTATGCTATATTCTCTTTCACGCATAGGGCCTCTGATATAAAATCCCCGGACCATGGCTCCAAAGACAAAAGCAGCATCCTTAACGTCCATTTTTCTAAATTCACCGGATTCGGTTCCCTCCTTGATAATATCACAGATAACATTAAAGATTTTTTCCATCTTCATCTTTAACTTATGCGGAATTTTTGGATGGGCGATGGATATCCAATTTCCTTTTCTGGAACGAAGGTTCATAATCCTTTTCATTGCCTCTCTTTCCATAAAGAGAATCCGAGCTATGTTTTTCTTCTTCTGGCTGTAGGAAGAGATGAAATAAATCACTTCCTTCAATTTCTTTTCAGCACTCACCTTCTCCTTCTGAATTTTCATCAATCTTTTCTCGGATTCCTCAAAAGCGTTGCTAATAATCTCCATAAATATCTCTTTTTTGCTTGCAAAATACTTGTAGAGAGTTGCCTTGGAAAATTGAACTTCTCCGGCGATGTCGTCCACTCTTGTCGAGCTATAGCCTTTCCGGCCAAAAACTCTTTCAGCGGCTTCTAAGATGAATTTCTTGTTCTGCTTCTTTCTGAGATTATCCCTTTTAATCCTTAAGTTACTTTTCATCATTTTTTATACCAATCAGTTTTCTTAATGAACTAAGCAGTTTAATTTTTAAATCTCTAAAATAGCAGGTTCCCTCCCCCAAGTCAAGAGTTTACATTTTAAGATTTTATAACAATCTTTTCAAGTCCAATTTTTCCATCTGGAATTGTTTATCATTTTATTTTATATTTAATATTGAGCTCATGGCTAAAAAACTCTTTTTTATTTTTCTGGCTTTCCTCGTCTTCTTGCCTTTGCTTCCGGCTCGCAATTCCTTTTTCTTCTCCTCATCGGACCAGGCGATTCCTCTCTGGTGGGAAATTAAAATCCTTCTTGTCTCTGATGGAGACTATAAAGTCAACGAAGGAAAATCATCCTATTTTGGCCGCTATTCTTTTACCATTATCTGGACAGGCTGCATGGAAAAAAACGAGGATGACTTTATCCTTTATTACGAAAATTCAGAACTTGTTAGATTTGCCGCTGAAGAAAGGGCCATGTTTCCCGACTCTGTTCGAATCCTGTCCACAGAGGAGTTCCTGGATAAGCCTTCCTTCAATCTCAATTACATCTTGAGAAAAGGCGAGAGCCTTTACTTTGACTTCGTCGTCAACGGCTTTCTCACTCCTCAGAACAATTCCCAGAATAAATTCTACCTCAACCTTCCTTCCTCTGAAGAAAACGCCCTCCACTCGCCGGAAATCAATTACGACTCATTTGTCAGCAAAGGCTCCAATCATATTTTTCTCGTTGAAAAAGATATTTATTCAGATTCGGTGGAAAAGAAGTCTTCGTGGGAGTGGAAGTATCAGAAATGGCATAACATTCAGGATAATCCTGTCTTCTTTTCCAATAGCCATGAGGTCAAGGTCGAAGTCTCAGTCAGGCCTCATTTTTCAAAAGGAGCCCGCAACGTTCAGGCGCGGGGGTGATATTTGTCGTAAAGATGGCGAATCCTCTGCCGGCTGACATGAGTATAGATTTGAGTGGTGGTGATCTGGCTGTGACCGAGCATCAACTGCACAGACCTCAGGTCAGCCCCTCTCTCCAGAAGATGGGTGGCAAAGGAATGGCGAAGGATGTGGGGGCTGATTTTTGGCCCCAACCCTGCCTTCCTGGCATAAGCTCTTAAAAGCTTCCAGAAACCCTGTCGGGTGAAAACCTTTCCTCTGGACGTTAGGAAGAGGAACTCGCTTGGCCTCTTTAAAAGCCTGGGCCGGGCTTTGCCAAGGTAGCTGCGCACGGCGCTCGAAGCAGATTTTCCGATAGGGATGATTCTCTGCTTTCCTCCCTTGCCCATGCAGAGAAGAAATCTGTCGTCAAGGTTTAAGTCTTCAGGCTTCAAGGTCAAGAGCTCCGTGACCCTCAATCCTGCGGCATAGATAAGCTCCAGCATAGCCTTATCCCTCGTTCCACGCAAATCCCTCTCGTCTGGCTGGTTGAGAAGGGTTTCGACCTCCTCCACTGTCAAAAATTTGGGCAGAGAAAACCAGCTCTTTGGATAAGAAAGATTCGCAGCCGGATTTCTCTTGACCGCGCCCTCTCGAACCAAAAATTTGTAAAAGCTTTTCAGAGAGGAAATGAGCCTGGCCAGGGAACGGGATGAAAGCCCGGTCCGGCTCTGAAGGTGGATGAATTTTATCAAATCTTCTTCTCCCGCCTTTAACCAGGGTTTTTTTCCTTTTTGCAAGAAAAGAAAAAGCTTCTTCAAATCTTGGGAGTAGGAAAGAAGGGTATTCGAAGAGAGGCCTTTTTCCACGGACAAAAATTCAAGGAAGACCCGAAGGGCATGCTCAGCTCGAGAAAGATTGTTCATGTGATAAAAGGATTTGAGCTTTTTTCCTGCCCGACTGTTGTCGAAGGGCCATGCCCGGGGAGGATAATCGTCTCATCGGGCAAGGTCAGGATTTTATTCTTTATAGAATTCTCCAGCTCTTTCCAAGAGCCGCCTGGAAAATCAGTCCGCCCCACTCCACCCGAAAAAAGAGTGTCGCCGGAAAGGATAAATCCGTCTCCCAAGAAGCTGACACTTCCTGGAGAGTGGCCGGGAGTGTGGATGACTTCTAAAAAAGACTTCCCGATCCTTATCTTATCGCCTTCTTTGAGCAGACGATCTGGAGCAGGGGAATCCTTGGCCTCGAGAAAAAGGGCAAGCTCTGAGTGTTGCGATTTTTCCAGCATGGGCTTGTCGGCAGAATGGATGCAGAGAGGGATGTTGAACCTTTCCTTGATATCACGGTTTGCGCCGACATGGTCCACATGGCCGTGAGTGTTGAGGACAATAACGGGTTTAAGGCCTTTCTTAGTGATCAAGCGGAAAATCTCTTCTGGTTCAGCTCCGGGGTCAACAACAGCACATTCCATAGTTTCCGGACAATAAACAAGGTAGCAATTGGTTTCCAGAGCGCCGACAACCAAAGTTTCGTATTTCATTTTTTTAAATATAAATCTATCCTTATCCTCGAGTCAAGAAATCACCGTTGTCTTGTCTTTTCGTCCAAAAAAAAATATAATCCAGCCTAATCAATGGAAAAGCTCAAGAAATATTAAACGACAATATGTTTTTGAAAAAAAGAAAATCTGAACTCTCCAAAGATATTCATTGCTGAAGTCTGAAGAATGGAGCTGAGAAAAAAAATAGGCTTTTTCCTCGGTCCCCTGCTGTTTTTTTTGACTTATATCTCTCCTCTCCTTCCCCACCATCCTAAAGCCCGCAGCCTTCTGGCTGTTTTTCTTCTGGTTGTGGTCTGGTGGGTTACAGAATGTATCCCCATTCCTGTCACCGCCTTGCTCATCCCTGTCTTTATCACAGCCTTCGGCATAGCATCGGCCAACGAGGCCTTTGCTCCTTTCGCCAATCCGATTATCATGCTTTTCTTGGGGAGTTTTATTCTGGCAAGGGGAATGAGTGTCCATGCTCTCGACCGGAAATTGGCCTACTCCATTCTCTCTCTGAAGCCCATCGGGCACAGGAAAACCAGAATCCTCTTCGCTCTGGGCTTGACCACGGCTTTTATCTCGATGTGGGTCAGCAACACCGCCACCACGGCCATGATGTATCCCATCGCCCTCGGCATCCTGAGCACATTTAACTCTGAAAAAAAAGAAAATTCTTCTTTCGGCCTTGTCCTCCTGCTCGCGAGCGCTTATGCTGCTTCGATTGGCGGAATCGGCACGCCTGTCGGAAGTCCGCCTAACCTCATCGCCCTCGGCATGCTGGAAAAACTGGCTTCATTCAAGATTACTTTTTTCCAGTGGACACTCATCGGTCTTTTAATTCTCATCCCCATGTATCTCGCTCTTTTTCTAATCTTGAGATTCAGGCTGAGAAAGGAAAAAGATTCAAAAGAGACTCAAACAACTTTTTCGCCTGAATACGAAAAGGCTCAAAAGGGACTCACCAGACCCCAGCAGAATGTTCTCATCGCTTTCTGTGTCACTGTTGCGCTCTGGATTCTCCCTGGCCTTGTTTCTATCATTCTGGGAAGAGACTCTTCTCTTTCCCTCTGGCTTGAAAAGCACTTCCCAGAATCTGTGGTGGCCATCATCGGCGCAGGCCTTCTCTTTATCCTTCCAGTTGACCTCAAGCGCGGCCAATTCACACTCTCTCTTAAGGAAGCCTTGAAGGTCGACTGGGGAACACTTCTCCTCTTCGGGGGAGGCCTGTCCTTGGGAATGCAGATGTTTGAAACCGGCCTGGCTGACGCCATGGGCAGATTCTTTATCTCCTCGGGTGGAAGCTCGGCCAGCCTCTCCTTGATCACCCTTGTCTCTGTGGTATTCAGCGTTTGTCTTACCGAAGTGGCCTCCAACACAGCGGCGGCCAACATGATCATCCCGGTTGTCATCGCCATCTCCAAGGCTGCCTCGGTGAATCCCCTGCCTCCTGTCATAGGCAGCGCTATTGGCTGCAGCTTTGCCTTCATGCTTCCTGTTTCAACTCCACCCAACGCTATTATTTACGGCTCTGGGCTGGTTCCTTTGACCAAGATGGTCAACTATGGCTTTTGGCTGGAAATCACTGGAATCATCATCATCTGGGTCGGTGTCAGGTTTGTTGCTCCATTCTTAGGATTGATTTAACTCGTCACCCACATCACTAGGGTCAGGCTAAGCCTGACCCTCTCCTATCCCACTTTTTTATTTTATCAGCATTCAAGTTTTGATATAATCAATTCTAATGAACGCCCTCATCTCACACGAGGCATTCCAAGCATTCAAGGCTCTCAACCTCATATCTGCGAATTATAAGCCTGACGGACTGCTCATTGGACACAAGAGAGGCCAAAGCTTTTTTGTCGAGAAAATTTTTCCCACTCTTTCTGGCTTTTTCACCTCGCTTGAAAATTATCAGGAGCTCGACCAGCTCTTCAAAGAAAAAATTATAGGTTTTTTTTCTTTCAAACGAGATGAAAGAAAAGTCAAAAAGGTTCTTGTCCCGTTTGCCTGCGGCAAGCTCTTTTTCAAGCTCGCCTCTAGAGGGAAAAAAATGATGAGCATCAAACCTTTTGTCATAGATTATGAAAAAAAATTTTTTCTAAAGCCAATCCAGAAAAAAATCCTATAAAAAGAGATAATCATGGAGAATCTTCTTAACAAAGGCCAGCAAAAATTACTCCTTGGCTTAGCTCGAAAAGCCATTGGGCATTACTTGAAAACAGGAAAAACACTTAAGGTCAAGACAGAAGATGAGGAGCTGAAGAGAAAAAAGGGAGCGTTCGTCACTCTCAAAGCCAACGAGCAACTTCGAGGCTGTATCGGATATCCCCTTCCTTACAAACCTTTATACGAGACAATTATCGACTCTGCCATCTCGGCCGCGACTCAGGATTTCCGCTTCGAGCCTCTATCCTTGGAGGAACTCCCGGAGATAAAAATTGAGATATCTGTGCTCAGCCTTCCCCAGCTCATCAAGGATATCAAGCAGGTCGAAGTCGGAAAGCATGGCATCATCGTTTCTAAAGGCCCCTGCCGAGGACTCCTGCTCCCCCAGGTGCCCGTGGAGTGGAACTGGGACCTGGAGACCTATCTCTGCCATGGATGTTTGAAAGCCGGACTGGATGAAGACGAATGGAAGAAAGGAGCGCAGGTCGAAATCTTCTCGGCCCAAGTTTTTTCAGAGTAAGAATTGAAAGCAAGGAGAATAGAACAAATCAGAAAATTTCTTTTCCTCAGCTTCACTCTTCTCTTTCTCCTCCTGCTCCAGGGAGAAAGCGGGGGGACTTTTCATCAGAGTCCTGGAATCCAGCAGAGGCAAAAAGACACCCTTTCAATCCGCCAGGAGGAAAAAAAGAACCCAGAGCGAAGGCAGCTTCGAGAGAACAAACTCAGCCAGAGGCTCAAGAATAAGCTTTCAGCCTGCCAGGAAAGCGACGCCGTCTTCAAAATATGGGTTTATTTCAAAGATAAAGGAATATTCTCTCAGTCAGCGCAAGGAAAAAAATTGGCAGAAATCCGCCAGAGCTTGGACTGGCACTGCCGCTGGCGCCGCCTGAAAGTCCTCTCAGAAAGAAATATCGTTGATGAAGCGGATATTCCGCTTTTTTCATCTTATACAAAAAAAGTTGAATCTCTGGCCAGACGGGTGAGGGCTCCCTCTCGCTGGCTCAATGCCCTGAGCGTCGAGGCTTGTCCCTCAGAAATCCAGGCCCTTTCCCAGCTTGAATTTGTGAGCAAAATCGACCTTGTCGCCTCATTCCAGCGCCACGAGCCTCTTTCTCCTTGCCCAGCAGACTCGGCTGAGCGAGAGCCAAGCAACCCGAACATCAACTACGGCCGATCGTTTCTCCAGCTTGACCAGATCAATGTTCCCTACCTTCACCAGCTTGGCTACAGCGGAAGCGGTGTCCTGGTCTGCATGCTGGACGCAGGGTTCAGGAAAAGCCATGAAGTCTTCAGCAACGCGCACCTCGTCTCGGAATGGGACTTTGTCAACAATGACAACGATGTCCAGCAAAACCTTCTTGACCCTAATGATTATTCCGACTCTCATGGAACCGCAACCTGGTCGCTGCTGGGAGGACATAAATTCGGCGAGCTCGTCGGACCTGCCTACGGAGCTGATTTTCTTCTGGCAAAAACAGAAACCGACAGATTCGAAAAGCCGATAGAGGAAGATTACTGGGTGGCTGGTATCGAATGGGCTGAGCGACTCGGCGCTGAAGTTGTCTCCTCTTCCCTGGGATACATAGACTGGTATACCTTTCAGGATATGGATGGAGGGACGGCTGTGACCACCAAGGCTGCCAACAGGGCTGCAACCCTGGGAGTGGTCGTGGTCAATGCTGCCGGGAATGAGCGGGGTAGCGCCTGGGGCCATATCATCGCTCCTGCGGATGGCTTTGACGTTATTGCTGTTGGGGCTGTGGACTCTTCCGGCAAAATCTCCTCTTTCAGCTCACCAGGCCCGACATACGACGGCAGGACCAAGCCTGAGGTCTGCGCCTTAGGCGTTAACAACTGGATTGCGGGCAACAGGTCGGACGGCACAAGCACTTACGGCACAGGCTCTGGAACATCCTTCTCCACTCCCTTAGTGGCTGGCGTTGCAGCCTTGCTTCTTGAAATCCACCGCGACTGGACACCAGCTCAGGTACGCTCTGCCCTGCTCAGCTCTGCAAGCCGCAGCTCAAATCCTGATAACGACTACGGCTGGGGAATTGTCAATGCGGCTTCAGCCGCTAACATGGACCTTGCCCTGCTCAAGCTCCAGTCCACAGCTATCGATGATGATTCATCAGGCGCCAGCCTCGGCAACGGCAATGGACAAGTTGAAGCTGGAGAAACCATCGAGCTTCGTGTCAGCCTTGAAAATGAAGGCACGGCTACGGCTTATTCCCTTGAAGGGACTTTGAGTGCAACCAATCCTGAGGTGGTGATTGCCCATTCGAAGGTTGCATTCCCAGACCTTCCTCCTCTTTCCAGCCGATCAGCTCTTGAGCCCTTTGTGATAAGAATCCCGGCATATTACCTTGGACATCATCTTGTCTTCCGCCTTCAAGCCAAAGGGCCAAACAGTCTGACTTTGTATGAAGCTATCAGAATTCCTATTACCCGCTGAAAAAAAGCAGCGTGCTCCGAACCTCCAAAC
Organism: uncultured Eubacteriales bacterium; assembly: GCA_964645765.1. Taxonomy (GTDB): domain Bacteria; phylum Acidobacteriota; class Aminicenantia; order Aminicenantales; family Aminicenantaceae; genus CAZGMN01. Next base: position 24,978 of record CAZYBE010000001.1, read on the forward strand.
CCTCACCCAAATCTCGGAATGAGGGATGCTTCCATTCAAAGATAAATTCTTATCCCGGCTCTTATCGAAAACCCATTTAAATTAATCCTTGCCGGCCTTGCCTCAGCATAAGGAGAAGACGGCTCTTGGGAGGAAAAGAAAAACCGGGAATATGATTTCCCGGTCTCTTCGCTTCGGAAATCAACCATCCACAGCTTTCCCTTATCACTTATTTTTTCGGAGCCTGAATCAGAAAGAGACCCCCAGTACCCCCAGGTATGACTCCACTCGTATTCTTCACTTTTACTGCCGCTCCAATCGCTCGAGTCGACCATTCTTGCTTGAGCTTCGAGGAGGAAATGAAATCTCTTGCCAATTTTTATTTCCAGGCCTCCTTTTGCCTGGAGGCCAAAAGCCTTAGAGCTAGTTTTTTCAGAATATATTCCTGAAGAAAAGTAGTTGTCGATAAATTCAACCAGGGAGCCGTTTAGATTATTCTGGTCCTTGTACTCAAAATGGTAATCAAACTCTTCTTTATAATTTAATCTGGCCCAGTAATAGCCGCCGCCGCATCCAAGGAAAAAATTCACCCCGCGCCCAAAAGGAAAAGAATAATAGAAGGTCAGGATCAGCGGAATGCTCTGCAGTCTGTATCTTGGCTTCTGGAAGGATTGCTCATCGAGAAAAACGGTGCCGAAATCCTGGGCCGAATGAAAATAGTCCTCCTCCGTGCTCAGGTGAAAAGAAACACTTCCTTGAGCATCACCGGATAGAAACTCCAATCCCAGTGCAAGAGAGATACGAGGGGAAAAAGCGTATACGACCTCTGCTTGCAAGCTCCAGAGGCCATGCAGCTTTTTCAGGTCGCACTCCAGAGAATAAGGGCTCTGGTAATAATCTTCAATGTAGCTTTTCCAACCCTGGATATTCCGGTTTAAGTCTCCGCCATCAATCCAGCTCCCGCCTGGACAAAGCCTGAAGCTGAGCGGTGAGGCCCCGGCATTCAAGGAAAAAAGAAGAATTCCCAAAAGCAGGTTGAATATTTTTCCCTTCATTCTGGACAAAGTCAAGGCTGCGGATTTACTGCGTTGCCAACTCAAAGATATTAAGGGATCAGGCTGGGTGGTGAGAAAACCGTTTGAATAGCTCAGACAGCGTGGCTCGTCAGCACGCCGCTTTTGCCCCAGCGAGTCAAAAGCGGCTTGGTTCAAGGCTTCGCTCTCCTCTCCCTTCGGTTGAGGAACCATGCCCACTCAGCCTTTCACACGGCCTTCTCGCCACTCTGCCTTCGCCTTCTCTGTTTAATGCAAAGCCTGCGTGTTTTCAAACCACCCAGCCTGATCCATAATTTTAACTCTTCTTCTCGAACTCTTTTCCCTTGAGCATCTCCTGGGCCTGAGCTTTACAATCATCAACGCCAGAAAACCAACGAGAGTCAGAGGGCATGTTCAAAACGAATTCCAGTTCCTCCCTCGCTTTATCCACCTGCTTGAGCTCGAGATAGGTATCGGCCAAATAGATTCGAGTCACCGGGTCGTTTGGACCAAACTCCTTGGACTTGAGAAGATGCTCGAGCGACTTTTTATTATCTCCGCCGGCAAATCCTGGCAGCTTGAAATAGACTCTTCCCAGCACCCTGTCCGGACCTCCATCCTCGTAGGACCGTTCGATCTCGATGACCTTGTTCATCGCTTCCTTTATGTCGTCGACTAAGAACAGGCTTTTTAAAACGCCTCTCGCCTCTCCATAGACTCCATAAACCACGCCGAGCCAGTAATAACCATCCGGCCTGTTGGGCTTCGATTCCACTGCCTTCTTGCCGTAATAGATTCCCTGTTCGAAAATTATCTTTTTATCCTTGTTTTTTTCTGTGTGAGACCCGATGTAATAGTGCATCCTGGCAATCTTCCAGTAGGCGTCATACTTATCATCGATTTTGAGAAGAGCGTCCATGTACTTTGATAAAGCTTCCCGGGCTGTGGCCATATCCTTCATCTCGGCATAGAGCGCATCGGCTTGGGCAATCAGCTCCTTGGCATCCTGACAGAAGAGAGAAAGAGAAATAGAAAAAAAGATAAAAACCAGAAAAAATATTTTTCCTCTCATCGGTACTCCTTTTTTCGAGTATATATAGCATATTTTTCCCGTCAAGGACAATAAGAAGCTACCCATAAAAACTGTCCGCCCTCTCATCCAGCTCGACCAAATAACGCTCAATCGTGCGGCGCAACGCCTCCAGCTCATCCTCGCTCAAGTCAGGAGGAACGGTAAAATGCTCTCCATAGATGGCAACCACTTTAGAAAACGGATAAAACATTAAGAATTTATCCCAGCTCTTCAAAAACTTTTTTTTGGAGGTCGAGAAGGTGAAAGGGACGAGAACAGCCCCACTCTCCTGGGCAAGCTTTATTCCCCCAAGCTTCATCTCCCGATTAGGCCCTCGAGGACCGTCAGGAACGATTATCAGCTCCCCTCCGCTCTGAAGCTCTTTTATCATCTCGCTCCAGGCTTTAATGATGGCATGAGAGCCTGAGCCCCTTAGAATCTTGTACCCCCACCTGAACATGACTTGGGCGGCTATCTCTCCATCCTTGCTGGGGCTGATGAGAGGCATAATTCCTCTGCGGCGAAAAAAATAAGGGACGATAAAAATCCGTCCGTGCCAGACCAAAAAAATTACAGGCTTCCCTTCTTCTCTCAATCTCTTGTAGTCTTCTTCTCCGACGATTTTCATCCGTGTGGATTTCGCCCACAGCCACAAAACCATTTTCCCCAAGGCGCCGACGAACTTCCAGCGTAGATTCTCGAGAAAAGACATCGGCAAAAATCATACATCAAATAAAGGGGACAGGCTACTTTTTTCTAAGAAAGTGGCCTGTCCTTTTTTCCCCATTTCTCAATAGCTAAACCAGCGATAAATCCCACGAGGCCTAATCCCAGACCGTAGGGAACAGAGAAAGGCCAGGGAATCCAGTTCAGCGGAAGGAGCTTCATCTCAGACAAAAACCCGAGTGAAGAAAAGCCTCCTCCAAAAACAAGGCTCAGAAGGCCGGCAAGGGGAAATTTTCTCTTAATAAAAATCATAGCCATGCCTGGAATAAAAAGACCTTCTGCCATAATTTCCGAGGCAAGGCCGAGGGTTTTCAAGATACTCTGAAACCTGGCCGCAACGAGAAAAGCGAGCCCGCCGACAAGCAAAGTCGAGAGGCGACTGGCAAAAATAATCCCTTTTTCCCTGCTTAAAGGAAAGAGTTGCTGCCAGACATCTCGAGTCAGAGAAAGCGCCCCGGTGTTGATGGCTGCAGCCATGGTTGACATAATTGCTGCTACCACACCCACAAAAAGAACTCCTCTTAAAAAGAATCCGCTGCTCGAGGAGATGATCTCAGAGTAGAGAGGGTTGGCAAGTTTTCGAGAAGCAAAGAGGGGCAGAGAGAGCATGCCGGTCAAAACCACAGTCCCGTAGAGGAGGAAAAAAGTCACCGATGCAGAAAAGAGGGCTCCCCGGGCATCCTGGACGGTGCGAGCGGCTTTAATTCTCTGCCAGGCAATCGGCGAGATGGTCCAGGCCAGAGTGAAAGAAAGAACAATCAGGATGTTCTTTTTGAAGTCAAAGAAAAAATTGAAATACTGGCTTTTGCCTAGTCTTGAAGCGAGGAGAGAAACATCTTTTAGTGATGAAAGGCCGAAAAGAAAAAAGAGAAGGCTGAAAAGGCCGGCGACAATGAGAAAAAACTTGATACCGTCGGCAATGGCGACAGAACGAAGGCCTCCGAAGATAGAATAGATGAGCACCACAGCTGTTCCTAAAGCCAAGCTCTTGAGGTAAGACGTGCCCAAGAAGGACTTCAAGAAATGGCCGATGGCGACCATCTGGGATGCGGCCAGGACCGCCATGTACCAGATGACCAGCAGCGAAGCAAGATGACGAACAGCCCGGCCATAGCGCATCTCGACCAGGTCGGGCAGGGAGACTAAGGGCAGCTGCCGGATCGGCCGGACTAAAAAAAGGCCGAGAAAAAGGACTGTCAGCATGGCGGGCACTCCCATAATCCAGAATGAGCTCAAACCTGCTTCATAGGCCTGGTCAGAAGAGACCAGAGTCGATGTTGCCCCGAACCAGGAAGCACAAAGCGTCAAATAGACTAAAAAGCCAGAAAGATTTCTGGAGGCGAGAAAAAAATCGACAATATCCTTCATCCTCTTTGAGAAAATGAAGCTCATGAGGAGGAGAAAGGCGATGTAGGCAAGAAAAATAAAGAAAAACTCAACCTTCACAGCGCCACTTATAGCAAAAACCCCTCTTGCTTGGCAAATTATTTCAATTTTTGGAGACCATTTCATTATCCGTGATATTAAAACGACTGCGAGGGTGAGGGTTTGGAGGTGAGGAGTCCCCTATGATGCTCAGGCCAGCGGGCTCAAAAACACGCAACTTTTGCCCCAGCGAGGCAAAAGTTGCTCGGTTTCAGGCTTCGCTCTCCTCTCCTTCGGAGAGGAACCATGCCCGCTCAGCCTTCAAACGATTTTTTCACCCGTTGGCCTTCGCAGGTACTATTTTCCTCGCTGGGGAAAATCAGCGTGCTCCGAACCTCCAAACCCTCACCCATATCACGGAATTAGGGATGCTTCCTGGCCTTCGCCATCACAATCTTAATATGCTATAATTCAGCTGCGATGAAGAGCCTAATTTGCGTGCTGCTCCTTTCTCTGCTCGGCTTTTCTCAGACTGTGGAAGAGGTGGCACTTAAAGCAGAAGGAAAGCTCCGTTCTGTCCAATCTATCCAAGCTAATTTCGAACAAACGCTTTACCCCTCCTCTCTCTCCACGCCTTTAAAAGAAAGAGGAAAGTTCTACTTTAAAAAGCCGGATTTTATGAGATGGGAGTATAAAGATCCGGAGGAAAAAATTTTTATCTATAAAGAAGACGCATTCCTCATCTACTATCCCGAAGACAAAGAGCTTATCAAGAGTGCGACGTCAAAAGAGATTTATGAGTCAGAAGTCCTCTCTCTCCTTTCAGGCAAGAAAAGCTTCTTGAATAATTACCTTGTCGAGTTCAGCCCTTTCCCTTCTGAGAATCAAAACACCTGGAAATTGAAATTGACTCCGAAGGAGGAGGACGAATACTCATCCATCCTCCTCGAAATCGACGAAAAAAGCTGGCTCATCCGAAAAGCCATTTTTTTTGACTGGAGCGGCAACAAATCTGAATTTCATTTCTCCCAAATAAAGACTAACCTCCCATTCCCTCAAAAGCTGTTTGAACTCGAATTGCCTGCGGACGTTGAGATTTTCACAGATGGACCGGTCAAGAAGAGCAAATAAAGCCAAAAAAAATCCCCTGGCAAAACCTTTCCCTTCTTTTTCCGTATCAACTCTTGAGGACAGGATGTCCTCCATGGATGAAGATAAGAAACTCGTTGAAAGAACGATCAAAGGCGAGAAGGAGGCCTTTGAATTGATCATCCGCAAGTATCAACGGCCCTTGTTCAACTCCATCGGACGAATGGTTGGAGAAAGGGAGCTCGCCCTTGAATTCACCCAAGACGTGTTCTTAAAAACATACTCCTCGCTTCATACTTATCAGCCTCAGTACAAATTCAGCACCTGGCTTTTCAAAATTGCCTCAAATTATGTTATCGATTTCTGGCGAAAGAAAAAAATCAACACTCTCTCCCTCGATGAACGGCAAGGCTCAAATGGCCACAACTGCGCTCTTGCGGTCGCAGCCGATGAAAAATCTATTATCCAGAAGTTCGAGATATCCCAGTTAAGGACAAAGATTGAAGATGTTTTAAAAGAGGTGCCTCCTCCGCTGAGAGAAGTCTTCATCTGGAGGCACATCAACGAGCTCAGCTATGAGGAGATTGCGGAAATCAAAGGCTTGCCTGTCGGCACGGTCAAGACCAGAGTCTTTCAAGCCAAAGAATTAATCCGAAAGCTTCTGGAGGGAAAAAAATGAAGTGCCTCAGCATTGAGCAGATTTATTTCTACATCGAGAAGGAGCTTTCGCCGGCTCGAAACAGGGAAATCAAGGAGCATCTCGCTACCTGTCAAAAATGCAGGAATGCCTTTGAGGAGAGGAAGCTTCTGGTCAAGGCAGCGAATAGCCTGCCTCTCTGGGAAACGCCTCCGGAGTTCACCCGGAAAGTCATGGCCAGAATTGGCCCGGTCAAAACCCTTCCCTCTGCCTGGATAAAAGCCGCAGCCGCAGCTCTGGCTTCAATCTCAGTGACGCTTCTCGTCATGTATCTTGCCACCGGTCAGAATCTTTCAACTCTCCTCCTCGGGTTGAATCATGGCCTATGGAATTATGTCAGGAGTTTTCTGCCGGCCCTGCTCAAACTCTTCAAGGTCACTTCGCTCATTTTCGGAGTCATTCAGCAATTTACAGGATATTTGCTCAAGGCATTTTCCTGGTTGAAAGCATTAACCAGTTTTCAAATCCAGTTGACCATTTCCATAATCGCCGTTATTTCGATTGCCATCCTTATCTATGGCATAAAAAGAATAATACTCATTGGAGAAAAAACATGAAAAATAAAATCATATTGGCCCTCTTCCTTTTCTTCCTGGTTTTAAGCCCTCTCTCTCTCCAATGCCAGCAGAGTTTTACCCTGAAAAAAGATATTTATGTCGCTAAAGATGAAGTCCAGAATAACGTCGTCACTTTTGGGGGAGAGGTCCTTGTCGAAGGAAGAGTCAAAGAAAGCGTTATTGCTTTCGGCGGCAAAATAACCATTGCCGGCGAAGTCGGACACTTAGTTTTAGGATTTGGCACAAACATCCTTCTCAAGCCTACGGCAGTCGTCAAAGGAGATGTCGCCTCTTTGGGAGGCAGCCTCGAGAAAGAGTCAGGCTGCCGTGTCGATGGAGACACGATTTATTTCAAGACGTCGGAAGACACGAAGGAGCTGCTCAAGGAAGGTTTAAAAGGCATCTTGTCCATCTCCCTCTTTCCCATCTTCTTGATTTTTAAATTGCTCTCACTCTCCATCTGGTTGCTCCTCGGAGTGCTCATGGCCGTGCTCTTCCCCCGCCAGATTTCTTCTGCCTCCAACCAGATCAGAAAATCTTTCTTGTCCGTCTTTGCCATCGGCTTTGTCGCCATCATCATTTTCACCGGCCTGGCGGTCTTCTCCGCTCTTCTCTGCCTGATCTTGATCGGAATCCCCATGCTCCTGGCACTTATCTTCCTTGTCATCGTCATCCAAATCTTCGCCCGGGTTACCGTTTTCTACTTCTTCGGCGAAAGCCTTATGGCCGCCTTCGGAAAAAGCAAGCCCTCAGCCATCGCCGCTATACTCCTTGGCCTGGTTCTGGTCAGCCTCATCACCTTCATCCCAATCCTCGGTCTTCTCATCTCTTTCTTCCTGAGCATTATCGGCTGGGGAGCGACCTTAAAGACAAAGTTCGGAACAAAAGAGGGCTGATTCAGCGGCGAAAGCTATCGGCTTCCGTTGAGACGCGCGGCCAATCGGTCATATTCCTGCCAAATCTCGTAAGGGATGTGTCTTCGGAACTGTGATAAAAATTCCTTAATCTCCCGCAGCTCCGGCTGCCACTCGCTGGGGTTAATCTCAAAAAGCTTTTCCAGCCTGTCTGCAGGGATGCTCAATCCTTCAAGCGTTAAATCTTTGATATTTGGAACGAGGCCCAGAGGAGTCTCCCTTGCGCCAACGCGATTATTGACTCTATCGACAATCCATTTCAACACCCTTGCATTATCACCGAAGCCGGGCCAGATGAATTTCCCTTTCTCGTCCACCATGAACCAGTTCACTGCATATATCCTTGGGGGACGGCTCAACAATCGCCCGATATTAATCCAGTGCCGGAAATAATCGCCCATATTGTAGCCGCAGAAGGGAAGCATGGCCATCGGGTCTCTTCTCAGGACGCCGACCTCGCCAGCCGCGGCCGCTGTTGTTTCCGAGCCAGTCCTTGCTCCCATGAAAACTCCATGAGGCCAATTGAAAGCCTCTGCCACGAGAGGAATGAGGCGAGAACGCCTGCCGCCCAGGATAATGGCCGAGATGGGGACACCTTTGAAGTTGTCGAATTCTTTGGAGAGAGTGGGGCAATTATAAAGGGAAACCGTAAACCGGGAGTTGGGGTGGGCTGCTTTTGTCTTTTTCGAAGGGTCCCACGGCTTTCCCTGCCAGTCCACCAAGTTTCTGGAAAGTGGGTCATCAAACCCCTCCCACCAAGGCTCGTTGGTCTTCAGGTCGAGGGCAGTGTTGGTGAAAATCGTCGGGTAAAAATTCGAAGCTTTTAACGTCCTGATCATGTTGGGGTTTGTTTTCATCGATGTCCCGGGTGCAACACCGAAAAACCCGGATTCGGGGTTGATCGCATAGAGCCTGCCGTCAGGGCCGATATTCAGCCAGGCGATATCGTCCCCAATGGTCCAGACTCTGTATTCAGGAAGAGCAGACTCGAGCATGGCCAGGTTCGTTTTCCCGCAGGCAGAAGGCATGGCAGCAGTCATATAGGTGATGTTTCCGTGAAGGTCTTCAACGCCGATGATGACCATATGCTCGGCCAGCCAGCCGTATCGATATCCAAGCCAGGAGGCAATCCTCAGCGAGAAGCATTTCTTTCCCAGAAGGGCATTTCCACCATAGCCCGAGCCGATACTCCAGACCAAGTTGTCGTCCGGAAAATGCATGATGAAGCGTTTGTTAGGGTCGAAATCTCCGACAGAATGAAAACCCCTGACGAAATTATCATGTTTACCGATCTTTTCCACGATGCATTTTCCCATGCGGGTCATGATTCGCATGCTGAGCGCGACGTAAGAGACGTCTGTAAGCTGCACACAGGCTTTCGAATAAGGGGAATCCGGATGGCCCATCATGTAGGGCAAGACATACATTGTTTTTCCCTGCATGCATCCTTTGGAGAGCTTCGTCAGCAGGTCTTTCGCTTTTTTCGGATTCATCCAGTTGTTGTTAGGGCCTGTGGTCTCTTTTTCAGGATGACAAACGTAAGTTAAATGCTCGGTGCGAGCCACATCTGTCGGATGGCTGCGATGAAGATAGGATTTGGGCCAGGCCTGCTGGTTCAGCTCATAAAAGATATCATGCCGGCCAATTTTCTCCTCCTTCATTCCCATCTCAATAAGCCGGCGTGCTTCTCCTTCTGAGCCATCACACCAATAAATGTTTCTCGGTTTGGTGAGGCGCGCCTGCTCCTCAACCCATTCTTCAAGTGGAGTCGTCATACTCTATCTCATCTCCTTGAGAAAGACGAATAGCATAGCACAAAAATTTTGTCAAAAGCCCAGTCATCAATTTTATTAAGGAAGCATGCGGAAATCCATAATAAGAGCCGGGTCAGGCTGGATGCTTGAGAAAACCGTTTGAAGGCTGCGGCTTAATGGCTCGAAAACACGCCATTCAGCCTCCGCAAGTGGGCAAAGCCTGCGTGTTTTCGAAAGCATCCAGCCTGACCCATAACCAGGTTTTCTATCACGGAAAAAAGATGCTATCATTTCTTGTTGACATCTAGGACAATCTGTCCTATTTTTTAACAAATCAATCTCTTAGGTGAAAAAGGCATTTACTATAAAATCCCTTTTTAAGGAGGTCACATGATTGGATATCTTTTTGCCTTTATTTTGGGAGCTTTGGCCGTGATTTTCCTCATCTCAAAGAGAGGGCGTGCGGGTGGCGGTGCTTTTGGCAACTTTATTAGAGGGGGCGCCAGGTTGATCCTCACCGCCATAATTGTTTTGATCCTCATCGCTGTATTGGCTCAGTCTTTGACCATTATCCAAGCAGGCACAGTGGGAGTCGTCAAACGGCTGGGCGCAGTCCATCGTGAGTTGTCACCTGGATTACACTTCATCTTTCCTTTACTCGACAAAGTCGTTGTTTATCCGACAATTAAAAAAACCTACGAGGCCTCTGACATTCCGGCATCGAGCAAGGCAGACTTCCCCGACATTATCATTACCGCGCTCAGCTCTGATGGCCAGCAAATCAAGGTGGGCATCACAGCCCGGTTCATGATTCAACCGGGCAAAGCCGCCTGGATTCTGCAGAATCTGGGAACAGAAGAGGAATATGTGGAAAAAGTGGTTAAGACTGAGATTCGTGGCTCCGGACGGCGGGTGCCGACTAAATTTTCCGCTTACGACCTCTACACCAAGCTCAGCTATGAAGCCCAACAAGTTCTTTTTGACGAGATTGCCCCTAAATTTGATAAGAACGGCCTCATCCTTGACGAATTGGTTCTGAGGAATATCACCTTCACGGCTGAGTATGCCAAAACACTGGAGGAGAAACAGATCGCCCTGGAGAATATCACCACTGAAAAAAACAAGCTGGAGCAGGAAAAGATTCGAAAGGAGCAAAAGATTGTGTCTGCTGAAGGGGATGCGAAGAGTATTGAAATCCGGCAGGCTGCTTTGAGCAAAAATCCAACCATTATCCAGTGGGAATTCGTGCAGAGGCTGGCTCCGAATATCCAGTGGGGCATTCTGCCGCAAAACATAGTGCCCTTTGTGAATCTTCAGGCGTTGACCGGCGCACAGAAATAAAAATTAAAAAGACCAAGCAAAGCTTACGTCTAAGTTTTAGCTTAATCACATTTGCCGTCTCCTGACCCTGTTTGAAGTTCTTTGCCTTTCCCTCTCTTCTATATTATTTTTGGTTGAAAAATATGTGGATTATTGCTATTTCGATTTCAGCTCTTTGCTCTGCGACTCTTGTCATCTGGTCTGATTACAAGAAGCAGAAGCTTCTTGTCTACCTGTTCAAACCTCTGACCATGGTTTTCATCATTGTCCTTCCGCTCCTGGGAAAAGCAGCCTCGACAAATTATAAATGCTTGATTCTGAGTGGACTCGGATGCTCGCTTCTGGGAGATATCTTTTTAATGCTTCCGAAAAGACGCTTCATACAGGGTTTGATCAGCTTCTTGATTGCCCATCTTTTTTACAGCGCAGCTTTCTTATCCGCTATAAGGTTGCGATTTTCAATCTGGCCCATTTTCCCTTTGCTTCTTTATGCACTCATCTTTTTTATGGCTCTCTCTCGCCACCTGGAGGAAATGAAATTTCCTGTTGTTGCCTATATGCTGGTGATAATTGCTATGGCCTGGCTCGCCGCTCAGCGATACCTCCAAATCAAAGAAATGAAGCCGCTTCTGGCTTTTATCGGAGCCATTTTATTCGTCATCTCCGATTCTTCACTCGCCGTCAACCAATTTGTCCGAAAGCACCAATTCGGGCAGGCGCTGACTCTAAGCACATACTTCGCTGCCCAGTGGCTCGTCGCCTGCTCAGTCTGAGTTCTTTCTCTCAAAAAAAATTCCAGACCAAAAAATTCTTCTTTTCCAGAACTCAGGTTTTTATCTCCTTCTTAATCACAAAGCTGTAGAATGACCTGAAATAAATTATGAGAAAATAGAGAATTTGATAGACAGAAGAAGTCAGGCAGGGATTCTTTTAAAGCTCTAAGATCTCTTTTTCCTTGGCTGCGGCGAGCTCTTCGATCTTCTTGGAGTATTCGTCGGTTATTTCCTGGAGCTTATCAAAGCCCTTGTATTTATCATCCTCGGTAATCTTCTTATCTTTTTCCAGCTCTTCAATTTTCTCTTTTATCTCCCTTCTCATCACCCGAAGAGCCATCTTCTCATCCTCGAGCATTTTCCGGATGTGTTTGGCCATCTCCTTTCTTCTCTCCTCATCCAAAGGCGGGATCGGGACTTTGAGAATCTTTCCGTCGTTAATCGGGTTAAGACCCAGGTCAGCGCTCTTAATGGCCTTATCGATAGTATCCAGCAAGGACGAGTCCCAGGGCTGAACTGTGATCAGAGTTGGGTCAGGGACTCCAAGCGTGGCCACCTGATTGAGGGGCATCAAGCTTCCGTAGTAGTCCACTTTTATATCTTCAAAAATGCTGATATTCGCCCTTCCTGTCCTCAATCGGCTCAAGTCTTTACGAAAATGCTCCGCTGAGACCTTCATCTTTTTCTCAAGCTCTATCAACAATTCTTTGACCATCTTTATCCCTATTTATTTCCTGAACACCGTCACGCCGTTAATATAAACATAATATTTCATCTATCATCGCGAGGAGCGGAGCGACGTGGCGATCTCATCAAACTAAGAGATTGCCACGCCCTTCGGGCTCGCAATGACAGGCTCATCACCACGCTCCCTCTGGTCGCTCGCCATGACTATGTAACAAAATTCATTGCGTCTATATCAATAGACTTTTGTCCCGACTTTCTGGCCCAAAACAGCCCTCTTGATATTTCCTCTCTTCTTGAGACTGAAAACAATAATCGGCAAGTTATTATCCTTGCAGAGAGAGATGGCCGTTGTATCCATAACCTTCAGCCCCCTCTTAATGACATCCAGATAGCGGATAGTCTCAAACTTCTTGGCGGTCTTATCTTTTAAAGGGTCCGCGGTATAAACGCCATCAACCTTTGTCGCTTTCAATATCACCTCAGCCTTGATCTCCAGAGCTCTTAAGGCTGAGGCTGTGTCTGTGGTGAAATAGGGACTTCCGGTGCCGGCGCTGAAGATGATAGCCCTCCCTTTCTCAAGATGCCTTATCGCCCTTCTCCTAACAAAAGGCTCGGCAACAGCTTTGATCTCAATCGCAGAGATGTGACGGGTGTTGATACCCTCCTTCTCCAGAGCATCTTGAAGAGCAATTCCATTCATGACCGTGGCCAGCAAGCCAATATAGTCGGCCGAAGCCCTGTCCATCCCAGTCTCAACTCCAACCACTCCCCGAAAGATATTCCCGCCTCCAATCACGATGGCCACCTGGACACCCAAATCGTGGATTTCTTTTATCTCTTGAGCAATGGACTTCGCTGTTTGGAGGTCGATACCAAAGCTGAGTTTGCCGAGGAGAGATTCTCCTGAGAGTTTTAACAAAATTCTTTTATATGCCGGCTCAATCTGAGGCATGGTCAGTATTCTTTAAGATTCGCCCAGCTCAAACCGGGCAAACCGTTTTATGCGAATGTTCTCGCCAAATTTGGCGATATGAGAAGCAACAAGCTCCCTGACCGAAATCTTGTCGTCCTTGACGTAAGGCTGGTCCATTAAACAGACTTCCTGGTAGAATTTGCTGAGTTTCCCCTGGATAATCTTCTCCACAACTTCTGGCGGCTTTTTTGAATCCTTGAATTGTTCGCGGATAATATCCTTTTCCTGCTCTAAAACCTGCGCGGGAACATCCTCTGAGGAGATGTACCTGGGCTTTGAGGCAGCGATATGCAAGGTAAGGTTTTTCACCAACTCTTGGAATTCTTGGTTACGGGCGACAAAGTCTGATTCACAATTGACCTCGATAAGCACTCCAATCCTTCCGTTGAGATGAATGTAAGAACCGATTATCCCTTCTGCTGTCTCCCGGCTCATCTTATCCTTGGCCCGGGCATATCCTTTTTTTCTCAAAACGAGAATAGCCTTTTCGATGTCTCCCTCGCTCTCCTGCAGAGCCTCCTTGCATTCCATGACTCCGATCCCAGTCCGCTGCCGGAGCTCTTTGACCTTCTCAGTTGTGATTTCCATAGCTTTTTCCTTCCTCAAACTGGCTTCTTGGGCTCACTTCCCATCCTCTCTTCACCTTCTTCAGAAGAAGATTCTGAAGCGCTAAGGGTTTCTTCCTTCGGTGGAGCCTCCTCCTTTTTGGCTTGCTGAAGCTCTTTCTGGATTTTATTCTTTTTGCCTTCGATGATAGCCTCAGAGACTTTCGATGTGAACAATTCAATGGCTCTGACAGCGTCATCATTTCCCGGAATCGGGTAGTCAATATTCTCCGGGTTGCCGTTGGTGTCAACAATAGCCACAATCGGAATGTTGAGCTTCTGCGCTTCGAGTATGGCTATCTCTTCTTTGGTCGAATCTATGATGAACATAGCTCCGGGGAGCTCGGCCAAATGTTTTATTCCCCCCAGATTCCTGCTGAGCTTTCTATAGACTTTTTCCATTTTCGACTGCTCTTTTTTTGAAAGAAGCTCCCATCGCCCGTCTTCTTTCATCTCTTCCAGCTCGACCAGCCTGCCCACACCGCCTTTGACGACATTGAAGTTGGTCAGCAATCCACCCAGCCATCGCTGGTTGACATAGCAGGATTCGCACTTCTGAGCAAGATCTCGGATGATGTCTTGAGCCTGTTTCTTGGTTCCGACCAGGAGAATTTCTTTGCCGCTCTCGACAACGGTTCTTATGAAGTTAAGCGCTTCCTTGAAAATTTTAATCGTCTTCTGCAGGTCGATGATGTAGATTCCATTCCTCTGGCCAAAGATGTAATCCTTCATCTTCGGGTTCCACCTTTTTGTCTGGTGGCCAAAATGGACGCCAGCTTCTAAAAGTTCTTTCATCGTGACTGAAACCAACTTAAATCCTCCCTTTATCTCTTGTGGTACTGAGGAGCCTTGCGGGCGCCCAGCAACCCATATTTCTTTCTTTCCTTGATCCTTGCGTCTCGGGTCAAAAGCCCGGCTCCCTTAAGTGTGGGCCTCAACTCCCTGTTGAACTCGGTTAATGCCCTGGCGATTCCCAATCGAATCGCATCAACCTGTCCGCTCACTCCGCCGCCGTTGACCCTGATGAAGATATCAAATTTGCTCTCTGTCTCTGTCAGGCGGAGAGGCTGCTTGATGACGTGCTTTTGTCTTTCCAGGTGGAAATATTCATTGAACTGGCGAGGTGTTTTGTTCACGTATAAAGTGATGTCTCCTTTTCCAGGGCGGAGAAAGACCCTCGCCACTGATGTTTTTCTCTTCCCTGTTCCGTAATACTGGATTAAGCTCAATTTTCCTCCTAAAACTCGTGAACCTGGGGTTTTTGAGCCTGATGAGGATGGTCAGGGCCTTTGTAGACCTTGAGCTTTTTATACAAAGCTCGGCCGAGCTTCCCTTTGGGAACCATTCCCCAGACTGCTCTTCGAATGACCTCTTCAGGTTTCTTCTCTAAAAGCTCTTTAAGGGTTTTGACTTTCAGCCCTCCGGGGTAAAGAGAATGAGAATAATATTTTTTGTCTTCAAGCTTTTTCCCGGTGACATGAATTTTTTCGGCATTGATGACAATCACGAAATCTCCGCAATCAAGAAAAGGGGTAAACTTAGGCTTCCTCTTTCCCCGGAGCAAAACTGCAATTTCAGTGGCCAGCCTTCCCAGGGTTTTTCCTTGGGCATCAATCAGCCACCAATTCTTGCGGATCTCACTTTTCTTCAGACTATACGTTTTCATCGCTTTAAATCTCGGATTGTATGCCCTGAGGCAACGACGATGTTCTAAAATACAAAATCTTCAGCGAGTTGTCAACCTTTAACTGGCTAAAATCAATATCTTAACCTATTTGTTCATCAATGAACCCAGACTCTTGCTCTTCTCCTTCTCATAAAAACTTTGACCAGGGCGATTCCAATCAAGAAACCGCCGACATGAGCAAACCAGGCTACGCCGCCTCCAATGCCGATATTCATCACCTGGCCCACAAACCAAAGTCCGAGAACGATAAAAGCGGGCACAGGAATAATCCAGATAAAAACAAGGGTCAAAACCCTTGCCGCCGGGTAGAGGACAAAATAGGCACCGAGCACACCGGCAATGGCACCGCTGGCTCCAATCATCGGGACCTTGGAAGAGGGATGGAAGATGATGTGAACAAGGCTCGCCCCCAATCCTGAGATAAGATAGAAAAAAATAAATCGAATTGACCCGAGAAAATCCTCGATATTGTTGCCGAATATCCAGAGGTAGAGCATATTGCCGAAAAGATGGAGGAAGCCACCGTGAAGGAACATCGCTACGAGGAGTGTCAAAGGAGGAGATATTCGAGCGAGAGAGCCTCCCTGAAAACGAATATCGACAGAAGTGAAATGCGTGAGCTCGTAAGGAATGGCCCCCATCTTGTAAACATAGTATTGAAGCCCATACTGCATTCCCTGGGGAGAAAAAAATTGATAGAGGAAGATTAAGATATTCGCTGCGATAAAGACAACAGTGATTAAAGGAAATCGAGAAGTAGGGTTTTCATCTTTAAGCGGAATAAACATTTTTTATGGATTATGAAGGGAAAACTATCAAAAATTTATTTTGAAAGAAAGGTTTTTCTTCTTATTTCTTCCCTCTCAATTCGTCTTCAAGTCTTTTTCTTTCTGCGGCCCTTTTCCTTACTTCATCGCCTTTCTGTCCCCATCTATCCGCTTCAGCAAGGTATAAATCTTCCTTCTCTGGATAAAGGCCGACAAAAACGTTCCTGTAGAGGATGTTGAGGTATGTGTATGGGTCCGCAAAATTGGGATCCAGCTCAATAGCTTTCATCAAGGCTTTTTCACTTTCTTCCCCACACTTTTGCTTTTCTTCATAAGAAAGAACATTCTGGAGACGAAAAGCCTTCCAATTTCGATTCACTCCTATAGCATACCAGATTGAAGCATTATTCGGGTCAAATTTGAGGCGAAGCTTATGATATTCATAAGCTTTATCAAAGATAGGAGCGGGTTTGATATTGTCGTAGAATTGGGCAGCGTAAGCATAACCTTCCGGGTTTTCAGGGTCGAGCTCGATCCGTCTCAGATACATCTCTTCGGCTTTCTGGAATGGGGTCTTGATGGCTCTCCCTTCTGCATCTTTCCTTTGCTCATCTGACCCGCCAGAATATTTTTGATAGAATTGGGCAACAACATAGTAGTTCCCCATGTTGGTCGGCTCCATCTGGAGAATCCTGAGGTATAATTTTTCAGATTCTTCAAAATTCTGCAGCTTATCGTACATATCGGCCAAGGAGTAAATAATTTGCTTGTTGTTAGGAAAGAGTTCAAGCGCCTTTTTTAATGCTTCCAGAGCTTTATCTGCCTTCTGTTTATTCTGCGCGCTCTCATCGCCGGGCTTGTAAAGGCTCTTGTAGCTTTCGCCGAGATATTGATAAGCTTCGGCAAGATTCGGGTTGCTGGCGACTGCCTTCTCATAATAATCGATGGCCTTGCGGTATTCTTCATTTTTGAAATACTGGTTTCCCTGGGAAAAATTATAATTGGCTGTTAGTCTGCTGACCTTTAGCTTCCCGCAGCCTGATGAAGCAAAGATTAAGCCCAACGCGATGAAAACGAACAACGCTGTTCTTGACGCTTTGCTCGACATCCTGACCTCCTTTGTCTTCAAGTCCATTCTTCTCTAAAAATTTAATTTATAAAAATATGCCATCAAAGTCAAGAAAAACAGGGAGTTGCACTCTTCCCCGATTCAGCCCTTTCTCATGAGCAAGCGGATGGGCGTTCCCCAGAAACCAAACTTTTCCCGCAAAAGTTTGGTGAAAAATTTCTGATAGGAAGGAGCAAGGGATAGCCGCGAAGAACTGAAGAGGGCAAATGTCGGAGGGAGGGTTCCCTTTTGAGTCATGTATTTTATCCTGAATCTTTTCTTGTCTTTTGAGAGAGGGGAATAATTCTTGTTCACCCCAGATAAAAATCTGTTCAGCTGCGATGTTGCTACTCTTTTGCACCCGTTCCGGTAGACTTGCTCGGCGAAGTCAAGAATATTTATAACTCTTTGCCCGGTTAGAGCCGAGATAAAGAGAAGGGGCGCGTAACTGACAAAGTCGAGCCTGGCATAAACTCGGTTCCTAAAATTCTCTGAAGTCTTATGGTCTTTCTCGACCAAATCCCACTTGTTCAGGGCAATGAGTAACGGTCTCCCCGATTCATGGGACAAATGGGCGATGGCCAAATCTTGACGGGTGGCAAATTCCCTGGCATCCATGGTCAAGCAAACAACATCCGCCTGGGTGATATCCTTCTTGGCTTTGATGATACTCGCCTTTTCTCTTCTATCGCGGGTGCGGATCAGTTTCTTTATTCCTGCGGTATCGACCAGGACGAAAGCTTTTTTCTCCCTGAAGATCATAGTATCGGTGCTATCCCTGGTCGTTCCAGGAATCTCACTAACGATGAGCCTCGGCTCCCCGCAGATGCGGTTGACGATAGAAGATTTTCCGACATTGATCCGGCCGACAATGGCTATCCGCAGCGGCTTTGTTTCCCTTTTTTCTGTAACAGGCCCGGGCAAGACTTCAATAAGGCCTGACTCAAGAATCTCCAGATTTCTTTTATGCTCGGCTGATATGGCAAAGATTTTCTCCGCTCCCAGCCGGTAATAATCGCCAAGCTTGGCTTCCTCGGGTGGAGTATCGATCTTGTTGACCACGACAAAAACCGGCTTGTTCAACTTTTTCAAAGAAAAATAAAGCTCCTCCTCTGCCGGAAGGAGTTCGCGCTTTCCATCCAGGACAAAAAGGACAAGGTCTGCCTTCTCGGCAGCCTGCTTTGCCTTTTCTCTGACCAAAGACGAGATGGGGTCTTCTGCAGAATCGTAAAATCCTCCGGTATCAACCAGGATAAACTTCTTTGTGTCCAAGAAGCAGATGGAAGAGACCTGGTCGCGGGTCATGCCGGGCAAGGAATGAACAAGCGATTTGCGCTCTTTCGAAAGACGGTTAAAGAGGGTGGATTTCCCGACATTGGGGAAGCCGATGATGGCAACATTCGGTAGTTTTTTCATCGAGAAGCTCATCCTTTTTCAGGTCAAGAATGCAGAGGCTAATCCGCCACCAAATCGTAAAGCGGCAGAAAAGGTCGGCTCAGGTTGATATGGCCACTCAGTGTTTCTCTCTCCTGCCCTTCGATCAGGATGAAGACTTTTTTGATCGAATCAAAATTGTAAGCGAGGGAATTGACTATAGAATAAACCGTGGAAATTTCAGCCGTGGAGCCTGAAAGATTCTTCTGGACAATATCCTCTGAAAAATCGACATAGGCCACTCCCTCCTTGGTCAGATAGAGCTCTCTCAGCTTTGTCTCTGGAGGAACCGGGGAGATCAGGCCCTTCTTGGAGCCTTTTATCAGCTCCTCGATGGTTTGCTTGGCCTGGCTAACAACGGACGAGTCCGAAGCTATATCTCTTTCTTCCCGATGGAGCAGGGCATCATTTTCTGAGAGGAAAAAGAGGATAACTTTTCTTGTTTTTTCAGGCGTTGGAGCTTTCAGCCCAGGTTGAGCAGGGGGAGCCTCAGGAGAGGATTTTATCTTCTCCTCCACTCCGCTGCGGAAAAAAACAAGGACAAGAATGACCAAGAAAACAAGGAGAAGGCTTAGAATTGCCAGTCTTTTCCCGCTCATCTTTTCCCTTCTTCAGAAGATTGAGCAATATAATTTTCCAAACCTCTAAACACTGCCTGAGCAACTTTCATCTGAAAATCTTCGCTCCTTAATTTTCTCTCCTCTTCAGGGTCAGAAATAAAGGCCACTTCAACCAGGACCGCAGGACAGGCCACCCCGCATAAGACTTTAAACGGCGCCTGCTTGATTCCTCTGTTCTTTGTTAAGAAGAGTGAGTTGAGCTCGTTCTGGATGCCTTCAGCAAGAATGCTGCTTTGGTTGAGGTAGGCGGTCTGAGCCATGTCCCATAAAATCATCTTAATGTCATCTTCGTTTTCGCTGCTGATTCCCTTCTCTAATTCTGTGGGATTGTTCTCCATGTAAGCCAACTTTCTCGCTTCTTCGTCAGTCGCTTCCATGCTCAGAAAAAATGTCTCCGACCCGCGAGCTTCTCTGCGAAAAGAGCTGTTGACATGAATGCTGATGAACAAGTCAGCCTTGTTGTTATTGGCCCTGGCCGCTCTATTTTCAAGGGAAACATCGACATCTTCATCTCTGGTCAGAACGACCCGAAGAGCCAAATTCCGCTCTATTATAGCTTTCAGCTTGAGGCTGACAGCCAGAGAAATGTTCTTCTCCAGAGTTCCAAACCTGCCTTTTGCTCCTGGTTCCAAGCCGCCGTGGCCCGGGTCAATGACGATGGTTTTTATCCCCCGAGAGAAAGAGTTACTCGGTTTTGAGATATCTTGGGCTTTCGGAGAGGATTGGTCTTGAGAAAAGGAGAAGAGAGAGAAGAAGAGAAGAAATCCTGCTGAGAATGCAATTTTTTTATTCCAGCCACACAATTCTTTTCTTTGTCTCTCAGAGATTAAATTTGGAGGCGGCGGGAATCGAACCCGCGTCCGAAGACATTCAACACGAGGCTTCTACATGCATATCCTCTCCTTCAATCTCGTTCTGCAGCGTCCGAAGAGGAGGGACACAGCCGAACCAGCCCCGATGGAACTTCGCTTGCCAGGCCCAGGACCAACCCGGCTTGCTATCCCGCTTGTCGACGTTTCTCAAGCGCCGCAGGAGAGCACTTGAAAACCGGCATGCCTATTCTTTAGGCAGCAACAGGCAGAGTTTCTGCGCTTAGTTTTTTTTCCACCGTTTAACGAGGTGGGTGGGACCTCGACATGCCGCCTTTGTCTCATTGTCTCCGTCGAATCCTGTTCGCCCCCATAACTCAAGCTAAGATTATATTTTGACCTGAAATCTTTGTCAACACATTGAATTTCAAAGGAACGATCTTTCTTTCCGTGGTGAAAAGCCTCGTTATGGATCAGGCTGGGTGTCTCGAAGACACGCCGCTTTTGCCCCAGCGAGTCAAAAGCGGCTCGATTCCAGGCTTCGCTCTCCTCTCCCTTCGGTCGAGGAACCATGCCCGCTCAGCCCTCCATACGGTCTTCTCAACACCCAGCCTGATCCATTTCATACCACGAATTTGCGGATTCTTCTAATTTTAAATATTAAAAACGAATTCTACTTAACTGCCCTCATACACAATTGAAGGGGAAGGAAAAACCTGGAAAGAAATCTTTGCGGCTTTTTTGGCAGCCATTCAAGCATTGCCTCTGCGGTCTTAAAATAACAAAATGGAATTCTTACATACTTCTTATTCAGCTTCCTGTTTATCCGCCAGAATCCGTCCCATGAAGTAAAATTCACCCGCTTGAGTATTTCCTCAACCTCTGAATACGTCCATTCTTTCAGGTGGAACCCCTCTGGCTCATCTGAAAAATATTTAGAGATATCATGAGGCCCGAAAAAAGCATGGGGCGTTCTGAATATATACGAACCGCCACTGAGGAGAATTCTTTTCACAAGCCAAAAATGGTCTTCGATATCTTCAGGATGGAGATGCTCGATAAGCTGGTCACTGAAGGCAACATCAACTGAATCGCTTTCGATGTCCAGGTTAAAGCCGTCGTAAATAATCAATTCGAAGTTCGCTGGGACATGAAGTTTTTCCAGTCTTTGATCGGAAATATCCACGGCGTAGACTTTCTTGACATGTTTGCAAACCTCGAAAGCAAAATGACAATCTCCAGGGCCAAATTCAACAAAAATAGTGGAATCATTCAGGTGCTCCTTCACCAACTGCAATTTCTGTCTGTTAGAAGCTCGGATTTCATCAATACCTTTCTTTGCCTTATTCCTGGGATGATCGGGAACATTTGTGAAAAGCTCATCATACAAAACAGGAAAAAGCTTTTTTCTCTCTTCTCTATTAGCTTTTTTTAATTTCATTGCAATAGAACTTTCGACTTCATAATGCCTTCTCACCTCTTCAAAAGTCCTGTCTCTCGGAAGTTTCCTTTTTAGCTTCATTGAATCTTTTGACATGGATGGAAGATTAATTTTCTGTTCATAAGAGAAATTTGGAAGAAGGCCTTTCCATTTCTTCTTGTTATTCTGTTTACTCGGCGGGAGAATATCAATTCGTTAGATAAGAGTCAACATTGGGAATGGCGGGGCCGACGAGACTCGAACTCGCGACCTCTGGCGTGACAGGCCAGCGTTCTAACCAAACTGAACTACGACCCCGCCGCAGGGTAATAAAATTATAGTCACAACATACCAGAGTTGCAATAGTTTTGTAGGTAATGAATACACTTGAGATTGCCACGCTCCCTTCGGGAGCTCGCAATGACGACACAGAGCAAAAAAGAAAGAGCCCTACATTTTTTCAAGGGCAGCGATTCTTGCCTCGACGGGAGGATGAGTGCTGAACATGTTGTTGACCGCTCCCTTCAAATCCTTGAGCGGGTTGACGATGTAGAGATGGGCTGTCGCCTTGTTGGCTGCCTCCAGAGGCTCGGTGTCAGCGGCAATCTTCTTCAAAGCAGAGGCAAGGCCAGGAGGATAGCGGGTGAGAAAAGCGCCGTTGGCATCAGCCAGGAATTCTCTCTTGCGGGAAATGGCAAAGCGAATGACCTGGGCGATAAGCGGAGAAAGAACAGCCAGCACAAGTCCGGCCACAACCAGTATGGCAGCAGCATTGCCGCCTTTTCCCCTATTGGTTCTTGCTCTTCTCCTCCCTCCTCCCCAGAAAAAACTCCTGAGAATCCAGTCGCTGAGCAAGGCAACGACTCCGACCATGACCACGGCCAAGGTCTGAACGAGGACATCGTAATTCTTGATGTGGGACATCTCATGGGCAATCACCCCTTCGAGCTCCACCCTGTTCAGTTTCTGGAGCAAGCCTTTGGTGACGACGACGACTGAATTTTTCGGGTTTCTACCCGAGGTGAAAGCATTGGGCGCAGTGTCATCGATAATATAACAGCGAGGCTTGGGCAGGCCGGCGGCAATAGCCAGGCCTTCAACGACATTGTAGAGATAAGGATAATCTTGCTTCTCAACCGGCTTGGCCCGGCTCATGGCCAGAACGATTTTATCGCTGTAATAATAACTGGCAAAAGTCGAGGCCACAGCGATGATGGCGGCCAGAATCAATCCCTGAGTTCCGAAGCCTGTCAGCTCTCCAAAAAGCCAGGCCAAAAGAAAAACCCAGCTAAGAAAAAACAGAATAAGAAAGAACGATTTCCATTTGTTTCGGGCAATCTGTTCATACATCCTGAATTCGGTCGGCGATTAAAACTGCACTTTCACCGGTCCCTTGGCTTCAGCTTCCTCAATCTCAAAATATTCTTTTTCCTTGAAGTTAAACATCCCGGCGATGATGTTGGAAGGGAAAACCTGCTGTTTGACGTTAAACTTCATCACCGAGTCATTGTAGAATTGCCGGGCATAGGCAACCTTTCCTTCTGTTCCGGCCAGCTCCTCCTGGAGCATCAAGAAATTCTGGTTGGCTTTGAGCTCAGGATAGTTCTCAACGACAGCAAAAAGAGATTTCAAAGCTCCTCTGAGCATATTCTCAGCTTCCCCTTGTTCTTTAACTGACTCGGCGTTCATGGCCTTGGAACGGGCTTCAGTGACCCTCTGGAAAACTTCCCTTTCGTGCTTGGCATAGCCCTTGACGGTCTCCACCAAGTTAGGGATAAGGTCGTACCTTCGCCTCAACTGGACATCAACCTGGGCCCAAGCGTTGTCGCATCGATTCCTCAAACCAATCAGGCTGTTGTAGAAACCGACAAAGATGATCACGATGACAACCAAGGCAATGAGTAAGATCAATGCAATTCCCATATTTGTCTCCTCAAAAGCGAAAAATTTTATCCTAAATAATAAACTATTTTGAAAGGCAAAAGTCAAATACGGGGCTCAGGCTAAGCTGTGAGAAAACACGCAGCTTTTGTCCCGGCGAGACAAAAGCTGCTCGGTTTCAGGCTTCGCTCTCCTCTCCCTTCGGTCGAGGAACCATGCCCGCTCAGCCCTCAAACGGTTTTCTCACAGCTTAGCCTTCGCCCTGGCCAATATTCTTTTAAAAAAGCCAACTTATTGTTAATTTTAATTCGGCTAGATTGACAAAAAAGATGTGCTTCAGCTTAATTAAAAAAATTGACTTGACTTGTACACAATGGTATATATAAACGTCTCTTTTGAATCAATAATTATAAAATTTATGCCCTAATCTCTAAAAGGAGGTTTATTAAATGGCTTCTCTAAAGCAAAAGCTTGCTGCAAAAATCGGCCCTATGCGCGAAAAGGTCGGCGCAATCATGAAAGCGCACGGCGAGATGAAGATTTCCGACGTCAACGTAGCCCAGGCTTACGGCGGCATGCGCGGTGTCAAGTGCATGGTTTGGGAAACATCCGCCCTTGACCCCATGGAAGGTATTCGTTTCCGAGGCTTCACCATTCCTGAGCTTCGAGAAAAGCTGCCCAAGTCTCCCAAGGGAGAAGAGCCTCTGCCGGAAGGAATCTTCTACCTCTTGCTCCTCGGCGAAATGCCTACAGACCAGGATGTCAAAGAGATTACAAAAGAATGGCAGAAGAGGAGCAAACTCCCGAGATACTTGGTCAATGTCCTTAAAGCCATCCCCAAAGATGTCCATCCCATGACCCAGTTCTCGTTAGGGATCCTCACCCTCCAGAAAGACTCTATCTACGCTCAGAAGTACACAGAGGGAATAAGCAAGATGGAATACTGGGACTCGACCTACGAGGACGTGATGAACCTTCTGGCCAAGCTCCCCTCGATTGCAGCCTATATCTACCGCAAATCTTACAAAGGCGCCAAGCACATTCCCGCCAATCCCAAGCTTGACTGGGGCGGAAACTTTGCCCATATGCTCGGTGTTAAGGACGAAGCCTTCAAAGAACTCATGCGCCTATACCTTGTCATTCACAGCGACCATGAAGGCGGAAACGTCTCGGCCCACACCTCTCATCTCGTCGGCTCAGCTCTTTCCGACGCCTACTATTGCCTCTCGGCTGGCATGAACGGCTTAGCCGGTCCTTTGCACGGACTGGCCAACCAGGAAGTCCTGCGCTGGATCTGGGACTTGAAGGAAAAAATTGGTGACGAGCCAACCAAAGACCAGCTGAAAAAATATGTTTGGGATACGCTCAATGCCGGCCAGGTCGTTCCCGGATATGGCCATGCTGTTCTCCGCAAGACAGACCCCAGATACACAGCCCAGCGAGAGTTCGCCCTCAAGCACCTTCCTGACGACAAAATCTTCAGAATCGTCAGCACTCTCTACGAAGTCGTTCCCGATATTCTTATGGAGCAAGGCAAGGCGAAAAACCCCTGGCCGAATGTCGACGCTCACTCCGGATGTCTGCTCTACCACTACGGCGTGAAAGAATGGGATTTCTACACAGTCTTCTTCGGCGCTTCTCGTGCTATGGGCGTGCTCTCCCAGCTAATCTGGAGCAGGGCGCTCGGGCTTCCCATCGAAAGGCCCAAGAGTGTGACCACGGACTGGATCGAAGGCCAGATCAAGCAGGCCCAGGCTGTGCCTAAACAGCCAAGCTGAAGCTGGTTAAAAGCAGATCAATTCAGCAGCGCAGAAAAAGAATTTTTAAAAGGGGGCATTCCAGTGCCCCCTTTTTTATATCGTCTGTTCACATAGACAAAACACTCTTTCAAACCATCTTTGTCAAAAAAACTTTGAGTTAGCCAAACTGCAAAAGCTTAAGGCTTCAGCCTTTTTTTTTGATAAGTTGCTCAAAATAAGACAAGGAAAGTTGACTTAAATCAAATCTGTTGCCTCTAAGTCAACTTATCTTGACTTAGAAGGGAAAATCGAATATAAATCAAGCTAGGTTGACTTATGGACAATAGAGTTGGAAAATTTATAGTTCAACCTGCTGGATATAAGGCATTTATTCCTAATCCGTTACCACCAGAACCTCCTATTAATTTTGACGACGAATTGCAATCTTTATTATCAAAAGCAGATAGAACTCTCGCCAGGCTAGATGGAATTACAACTGTTTTACCTAACCCAGACCTTTTTATTGCCATGTATGTGAAAAAAGAAGCGCTTTTAAGCTCTCAGATCGAGGGAACACAGGCTTCCTTGGAGGGGATTCTTGAATTTGAAGCAGATTTACCACCCAAGGAAGACATTAATGAGGTAAAAGAGGTCATAAATTATGTAAAGGCAATGAATTATGGAATTGAAAGGTTAAAAGAATTGCCGATGTCTTTAAGGCTTATTAAGGAAATCCATAAAATCTTGTTGGAAGGGACAAGAGGGGCACATAGAGATCCCGGAGAATTTAGAAGGTCTCAAAACTGGATTGGTCCTCCTGGTGCTTCTTTGAATGAAGCGATCTATATTCCACCGCCACCTGATATGGTTCTTTCAACAATGGGTGAGCTTGAAAAATTCTTGCATAGTAAAGATAACATTCCACCCTTAGTAAGAATTGCTTTGATTCATGCCCAATTTGAAACGATTCATCCCTTCATAGATGGCAACGGAAGAGTTGGCAGGCTTCTTATAACTTTCTACCTTTTCTGGAAAGGAATCTTAGCAAGACCGCTTTTATATTTGAGCTTTTATCTAAAAAAGAACAAAGCAGATTATTACGACACGCTTATGAAATTACGCCTGGAAGGAGCATATGAAAATTGGCTAAAATTTTTTCTGAACGGTGTAAGTGAAACGTCAGAAGAGTCAGCGAACACTGCCCGAGAAATAATAAAATTAAAAGACGATCTGATAACGAAAATCTATGAGAACTCTATATCAAGTGTTTATGCTGTTAAGCTTATAGATTTACTTTTTTTGACTCCGTTGATTAGTGTCAAAGATGCATATAAAAGATTGAAAATTTCAAATCAAGCAGCAAATGAATTGTTCAAGAGATTTGAAAGCATCGGCATTCTAAAAGAGATAACAGGGAAACGAAGATATAAAAGGTATATTTTTAAAAGCTACGTGGACATTATAGCAAGGGGAACAGAGGGGGATTAAGGCTTGAACAAAAAAGTAACAGACAAATTGGAGAAAATCCTAACTGGTTACTTTAAGGAAATCCACAAGACCTACACAGCAGGAGACTTCAGGGAGGAAAGTTTTTATCCAGCTTTTAAACCACTGGTTGAAGAATGCTCCAAGCTTCTTCCCCTTCAAGAAGCTGCTAATGTTCTAATCCAGCCCAAAAAGGAAGAAGCTGGCTTACTTGATTTTCGTATCGGGAAAAATGGAGAAATCGTAGGATATATTGAAGCAAAGTCGCCTGATGCCAACCTCAATGAGGTTGAAGATTCTGAGCAGCTAAAAAGATATCGAGAATCGCTGCCTAACCTGATTTTAACCAACTTCTTAGAATTCAGATTATACAGGCAGGGAAATTTAATAGATAAAGTGGAAGCGGGCCGCCAATTCACCCTGCAAACCTTAAAGTTTCCACCCAAGCCTGAGAAGCTAGATTTATTCTTCGGGCTACTACAGAAATTCTTCCTCTATTCCATACCAAAGATTCGGAAATCATCCGACCTTTCTGTGGAGCTGGCGAACCGAACACGGCTCCTCGAGCACAGCCTGCAAGAAGAGCTTAAAAGAGAAAATGAGGAAGTCACAAGATTCTACAAAGCCTTTCAGGAAGAGCTCATCGAGTCTTTGACCAAAGAAAGATTCGCCGACCTCTACGCTCAGACCATTGCCTACGGCCTTTTCGCTGCCAGGATGAAGGTTCAGAATGGATTTAAAAAGGAAGTTGCCTGGCAGTTCATTCCAGAAAGCTTATCCCTGCTCAGAGAAATTTTTTATTCCTTCACCGGGCCCAATCTGCCAGAATCTATGTCCTGGCTTGTGGACGAAATAGCTCAGGTGCTGGAAAAAGCTGACATCCCGGCAATTCTTCAAGAATTTAAAACTGTGCGCTGGGAAGAAGACCCTGTCATTCACTTCTATGAAACCTTCCTTAAAACTTATAATCCCACTGAAAGGCAAAGGCTGGGAGTTTATTACACTCCTCTGCCCGTGGTTTCCTATATTGTTAAATCCATCCATAAGCTTTTAAAGGAGAAATTTGGAAAGACAGAAAGGGCCGAAAGCTTTCTCTCGATGAAATCAACCATTATTTGAAAATAGCAAAAGCCATTCGCCTGACCATGGAGATTCAGAAGAAAATCGATAAAATCTTTTAAAAGCAATCTCATTCACTTTATAAAATGAATGTGCTATAGTCTTTTTGCAAATTTAATCCCGATGGGTCATGATTAAGGTTGACTTCTTTTTCTATTCAGTGGTTAAATTCTAGCTTCTCTCAAGAGGAGGATAGAAAATGGAATACAAAATCTGTCTCATCGGCTGCGGCACAGTCGGGCAGGGTCTTGTGGAGATTCTTGTTGAAAAAAATGATGAATTGAGGAACAAGCTGGATTTTGAACCAAAAATCGTCGCCATCTGCGATAAGCTCAAGGGGTCTCTTCTCATTCCAGAAGGCATCAATATAAAAAAGCTTCTTCAGCTCCTCCAGCAAAAGAGGAGAATCGATGAATACCTGGGAGAAAAGCATAACGAGGCAGAGGGGGAAGACCCTCTGGAAATTATTGAAAAATGCGAGGCTGACATCGTTGCCGAATTGACCTACACGGATATCAAGACCGCTGAGCCGGCCACGAGCTATATCAGGAAAGCCCTCAGAACAGGAAAACATGTCGTCACCTCCAACAAGGGTCCGGCCGCTCTCTATTATGCCGAATTGAAAAAACTGGCGCGCAAGAACGATGTCTTCTTCAGGATTGAAGGGACGGTGATGAGCGGAACCCCAGTTTTCAGTCTCTTCGAGAACGGATTTGCCGGAAACGAGATTAGAGAAATACGAGGAATCCTGAACGGAACCACGAATTTCATCCTCTCCAAAATGGAAGAGGAGAACATGGATTACGGAAAGGCTTTAAAACTCGCTCAAAACTTAGGCTTAGCTGAAGCTGACCCGACAGCAGACGTTGAAGGCTACGATGCTCTGGCTAAAATCATCATCCTCTCCAACGTCCTTCTCGAAGCCAACATCAAGCCTGCTGATGCCAAAAGGCAAGGAATCACCTCTCTGACCAAGAAAAAAATCCAGGCGGCAAAAAAGCAGGGATACAGATACAAGCTTGTCGCTTCAGCCAGAAAAGAAAACGGCAAGGTTTCGGCCAGTGTCTCTCCTCAAAAGCTCCCTCTCTCCGACCCTCTGACTGGAATCATGGGGGCCAACAATGCTTTGTCCTTTGACCTCGATTTGCTGGGAAAAGTCATCATCCAGGGCCCTGGAGCAGGAAAAACCGAGACGGGCTATTCCATCCTGGTCGATATGCTGGGCATTCACCGGCGTCTTTCAAAACAAAATTAAGAGCTCTGTAGAATAAAAATAAGCTTGTAAGCATAAATTGAAGAATCCAGAAGAAGGAGTGAGAGCATGCACTTCAAGCTCTTAAGCAAAAAGGACCTCAAGGCTATGGATGCTTTGGTCGATTCCTACGGCGGGGCAAAAGAGATTTCAAACGAGATTCAGTCCAGGAGGGATTATCCAACCAGGAAGAAAATCGCCGCTCAAAAAGGATTCGCCGAGATGCTGGAGAAGGCAGAGCAATACGCCAAAAAATTTGCCAAGGTTGAGGACTTCGTCGAAAAAAACAGAATCCGCGTGACCAGGAAGGGAATCTGCACCACCCAGGTTTCAGGATTCCAGGCCGCCCGCCCCACTTTTGACTGCGTCAGAAGAGTTGCGGAGAACGCCGATGTGCTTTTCCCGACAGAGATGATTTCAGTTGTGAGTCTGACCGACCATTATGTCTACAGCGGCGACCTGCTGGCGACCCTGGCCATGGCTGAGAATATTCTTAGCGCAAGCAAGTTCTGCTCGACCAACCTCATCGGGACTCCGCTTCCAGAAGAGCGATTTGCAAGGCTGGAGAAGGCGACAGGCGAGAAATTCGAGCGCAGAGACCTGGGAAAGGGATTGAGCCAGATCATCCTGAAGAACATGGGCACACCCTACGGAAACTTAGGAGGGGTCGAGGTCGGAAATAACAACCATCTCGTCTATCTCGACGGAGTGACAAGGGCAGCCCTGGAAACAGGCGCGAATTTCTTCCTGAACCCGAGCTGGTCAACCATCGTCGCTGCCTGCTGCTACGCAAGGGAAATTCCCAATCTCTCTTTCAAGATATCGATGCTCCTCTCCACTCAAAACGCCATCCAGTTGCGGATGCTCTTGAATATCTTCAAGGAATATCTGCGCGATGACGGGACAACGCCGATCTACGAGATTAACATCGGAAATGCCGCAACTGCCGAGACTTTTATCCAATGCTACGACGAGATAGAAGCTTCCGGCCTTCCCAAAATCCATCTTGCTGCCCATCTCAGAATCAATCCTGATTTGGGCCTGGCCGATTTCAACTGGACTGAGAATGCCTTCAAGGTGCTCGATGCTGGCAGAGATTTGACAATCAAATACGAGAGTGACGGAGAATCCCGGCCTTATGACACCATGCAAGCCTATTTCCTCTCTGATGAAGAGAGGGATGAAAAGGCTGAGCTCGTTGGCGATGTCATCTACCATAAATGCCTCCGCTGCGACCAGGATGCCAAAGAAATCATGAGAAGAGGGCACGAGGCAAGGTTTGCCAGGGTTTCCTATAAGAAATGAATCCTTCGAACTTGACGAGTCCAAAAAGAATCAGGAGATGAGGGATGGATTTGGGCATCAAAAACAGAGTGGCTCTTGTGGCTGCAGCGAGCCGCGGACTGGGAAAGGCAATTGCCTTCCAGCTTTCGAGGGAAGGCGCAAAGGTCGTCATCTGCGCCAGGAATAAGGAAAGGCTTTTCAAGACGAGGGATGAAATCGCAGCGGGAACAGGCGCGCAGGTAAAAGCTTTCGTTGCTGATGTCGCGGATAGAGCCAAGGTGAGGAGCCTGGTCCAGCAGACTGTGGAAGCCTTCGGCACTGTGGACATTCTGGTCTCGAATGCCGGAGGACCCCCATCAGGCATGGCCGAGGACTTCGCTCTGGATGACTACCAGAAGGCTCTGGAACTCAACCTTTTGAGCACTGTCAGCCTCTGCTATGAAGTCATGCCCTTGATGAAGAAGCAGCGCTGGGGAAGAATCATCTTCATGACTTCAGTCTCTGCCAAGCAGCCGATCGAAAACCTCATTCTCTCCAACACTTCGAGGGCAGGCGTCCTGGGCTTCTCCAAGTCCCTTTCAAGCCAGCTCGCGCCTTACGGGATAACTGCCAATTCTGTCTGTCCTGGATATACCAGGACGGAAAGGGTCGAAGAGCTTGCCAGGTCTTTTGCGGAAAGCGGGAAAGGCACGGTCCATGACTTCTACAGGAATATCGAGAAATCCATTCCCATTGGTCGCTTGGCAAGCCCTGAAGAAGTTGCCAATGCCGTGGCTTTCCTTGCTTCTGAGAGAGCGAGCTATATCACTGGTGTGGCCCTTCAGGTCGATGGCGGCTATATCAAATCTCTTTTTTGATACACGGCAAGATTTGATGTAAATATATGTCATCGCGAGGCGCGAAGCGCCGTGGCGATCTCATTAAATAAATAATGAGATGGCCACGCTCCTTTCAGGAGCTCGCCATGAAAATATAACAAATTTTATTGCATATATAATAGCTAAAGGAAGGATCAGATGACAGATGATAAAAAAAATTGGGAAGGAATTCCTTATCCTGAGATGATACAGGGACTTCCTGGGGTCGACATTTCTCTCAAGGGAATAAGAGGCTGGCTCCTTCAGAGCGAAGATAAGCAGGTCGTGTTTTTTGACATCGAGCCGGTCGGCGAAATTCCACCCCATTCCCATTGCGCTCAATGGGGCATTGTTGTCGAAGGAAAGATGTCGCTGACCATAGGGGGCAAGACAAAGGTTTATCAAAAGGGAGACTGGTACTATATTCCTGAAGGAGTCGTGCACTCTGCCGCATTCCTCACCAGGGTCAACGCCATCGATATCTTTGACCATCCGCAGCGTTATAAGGTAAAAAAAGCATAAGGCTTCGAAAAGCCGACAACAGGCTATGAGAGAATTAGCCTCCAAATAAAGATGGAAAAAATCGACAACAAGCAAAGAGCTCTTTTCGAAGCGCTCTTCTCCGAAAACATGAAAAGCTTCGAAGGCTATGTCATCGGAAAAATGTTGGGGTATATAAACGACCCGAAGATCATTTCATTTGCCGGCGGCCTGCCCAGCAGCGAAGCCTTTCCTCTGGACATCATTCACAAGGCGGCTAAAAAGTCTCTTTGGAAGGATTGGGAGCTTGCGCTTCAATATTCCTCCATTCCCGGAGAGAAAGAGCTGATAGAGGCGGCCATTGATTATCTCAAGAGAGATGACATTTCCATCGGGCCTGAGAATATCATGATCACCACCTCCGGACAGCACGGCCTGGACCTGGTCGGCAGGCTTTTCCTGGATTCGCAAGATTATATCGTCATCGACCTCCCCACGTTTGGGGGCGCGCTGGCCGCTTTTGAGCTCGAGGTTGCTCAATATATCGCCAGGGACATTCAAGAAGACGGCTCTGATGTCAGGGGAATGGAACAAGGGATTGAAGAGTTTTTATCCAAAGGGAAAAAGCCAAAATTCATCTATGTCGTCCCGGATTTTCAGAACCCTTCAGGCATTACTATCTCTTTCGAGAAGAGGCTTTCACTTCTTTCTTTGAGCAAGAAATATGGAATCCCTCTGGTCGAGGACAGCCCTTACCGGGAGCTGAGATACAAAGGAAAAAGCCTTCCTTCCATCTATTCCCTGGATAAAAACCAGGGGAATGTCATCGGCGTCTATACTTTCTCCAAAATCCTCTGTCCTGGAATTCGGGTTGGCTTCAACATCGGCCCGCCAGAAATCATCAAGAAGTTCAATGCCATAAAAAGCGCCAACATTCTCAACACGCCAAAGCTCAACCAGGACATCTGCACCATCTTCCTGCGGGAATGCGACCTGGATGCTCATTTCAAGAAAGCTATTGGCTATTACAGCCGAAAACTGGATTTTTTCCTAAAAGCCCTGGAAGAGAATTTTTCTAATGATATGGCCGCGAAATGGACAAAGCCTGAAGGGGGGCTTTTCCTCTGGGTCGAAGTTCCGGAGGA
Organism: uncultured Eubacteriales bacterium; assembly: GCA_964645765.1. GTDB lineage: Bacteria > Acidobacteriota > Aminicenantia > Aminicenantales > Aminicenantaceae > CAZGMN01. Next base: position 57,610 of record CAZYBE010000001.1, read on the forward strand.
GATAAACACTCTTGAGCTCTACTACATGGCCCTTGAGGAGAAAGTTGCTTTTGTCCCTGGCGAAGTTTTTTATCCCAAAGGCTTTCGCAAATACAACACGATGAGGGTCAACTTCTCCTACCCGACAAAGGACGAGATTTTCGAGGGTGTGAAGAGGTTGAGCTCTGTAATCAAGAAATATAAAGCCAGGAAAAAAATTTAGGAATCATGAAAAAGGGAGGAATCATGACTCAAAACCAACAATACAGTCCAGGCGTCATGAAATATATCGAAGAGGCGAAGAAAGCTCTGGAGCAAAGAAGAGCACAGCTTGAACGGGTGAAAAAATTCAAGTTCGACACCCTTGCTGTTCATGGCCTCTACACAGTCGAGGAAGCCCTAAGCCATAACCAGGGCTCTGTCATCGAGCCCCTCTATCTTTCCGCATCTCAAGCCTACAGGGATTCTGACGAACTGGAGGCAGCTCTGGCTTATCTAATTCCAACCTGGTGCTACACGCGCATCACCAACCCGACAGTCCAATTTTTAGAATGGACTCTAGCTTTGCTCGAAGGCTATCAGACTGGATACGACACTTCCTGCATGGTGACAGCCTCTGGAATGTCAGCCATTATGTCGGCTGTCGATGCTTTCCTAATCAAGCAGAAAGATGGGCCTGAAAAAATCAACTTCGTCTCCTCGGTCCAGCTCTACGGCGGCGCCTTCCAGCATTTTTCCGTGCGCAAGATGCAGGAAAGAGGAATAGAAGTCCGCTGGGTCGGGCATCAGGAGGACGTGGAAGAATGGAAGGCCAAGATTGACGAAAACACCCGCTTTCTTTATTCTGAGGCGCCGAGCAACCCCCAGCAATCCTTTTGTGACATCAAAGCTCTTGCTGATTTAGCTCATTCCTGGCAAATTCCTTTTATCATCGATTCAACCTGTGCTACTCCGGCCTTGATGCGCCCCATCGGCTATGGAGCGGATATCGTCATTCATTCTTTAACCAAGTCAATAACTTCAGGAGGATTGGCCATCGGAGGAGCCTTAATCAGCCGCATGCCTATCGTTAGCAAGATAAAGAACAACCACCCTCTCTTCAAGGAAAGCTTTTCCGAATATGTCAAGCTCCTCCCTCATCGGGATATGGGTCCGGCTGCATCTCCTTTAAACGCGCTTTTTGCCCTGAACGACCTGCGCACGCTCCGCTCCAAGATAGACCTGGTCAGCCAAAATTCTGAGAAGGTCGCGGATTTTCTAAGCCATCATCCCCGCGTCTATCATGTCGATTATCTGGGCCTTGAAAGTTTCCATCTCCACAATCTGGCCAAAAGATACATGAAGCTTGTGGATTCAGACGACGGAAAAGGAAATGAAATAAACCGCTACGGCCACCTGCTCAGCTTCAGGGTTGACGGGCCTGCGCAGAATGCACGAAAAGTTTTTGACAAGTTCAAGCTTATTTTCAGGGCCACGGATTTGGGAAGAATCAAGAGCGTGGCCACCATTCCGGCAATCTCAACCCACCAGCAGCAGGGTGAGGAAGCGCGCAAGATGGCTGACATCCCGCCTCAGCTGATAAGGCTCTGCGTTGGGGCTGAAAATCCTGACGACGTCATCGCTGACCTGGACCAAGCCCTCTAGCATGTTTTTCAAACAAAAGTTTCTTGATTTGTTGCCTTCATACGTTCTTCCTGCGTCATATTTGCCAGGTTTTCTATTTTCTTTACATCCAGATTCAGCCCTTGTCCTACGCGGCGGCCGTAATCAGGGTCAGCCTTGTAGAAGATAGCGCATTGACGGTATTGGATTCGCTTCTGCGCGCCACCCAGATGGTCTACAATATTGCCGATGAGGTGCTCCCGGTCGGTATCGGTCATGACCTTCCGGAAGAGGTCGCCAGCCTGAATGAAGTCATCGTTGGGGTGAATGTACCGCTGGCGCGCAGCCTTCCCGGAGATCTTAAAGGGGGGTTCGGAGACCTCTGGCTTTGGTTCTGGGCCGCCGAAGCTATTGGGATAGTAATTAGGACTCCCTCCGAAGTTACTGTCAAAGCGCATGAAACCGTCACGCTGGAAGTTGTCGACCCTGCATGCCTTGGCCGCGTTCACCGGCAACAGGTGATAATTTGGCCCGAGGCGGTGGCGATGAGTATCATGGTAACTGAAGAGGCGGCCCTGAAGCATCTTATCTGGGGATGCCGCGATGCCGGGAACGAAATTGGCCGGAGAGAAGGCAGCCTGTTCAACTTCTGCGAAGTAGTTTTCAGGGTTTTTGTTCAAGGCTAACCTGCCGATGGTCATGGGCGGGAAGTCTGCATGCGGCCAGACCTTGGTGATATCGAAGGGGTCGAATCGGTAGTTTTCCGCCTGATCCGGCGTCATGATCTGCACCTCCAGCCTCCAGGATGGATAGTCTCCGCGCTTGATCGCCGCATAGAGGTCACGAGTGGCATGGTCGGGATCCTTGCCCTTCATGACTTCCGCATCCTGCCGGGTGAAGTTCTGAATGCCTTGTTCGGTCTTGAAGTGATACTGGACCCAGAAGTACTCACCCTTTTCGTTATACCATTTAAAGGTGTGGCTGCTGTAGCCGTTCATATGGCGAAAGGTCCTGGGTGTGCCGCGGTCTGAGAAAAGAATCGTAACCTGATGGACGGACTCCGGTGTCAGCGAGAGAAAATCCCAAAACATGTCAGGATCTTTGAGGTTGGTCGCAGGGTGTTTTTTCTGGGTGTGAATGAAGTCAGGAAATTTCAGGGGATCGCGGATAAAAAAGACAGGGGTATTGTTACCCACGAGATCATAGTTGCCTTCTTCTGTGTAGAACTTCACTGCAAACCCGCGGGGATCACGCTCGGCATCTGCGGACCCCTTTTCCCCTCCAACGGTAGAGAAGCGGATAAAAACCTCGGTCCGTTTCCCCACTTGAGAGAGGAATTTGGCTCTGGTGTATTTCGTCATATCAGTCGTGACTTCAAAATACCCGTAGGCTCCCGCTCCCTTTGCATGAACCACCCTCTCGGGGATGCGTTCCCGTTCAAAATGGGAGAGCTTCTCCAGGAGATGGACGTCCTGCATCAATACAGGTCCCGGGTTGCCGGCGGTGAGCGAATTCTGGTCGTCATCCACCGGCGCGCCAAAATTGTTCGTTAGCGTTTTGTTAGGGTTTTTCATAGTAGCCTCCTTTTATTTTTTAGCGAACGCTTTATGGAGTTCCCAGCGGCCCGCTGCAGGGAACTTCAAAAAACTAATGCTTCTTTTTCTGGCATTCTTTACAGTAGCCATAATATTCAAAACGCATCCCATCGACCTTAAAACCCGCCTTTTGTTCCACACGCTCTGAAGGCACAGGCAATCGGGCTTTGAAGTCCTCAATCTTTCCGCATCCTTTGCAGACAAGATTCAGATGATCGGATATATCCCCCTCGTAGCGGTTATCCCTATCGCAGAATTCCAGTTCCTTGATCAATCCTTCCTTCTTTAAGATATCCAGCGTGTAATAGACCGTTGATAGGCTTATCCTCGGAATCCTTGTCCGTGCTATAGCAAAGATATCAAGGGCGCTCGGGTGGGTCTTCGCCTGGAAGAGGATGTCAAGAATCTGAAGCCGCTGTGGCGTGAGCTTGAACTTCTTTTTCTTCAGTCCCTGGATAAGCTGTGTTCTAATCTCTTTCGGGCTCATCGCATTTTATTCGGAATGATTCCGATTTATACTTTAACGACTGCATGATCATTTGTCAATAGATTGACATTTATCATCTTCTGGCGATATGGTCTTTTCTCGCTCAATAACAAGGATTCTAAGCTTGAGGGGAGAGAAATCAGGCAACCTAAAAAAGAAATTCTCTCTAATCTCTTCCGGGAGCAGCAGATTTTGTCAATTCATATAATCAATTATCCTTCAGCAAGAATATTAAGAAGTTCTCCAGCACAATAGATTCGACTACGTTTGCGGCCAGACACTTCTTTGAGAATTCCCAGTTTTATAAGGCGCTCCACCGATGCTTTAGCAGTAGGCCAGGTTATCTTCAAGTAATCGCTTATTCCCGGCAAACTGACAAAGGGGTTTAAAAATAGCATATCTAATAACTGGAAAGCCGGCATGGAAACCGACTCTTTCTGAAGTTGTTGGCGATATTTCTTTTGCAGGTCTAAAATTTTATGGCCAGTTTCTTCTGCAACTTTTGACTGCTCTGCAGCTGCACGAATATTTTAATAATATGTAAAGTTATCTAAGCTATCTTTGATAAGATTTCTGCTTATCAAAATATTTAGCCATTAGTTTTGATAACACTCATTTGCAATTAATATACGCTTTAATCATGCCTATCATGTTGCAGCCCGTAAGCAGAGGAAAGACCTTTTTTAACTTTTTCAAGCTCATCTTCAGGTCCACGGATGGGCCGGACTTTGGGAAAAGTCTTTTGAGAACCTTATTCTTTCCTCTCCAGAAAATACCTCATACCAACAAAGTCAAAGGTTAAAGCATAGGGCCTGAAGAATCCGTGTGAAATCAAGCCTCCGATACGAAACCTGAAGGCATTCTCTAAAGGAAAAGCGCCTGTATACAATCCGCGAACGTTGTGCTCCTTGGCATCGCCAAGCGTCAATTCCTCGACCACGAATGGAATGACCTTCACTTTCCCTCCTCCGCCGACCCCTTCAGCGGCAAAGCTCTCTTGCAAGTTGATGCCTGCTTCCTTAAGGGTAGATTCAGCGCAGGTGAATCCACCGCCTGCTAACCCCGTGTCCACAAAAAAAAGGAGCGGCTGGCTCTTGTTAACTGTTCCCCAGGCCACCATGTAGTGGTCACCGGCCATCCAAAAGGGAATCACTATAGTTTCTTTTGCCCGCGCTTCTCGCTCCACTCGCTTCAGGTTTTCCTTCGTCTTGCGACGCAGAACGAGCTCACCCTGGGGATAATCCAGGGTAGGGATGAAGTGATAGAGCAAAACTGTTCCGATAATTCCGTCGACTCGCTTCCCTCCAAAGACAGGCTGAGAGAAACGGCGGACATCCATGAGATGCACAGGAACGTTCTTGAGGGTGAAGTCGCCGAGTGTCAGGAAGTCCACCCGTCCATGCTGGAAGGCCGCCTGTTTTCCGCCTGCAAAAGTGCCTGTCACCGACCCAAACTGCACTATGTTCAACTCCTTGGCGAATTCGGTGTCAATGATGACCTCAGCACCGCCTGTATCGATGAAGAAGTTAACAGGCTCGCCTTCATTGACTCGCACCTGGATAACTGGCAATGGGTCGGTCATAACGAACTTCAGATGACTGACCTCAGCTTTCCCTTCGATTTGGTAGGGCGTGATGCCTTTAAAGCTCTCAAGCTTCTTTGCTACCGCTTCTTGACCTGTAGCACGGAAGAACGGTGCGGCTTGCTTGAAATCGCCCTGGCGATAAAAAACTTCTGCCATCAAAGATTTAGGAGCTTGCTCCTCAGGCTTAAGTTCGATGGCTTTGGCTAACCACTTCTGGGCATTATCCAAGCGGTTAGCCAGCAGAGAAATGCTGCCCAAGCGAATAGCAGCCTGAAAATTCGCGGGCTCTGCAGCCAGAACTTTAGTGTAGAGCTTCTCTGCTTCGACAAACTTTCCTGCCTTGAATAGGCTATCGGCAGTTTCAAGCTCGCTTTGCCCACTTTGAGCTTCATCGCTCATCAGGGTTACACCTCCAAGCGAGAGTAGAATGGCAATACAAACAACCTTGAATGAAGTCATAACCTGCTCCTTTCCAATATGTGTGAAAAATAACATTGACAATTTCTCACATCGGATTCGATATTACCGAAGTCACCGTAAGCGATTTGAGCAAGGCGCATCAAATTCATCAACCCTGCATTGGGCAGATAGGAAGTTGCTTTTATGAATGGCAACATTTTATTCACCTTTAATTTTAGAAACCTCTCTGACTCTCAAAGATTAAAACAGACAACCTTTGGCTCTGTCATCTCCAGCAGCGCAAACTTAATCCCTTCCCGGCCGAGGCCGCTCCATTTTACGCCGCCGAATGGCATCATGTCGATGCGGTAATCGGTGGAATCGTTGACCATCACTCCGCCGACCTCGAGCTCCTTGATGGCCTTGAAGGCATTCTCCAAGGAGCGGGTGAAGATGGCTCCGTGAAGACCGTACTTGACGCTGTTGGAAAGCTTGATGGCCTCATCCAGAGAGGAAACCTTATAGAGATTCACCACTGGCCCGAAGACTTCCTCGCAGTTGAGCCTCGCAGCCTGAGGCATGTTCTTGAAGACAGTTGGCTCGAAAAGAGTCCCTTTTCTCTTTCCTCCGCTGAGAAGCTTGGCACCTTGCTCGATGGCTTCCTTGACCCATCTTTCCACCCGGGCTGCTTCTTCCTCTGTGATCATCGGCCCCATGTCTGTCTCCTCATCAAGCTGAAAGCCAACCTTCATCTTCTTGGTGCGCTGGACAAACATCCTCTCGAACTCACCGTAGACAGCTTCATGGATATAGATTCGCTGGACGCCGATGCAGTTCTGGCCCACAGCCCAGAAAGCACCTGAGACAGAAAGCTCGACAGCCTTGGGAAGGTCAGCATCGTCCATGACAATCACCGGCGAGTTTGAGCCGAGCTCCATGCCTATTTTCTTCAAGCCTGCTTTTTTGACAATGTCCAGGCCTGCCTCGGTTCCTCCAGTAAAAGAAATCATCCTCACTCTTGAGTCTGTGACCAATGCATCGGCGATTCTTGAAGCACGGCCGGTGACGATGTTCAAGATCTTCCAGGGAAGCCCGGCCTCGACCAGTGCCTCCCCCAGTTTTAATGCGGAAAGAGGAGTGACGGTCGCGGGCTTGAGGACAATAGAATTTCCGGCGGCAATGGCTGGCCCGACTTTATGGGCAACGAGGTTCAAGGGGTCGTTGAACGGGGTTATGGCGACGATAACGCCGATGGGAAAGAGGCAGTAGTAGCCAACCCTATTTTCCGACCCGATGCGGCTGTCAAAGGGAATGGTCTCGCCGACAATCCTTCGCGCTTCTTCAGCGGAGATGGTGATGGTGTCAACGCAGCGGCTGACCTCTTTGCGTGCCTCGCGGATGGTCTTGCTTCCTTCAGTGGCTATCGTCCTGGCAAACTCCTCCTGGCGGCTTCTTACGATTTCAGCGGTCCTGTAAAGGACCGAGATTCGCCGGTGAACAGGAAGGTCGCGGTTAATTCTAAACCCTTCCTCTGCTGCTCCGATGGCTGCTTCCACATCCTTCTTATCCCCGGCAGGGACAGTGTCAATCAATTCGTTGTTGTAAGGGTTGCGGACTTCAATCTTCTCGACCTTGTCAACCCATTTTTCTCCGATGAGCATTCTCATTTTCTCGCCTCCATTTTTATTTTCAGAGAATAAACGACTCTTTCATAAAAATCAACATTGAAAGGTGTTGGGAGATAGCCTTGCTCCCAATCGGATTTTTAACGCCATCTCCATTCGCTCTTCTCGGCGGCTGCGTAACTCACTTCGTTCAGACATACTCGCCGCCCGACTTCGTCGGATTCCCTCGAAGAGCGAACTCCGATGGCTAAATCCTCAATGGTCGCTACGGCTATCTCCCAACACCTATATCTCGAATATGGTAACACATCATGTCTTTCTTTCAATGAAAATAGCGGGCGGTTGAATTTTGGGTATCGTTCATTTAGAATGTTGGCAAATGGAAAAAATCAGGATTAGCGGGAATAACAACCTCCAGCTAAAAGGGAAAGTCAAAATCAGCGGAGCCAAGAACGCTGTTTTACCCGCCATCGTTGCCTGCCTCTTGACCAAAGAAAAGGTCCGCCTGAAGAATGTCCCTCTGGTTAAAGACGTCTTCACCATATTAACCCTGATGAAAGAGCTCGGCGCAAGCTACCAGTTGAAAAAAAATTCTTTATCCATCCAGGTCAAAGACTTCAAATCGGCCGAAGCTTCTTATGAGCTGGTCCGGGCGATGAGGGCATCCATCCTCGTCCTGGGTCCGCTTTTGGCTCGCTTCGGAAAAGCTATTGTCGCTTTGCCCGGCGGCTGCGCCATAGGCTCTCGTCCCATAGACCTCCACATCCACGGGCTTGAAAAGCTGGGAGCCTCGATAAACCTCGAGCACGGCTACATCAAGGCTGAAGCAAAAAGTCTCAATGGAACAGTGATAGAATTCGAGAAGAAAACAGTCGGAGGGACTGAAAACTTGGTCATGGCGGCCGCATTGGCCAAAGGTGAGACAATTTTAAAAAAATGCGCTCTGGAACCAGAAGTGACAAACCTCTGTGAGCTGTTGATCAAAATGGGAGCCAAGATTGACGGCGCTGGAGAAGAGACCATCCGGATCAAGGGAGTCGAAGAGCTTGGGGGCGCCTCTCATGACATCATCCCTGACCGGATTGAGGCAGGAACTTTCCTCGTTGCCGGGGCTTTAACCAAAGGGAATATCATCCTGACTCACACTCGGCCTGACCACCTCGACGTTATCATTGAAAAATTGAGGTATTCAGGCGCAACGATAGACAAGCTCAACAATCATTCTCTCCGGGTTATCGGAAGCGAAGAGATCAAGCCTCAAGATATCACCACTTCCCCCTACCCAGGATTCCCGACGGATATGCAGGCGCAGTTTATTGTCTTGATGACTCAGGCTTCAGGGACATCAATCATCACCGAGACCATTTTCGACAGGCGCTTCTCCCACATCAACGAACTCCTCCGCCTTGGCGCCAATATCGAAGTCTCTGGAGATAAGGCCGTTGTCAAAGGAAAAACTCCGCTCTCCGGAGCAGAGATCATAGCCACTGATTTGAGGGCTTCGGCCTCTCTTGTCCTGGCGGGTCTGATTGCCAAGGGAGAAACAATCGTCAACGATGTCGAACACCTGGACCGTGGCTATGAGAGACTTGAAGAGAAGCTCAAGTCTCTCGGAGGCCTCATTGAAAGAATAAGAGAATAGGAGAAGAGGCCTTTAGCTTCTCAAGATTCTCTTTCCATAATTTGAAATCTAAAAAATGCCATACTTGATCGACGGCAATAACTTGATGGGGCATATCTTCCCCCACAATTTCAGGGAAAAGCAAAGCAAATACAACCTGATCCATGACCTATTGATTTTTCAGCAACGAAAAAGGACAAGGGTTTTTGTTGTTTTTGACGGAGCTGCTGAGCCGGACCTGGAGAAATTTCAGAAAAAAGAGTTTTCAATCATCAATCCTCCTTTGGGCCAGAAAGCTGATGGAATCATTAAAGAAATCATTTCCCGCGAGACAGACCTAAGAAGATTCTTCGTCGTCAGCTCGGACCGGGAGATTAAAAGATTTGCCAGGTCAAAAGGAGCCAAAGCTTTGAGCTCGAAAGAGTTTAACCGTGAGCTCAAAACGGCCTTGAAGCAAAACATGAGGTTCCAGGAATTCCAGAAAGAAGTCTCAGAGCTTTCTCCCCTCGAGATAGACCATTGGCTCATGATTTTTAAAAACAGAAAATGAACAATATCTCTATAATCGGCGCCGGGAGGCTGGGGACATCGCTGGCCTCTGCACTTGGAAAGAAAGGATACAGCATAAAAGCACTCTCTTGCAAAAAAAGTTCTTCGGCAAAAGAGAGCCAAAAAATCGTCGGAAAAGGCAAGGCTCTGACCGATAATGTCCGAGCGGCAAGGCTCGGAGATTTAGTCTTTCTGTGTCTGCCGGATGAAGAGATTGAGAAAGTCGCCGCGCAACTGGCAAAGTCTAATATCGATTGGTCGAAAAAGCTTGTCTTCCACTGTTCAGGTCTCCTTCCTTCAAAAATCCTCAAGCCCTTAAAGGACAAGGGAGCCTTGATAGCTTCCTTCCATCCTGTCCAGTCCTTTGCCCAAAAAAAAACCGAGCCGGCAGACTTCAAGAGCGTCTATTTTGGACTCGAGGGATGCAGCAAGGCTCTGACTTCGGCTCGAAAGATTGTACGGAAGCTCGGCGGTCATCCTTTCATTCTCAAGGCGAAAGACAAAGCCATTTACCATTCAGCCTGCAGCATAGCCTCCAACTTTCTGGTTGTGCTTTTAGATATGGCCGTCTCCTTGCTCAAGCAAACAGGCTTGAATGAAGAAAAAGCCTTCCAAGTCCTTCTGCCCTTAGTTCAAGGGACTTTACACAATGTAAAAAAATTTAACATGGGCACGTCTCTGACCGGCCCTGTCATCAGAGGAGACCAGAAAACTGTAAACAGCCATCTTAAAGCTCTCCGTGCTTTTCCTTCCTATCCTGAAACATACCGGAAGCTGGCTGAGCAGGCCTTGGAAATAGCAAGAAGAGAAAAAAGATTGTCTTCGCAAAAAATCAGGGCAATGAAAGCCCTGCTCCAAGAAAGATAACCTCCTCTTCAAGCTCGATGCCGAACTCTTCCTTCACCCGCCTCTTGAGTTCCTGGGCAAGGCGGCGAACATCCTGGGCTGAAGCATTCCCTTGGTTAATGATGAAATTCGCGTGGCCCGGATAGACAAGCGCTCCTCCTACCCGCATATTCTTCGCACCAACTTTTTCCAGATAATAGCCAGCAGGAACTTTCTTTCCGTCCGGAAGGACGACGTTCTTGAAATAGCTCCCGGCATAGGCTGTCCCTTCTGGGGGATGCTTTTCCCTGCGAACTTCCAAATTGCCCTCAACCTTCGCTTTTATCTTCTCTCTTTCCCCTTCATCAAGCTCAAAAACAGCCTGCAAGAGGATTTCATGCCTTTTCTTGAGAATGCTCTGGCGGTAACCGAACTCGAAATAATCTCTTTTGACTCTGACCTGCTCACCTTTTTGATTGAGAAGCAGAGCTTCTTTTAAAAAATCCCCGATGCTTTGGTCGAAGGCGCCAGCATTGCCAAAGACAGCCCCGCCGATTGTCCCTGGAATTCCCGCTAAAAATTCAAACCCGGTTAGCTCTTCTTTTATCGAAAGTTGAAGCACATCACTCAAAAAGCAGCCAGAGAAAGTTTCTATCTCTGTTTTACGCCTGAGTTCCTTTCCGGCTACCGCGTTTTTTACAATCAGGCCAGGGAATCCATCATCATCGAACAAAAGGTTATTCCCCCCTCCGATAAGAAAATAAGGCATGGAGGTCGAGCGCGCCAAAAGAATCGAGGCCACAAGTTCCTGGATTATTGAAGCTTCAAAAAAATAGTCGGCTTTGCCGCCGATTCTAAAGTTTGAATGATCCTTAAGAGATACAGATTCTTCTAAGGGCTTGCCAATCTTATCCAGAAAAACAGCGGGAAAATCTGCTCTTCTGTCAGCCATTTGTATTATTCTATATGACCTTCACCTAAATTTCCAAATATTCTCTATTTAAGGGGAAGATCCTAAATTCCGTGATAATCATAAAATTGCAGCGGGGGTCCTGGCACGGCGTGCTCCCCGTCCGTCCTCGCTGCACCCATCCCCCCGTGGGGAACCCCTGCAGCTGCGGGCGTTGCGGGGAGCACGCCGCGCCACCCCAATGCTGGTCATTGGCTATCACGGAATTTAGGATGCTATCCTATTTAAACATGAATAAGATCTTGGCATATTTTTTGCTTGCTAGATTTATGAGTTTAGATTTTTGGCTTCTTGAATCTCTGATATTGACATTTTTTTCAGAGAAGGCTATTATGCAAAAAATTTCATGCGAGGTCTAAGAATGAAAAAAACGGGGCTGATAGCTTTAGCATTAATCCTTTTTATTTCTTATCTACCGGCTCAAACCGAGACTGCCAATGAAGATTACGTCAAAGCGATGACAACCGCAGACCGGGCTCAGAGGGCTAATCTTCTCAGAGAGTATCTGACGAAATATGCCGGGAAAGGAACCCAGTACGAGAATTATGCCAACGGCAATCTCTGCCTCCTTGCTTATCAAGGAAAGACAGCCGAAGAAACCATAAATTATGGCGAAAAGGCTCTGGCTATGGGCGGCCTGGATGACCTCATTAAGTGTCAAATTTTAATCACTCTTTCAGGAATTTACGGCGAGCGCGGACAGAACTTGGAAAAAGCGAAAAGCTATGCTTCCCAAGCTGCGGAGATCGCAAAGGCCAGCAGAGGCAAAGAATCTGAAGAGACAGGTCGGGCTTCATGGGAAAAGCTTTTAGGCTATGCTTACTTTGCCCAGGGACAGGCCTTTGACAAGGCTAAGGACGCTAAAAGCGCCGTAGGCCCCTACATAGAGTCCTACAAAATCTTGAATGACAAGCAAATCTTGATTAATCTGAAAAAAGTGGGAAAGACGCTCTATGAATTCAAGTTTTACAATGAAGCGGAAAAAGCTTTTGCAATTGTGGCCGAGGTTTTTAAGGATTTTGAAAGTTACAGCCTCTACGCCAGGATCCTTCACCGGACAGGGAAGAAAAATGAAGCTCTCAAGTACTATAAAATGGCCTATATGAAACAGAAGAGCGGGGAAACTGCCTTTAACATCGGAATCATCGAAGCTGAAAACGCCAAATCAAACCCTGCACTCGCTCAGGAGGCCCTCCATTATTTTCTCGATGCCAGCTTATTATCGGCTGCCCATTCGCAAAAAGCGATGGGACTCGCCGAAGACCTTTTCTTCAACACCTTAAACAAAGACCTCAAATACAATGAAAAAGCCAAAGAACTCCAGGAAAGAACCGCAAAACTGGAAGAGCTCACCAAAGCCTTTAACGAAAAATTCGGGGAAAAGAACGAAGAGGACTTGACAGAAGCAGAAAAAAAGGAGATGCAGAATCTGAACGCTCAGATTGAATCCGAAAAAAAGGCCATCCAAAAACTCGGTGATGAGCAGAAGCTCGCTCTGGACAAGTGGAATGTCCAGATCGAAGAGGCAAAGAAAAGATTAGGCATCAAATAGAGTCAAGCTGCCCTCCCCTCCATTTGAACTTTTCTCTCTCCTGAGATATCATTCAAACATCCGCAAAAAAAGGAGACAAGCTTACAAACAATCATAGCCGGGGATGAAATGGCAACAAAAAAAATCTCTCTCACTCAGGCCAAGAATGAAATTCAGAAATTGAGAGAAGAAATAAAATATCATGAAAAGAAATATTACGTCGATAACGACCCGCAGCTTTCTGATTATGAATTTGATAAGCTGGTTAAAAAACTGATGGAGCTGGAGAGGCAGTTCCCGGAACTCGTCACTCCTGATTCTCCAACTCAGAGAGTCGGAGAGCAACCCCTCACCGGCTTCGCCACCGTCGAGCACCGCTCCCCCATGCTCAGCCTGGACAACTGCTACAGCCTTGAAGAACTAAGGGAATTCGAAGAGAAAATAAAAAAAATCATTCCAGGCGAGAAAATTAATTATGTGGCCGAGCTGAAAATTGATGGCCTCGGCATTTCTGCCATTTACCGCGACGGAAAGTATGTCCAGGCTGTGACCAGAGGAGACGGCTTCAGGGGAGACGATGTCACACCGAACGTCAAGACAATCAGAAGTATGCCCCTCTCCATTAAAGACTCCCGGGAAATTGAAGTCAGGGGAGAAGTCTATCTTCCTTTTCCATCCTTTCAAAAAATAAACCAGGAAAAAGAAAAAAAGGGAGAGCCCCTCTTTGCCAATCCCAGGAACGCAGCCGCCGGTTCCCTTCGCCAGCTTGACCCGAAAGAAGTCGCTTCACGAAAATTGGATGTTTTCCTCTACTACATTTTTATCGAAGGGAAAGAGCAGGCGACCCAATGGAAAAACCTGCAGACTCTGAAAGAGTTGGGCTTTAAAATCAATCCCAACTCTCGCCACTGCCCGACGCTCGAAGATGTCATTTCCTTCTGGGAGGAATGGCACGAAAAAAGGGACAGCCTGGAATATGACGTTGACGGAATCGTGATCAAGGTTAACTCCACCGAGCAGCATGAGGCTCTGGGATGGACAGCCAAGTTCCCGCGCTGGTCCATCGCTTTCAAATTTCCGGCAAGACAGGCCACAACCCAGATAGAGGATATCATCATCCAGGTGGGAAGAACAGGTGCCCTGACTCCGGTGGCGATTCTGAAACCTGTCAAACTCTCCGGAATCACCATCAGCCGCTCCACTCTCCACAATGAAGATGAAATCAGGAGAAAAGACATAAGAATTGGAGACTATGTCCTCATCGAGCGAAGCGGAGACGTCATCCCCAAAGTTGTCTCGGTCATGAAGGAAAGGCGAACAGGAAAAGAAAAAAAATTTGCTTTCCCTTCTAAATGCCCTGTCTGCCATTCGGCAGCCTTTAAGCCTGAGGGAGAGGCCATCTCTCGCTGCACAAACCCTTCCTGTCCCGCAAAATTGAGAGAATCCCTGCTCCATTTTGCCTCGCGCAGAGCCATGAACATCGAAGGCCTGGGAGATGCTCTTGTCGACCTGCTCATGGCGGTTGAACTCATCAAAAATATTCCGGATATCTATTCTCTGAAATATGAGAACCTGGTGAAGCTGGAACGAATGGGGCCGAAAAGCTCGCAGAATTTATTGGATGAAATTGAAAAATCGAAACACAGAGACCTTGATCGTCTGATTTATGCCCTCGGAATAAGGCATGTTGGGGAACGCACAGCTCAGGCTCTTGCTGCCCATTTTAAGAGCTTGGACAGATTGGCCAAGGCAACCTTGGAAGAGCTAACTCAGGTGGAAGATGTTGGCCCAACTGTGGCTGAAAGCATTGCCTTCTTCTTTAAACAGCCTGAAAACGTCAAGCTGATCAATAAGCTAAAAGAAATGGGCCTTAATTTTTCCTGTAAAGAGCCACGCCGAGGCCGCGGGCTTCCCTTGAGCGGACAGACTTTTGTTCTTACGGGAACTCTTTCCTCTCTCACCAGGGAAGAGGCAAAAGAAATCATCGAGGAGATGGGAGGAGCTGTTTCCTCCTCTGTGAGCAGCAAAACGACGTATCTGGTTGCAGGTGAATCCCCCGGCTCCAAGCTTGATAAAGCTCAGAAGCTTGGCATCCCAACGCTTAATGAAAAAGAATTTTTAAAAATAGTTAAGAAGACCTAGTCTTCCTTCTCCTTTTTCCTCTTGGGCAAGACTCCCATTCGGAGTATCTGTCTAATTCCCCTCTTTTTGGGCTTTTCCAAGCCTAATTCATGGAGCGCAGTTTTGTTTTCAGGCTCCATCTCCAGAGCCTTTCTAAACATCTTTGTGGCTTTAACAGGGAGGCCAACATCTTTGTATAATTTTCCTAGCTCAACATAAGTTTCTACGACCCATGGCTCCAAATCTATAGCTATCAGGAAATCCTCCTCGGCTTTCCTCTTGAAAGCAGGAATTTTCATCTCGATCATGGCCAGGAGAAGAACATAGTTGCCTTTGTTCCTTTTCAGCCTTAGAGCTTCTTCCATGGGGACCAACGCCTCCTGATATTTTCCTTGATTATAAAGAAAGTGCGCATGGCGATATTTCATCTCCGCTTTCTTTTCTGGGTCCATTTTTTCTTCTCCAGAGGGAGTCGCCTTGCTGGGTTCAGGGCGCAAGCTTTCCTTTCCAGAGATGAGAGCATCGTAAGCTCTTGTTATCTGACTGAAGACCTCCTCGATCATCATCTTTGTGTCTGCCGGAAGATCTTGATCAAAGCGATCTGGATGATATCTCCGCGCCAAATTAAAATAAGCCAGCTTTACCTCGCTTTGAGAAGCGGTCCGCGAAACATTGAGAAGAGCGTAGTAATCAAGGCTCGGAAGATTATTGCTAATTGTGATCACCTCGTTTAACCTTCTCTCTGAATCGTCTGGAACAACTTCTTTAGCCTTCTCTTTTTTCATTGAGATCTTTTCTTCCGGAAAACCGATGAGGTTCAAACAATAAAAAAGATAAAGGCTCGTCCAGAATGGCCTGGGACGAAATTTTGTGGAACGAAGGAGTGAGGCGCCGCTGTGTTTTCCATCAATCATCCCCAACAGCTCTCGCTCCTTTATTTTCAAGCGGTCAATGCAGTCCATTGTCTTGGGAATGAGAACTTTTTCCTCCATGAATTTCTTTATCTCGGGATGGTAGCTCACCCGTCTTATGCCTTCCTCGATCAGGTCAATGACATTTATTTTCGTTTTAAATTCTCCTTCAGTGAACCCGGTCTTTTTTTGGAACTTAAAATTGCCTTTGAAAACAGGAAACACGTTCAATACGGTCTCTCTCATTTGATACATAAGGCCTGAATGCAGATCTTTCTCGGTTATAATGCCGCTTTTGACCAAAATTTTTCCTATGCTCTGCATCGGCTCGATGAATTGGTCGATTCTGGAATAGACCTCTTCAGGAATTTTCTTCATCCTGAATAAGAATTCTCCCAAGAATTCGCTGGGCTGATTGGTTTTGGTGAAGACTAATAATCCGGCCTCGAAGAAGAGATATTTCTGAATATCCTTATAATTGAAAATAAGGCGGCCGCTATCTTTGTTAAAGTAGATTTCTCTCAGGTAGAATCCGATATGTTCCATTTTTTAATATTATTATACAAAGAATGGGGAATTTTCAATTGTTTATTTTATAAAAAGGGGACTGTCCCCTTTCTTTCTATGGGGAATTGTGATAATTTTTCAGGAATGAAAGTCGGTTTGGTTCAAATGACACCCCACTTGGGGGATGTCGCCAAAAATCTTGCTCTTCATCTCCATTATATCGAAAAAGCAAAAAAGAAAAATGTCGACCTCCTTATCTTTCCTGAACTCAGTCTCACCGGATATACACTTAAAGACCTTGTTGAAGAAGTCGCCCTTTCCCCCAAAAAAAATCCTTACTTCGGCCAGCTGCGAGCCGCAAGCCGTAAGCTTTCGCTTGTTTTTGGGTTTGTGGAAGAAAAGGAAAGAGGCCTCTTCTATAACTCGGCCGCTTTCCTATCCGGAGGAAAAGTCTTCCATATCCATCGCAAAGTTTTTCTTCCGACTCATGGGATGTTCGAGGAAGGAAAATTCTTCGCCTCGGGAAAAAGTTTCCAGACTTTTTCGAGCCCTTATGGAAGGGCAGGCATGATAATTTGCAGAGACTTTCTCAGCTACGGCGCAAACTATCTCCTCTTTGCTGGAGGCTCGGAAGTCATCATCGTCATCAGTGCCGCTCCTGGACGGGGAATCTATGGCAATAAAGGCTATGAGACAAGCCGGATGTGGGAGCTGATGGGCGAAGCCATTTCGCGATTCTCCGGCGCCTTTGTTATCTATTGCAACAGGGTCGGGTTTGAAGACGGAAAGAGCTTTGCTGGAGGCTCATTCATCTACAATCCGCTGGGCGAGCTCGTCGCCCAGGCTCCTTACCTCGATAAAGATTTTCTCGTTCAAGACATTGACCTGGATGATATCCGGCAAGCACGAAAAAAATGGCCATACAAAAGAGATGATAGGCCGGAGGTCATCCTTGAATCTCTCAAAAAAATTGTCTCAAGCCATGAAGATTAACGCTCCTTTTGTGGAAAAAGTCCTTGTTTCGTTCATTAAGGAAGAATTATTCAAGTTCAACTATCATAAGGGAATCGTGGGACTCTCCGGGGGGCTTGATTCCTCTGTCTGCGCTTCGCTGGCCGTCGAAGCGCTGGGAGCGAAGAATGTCATCGCCCTCATCCTGCCTTATGGAAAGGCGTTCAGCGAGGATGTTGAGGATGCCCAAGATTTTGCCGGGCTGCTGAGGATAAAATCAAGAATTATCGACATCTCTCCCATGGTCGATGCTTACTTCTCAAAATACCCGACTGAAAACAGGATTGCCAAAGGAAACAAGATGGCCAGAGAAAGGATGTCCATCCTCTACGACTTTTCAGTCCGAGAAAAAGCATTGATGTTGGGAACGAGCAATAAAACAGAGTTATTGCTTGGGTATGGGACAATCCATGGCGATATGGCCTCCGCCATAAACCCTTTAGGTGACCTTTATAAAACTCAAATCAAGCAATTAGCGCGACAGCTGGGAATTCCTAAGAAAATCCAGAAAAAAGTGCCCACTGCAGGTTTATGGCCAAGACAAACAGACGAGAAAGAAATTGGCCTCTCTTACGAGGAAATCGATGCCATCCTCTTCGAGCTTGTGGACAAAAGGAAGCCAAGAAAAGACATCATTTCCTCGGGACACAAGGCCGAAGATGTGGACAAGATTGCGCTCCTCATCAAGAACTCTGAATTCAAGAGAAAGCTCCCTCCTATCCCCAAAATCTCTGCTCGCACAGTCGGCCACGACTTTCTCTTCTCTTATGACTGGGGAAAATAGGCCATGGAAGGGAAAAACTCAGGGGCTAAAGTCCTGGGCAGGCTCCACATCGTCGCCACACCTATCGGGAACCTTGAAGACCTGACCTTCAGGGCATTGAGAATTCTCAATGAAGTCTCTGCCATAGCCTGTGAAGACACCCGGCAGACGATGAAGCTTTTAAATAGATACGGCATCAAAAAAAGGCTGCTCAGCTATTACCATCCCCGTGAAAGCCAAAAAATTCCCTTTATCATCAAAATGCTCAAAGAAGGGAAGGATGTGGCTCTGGTCACTGATTCGGGCACTCCTGGCCTTTCAGACCCTGGTTATCCCCTGATAAGGGAAGCCATAAGGCAGGGGATAACGGTCTCCCCTGTTCCAGGCGCATCAGCCCTGACAGCAGCCCTTTCAGCTTCAGGCCTTCCCTCTCATAGATTTCTCTTCCTCGGGTTTTCTCCCCCGAAAAAGGAAGCTACAAAAAAAATGCTTCAGTCTTTGAAGGAGGAAGAAGCCACTCTTGTCTTCTACATCCCAACCAGAAAGCTCCTTTCTTTCCTCGAGGTCTGTCAGCCAATATTGGGAGACAGGCAAATTGTCATTGCCAGAGAGATAACGAAAATCCACGAGGAATTCCTCAGAGGAAAAACTGAAGAATTAAGAAAGAAACTTGAAGGAAAGATGATAAGGGGCGAAGCCACAGTCTTGATCGAAGGAAAAAGATAAGAATATATCTTCTTTTCCCAGTGTCGAAAGGCTCTGGCTGCTTTTCTATTTCAGCCTGAAATTAAGGTCTCAGGCTTGGGCAATGGTTAAAGCCTTAACCTCTTTGGCCCCTGCTTCTTTCAAGACCAAGCTGCACTCGCGAACCGTCGAGCCAGTCGTATAGACATCATCGACCAGGAGAACAACTCTGTCTTTAATCTTTTCCTTTTTTACCACGCGGAATGCGCCGCGAACATTCTTTTCTCTTTCTTTCAACTGGAGGAATGTCTGAGGCGGCACATTCTTGGTTTTCACCAATACTCCTTCCAAGAGTTTGACGTTCTCTAGATTGGCCAGCTCTTTGGCAATAACTTGAGCCTGGTTAAACCCTCGCCTCTTCTCTCTCTTTGGATGAAGGGGGACAGGTATGATGGCATCTAATCCCAACCATATCTCTTCCCTTTTGCCCAGAGTTTTATGGACTAAGCGAGCAAGGTCCTTCCCTATAATCCAAAACTTGTTGAATTTATAAAAGAGGACCAAATCTTTGAGTTTTCCACTGTACTTGCCAAAGGAACGATGGCAAGAAAAAGGCGGCCTTTCCTCCAGGCAATTCTGACAGAAATGAGGCTCTCCGGCTCCCTCAAAAAAGCGGCCGCAACACAGGCAGTAAGAAGAATAGAACGGCTTGATTCCCTCCCAACAGGAGCGGCAGATAACTCTTTCGCCGGGAAATTCAAGGAAAGAAGAGCACAGCTCGCAGAAAGAAGGAAAAAAAATGAGCTCGGCGAGCTTTGCCCCTGAGGAAATCTTCCGCCGAAGAGAGGAGCTCAACCGGTTTCCCTCTGCTCCTCCTTCTCCTGGCACTCAATACAGAAGGGGGCCCAGGGAACGACATCCAGCCTCTTTTTGCCTATCTCTTTGTGGCACATCTGGCAAAGACCATACTCGCCTTTTTCAATTCTCCTTAGCGCGTCATCGATCAAAAACAGCTGTTCTCTTTCTGAATCGGATAGGCTGAAAAGAAATTCTTTCGTGTAGGAACTTTCGGCTTTATCCACGACATCCTGAGCTATCCCTGCTTCCACTTCCTTAGTTTCATTATGAGCTTCGCTTATTTTATGAACGATCTCTTCTTTCTTTTTTAAAAGCTTCTTCTTGTAAATTTCTCTTTCTTTTCTAGTCAAAATCGTCCCCCCTTATTTGGCATAATGTCTCCCTTTTATGACGGTCAAGGAGCGATAGACCTGCTCCAAGAGTATGACTCGGCTCAACTCATGAGAGAAAGTCATTCGGGAAAGCGAGAGAAGAAAATCAGCCCTTTTTAGGATTCTCTCATCCAGGCCCAAAAACCCTCCAAGGACAAAGGCGATAACACGTCCGGAGCTTAAGGCGACTTTCTCTAAAAAGCGAGCAAATTCAAGGGAAGTCATTTCTTTACCTTCATCAACGAGGCAGATAATATAATCATCTTTAAGGTGTTTTTCAAGCTCAAAAGCTTCAATTTCTTTGATTCTGGCGGCAAATTTCTCATCAATCCCCTTTCCCTCCTTTGACTGGATGAGCGGACATTTTGCTAACCGATTGATTTTCTTTAAATAATATTCTTCTAAGCTTCTTATCTCTCTATTGCGTGTTCTTCCTGGCCATAAGACCTTCAACTTCATGGCGAATCGAAAAAAGAATCTCTTTCCTTTTCAAAAAATTATCCATAAAAAATAATCGTAAAAATGAAAAATGTCAATATGTTTTTTATATTTTTTGCATCTTTGCGTAATGAAGAACAAAGATATTGGATTAGGCGGCGTGTTTTCGACTCACTCAGCCGGAGCCATTTAATAAGAAAACTTGAGCGCATCTCCCCATAATTTTTCCAACGAATAATATTCTCGGGCGTTCTTAGAAAAAACATGGACGATGAAATTTCCATAATCTATCAAAATCCATTCCGCATGCTCCGCCCCTTCCACGCTTAAAGGAGTGATACCCTCCTTCTTCAATTCCTGCTCGATATTCTCGTAGAGGGCAATGTTCTGCCTGGAAGAATTTCCATGCATGATAACGAAAAAATCGGTGAAAGAGCAAATCCCCCTTAAATCCAGGACAATGAGCTCCTCTCCTTTTTTGGCTTTGCCGGCTTTGGCGGAAATCCTCACTTCGCGAGGAAGGCTTCTTTTGGTGACCTTTTTCTTAACTCTTTCTCTCGGCATCTTTTACGTTTGGTAAAGCCTCTTATCTATTATATAGGTTTCAACTTCTTTGGAAACCATATCTTTTATCGATTCCCCTTTTCTGATTCTCTCTCTCACTTCGGTCGAGGCGATGTCCAAAGCATCTATGGGCAGAAGGAATATTTTGAAGCATAGAAGCAGTTCATCTCTGACAGGCTCGGACTCGGAGAGTTTGTGCATTTTTCCCTGGTATTTTCCTTTTAGGGTTTTCTTGGCGTCACCCAAACGATACCCAGGCCTGTCGATGACCACAAAATAACACTCCTCGAGCACCTGTTCATAATCCTTCCATGTCTCAATCTCTAAAAAAGCATCAACACCCAGGATGAAGAAGATCAATGCTTTGGGATGAAGCTTCTTCAACTTGTTGAGAGTGATGATCGAATAAGATTTTTCCCTGGCTTCAACCTCGATCGAGCAGGGGACAAAACTTGAATAGGGGCGCAGGGCCAGTTCGACCATTCTCAAACGATGGCGGGCGGAGACAATCCCGGCCGATTCTTTATGGGGAGGAATATAAGAAGGGATGAAAAAAATCTTTTCCAGAAAAAACCTTTTTTTCACTATTTTGGCTGCCCTGAGATGCCCGGAATGAATCGGGTTGAAGGTTCCGCCAAAAAGCCCTATCCTCTCCTTCTCCACTAATTTTTTCCTTTTTCCATAAGCCCTAATGTCTTGGCTATTTCAGTGATTAACTCCATGAGACCCTTTTTCTTGAGGGCAGAAATGGGGAAAAATGGAAGCCCCTCTTCTTCAGCAAGCTTTTTTACAGCCTCTAACCTCTGCCCGTTGCGCCCGAGAAGGTCAATCTTGTTGGCGGCTATGATCTGATGTCTTTTGACCAGCTTGGGGCTGAAGGCCTCGAGCTCCTTGAGAACTATTCTGAAATCCTGAACCGGATCCCTTCCTGTATAGGGGGAGACATCGAGAAGATGGAGCAAAATTTTCGTCCTCTCCACATGTTTGAGGAATTTAATTCCCAGTCCATGGCCCAGATGAGCCCCTTCGATCAAACCAGGAATGTCGGCGACAACAAAGCTCTTGAATTCGCCCAGGTCGACGACTCCTAGATTAGGAGTGAGAGTCGTGAAGGGATAATCAGCTATGAGCGGCTTCGCCGAAGATATTTGGGAGATAAGGGTTGATTTGCCGACGTTAGGAAAACCAATCAGCCCGACATCAGCAATAAGCTTGAGCTCGAGGATAAAGTCTCCCTCTCCGCCAGGCTCGCCCTTCTCCCACTCTCTGGGCGCTTGATGAGTCGAGGTGGCAAAGGAAGCATTGCCGCGTCCGCCCCTCCCCCCTTTGACAATCAAAAATTCTTGCCCCGACGATATAAAGTCAAACAGAACTTCTGCTTTCTCAGCGCGCCGGACAACTGTTCCTACTGGAATTCTCACATAGAGGTCTTTGCCTTTTTTCCCTTGGCGATTGCTTCCCTCGCCATGGGCACCTCTTTCGGCACGGTTTATGGGATGGAAACGAAAATAGGCGAGAGAATTTAAATTCTCATCAGAGATGAGATAGATGCTTCCTCCGTCCCCTCCACGACCGCCATTAGGCCCGCCACGAGGAACACCCCATTCCCTGCGAAAGCTCACACATCCATTACCTCCCTTTCCTGCGGAGAGAGTCACCTTGACCTGGTCAACAAACATATTTAGAGGAGTCCAGACCTCCTAAGCAGGAATGATGGAGACAAATTTTCCCCTTCTACCTCTGGGTTCAAATCGGACAATTCCGGCAATTTTGGCGAAGAGAGTATCATCCTTTCCTCTTCCGACATTCAGTCCAGGCTTAAAAGGCGTACCCCTTTGACGAACAAGGATAGAGCCGGCGGAAACCAATTGTCCGCCCGACCTCTTAACACCGAGCCTCTTTGATTGGCTTTCTCTTCCGTTCTTTGCGCTTCCAGCAGATCTTTTATGAGCCATGCTCTTACTCCTTCTTAATTTTTTTCCTATCAGCCTTTGCCGCGGCCTTCGCTGCTGCCTTTTTCTTGGCTGGAGCTTTTTCCTTAGCCTTTTCGGCTTTGAGGGCTTTGGCTTTTTCTTCTCTGGCTTCTGGCTTTTTTGCCGCCACTCTTGGCTTTCGAGGAGCTATTTTCTCCTCTTTCACGGCTTCGGCTGGTTTCTCTGCCGCTTCTTTTGGACCAAGAGCAATCTCTTCAATCTTTATTCGAGTTAGCTCCTGCCTGTGCCCTCTCATCCTCTTGTACTGCTCCCTTCTCCTTTTCTTGAAGACAATGACTTTGTCGTCTTTAAGGTTTTCAATAATCTCGGCTTTCACCAGGGCATTTTCAACGAAAGGAGTACCGATGAGGGTCTTTTTCCCATCCTCCACAAGAAGGACTTCATTAAAGGTGAATTTTTCTCCTTTCTCCTTGTTAAGCTTTTCAATGCAGAGAACATCTCCCTCTTGAACCCTGTACTGTTTTGCTCCTGTCTTTATAACCGCAAACATTTCATTGACCCTCGATGTTTTGAATGTTTTTTTAATTAATGGACTCTAAATTTAACATAAGGCTATTCTTGTGTCAATTATAAGCGCGCTTTCCTTGACAAATAATAATCTTTTCTCTACTTTAGTTATGCTTCTTTTGGAAAAATCTCTAAGACACCGGGCGGTTAGCTCAGGGGTAGAGTACCGGTCTTACAAACCGGGGGTCACTGGTTCGAGCCCAGTACCGCCCACCATAAACCTTGGGAGAAAAAAACATTCGTCAGCCAGTCATTCCTGAGCAGGAATAAGAAGGATGAAAGAAATATTCCCGCACCTCCTTCTCGCCGCCTCCATCCTGGCCTCTATAGCCGGGGTGGCAGCTTTCGTCTTTCTTTTTGCCCCTAATTTCAACATCTACTGGCTTATCCTCTCCCCTATTATCCTCGCTTTTTATCAGGCTCCGGCCGTGTTTCTCTACCGGCTCTGGAAAAAGAGGAAAAAAAGAGAACCTCTCACTAAACAATAACTCTTCTTTCATCCTTGACAACATTGAGCACGATATGAGTGACTGTTCTGTCCACATATCTCAGAGCAAGAACAGTTTTGATGAATTTGTTCAAATCCTCCCTGCTTTTAAAGCGTCCGATGACAATCGAATCCCATTCGCCGGTGACATCATAAATGGCAAAAACACGCGGGTCTTCGGCGATCTTCTCTTGAGTCTCGATGAGCTTTCCATGAGAAATTCTCAGAGCAACGACCGCCGTTAAATTGTAGCCAAAATATTCCGGGTCCAGGATTGGGATATAGCCCTTTATGGCTCCCAATTTCTCGAGCCTTTTTATCTTGTTGATCACCACCGGCGCCGAAGTGCCGATTTGCTTGGCTATCTCCCGAAAGCTTCTCCTTGAATTCTGATTGAGGGACTTTAAAATCTTTCTTTCCAGATCGTCGACCATCCTTCCTCCTTTTTCAATTGTAAACATAACTAATTATAATTAATATATTTGTAAATAATATCAAAAAATATATTGACATTTGAATTAAATTTTGTAAAATTCCTGCTATAATGATAATTGAAAATCCTCTTGAAGCCAAGCTGTACACCAAGGAATCCGTCGAACTCCCTGATATTATAAAAGAGAGATTCCCAAAAATCCAATTCGTTTTTCAGCCTGAAAACTCTGAAGACATCCAACGCCTCTTTTCCTCATCAAGAAAAAACAGGCTGTCGGTCATCCCTCGCGGAGCAGCAACCTCAGGAATCGGCGCCATCACTCCCTTGCGGAAGTCAGTAATGGCGGATTTAACCCGTCTCAACCGAATTCTTGATTTTGACCAAAGAAAGAAAACAATATTGGTCGAAGCAGGGCTGAGGTGGCGGGACCTTAGGCTTTTCCTGAGCAAATACTCCCTTGACCTTTTCACTTATCCCACCAGCCTTTTTTCGACAGTTGGCGGCTGGCTCTCCACCGGAGGCTTTGGAATCAACAGCTTTCGCTATGGACATATCTCAAGTGCGGTTCGTTCCATCGAAATTATCGCACCTCAAAGAAAGGCATGGCTTGACTCCCAAGATTGTGATTTCAAATATTTCATCGGAACCGAAGGCCAGATGGGAGTCATCACCAAGGTCGAGCTCAAGGTCAGGGAGGCAAAGTCTTCCAAGCCCTGTCTCGTTCTTTTTAAGAGCAACAAAGAGGCTGTCGGCTTTTTGCTCGACCTTCTGAGAGATTCAAAAATTCAGCCTACCCATATTTCTTATCTTGACCATACTCGTTTGAAGCATAAAAATTTCTTGCTCAAGGAAAAAATCTCTTTCCCAGAATCTGAAGCGGTGCTGGCTGTCTTCGAAGGCCTCTCCTCTGAGCATGCATTCTTGAAGCTCGCGGCAAAGAATAACGGAGTGCTCGCCGAAGATTTTCTGACATCCTTTCTATGGAACGAGAGATTCTTCCCCTTTTCCTTGAGGTCTCTCTATCCCTCTCTTCTTGGCGCTGAAATCATCCTCCCCGTCCGCAGGCTCGAAAATTTCCTGGCAAGGGCCAGAATCTTCGGGGACAATCACCACCTCGAACTGTCGAGCGAAGCTTCCCTCATCAACAGGAATGAGGCTGTGGTCTTTACCATCTTCCCTTCTGACCCCAAAAAATTCGCCCACTATTATCATCTTCTTCTCACCTACTCCTTGGCCCGCACAGCTTTGAGCTGCGGCGGCAAGCCATATGGAATCGGAGTCTGGAACCTGCCGATGCTCGAGAAAAACTTTTCGGCTGATGCCCTCAAAGACTTCCGGCGCTTCAAAAAAGAGACAGACTCCGCCAACCTTCTGAATCCTTCTAAATCATTCTCCCCAGATTCTAAAATCGCACATCTTCTAAAAATCGCTTTTTTAATGAGCTCTCTGTTTGCAAAGAATAATCCTGTCTTCAAACCGCTCTCAAAAATTCTGAACAATCATAAAAAACAAAAAAGCCCCTTCCCTGAGACAGAAGCCTGCTCAAGCTGCGGAGCCTGCGCAGCGGTCTGCCCTTCCTACCTGATGAACGGCTCAGAGATCGTAACAGCAAAAGGGAAGCTCTTTCTCCTCAAAGAACTCCTCGGCGGCGCAGCTCTCAACAAGGCTTGCGCTGAAAAAGTTTTCCTCTGCTTGCACTGCCATCTCTGTGAATACGTCTGTCAGAGCAAATTAGCCTTGATTCCGCTATGGGAAAAATTCGAATCCATTATCGAGAAGAATTTCGGCCGGCCAGTCGAGAAAATCGATGAATTCATCAAACAGGTTGACTCTGACCCTGCCTGTGCCGAGCTTTTGGATTCTTTGAGCTTATCTTCTAATAATCATCTTAAGGGCGGCGGGAATGTATAAAAGATATCACATTGAAACATCTCCGGCGATATTGCCCTCGACCCAGATAGGCAAATTCCAGGTCATCCGCGAAGATAAATGTTTAAACTGCGGCAGATGCCAATCCCTCTGCATCTACGATGTCCACAAGCGGGACGCTGCCGACCCTCGAATAATGGCCGAACCTGTCAGCCGTCTCTGCAAGAACTGCTTCTCCTGCATCCAGAATTGCCCGCAGCAAGCGCTCAAAATGGTCAAGAACAAAGAGTCAGAGAATCTGGGAAACAGCTACTGGAAGCCTGAGATGATCCATACCATCTGGAGCGAAGCCGAAGAAGGGAAAATTCCTGTTTATGGCGCAGGCTATCGGGGCCCGTTCAAAGGCTCCGGCTTTGACCTGATCTGGACAGATATGTCAGAGATAGTCCGGCCGACAAGGGACGGAATTCATGGCAGAGAATTCATTGCCACCGCAGTCGACCTGGGAAGCAAGCCGAGCTGGATCGCTCGTTTTGAAAAACTCAGTCTTGCTAATCTTTATCAAACACAAATTCCCATGCTGCTGGACACTGCTGGCTTGAGGCTCGATTCCAAGAATCTGGTCATGGCCATCGTCAAAGCTGCCAGCGAGCTCAGGACTCTTGCCTTCGTCGATATCCGAAACTACTTCGATGAGCTGGAGCCTTACCTGGAATCAATAGCTCTCAGAATTCCCTTCGAGAATTTTGCCTTGATGGACCGAGGTCCATGGACAGCGGTCAATTTTATAGAAATTATCCTGCCTCAAAAATTCCAAGTTCCAGCCCTCAAACAGGCTCTTGCCGAATTAAGGGCAAAGAATCCCCAAGCTCTGCTCTCTCTCGGATTGACGCATCCTTTCCCCTCAGAAGAAATTTTTAAGCTGTTGGAAGAAAAAAGGCCCGATGTCTTGAGCATCCATGCCGATGACCAAGGCCTGAGTCGGGACAGGAATGTTTTCATCGCTGATTCGATAAGAAAGCTCCATCTTGATTTAGTAAAAACGGCGGCGCGGGATGAAATAACGGTTATCGGCAAAGGAGGGATTGCGGCTGCCGAGCATGTTCCGAAACTCATCATCTGCGGCGCAGATGCCGTGGTTGTGGACCTCGCGCTCCTCGTGGCCACGGGGTGCCGAGTCTGCAAGGATTGTCGAGTTGAATCCTGTCCAGCAGAGCTTCAAAGCCTTGACCCAGACCTTGCCCGTCAGCGGATTGTCAACCTGGCCTGTGCCTGGAGGGATCAACTTCTTGAAGTCCTGAGCGCCATGGGAATTAGAGACGTAAGGCGTCTGCGCGGCGAGAAGGGAAGGGCCATGTTCTACGATGAAATCGAGCGAGAATCCTTTGAGTTCATATTTAATAATGGCGGGCTGCGAAGATGAATGGCATCGAGACCAAGAAGGCAGAATCAAGATTCCTCAACCCTGTGGCTAAGTTCAAAGTCTCTCTCGCCGAAAAGTGTTTTCACTGCGGACTTTGTGTCGAACTTTGCCCGGTGCACGTCTTTGAAAGAAAAGAAGGCTTCAACTATGTCTGTGTCACTCACTCAGATCGATGTCTTGGCCCTGGCTGCCAGCAAGGCTCCTTCCTCTGCGCAAAAAAATGCCCCATCCAGGCCATAGAGATTGAGACAGACCCGCAGTGGAAAACACTTGGAGATTTCCGCTGGACTCCGGACCTGATCATCACCACCTGGGAGCAAGCCGAAACTGGTGAAATTCCCCAGAGCAACTTTGAGTTTAGAATCGGCGGCTCAGGAGGCGGTTTTGATAATTTTGATTTTTTGATTAAAAACCCGGAATCGGCTTCAACCCATGAAATCGATAGAATCGAAACTTCCATTGGCTTGAACCGCCGCCGGGAAGGCAAAAAAATTAAAATCCCTGTGCCCTGGTATGGAGCCGGCATGTCCTTCGGCTCGATAAGCCTTCCGGCGATGCTGGCCCGGGCCATGGCCGCAGAAGCCTGGTCGACCTTTACTTCAACAGGAGAAGGCGGCTATCCTGCGGAGCTCATTCCTTATGGACCCTGTGTCATCACCCAAATAGCCACAGGGCTTTTTGGAGTCAGCGAGGAGACGATAAAAAGAGCGCCGATCATCGAATTCAAGTATGCTCAGGGCGCAAAACCAGGACTGGGCGGACATCTGTTAGGAGACAAAAACACTCCCGGAGTGGCAAGGATGAGAGAGACTGTCGGCGGGACTTCTCTCTTCTCGCCCTTCCCTTTCCATAGCGTTTATTCTGTCGAAGACCACAAGAAGCATATCGACTGGGTCAAAATCATAAATCCTGAAGCTTTGATTTCAGTCAAGGTTTCGACTCCTTCTGATGTGGACATGGTCGCAGTGGGGAGCTATTACGCTGGAGCCAACATCCTTCATCTCGATGGAGGCTATGGAGGAACCGGGGCTGCTCCAGAGATTGCCAAGAAGAATATTGCCATGCCCATCGAATACGCCATCACCAAGGTTCACAGGTTCCTTCTTGAAGAAGGGGTTCGCGACGAGATCGTGCTCATGGCCAGCGGAGGAATCCGCACAGCCTACGACATAGCCAAATCCATCGCGCTCGGAGCCGACGGCGCTGTCATCGGAACAGCAGAGCTTGTTGCTTTGGGCTGCGTCCGCTGCGGAAACTGCGAGAGCGGAAGAGGCTGCCCCCGAGGCATTGCCACCACTGACCCTGAGCTTGAAAGCCAAATCGACCCTGGCTGGGGTGCTCAAAGAATCATCAACCTTTATGCGGCCTGGCAGAAGCAGCTGCGAATTCTTCTTTTTCAGCTGGGGCTTAAAAACATCGAAGAATTGAGAGGCCGGACAGACCTTTTGAGGCGTATCGATGGAAAAGAATGACATCATCCGCTTGATAGAATCGAGGAAAAATCTTATCCCTCCCAGCCACGGCTCGAGAAAAGTCGAAACAGAAGGAGGCTGCGGTGTTGTCGGCCTGGCCTGCAGCGAGAAAGTTCGAGGAGAACAAATCATGCCGGCCCTTGTCCAGATGCATAACCGAGGAAACAGCAAAGGCGGAGGCTTGGCAGCTTTTGGACTCGATGCCGCACAGCTTGGCGTCAGTCAAAAAACACTCGAGGAAGATTATCTCCTTCAGGTCGCCTATCTCGACTCGAGCGCGAGGCGAGAGGTTGAGGACGAGTTCATCTTCTCTCCTCTTGTTGTTCACCATGCCTGCGAACTTCCTGTTGTCGCAGACTTCAGGAGTGTCGATGGCTTGGAAATCCGGCCGCCGGAGGTTTGCAGATACTTCTGCCGGGTCAAAGGCAAAAGCCTGGAGCAGTTTATCGTCAACAATAGCCTTCAAGGTCTCGAGCCGAGCAAAGTTGAGGATGAGTTCATCTACCAGAACACTTATCGACTGAACAAGAAGTTCTACACCTCTCTTGGCGAGAAAAGGGCATTTGTCCTCTCCCACGGCCGAAACATGATCATTGCGAAAATCGTGGGCTACGCTGAACAGGCGATAAAGTATTATCAACTGGAAAACCTAAAAGCCCATATCTGGATCGGCCATCAAAGATATCCGACCAAAGGAAAAGTCTGGCATCCAGGAGGAGCTCATCCTTTTGTGGGGATGGACGAAGCTCTTGTTCACAACGGCGATTTTGCCAACTATTTCTCCATGACTGAATACCTCAAGCAGAGGAACATCTTTCCTCTTTTCCTGACCGATACCGAAGTCTCTGTTCTCCTTTTCGACCTCCTGAATAGAGTCTATGAATACCCCCTGGAATACATCATCGAAGCCTTGGCTCCAACCACGGAAAGAGACTTCGACCTTCTTCCTGAGACAAAGAAAAAGGTTTACAGGGCCATACAGGCCTCCCATATTCACAGCTCTCCTGACGGCCCCTGGTTTTTTCTCATCGGCAGGACAAATGTCGGGGAGCACAGCTTCGAGCTGCTTGGAATCACAGACACATCGATGCTCAGGCCCCAGGTTTTTGCTCTCCAGGAAAACGGCGTAGCCATTGCTCTTGTGGCCAGCGAGAAGCAGGCCATCGATGCCATCTTGCGCAGCCTCCATGAGGAAGACAGAAGATTTCAGCCCCATGCCGACCTTTATTGGAATGCAAGAGGCGGAAGCCACACGGATGGAGGAGCCTTCATCTTTTCAGTCAAAGACAATCGGCTCATTGTCAGCGATAAGTTTGGAAGAACAATCTCAGCCGACAAAGAGAAGGATTGCCCTTCTGTACAGCTTGAAGCCGGAGAAACAAAGCAGAGATACTTTTCAGAAAAGGTCAAAGAATACACCCAAACGATCGACCGAAGATGGAGAATTCCGGCAAGAGAAAGAGCCCGCATCCATTCCTCGGCTGAGAAATACCTCCATGAGCTGTTTCTTTCCTTGCCCGAGAGCCAGGAGGCGGGGAAGCTCTTCCGCCGCATAGACTGCGAGGGCAAGAATAAACTGCTTCCTCCTCGAAACGCGCAAGAAGTCCTGCTCATCAACTGTGAAAGATTCCCTTCAGAAGGGGAAGATTCCATCTCCAGGTTTATAGCCAGGGCTTTTGAGATTGGCTGGAAGAATTTCATCGCATTCAACTGGAAAGGACAAAGGTTCTGCGGCTGTGGTCTTGGCCCAAAGTCCTGCGGAGTGCGAATCGATGTCTATGGAAGCTCGGGCGATTACCTGGCCTCAGGTCTTGACGGAGCAGAAATTTTCGTCCATGAGAGCGGCCAGGACCAGGTGGCTCAGATCATGAAAAGCGGAAAGCTTGTCATTTACGGAGATGTCGGCCAGACCTTTATGTATGGAGCAAAAGGCGGCGAAGCCTATGTCCTGGGCAATGCAGCAGGAAGGCCTCTGATTAACGCTGTCGGCTCGCCTCGGGTGGTTATCAACGGAACATGCCTTGACTACCTGGCTGAGTCT
Source organism: uncultured Eubacteriales bacterium (assembly GCA_964645765.1). Taxonomy (GTDB): domain Bacteria; phylum Acidobacteriota; class Aminicenantia; order Aminicenantales; family Aminicenantaceae; genus CAZGMN01. Next base: position 88,832 of record CAZYBE010000001.1, read on the forward strand.
TTTATGGCTGGAAATCCCCTGGAAGGGGGAGGGTTTGTTATCCTTAACGGGCTCAGGTTCGACGAAAAAGGGGAGATTGTGGAATCAGAGACTCCTTACCCTGGAGGAAATCTTTTCTCGCTTGCCTCAGGAGGAGCCATCTACATCAGAGATCCCTTCTTTAAGGTCGAAGATTGCCAGCTCAACGGAGGAAGATTTGGCAAGGTTACTGAAAAGGATTGGGGGCTCATTCTCCCCTACCTGGAGGAAAACGAAAGGCTCTTCAACATCCCCGTGAGGCGGCTGCTGACTGTGTACAACAAGGTCTTATCGTTCAACGAGGTCTACCGAAAAATTGAAGCCGTGGAATTGAAAGTTTTATCGAAAAAAATAACGACATATTAGGAAACCATAATTCTATGATATTAAGGGGCTCAGGCTGGGTGTTTAGAAAACCGTTTGAAGGCTGAGCGGGCACGGTTCCTCGACCGAAGGGAGAGGAGAGCGAAGCCTGAAACCGAGCCGCTTTTGCCTCGCTGGGGCAAAAGCGGCGTGTTTTCGAAACACCCAGCCTGAGCCATTCAGATTTGCTGTTTTCCAAAGAAGCGCGCCCCCGACGGGATTTGAACCCGTGTTGCCGCCTTGAAAGGGCGATGTCCTAGTCCTGGCTAGACGACAGGGGCGCTGAAGGAGTGGTGAGCCGTGCTGGACTCGAACCAGCGACTCCCGGCTTAAAAGGCCGGTGCTCTCCCTCTGAGCTAACGGCCCGATCAGAATAAAAGCGTATTTATAATGGAAAGAGGCAAAAGAGTCAACATCAGCTGAGAGACTCAATCTTAGTGATGACCCATCTCCCATGAAATGGTAAATTCAATGTTTCGTCTTTGAGGTCGTATCTTATCAAATAAAATTTCAAGTTCTTTGTTCCCGACTTCCAGTAGACCTTGACTTCAACCTCTTTCGACCGGACGTCTCCCTTTAAATCTCTAATGTTGGTGAGATCGCCGGCTCCCAGGGAAAAATTGGTTGTCTCTTCCTCCCTTATCGAGGCCTGTTTGGCCAGATTGTAATCCCTCATGAGCTGGTCATGTTTGGCTCTTATCTCTTCGTATTTGGCTTGGAGCTCATTCTTTTTCTGCTGGGCTACTTTTTTCGCTGCCGGTGTCCGGGCATTCTTCAGTTCATCAGCAGCATCGTCCGCAGCTCCTTTGGCATCCATGGTTATCCCGATTGAATCCTGCATCTCTTTCTGTAACTTCTTCTCTTGCTCGTTCAGCTGGGGCAGAGAAGCAAGCTCGACTTTCTCCAGGCTGACATTGACAATTTCCCAGCGTTCCACATCGAATGAAATCGGTTCCATGGCCATGGAGGCCATCGTTGCCTTATCCTTCATGATTATCGCATGAACATATTTCTTCAAAATTGATTCTTCAGGCTTGGATTGGCAGCTCTGCAAGCCAAACAAAAGGAGAATAACTCCGATGATAATAATACTCTTTCTTGCCATGATTCCTCCTTCCAATTTAGGTTTTTTTAAATTTTACTTTTTTTTCGAGTAAAAAAGCAAGCTTGAATAACAGCGACTCCTTAAAATAATCGGCCATGACCTGAAGCCCGATCGGCAACCTCTGCTTGGTTAATCCGACAGGGATGGAAATGGCAGGGATTCCGGCAAGATTGGCCGTAACCGTGAACACATCAGAAAGATACATGGCGATTGGGTCTTCCTTTGCTCCTATTAAAAAAGCCGGCTCAGGAGTGGTCGGGGTCAGAATGAAATCAACCTTTTTGAATGCTTCTTTGAATTCACGGCAAATAAGGCTTCTTGTCTTGGCTGCCTTCAGGTAATAGGCATCGTAATATCCCGAACTCAGGGCAAAAGTCCCGAGCAGAATTCGCCTTTTAACTTCTGGGCCGAAGCCTTCTGTTCTTGTGCTCAGATACATCTCCTTGAGGTTCTCTGCTGAAGGATGACGAAGACCATAGCGGACCCCGTCGTAGCGTGCCAGGTTAGAGCTTGCTTCAGAAGGAGCGAGGAGATAATAACAGGCCAGAGCATATTCCCAGGAAGGAAAATCCATCTCAAGGAGCTCGGCGCCCATCTCTTCCAGCAATCCCAGGACATTCAAGTACATCTGCTTGACCTCAGGGTCTATGGCTTTGATGACATCTTCTTTTAGATAGGCAACCTTTATCGACCTTAAATCCTCCTTCATCTCTTTCAAGTAATCAGGCACAGGTTGAGAAGAAAGAGTGGAGTCTCTTCCATCCTGACCAGCGATGACCTGGAGGAAGAGAGCACAATCCTCGACAGTCCGGGTTAGAGGTCCAATCTGGTCCAAAGAAGAAGCATAAGCCACGAGGCCAAAGCGAGAGACCCGGCTGTAAGTGGGTTTGAGGCCGACAACGCCGCAGAAGGCTGCAGGCTGCCTGACCGAACCGCCTGTATCTGAGCCAAGAGAAGCAGGGACTTCAGCAGCAGCGACTGCAGCTGCCGAGCCGCCGCTTGAACCTCCTGGGACTCTTCTCAAGTCCCACGGGTTCTTGGTGACAAAGAAAGCTGAATTCTCGGTGGAAGACCCCATGGCAAACTCATCCATGTTGGTCTTGCCGATGATGATCGCATCTTCCTTCTCTAATTTTTCGACGACAGTGGCACTGTAGGGAGGGATAAAATTTCCCAGAATCCTGGATGCGCACGTTGTTCGTATGCCTCTGGTCAGAATGTTATCCTTTATGGCCACAGGAATCCCGGCCAGCCTCCCCTTTTCTTTCTTGCGGTCGATTTCTCTGGCCCGGGCCAAGGCCTCCTCCTCCAAAACGAGAAGAAAAGCAGATATCTTTTTCTCCTGCTCCCGGATTTTTTCCAAAAAGGAAAGAACGCTCTCTTCGGCCTTGACCTCTTTCTTCTCTAATAAAGTGCAAAGCTCTGAGACGCTCAGAGATGTCAGGCTCATTTCTCCTCGATAACCTTCGGGACTTTTATAAATTTGCCGCCAGTCTCCGGAGCATTGGACAAAGCATCCTCGCTTGAGATTGAAGGCTGAATCTCATCCTCTCGCAGAGGAAGGGAGAAGGAAACAGGGGAATAGACCTCTCCTTGGGTTACATCGAGCTCGAGCTCTTCCAATTTGTTGACCCATTCGACAATCTTGACAAGCTGAGGCTCCAAGCGAGCCTTTTCTTCTTTTGAGAGTTTTAAATTGGCTAGAGCGCAGATGTGGTCAATATCGATCTTCTGCTTCATTTTTCAGGGATTATATGGAATATCAGTTTAAAAATCAATTTAAGAAAATTTTAATTCCTATTTTATTTTTTTTAGCTTTATTATTGACAAGAGGAAATTTTCTTCATAGAATTTAATCTAATTATAAGATATGCCATTATCCCCAATCTTATAATTAAGATAGGTTTTCGATGCAGGAAGGTTTTCACAAGTCATAACCAGACTAATTTCTATCCTTCCTCCAAAGTGTACTTTTTTACTTCAATAATGAAGCACACATATGCGTTCTACCAAATCGAAAATTTCATTCCACCTCTCTTGCATATGACCATTCCTTCTTATAAATACAAGCATAATTCTCTAAAAAGGAGGATTCATGGAAATCCAGAGAAAAGTCAAGTATGAGGAAGAGATAGACAAGAATTTTTTGGACGAAGTGAAGGAGATGTCGGGCTGCGACGAGATTGACCGCTGCATCCAGTGCGGAACCTGCAGCAGCTCCTGCCCGATGTCTGTTTACATGGACTATCCGCCGCGCAAGATAATAGCCCTGATTAAGAACGGCTTTAAAGAAGAAGCGCTCAAAAGCTTTACCATCTGGCTTTGCCCTTCATGCTACACCTGCCAGGTCCGCTGCCCGGCCAAGATCAAAATCACGGATGTCATGTATGCTTTGAAAAGAAGAGCCATTGAAGATAAAGTCTATCCTTCCCGATTTGCGATACCCGTTTTAGCAAAAGAAATGCATAAACTGATCGCCAAGAACGGAAGGAATTCAGAGCTCTGGTTAGTCTTAAATATGTACCTAAAATCAAAAAATCCTTTAGGGCTGCTGAAAATGGCTCCCATGGGGCTAAGTCTGATGAAAACAGGTCGCATGAGCCTGAAGAAAGAAAAAATCAAAAATAGAAAACAGTTGAGAAAACTGTTGAAGACTGTGAAGGAGGGAGCAAATGACTGAATACCTCTATTATCCTGGCTGTTCGATGAAAGGCAACGCCAAGCACTACGAAGAATCCATCCTGCCTGTTTTTAAAGAAATGGGAATGAAGCTCGAAGAAATGGAAGACTGGAACTGCTGCGGTGCCACAGCCTACTTCTCAGTCGATGACACCATGGCTGCCGCCATCTGCGGCCGGAACCTGTCCATTGCCGAAAGAAGCGGCAAAAACATCATGGCTCCCTGTGCGGGCTGTTATCTCACCTTGAGAAAATCCAATCAATTCTTGAGGAGCGAGAGGAAAAAAGCGAAAAAAATCTTGAATGATTTAAAAAACGCAGGCTGTGAATACGCCGGAAAAGTTGATGTTAAACATCCCTTAGAAATCCTTATCAAGGATATGGGCACAGAGAAAATAAAATCGAAAGTCAGACGAAAGCTCACCGGCCTTAAAGTGGCCTGTTATTACGGCTGCCAGTTGGTCAGGCCTTACACAGACTTTGACGACCCTGATTATCCCGTGGCTCTGGACCGCATCATGGAAGCCATCGGCGCGACGCCTGTCAATTTTTCCTCAAAGACCCGATGCTGCGGCGGCTCTCTGACTGGAACGATAGAGGAGGTCGGCTTAAGGCTCAATTATATCCTCCTCAAAGAAGCCAAGCGAAAGGGCGCTGATGTCTTGGCGACCGTCTGTCCCCTCTGTCAGTTTAACCTGGAAATCTTGCAGAGCAAAATTGTTCATAAGTATAAAGAAGATATCAAAATGCCTGTTCTCTATTTCAGCCAGCTCATGGGCTTGGCGCTGGGCATTCCCAAAGAAGACCTCGGTTTCTCCCGTTCCATCATCTCTTTAAAGCCGATGTGGGAGAAACTCCAGAATGGAGGAACAAAATGAGTGAAAATGGTCAACCAAGAATCGGAGTCTTTATCTGCCACTGCGGGACAAACATCGCCGGCAAGGTCAATGTCGCTGAAGTCATTGAGTTTGCCTCGAAGCTGGACAATGTCGCTGTGGCCAAGGACTATAAATTCATGTGCTCCGACCCGGGACAGGAACTCATCAAGCAAAGCATCAAAGAAAACAATCTCAACCGGGTTGTTGTCGCTTCCTGTTCTCCCCTGATGCACGAGCCAACCTTCAGGGGAGTGACCGCAGAGGGAGGCCTGAATCCTTTTTATTTCCAGATGTCCAATATCCGGGAGCATTGTTCCTGGGTGACCGAGGACCCCGAAAAAGCGACCAAAAAAGCAAAGGCCCTTATCTCGGCTGCGGTCCGAAGAGTCGCCCTTCATGACCCCCTGGCCAAAAAAGCAGTTCCAGTCCGACCGGAAATCCTGATTGTCGGAGGAGGAATCGCCGGCATTCAAGCTGCCCTGACCTATGCCAATTCAGGGAAAAAGGTTTATCTCGTGGAAAAACAGCCCTCCATCGGAGGTCATATGTCCATGCTGGATAAGACGTTTCCGACCCTCGACTGCTCGGCCTGCATTCTCACTCCAAAAATGAGTGAAGTCGGCAAGCATCCCAATATCGAGCTTCTCAGTTGGAGTGAAGTCAAGGAAGTTTCAGGCTTTGTCGGAAATTTTAAGGCGAAGATAAGGAAAAAAGCTCGCTATGTTGACATCGACAAATGCAACGGCTGCGGCGCCTGCTGGGAGAACTGCCCGACGACCATCACTCCCTCAGAAAGAGTCATCAAAAAGGGAGATGTCATCATCAAGCGCCTCGCAAGAGAATAGTGAAAATGACTTTGAGAGAGATCAAGGAAATCCTTCAAGCCGAAGCCATCTGCGGCCAGAGCCGTCTTGATGAGGAGGTCAAATTCGCCGGGGCGTCTGACCTGATGAGCGATGTCCTGGCCTTTGGCCAGCCTGGAATCCTGCTTCTCACAGGCCTATCCAATTTCCAGTCAGTCCGGACAGCGGATATAATCGAAGCCAAGGCCATCATCTATGTCCGGGGCAAGAAGCCTGATAAGCAAGGAATAAAGATCGCCACCGAGAAAGGAATTCCGATTCTCTCCACAAAGCTTATGATGTATAAAGCCTGTGGTCTTCTCTACAGCCATGGAATCCCTGGAGTGGACGAGGTCCAGGAGAAAAAATGATGATGAGTGCTGAAGATGCTCTATCTCAAAGCTTTGAGATCACCGGTAGGGATTTCAGTCGCGCCGGAAGTGTCTCCACCAAAGTCAAAGAAATTCTTCAGGAAATCGGCATTGACCCGGGAATCGTCAGGCGGGCGGCCATTGCCGCCTACGAGGCAGAGATGAACGTCGTGATGTACGCCAATCGAGGTGAACTCGTTCTCACCATTACTCCCAAAAAAATTCATTTCAAAGTTGAAGACAAAGGCCCGGGTATCGAGGATATCGAGATGGCCATGCAGGAAGGCTACTCAACGGCGACCGATGAAATGCGGGAAATGGGTTTTGGAGCAGGAATGGGCCTTCCCAACATAAAAAGGAATGCAGACAAATTTGAAATCTCCTCAACCCCAGGATCAGGAACAAGATTGGATATAATCCTTTATTTGAACCAAGCGGAGAAAAAATGAATCACTACTTCCACTCCATCCGTGTCGATAGTGAAAAGTGCTCAGGCCGGATGAGATGCATGCGGGCTTGCCCCACTCAAGCCATCAGAGTCAGAGGCGGAAAAGCAATAATTCTCGAAGAGAGGTGCATCGATTGTGGAGAATGCATCGCTGCCTGTCCAAACGGAGCAATCATCCCCTTGACCGACCCTTTTGGAGAGCTCTCCAAATTCAGACACACCATAGCCATTCCCTCGCCCGCCCTCTATGCCCAGTTCGGGAGAGAAATCCTGCCTGATAAGATACTCGCCGGGCTGAAAAAACTGGGGTTTGACGACGCCGTCGACCTGGCTCTGACCTGTGGAGAAGTCAGCTTTGCCATCCAGGAATATCTTCGAGAATACAAAGGACCAAAGCCGCTTGTGTCCAATGCCTGCCCGACCATAGTCCGTCTGATTCAGGTTAAATATCCTGACCTCATCGAGCAAATCATCCCCATCGACACTCCGAGAGAAATTGCTTCCAGGGAAATCAAGAAGAAAAAATCGAAACAGTATGGCCTTAAGGAAAAAGAAATCGGCGCCTTCTACCTGACTCCATGTCCGGTGAAAATGATTTCTATCAAGCAGCCTGCCGAAAAAGGGGAATCTCACTTGGATGGAGCCATCTCCATCTCCGATATCTACGGACCTCTCCTCTCAGCCATGGAAGATATGGAGAAGGGAAGCTACAGGAAAGCCCTGGAGAGCATCTGTATTCTCGGCATCGGCTGGGCAATGGCTGGCGGAACGAGCAGGACTTTGAGGCTCAAGAATTCTCTGTCAGTCTCAGGATTGAATGAAATCCTTAAAGTTTTTGACGATACCGAGCGGGGCAAATTGAGGAATATTGACTTCATCGAAGCCTATTCCTGTCATCAAGGATGTGTGGGAGGGTCGTTAACCGTCGAAAACCTCTACAGTTCCTATAATAAAATCCTCAAACTGATTGAAACCCTGGAGTTCGAAAAAATCAAAGCCTGTCCTGACATCAGAGAAGTCAGAAGGCTTCATCAGCAGAAATACTTCTTTCTAGAGGGAAAAATCGAGCCGCGCCCCCTCAAGCCTCTCGATAAAGATTTGGGCAAGGCCATCATGAAACGAAAAGAAAAAGAGACAATTTATGAAAGCTTGCCCAAAATCGATTGCGGAGCCTGCGGCTCTCCCACCTGCCTGACTTTTGCTGAGGATGTGGTGAGAGGGGAGGCGGAGCTCGCCAACTGCGTCTTCAACCTTTCCCAGCGCTCGAGGGAGCTTCGCCGTGAGATATTCGAACCGCCCGATAAACCTTTTTCCGCAAACCCTGCCTCATCAAAAGGCGAGGAAAAGAAAAAAGGAAAGATGGAAGAAAAATGAAATTAAACGAAATCATCAAAAAGCTCAATCTTAAGGTCTTGACGGCCAAGGATAAGCTCGAAACAGAAGTCAGCGGAGGCTACACCAGCGACCTGCTCTCCGATGTGATGGCCAACAGCCGGGAAGGGAACCTCTGGGTCACTCTTCAAACTCATCTGAACATCATCGCCGTGGCCAAGTTGAAAGACCTGGCCGGCATCATCATCGTCAACAACCGGCAGCCTGACCAAGAGACGACGAGAAAGGCTGAGGAGGAAAAAGTGCCGCTCCTCGCCACAGAGTCCACAGCCTTCAAAATATCCGGAGAATTGTTCGAGCTCATTGGCTCTAAGGACTGAGGAATGCTAAAAACGATGAGAGCGGATTTGCATATTCATACCTGCCTCTCTCCCTGCGCTGACCTCAAAATGTCACCGTCAGCCATAGCTGAGCGGGCAAAGCTCAAGGAAATCGACATCCTCGGCATCTGCGACCACAATTCCGCGGAGAACGTCCCTGCTCTGGTCAAGGCAGCTCGCAAGTTTAAGATCGATGTCCTGCCCGGTCTGGAAGTCACTTCTCAGGAAGAGGTTCATATCCTGGCTCTTTTCGACACAGCCCAAGCAGCCTTCAAGCTCCAGGAAATTGTCTATGAGCATCTGCCCGGAGAAAACGACGAAAAAGCCTTCGGCATGCAGGTCGTGGTCAACGAAAAAGGAGAAGTCCTCCGCTTCAACAAGAAGCTTCTGATCGGCGCTTCAACCCTATCTGTGGAAAAAGTTGTCCAAGCCATCCACTCCCTTCAAGGCTTGGCCATCGCTTCCCATATCGACCGGGAAGGCTTCAGTCTCATCGGTCAACTGGGGTTTATTCCTGAGAATCTCAACCTCGATGCTCTTGAGGTTTCGCCTCAGACCTCTTACCAAGAGGCGATGAGGAAATTCCAATTCGCGTATCCCCTCACCTTTTTCTCAGATGCCCATTTTCTGGAAGAGGTCGGCCGCGGATTCACCTGCTTTTACATAGAAAAAGGGAGCACAGAAGAAATAAAAAAAGCCCTTCAAAACGAGGAAGGGAGGAAAATCATCCACTAAGGGAAAAAAATGGAAGACCTGTCCTTGCATATTCTTGACATCGCCGAGAATTCAATCGAGGCTCGGGCCAAGAAAATTAAAATCAAACTCGTTGAAGACAGTAAGAAAGACATTCTGTCTTTAGAAATTGCTGATGACGGGAAAGGAATGGACAAAGAAACTCTTAAGAAAGCTTTAGACCCTTTCTTCACCACAAGAAAAACAAGGCGGTTCGGCCTCGGCCTTCCGCTTTTGGCTGAAGCCGCTCAAGCAGCTAACGGCCGCTTCTCCATCCAATCGAAGCCTGGGCAGGGAACAACGATAAAAGCCAGTTTTCAAGCAAGCCATATCGACACCAAGCCCCTGGGAGACATCACTCTGACAATAATCACCTTAATCATCGGACACCCAGAGGTTGAAATCGACTACCGGCATCGAGTCAACCGTTCCAGTTATTCTCTTCGCACAGAAGAGATAAAAGCACATCTCAACGGAGTTCCCATCCATTCACCCCAGGTGATCAATTTCATACGAAAAAATCTAAAAGAAGGAATCGCAAGCTTAAGGAGGCAAGGATGAATGAAAGCAAATTGACGCAAATTATCGAAAAATATGGAAATGAAACTCATGCCATAGTGGCCATTCTCCAGGACATCCAGGAAGAGTTTAACTACCTGCCCAAGGAGGCCTTAATGAGGGTCTCCAAAGAGCTTAACATCCCCCTCAGCCGGATTCTCAGCGTTGCCACCTTCTTCAAGGCTTTCAGTCTTACCCCCAAAGGAAAACATCCGATTAGCGTCTGCTTGGGGACAGCCTGCCATGTCAGAGGGGGAGCAAGAATCATGCAAAAAATGGAGAAAGAGTTGGGAATCAAAAGGGGTGAGACAGCGCCGGACTTCAATTTCAGCCTTGATGAGGTTCGATGCCTCGGATGCTGCGGCCTTGCTCCGGTGATGATGGTTGGAAAAGAGGTTCATGGCAAGCTCTCTGAATCAAAAATCGCTCCAATCCTCAAACAATACAAAAAGTAGAGGAGGGAAAAATGCCTAAACTAAAAATCGAAGACTTAGCAAAAATTAAAGAGGATGCGGCCAGAATAACAACGCTCAGAGAAGGCGGCCCTTACAGGACAAAGGTCACGGTCCATATGGGAACATGCGGAATCGCAGCCGGCGCTCGAAAAATCATGGACAGCCTGATTGAAGAAATAGAAAAAAGAAATGCTCAAGATGTCCTCCTCACCACCTCAGGATGTGCGGGCCTGTGCAGCCGGGAGCCGATGATCACCATCGAAGCCGCAGGCCAGGCTCCTGTGAAATATGTGGAGCTAACCGCGGAGAAAACAAAAGAAATTTTCCAAAAGCACATCATCGGCGGGAGGCCTGTCAAAGAATATGCCCTCGCCATCGGCAGCGAGAGAGCGGTTTAGGTCATGGAGGTTCGGATGAAAAACAAAGCCTATCGCATGCATCTCATGGTTTGTGGCGGAACAGCCTGCGTCTCCAATCATTCCTTCGAGATAAAGGAGGCGCTGGATAAAGAAATAAAAAAACAGGGCCTGGAAAACGAAGTGCTTGTGGTCACCACCGGCTGCAACGGCTTTTGTGAAGCCGGGCCTCTTTTAGTCGTGAAACCTGATAATATCTTCTACAACAAGCTCAGCCTCAAAGACATTCCCTATCTCGTCGAAGAGCATCTTCTCAAGGGAAGGCCGGTCAAACGTCTCATGTACACCCCGCCTGCTGAAAAAGTCCCTGTTCCCAAATTGAGTGATATCGGCTTCTTCAAAAAGCAGATTCTCATCGCACTCCGAAACAGGGGCTTGATCGACCCTGAAAAAATCGAGGATTATATTGCCCGGGACGGCTACACCGCCCTGGCCAAGGCCCTGACCAAGATGACTCCCGAAGAGATAATCAAGGAGGTTAAGAACTCCGGGCTTCGAGGCAGGGGCGGAGCCGGATTTCCCACAGGAATGAAGTGGGAATTTGTCCGGAATGCAGAGGGAGAGCCAAAATATCTTATCTGCAACGGTGATGAAGGCGACCCCGGCGCATTCATGGACCGGAGCATCGTCGAAGCCGACCCCCATTCTGTGCTCGAAGGAATGCTCATCGCGGCCAAAGCCGTAGGAGCCAAAGAAGGATTTATCTATATCCGCAATGAATACCCCCTGGCTGTTCAGAGGATATACGTCGCCATCGACCAAGCAAGAGAGTACGGACTGCTGGGAAAAGACATCCTGGGCACTGGATTTGATTTTGATGTCAGGGTGGTCAGAGGCGCCGGTGCTTTTGTCTGCGGAGAGGAGACAGCGCTGATTGCTTCAGTGGAAGGCCGCCTGGGTGAGCCCAGACCCCGGCCTCCCTACCCGGCTGAGAGCGGCCTCTGGGGAAAGCCGACGAATATCAATAATGTCGAAACCTGGGCGAACATCGCCCCGATTATCAACCGCGGGGCGAAGTGGTACTCCTCCATCGGAACAGAAATAAGCAAGGGGACAAAGGTCTTTTCTGTCGTGGGCAAAGTCAAGGACACGGGTCTGGTCGAAGTTCCGATGGGGCTTAGCTTGGGCGAGATTATTTTTGATATCTGCAGCGGAATACTCAGGGATAGGAAATTCAAGGCTGTCCAGATCGGCGGCCCCTCTGGCGGATGCGTCCCGGCCGAGCTCTTGAATCTTCCTGTGGATTACGAGCAACTGACCAAGGCTGGCTCGATGATGGGCTCAGGCGGCATGGTTGTTACCGACGAAAACACCTGCATGGTCGATATGGCTCATTACTTTCTCACCTTCACCAAGGGTGAATCCTGTGGAAAATGCACGCCCTGCCGAGAAGGAATTCCCCGCATGCTCGAAATCCTGTCCAGAATAAAAAAAGGCAAAGCAGTGATGGACGACCTCATTCTCCTCGAAGACCTGGCAACAAATATCAAGGCCACCGCTCTCTGCGGGTTGGGAAACACCGCCCCTAACCCTGTTTTAACCTCTCTTCGCTACTTCAGAGATGAATACGAAGCCCACATCAAATACAAGAGGTGCCCGGCAGGCGTCTGCAACGACTTGGTTTCCTCTCCCTGCCACCACACCTGTCCCATCAGCACCGAGGCTTGCTCCTATGTCGCTTTGATCGCTCAAGGCAAGTTCAAGCAAGCCTTGGAGGTTAACCGCTGGGCCAATCCCTTGCCCAGCGTTTGCGGCCGGGTCTGCCACCATCCTTGCGAAACGCGGTGCAGGGCTGGGGAGGTGGGAGAGCCCATTGCTATCAGGCATCTCAAGCGATTTGTCGCCGATTATGAAAGGACAAACGGCGGGAAACCAGCAGTCAAGCCAGTTTCGAAAAAATACGAAAAGGTAGCAATTGTTGGCTCTGGTCCTGCAGGCCTTATGGCTGGCTGGGAGCTGGCCAAGAAGGGTTATGAGGTGACAATATTTGAAGCCGAGAAAGTCCCGGGTGGGATGCTATCCTGGGGAATACCCGAGTACAGGCTGCCGAAGAATATCCTCAACTCTGAGATTGAAGCCATCAAACAACTCGGCGTGGAGATCAAAACCAATACCCGCATCGGAAAAGAGCTAACCATCGATGACCTGTTCACCAAGGGATTCAAGTCGGTCTTCATTGCCGCGGGTGCTCCTGTGAATTTGAAATTGGGAATCCCCGGCGAAAACTTCGAAGGTGTCATCGACCCGATTGAGTTTTTGAAAAAATACAACCTGGAGAAAAAAGCAGAAATCGGAAAAAAAGTGGCTGTTGTCGGCGGAGGAAACACGGCGATCGACGCTGCCCGAACCGCCTGGCGCCTGGGAGCTGAGGTCTCCATCCTCTACAGAAGGACAAGGCCGGAAATGCCAGCCAACAAAGAAGAGATAGATGAAGCCTTGAAGGAAGGAATCAAGATTGAATTTTTGACTCTGCCCATAGAATGCCAGGCAAAAAATGGTAGGCTTTCAAAGATTAAATGTGCCAGGATGGAGCTTGGCGATTTTGACAAATCCGGGAGACGGAGGCCTGTGCCTGTGGCCGGAAGCGAATTCGAGCTTGAAATCGATACCCTCATGCCAGCCATAGGGCAGCAGCCTGACCTTTCATTCCTGGAGGGCAAGACTAAAATTAATGTGTCCAAATGGAAAACTCTGGAGGTCGACCCAGAGACCATGGCCACCAACATTTCCGGGATATTCGCCGGCGGGGACGTCATTTCAGGCCCTGCGACTGTGCTTGAAGCCATGCAGGCTGGAAAAATTGCGGCTGAATCCATCCACAGATATTTAAGAGGCGAAAGTCCCAAAAGGGAGTACAAGCCGACAGAGCCTAAATTAGAAGTGCCTCCGCTAGAATTATCGGCCGAGGAAGCCGAAGGGCTTGAAAGACCTGAGATGCCAGTGTTGTCGATTCGAGAAAGAATTGGCGGCTTCAGAGAAGTCGAACTCGGCTTCAGCAAAGAACAGGCCATGAAAGAAGCCAAGCGGTGCTTAAGGTGTGATTTAGAAAGCAAAGGAGGAAAAAGATGAGCGAAGAGAAAAAAATTAAACTGACCATTAATGATAAGCCGATAGCGGTTGAAAAGGGAACGAGCATTCTCAAGGCGGCAAAGCTTCTGGATATCGAAATCCCGACTCTCTGCTACCATCCTCTGCTCGAGCCTTATGCGGCTTGCCGGGTGTGTATCGTCGAAAGAAAAACCGGAGAGACAAGCACTCTGGTCACCTCCTGCAACACAAAAGCTCAGGAAGGAATGGTCATCCACACGGATTCTGAAAAAGCCTTAAAAGCCAGGCGACTGAATATCGAAATGCTCATGGCTCAGGCCCCTGCTGCCGAGCCTGTCCAGAAAATTGCCAAAGAATTGGGAATTGAAAAGACGAGGTTTGAGATAAAAGACCCGGAGGAAAAATGCATTCTCTGCGGCCTGTGCGTCCGAACTTGCGAGCAGGTCGTCGGCGCCAATGCCATCAGCTTCATTGAAAGGGGGGTGGAGCGCAAAGTTTCTCCTCCTTTCGGCGAGCCGTCCGAGGCCTGCATCGGCTGCACAGCCTGCGCCTATTTTTGCCCGACTGGAGCCATGACCTTTGAAGACCTGCTGGGAAGAAAGGTCATCCACAGCGAGCTGAACCTCGGTCCTTCAACAGCCGTCCGCGTCCCCACTCGCCAGGCCGTGCCCATGGTTCCTTTTATCGACGAAGAAGCCTGTATCCACTTCAAGACTGGAAATTGCAAGCTCTGCGAAAAGGTCTGCGAGAAAGAAGCCATAAACTATGAGATGAAGGAGGAAGAGATTGAACTCGAGGTTGGCTCGATCATTCTCGCCTCGGGCTTCAAGCCCTTTGACCCAAAGCGCATACCGGCTTACGGCTATGGAAGATTCAACAACATCATCACCGCCCTGGAGTTTGAAAAACTGGTCAACGCTTCGAGCCCGACCGGAGGAAAAATCCTTCTGGCCAACGGCGAAGAGCCGAAGGCTGTGGGCATCATCCACTGTGTCGGCTCCCGTGATGAAAACTATAATGAGTACTGCTCTCGTGTCTGCTGCATGTACTCGCTGAAATTCGCACATCTCATCAAAGAGAAAACAAAAGCAGATGTCTATGACTTTTACATCGACATGAGATGCTTTGGAAAAGGCTACGAGGAATTCTACCATCGCCTTTTGCACGAAGGGACCAAATTCATCAGAGGACGCGTTTCAGAGGTGACTGATGTGGCTCTGACAGAGCAGGAAGAAGGAAAACTCATCATCCGAGTGGAAGATACGCTTCTGGGAATGGTGCGGAGAATCCCGGTTGATATGGCCATCCTTGCCATAGGTCTCGAGCCAAGTCTTGACCACAATCAGATTGCCAAGATTTTTAATATCTCCTGCAGCCAGGATACTTTCTTCCTGGAGAGACATCCAAAGCTTGCTCCGGTTTCCACCTTCTCCGACGGCATATTCCTGGCTGGAGCCTGCCAGGCCCCAAAGGATATTCCCGATACAGTGGCCCAGGCTGGTGCTGCAGCTTCAGAGGCTCTGGCTCTGGCAGACAAAGGCACTTTCGAACTCGAGCCAATCACCGCTGAGATCGATGAGGAGCTCTGTGCCGGTTGCCAGCTTTGCATAGGACTCTGTCCCTTCACAGCTATAACGTACGATAAAGAGAAAGGAGTTTCGGTCATCAACGATGCCCTCTGCAAGGGCTGTGGAACCTGCGTCGCCGCCTGCCCCAGCGGAGCCTCGTGGCAGAAACACTTCCGCGATGAGCAGATTCTGGCTGAGATAGAAGGAATCGTTATCTAATAAAATGACAAGGAAGCATCCTAAATTCCGTGATAATAATAAAATTGTGAGAAGGGGTCCTGTCACGGCATGCTCCCCGTCCGTCCTCGCTGCACCCATCCCCCCGTGGGGAACCCCTGCAGCTGCGGGCGTTGCGGGGAGCACGCCGTGCCACCCCGCTGTTAATCATTGGCTATCACGGAATTTAGGATGCCATCAAAAGACAAAAATTTTTTGAATAAGATTTATGTTTTGGTTATAATATCCCCTTTCTCTTGTGCGGACGAATTAGTTTTTCAATGATATCCAAGGAGGCCAATTATGAGCAATGGGGCTTTTGAACCCAAACTGGTTGGTTTCTTGTGCAACTGGTGTTCTTATACAGGTGCTGACCTGGCCGGAACAGCGCGGATGACCTATGCTCCCAATATCCGTATTATCCGAGTCATGTGTAGCGGCCGTGTTGACCCTCAATTCGTCCTGAAGGCATTTGCCGAAGGAGCCGACGGCGTGCTCATCTCTGGCTGCCATCCTGGCGACTGCCACTACCAGGAAGGCAATTACAAAGCCTTGAGAAGGGCTAAGCTCCTCTCCAAGATGCTGGAGCAATTTGGAATCGAGAAAGAGAGGTTCAGGCTGGAATGGATTTCTGCCGCCGAAGGTGTCAAATTCCAGCAGGTCTGCAATGAATTCACAGAACAGGTCAGAAGATTGGGGCCTTTGAAAATGAACGGAGGAAAGAATGAGCGCAGCGAAGCCTAAGGTTGCTTTTTACTGGTGTGCATCCTGCGGAGGATGCGAGGAATCCATCGTCGACTTGGCTGAAGACATCCTCAAAGTCGTGGAAGCCGTGGATATCGTCTTCTGGCCGGTTGCTTTGGATTTCAAGAAAAAAGATGTGGAAGCCATGGAAGACGGCTCCATCGCCGTCAGCTTTATCAACGGCGCAGTGAGACTTTCAGAGCAGGAGGAGATGGTCAAGCTCTTGAGGAAAAAATCGCAGCTCGTGGTCGCCCATGGAAGCTGCTCCCATCTTGGCGGAATTCCTGGCCTGGGAAACTTCTGGAATAAAGAGACTATCTTCAACCGCGCTTACCACACAACTCCTTCAACAGATAATCCTCAAGGAACCGTCCCCTTGGAGAAATCAGTTGTGGACGGCAAGGAGCTCTATCTTCCCAGGTTTTATGACACGGTCTACGCTCTGGACCAGGTGATCGATGTTGACTATTACCTTCCCGGCTGTGCCCCTCCCCGGGATTTAATCCTGAATGCTGTCCAGGCTATCCTCCAGGGAAAGCTTCCTCCCAAAGGCTCTGTTCTTTCTCCCAATAAATCCCTTTGCGACGACTGCGATAGGAATGAGACCAAGCCTGAGAAATTAACAATCAAGGAAGTCAAAAGACCCTGGGAGGTCATGCTCGACCCTGAAAAATGCTTCCTGGCCCAGGGTGTCATCTGCATGGGCCCGGCGACCCGCACAGGCTGCGGCGAAAGATGCATCGAAGCCAACATGCCCTGCCGCGGCTGCTTTGGGCCGACTGACCAGGTCCTTGACCAGGGAGCAAAATTTCTCTCTGCTTTTGCTTCAATCCTGGACACAAACGACGAGAAGGAGATTGAAAAAATCGTGGCGACAATCGTCGACCCGGCTGGAACATTCTATCGATTCAGTCTTGCGACATCCATCTTGAGAAGAAGGAGAATGGAGGCCATAAAATGAATAAGAGAATCACCATCGACCCCATCACCCGCTTGGAAGGTCACGGAAAAATCGAGATTTTTCTTGATGATAAAGGCGACGTGGAAAGGGCTTTTCTCCAGGTCCCTGAGCTTCGGGGCTTTGAGCAGTTCGCAGTCGGCAGGCCTGCTGAGGAGATGCCGAGAATAACTCCACGGATCTGCGGAGTCTGCCCTACGGCTCATCATATGGCATCCACCAAGTGTCTGGACGACCTTTTCCATGTCGAGCCAACGCCAACAGCTAAGATGATCAGGGAACTTATCTACAACACGTTTATGATGGAAGACCACACCCTGCACTTTTTCTTCCTGGGAGGCCCTGACTTCGTGGTCGGGCCTCAGGCTCCTGCCGGAGAAAGAAACATCCTGGGCGTTATCGGCAAAGTTGGGCTGGAGATAGCCGGAAAAGTCATCCGCGTGCGGAGAGAATGCCGCGACATCCTCAATCATGTCTGCGGCAAGGTTATTCATCCTGTCTGCGGGCTTCCCGGCGGAGTCTCTAAAGGACTGGATGAAGAGCATCGAGTCCAGTTCCTGGAAACCGCAAAATTTGCAGTGGAGTTCGCCCAGTTCGCCCTAAAGATTTTTGACGATGTCGTCCTCAAGAATAAAGCCTATGTCGATGTTGTCCTGGGCGATGCTTATAAAATGAAGACCTACTACATGGGCCTGGTTGACAGCGCCAACAAGGTCAATTTCTACGACGGCGACATCCGGGTCGTCGACCCTGAGGGCAAAGAGTTCGCCAAGTTCAAGCCCCGCGAATACCTCAACCATGTCTCCGAGCATGTCGAGCCCTGGAGCTACATCAAGTTCCCGTTCCTGAAGAAAGTTGGCTGGAAAGGCTTTGCCGAAGGAAAGGACAGCGGCGTCTATCGCGTTGCTCCGCTGGCAAGGCTCAACGTTTCTGACGGCATGGCCACTCCCTTGGCTCAGGAACACTATGAGAGGATGTACAAGACATTGGGCGGCAAACCTGTCCACAACACTCTGGCTTTTCACTGGGCACGGCTCATCGAAGCTTTGCAGGCTTCCGAGGCCATGGTCAAATTTTTAGAAGACAAAGACATCACCGACCCCAACATCCGAAACATCCCCACCCAGACACCGACTGAAGGAGTGGGAGTTGTCGAGGCTCCCAGGGGCACGCTTTTCCATCATTACAAGACAGATGAAAAAGGAATTATCACTGAAGCTAACCTGATCGTGGCCACGGTCAACAATGCTGCAGCCATCACCATGTCGATTGAAAAAGCAGCCAAGGCCTTTATCAAGGGGGGGAAAGTCTCAGAAGGGCTGTTGAACATGGCCGAGATGGCTTTCAGGTCCTACGACCCCTGCCATGCCTGCGGCACACATGCTCTTCCTGGGGATATGCCGCTCATCATCAACATCTACGATAAAGATAAAGAGCTCATCAAACAGCTCAAGAGATAATTCGGCCAGTCGAAAGTTTTAGCTATCCTCTTTTTTAAAAGTCTTTTTGATCCAGTTTTTCATTTGGAGGGACAGACCAAAGGGTCAACTTCATACGCTTTGCGGATCATCTCGGCGCAGCCTCTTCGGGAGACTTCCCGAACCTCCTCCTTGATGACGACCAGCTTATAGGGCGCCTCCTCTGACGCGACAACGAACCATGACCTGGCCTTTATCAAGGATAGGGGAGGTGCAGAATGCCTGAAGGTTGCGGCAGAGGCTTCACTTGGATTTAGAAAGGAAACCACTAGGGTTTCACCATGCTCAACTTTGGATTTAACGGACAGGCAGTCTATGATTATAACGGAAACCTGACGGACCGCAATATCAGCTTGTTCGGTTATTATCAAGGCCCGCTGCAGTCCTCGATATTGGTGAATTACAGCCGGATAGAAGAACTCTATGCTGAGAAGCCCTATGAGCTGGGCCATTTCGTTCTCCACGCGAAGTCAAGCCCAAAGGAGGACTCCGTCTCTCGGTCACTTCTGCGCTCGGAGATGCTATCGATTACCAGAACCAGCGTCCGGCAAATTAAGTGCCAAAAAATATACTCTCTAATTTCCAAATCCGTTATAAAAATAAAGACCTGCCAGAGCCTTTTCATCACGGAAAAGAATCAAATCTCCATTTGACTTTAAATATTGATTCTGATAAACGCTTAGAGAGAGGCCGGAGAACAAGAGGAGGCCGAGGGGAAGAAGATGTTCATCACAACAAGAGAGAAAGGCAATGTCGCCATCTTTGATATCGAAGGGGAAATTAAAAGGACGGAAGTCACCGACACCACCCTCCATCAGGCCGTTAAAGAAAAATTGAACGAGGGTAAAAGGAATATCCTTCTTAATTTCCATAAAGTGGAGTTCATCGACAGCTTCGGCGTTGGGGAAATCCTTGCCAGCTACATCTCCACGCACAACCTTGGCGGGAAACTCAAGCTCGCCCGAATTTCCAATAAAACTCTCATAGTCTTTCAGGTAACCATGCTGACCAAAGTCCTCGAGATATTCGAGGATGAGCAGATGGCATTAAAGAGTTATTAGCCTTTTCTCTTCTATGGCCAGAAATCGCCTCTTCCAGATCTTCTCAAAAGTCGCTGAAGTTAAACCCGGCGAAGAGCTCATCACGCTTCTTTTTTCCCTTTACTTCTTCTTCATCACCGCCGCCTACAGCATCATTAAATCCCTGAGAGTGGCCCATTACCTGGAAAAAGAGGGAGCGAAGAAACTTCCCCTGGCTTATTTTTTAACGGCCCTTATCACGGGTTTGGTTGTCGCCTTCCATTCGAAACTGCAGCTCAAAATCAAACGTCCGATATTGACCGGTTCGAGCCTCGTTTTTTTCACACTCACCGGCTTTCTTTTCTGGCTGGCCTTCCCCCACGACTGGGAGTGGCTGCCGCTTGTCTACTGGGTTTGGTCGAATATTCTGGTCGTCCTGCTCGTTACCCAATTCTGGCTCCAGGTCAACGATACATTTAATCCCCGCGAGGCCAAAAGACTCATAGGCCTTTTCGGAAGCGGCGGTATTCTGGGAGGCATTCTGGGCGGAGAATTAACGGGTTTCTTGGGAAGGACTGAGGGTTCTTCCAACCTCCTCCTTATCGCCAGCGCCCTGCTTGCGGCCTGTCTCTTCGTCATCTACTCGATTCATCTCTGGGAGAGAGCCAATCCGGCCGGAAGGCATAAAACAGAAGAAAAAGCGGAAAAAAAAGAGCAGGAACGCTCCTCGGAAGGACTTAAAGTCTGTTTTGATGCGGTCAGAAAGAGCCGCTATTTAATGCTCATTGCCGGGTCCGTCGTAATCGCTCTGGTCGTCTCCACGCTCATCGACTGGCAGTTCAACCATGCCATAGAGCATACGGCTTCGATAAAGCAAAACCTGACTTCTTTTCTTGGCCACTTTAATGCGGGACTTCTCGTCTTCTCCCTCTTTTTCCAGCTCTTCCTGACAACCAGGCTGATTAAATTTTTTGGCGTCCGCTTGGCCATCCTCATTTACCCGGCCCTTCTGCTCATCCTCTCCTTAGGGCTCGGAGTCTTTCCCGCCGTTCTCTTTGCCCTCCTCGTCAAAGGCAGCGATAAAAGCCTCCACTATTCTCTCGACCAGTCCATCCATAAGATTCTCTATATTCCGGTGACACCGGAGGTGAAGCATAGGGCCGAGCTTTTTATTGATATGTTTCTCGACCGGATGGCCAAGAGCGTGGGCGCCGGGCTCCTCTTCCTCTTCATCCTCTTCGGCCTGGGCGTCAATCTGATAAGCTTTTTCTCGGCCATTTTAATCCTTGTCTGGATCTTCCTGAATTCCATGGTCAGCCGGGAGTATGCCGGGACGATCAAGCAGAAGCTCCAACTGAGATGGAGCCGGGCGGATAAGGCCGTGGCGGAAAAGGTCGACCTGGATTACACCAAGTTGGTCTTTGACACTCTGGAGAGCAAGAACCGCAGCTCTGTCCTCTATGCCATGCATCTCTTCGACCTGATCAAACAGGAGAAGATGACTCCTGAAGTGAAAAGGCTCATCGCCCATGAATCCAGTGAAATGAAAATCCATTCCCTGGGCTCACTTTTTGAGGCTGAAGAATCGTCCCTTCTTCCAGAGACAGAGGAGACTCTGAGCGAAGATGTCCTGAAGAAAGAGGTCGAAGAAATTATGTCCCTGGATGTCTACCAAGAAGTGATGAAAAAACACATGGAGAATGTGCAGAGGGATAAAAACCAGGAGGCCGTTGCCTCCAGAATGGAAATGGCCAAAGCCTTGGGCTTTATGGACCCCCGCTCTCCTCTCATCTCTAATCTTTCCGCTTTCCTCTCCGATGATTCGCCCCATGTCCGCCGCTATGCCCTGGAGAGCGCCGGAAAGTTGAGAAGGAGAGACTATGTTCCAGCCCTCATCCGGAGCCTCACCGACCCGCTCGCCGGAGAGGATGCCGCCTCAGCCCTCCAGAAATATGGCATCAAAATCGTCGGAACTCTCGGAGATTATTTCCGCGACTCCGAAGAAGACCCGAGGATACGAAAAGCCATAACTTCTGTCCTTTCCCGGATTTCCGGCCAGGAGGCTGCGGACATCCTGCTAAAGGAACTGGAAACAGCCGGGACAGAAATGAAATCAGAAACGATCGAGGCTCTGGATAAAATCCGTTCTGAAAAGCCAGAGATAATGTTCCCTGAACAAATCGTCAAGGACGGAATATTCCGGGAAATAAAAACTTATGGTCAAGCTCTACTCAAGCCTCTTAAGCTTGAATCCGAGACCAAAGAGAAAAGGATTGAGGAAGACCGGCAGAGACGGGATGTTCTTCTCATGAATGTCTTCAAGCTCCTGGGCCTTATCTATTTCCATGAAGATATGGCCAAAGCTTACCAGAACATAAAAACCGCAACAAAGGACTCCCTGGATTATGCCTTAGAGCTTCTGGACAATGTCCTGCCTAAAGATATGAAGGCTCTTCTCTTCTTCCTCATTGAAGACCTTCCTTTTAAAGAACGAATGAAGAGATGCCGTGCCCTTCTGGGAGATGACCGCTCTCTGAAAAAAAGGAGAGCTAAGAAAGCTTCTTAACCGCTCTGCCGTAACGTTTCAATTCCGGTGGATATTCGATTTATCCGAGAGCACAGGAAGGGACCGATTCTCCTGAGGTCATCCGAAAAGAGAACGGGTCCCTCTTTATCCAAGGGAAGAGTTGATTAGAATTCAAAGCGCTGCCTTCTCTTGATAGATAATTAGACGAGTGGATTTCGGACTTTTAGGCCGGGAAAGCGGCTGAAATCTCTATCGACTGTCCACAACTCGCTGGCGCCGTGCTGAAAACATAAAGCGGCCACTCGCGCATCATGGACCTTCGGACCGGCGATGCGTCCGGCCCGGAGAAGCGTTCGGAGTTGCAGCCAGTAGTCTTCAGATTCAGCTAACAGGACCAGGCTCGGTGATGCCATCCAGGCTTCGACCTGGTCGATGGCCTTGTCCAACGGTGTGGGAGGAGCAAATATCCGAGGATGGCTGACAATGGCTAAGAACTCGTGAATGCATGGCCACGGGATCGCCCACGGCGCTCGGTCCTCAGCCAGTTCAACCAGGCAGACGTAGGCGGCGTCGTGCCATGGAGAATCTTCGCGGTGCGCATAAACCAGAATGTTGCTATCGACGGCGATCATCCCCCCCGTCCCTCATAACTGATATCAAGAATCTGGTCCCATGTAGCTCCCGCCAGATGAGGCTGCAAGCCTTTGCCTTTAAAAGTGGCTTTGCGGAGCCGAAAATCCTTGCCTTTGCGGCGATGCCGCTCGGAAATAACTTTATGAAGTCCTTCCTCGACAAGGGCTTTAAGGGTCGTCTGCTCCTCGTGGGCGACTTTGCGCGCTTCCTTGAAAAGGCTATCAGATATCTGTATGGTTGTCTTCATATGGCTAACCATATCACTTCCTATATGCGAATGTCAAGAGACCTTTTCGCCCATCATGATCTCCGTCTCCGCACACCATAAATGACGATTCCCGTTGAGGTGATTCTCAATTCCGGCTTCCTCAGGATAATTCTTTTTTGCGAGCGATGCCCGATTGTTTACTATTGCCACCTTATTTTACAAACAACTAATTTAATGTAACCGCTCTCTTTTTCCTGGAGATAATATAGGCGACCCTTTTTGGCGCGCGCTGTTAACGGATATGCTCGGCCAATATTCCCTAGGCTCATTCTCCTCGCTGAGAATTCCTCCCGGCTATTTCTTCTTTTCCTTTAAGCTCTCTTTGATAATCGGCCAAAAAGCAGGCTGTGCTTG
This sequence comes from uncultured Eubacteriales bacterium, assembly GCA_964645765.1. GTDB lineage: Bacteria > Acidobacteriota > Aminicenantia > Aminicenantales > Aminicenantaceae > CAZGMN01. The sequence continues at coordinate 112,222 of CAZYBE010000001.1, forward strand.
CACCTCTTCTCCCTTTCTTTTGAAACTGTTTTCGACCCAATCCTTTATTTCATCCCGCACTTTTCGGAATATTGATAATATTTCTTCCTCAGTTCCCTCGGATCGGGCAGGGTCTTCAAACGCTTTATGGATTATTGTTCTTCCAGGGAAAAAAGGGCAGGACTCTTTTGCCTGGTCGCAGACCGTAATCACGTAATCAAAGTCCATACCCAAGAATTCTCTGAGACTTTTTGACCGCTCGTTTGAGATATCAATCCCGATTTCTTTCATAACCTGAATGGTGTAAGGATTGACTTCCGTGGGCTCGGTGCCGGCGCTCTGAGCCTCAAAATCGCCGCTGTAGAAGGCCCTTAAAAAAGCTTCCGCCATCTGAGAACGAGCCGAGTTATGGGTGCAGATGAACAATACTTTTTTCTTTGTAACTTCCTTGGACATTTTTAATTCAATTAAAATCCGATTGTGGCACCTCTATTCAAAAGGCGAAAAATCGGGGTTGAGGCAAGGCTTGAAGACGCGACCTAAAAAAAAGCGTTAATCTCGTACAGGCAAAGTTACGGTAAATTTCGTCCCCAGGCCCAAATCGCTTTTCACCTGGATTTTTCCGCCGTGGAGAAGAACAATGTGCTTGACGATGGAAAGCCCTAAGCCGGTTCCGCCCAATTTCCGGCTGCGGGCTTTATCGACAGTGTAGAATCTCTCAAAAATTCGAGGCAGATGCTCGGCGGCGATTCCTATTCCTGTATCCTGAACCTCGATGATGACTTCGCCCTCTTTCCATTTCAGGTCAACCGTGACTCCTCCCTTTTCTGTGTACTTCAAACCATTGTCGAGGAGATTGACAAACATCTGCTCGAGTCGAAAGGAATCGGCGCGGACAAGAGGAAGCTTTTCATCAGCAAGAAGCTTGAGGTATAAATCTTTTTCTTTTGCCTCTTGCTCGAATATTTTGAGGACATTCTCGGCCAACTCCTTGAGATTCACCTCTTCCCGCTCCAGGGGAAATTCTTTCTCTTCAAGCTCGGTGAGAGAGAGCAGGTCTTCAACGATACGGATCAGCCTGTCTGTGTTTCTCTTGATGATTCTCAAGTAATTCTGCTTTTTCTTATCCCCCTCCTCTTCCAGAGTCTCAACAAAGCCTTTAATCGCCGTGAGAGGAGTTCGGAGCTCATGGGTGACATTGACCACAAACTCTTTTTTAATTTTCTCCAATCTCTTCATTTCGGTTAAATCGTGGAGGGTGACAACAGCCAGCTCTTGAGAGCCGAGATAGGCGGCGCTGGCCAGATATATTTTTTCAATGACCTCAACCTCGGCAGAGCTGCTTTCTTTCTTCTCCATGACTCTATTCATCAACTCATCAAACTTTGAGCTTCTGACCACTTCCCAGTAGTATCGTCCGTCCATGTTCTCGCTCTCAGTTATCTTTTTCACACTTTCGTTGCTCAGGAGGATTTTCCCGCTTTTGTCAATAACCAGAAGGCCCTCAAGGATGGAGGAGATGATGCTGTTCAGCTCTTCTTGTTTGTTGGATAGCGCTGTGAAAAATGTCTTCAATTCCACGGTCATGGCGTTAAAACTTTCAGCCAGGTCCCGGAGCTCATCTTTGCTTTTTAAAACGACCCTCATACTGAAATCGCCGGAAGCAACTTCCCGAGAGGCCGCCATAACCTTTTTTATCGGTCCTGAGATACTCTGTGAAAAAAGAAGAGCAAAAACGAGCAGCAAGACCGTTATGATGCCCGCAACCAGGGCAATTTTGGCCTTCAGGTCTGAAAGAAGTTTGTTAATATCTTTTAAATGAAGACTTACCCTCACCACTCCCGAGATCTTTCCATCTTTCTCTAAGGGCAAGGCGACATACAGCATCTCTTCTTTTATCGTCGGGCTCAACCGGATGGATTTCCCCATCGTCCCCTGGAGAGCCTGGAAAATTTCAGGCCTGTACCTGTGGTTTTCCATGCTTCCCGGGTCTCCTTCAGAATCGGCCAGGACGACCCCTTCAACGTTAACAATGGTAATTCTGGTCTTGGCTGTTTTTCCCAGCTCTTTAGAAAACGCATCCAGCTCTTGGAATCGGCTTTCTTCGATATAGGGAATGACTCTCCCTTTTAAAGCTTGAGCCAGTCTCTCCAAGTCTTCGGTCAGGGTGTTAAGGTAGTAGCTCCTAATGGCACTAAAAGAAAAGAGAAGAATGAAGATGGAAAGCAGGAAGACAATTAAAAAATATCCAGCGAATATTTTTAAGAAAAGCGACCTCTTCATTCTTCTAATTTGTAGCCGATTCCTCTGATATTTTTTATAAAATGGGCGGCTTGGCCAAGCTTCTCTCTTAAATTTTTAATGTGAACATCAATCGTGCGGTCCAGGACTATTTTTTCATGCCCCCACAAATTATCAAGAATCTGCTCCCGGGTAAAAACCCAGCCTTTTTTCGAAGCCAGGAGCTCGAGAATCTTGAATTCTGTCGTGGTCAAAGGGATTTTTTTCTTATCAACCCATACCTCATATTTTTCTGAATTCAGGACGAGGTTCTCGCCGACGGTAATCGTCTTGACCTTCTCTCTATGAATCTGACGGCGCAAGACGGCCTTAACCCGCGCCACCAATTCCTTAGGAGAAAAAGGCTTGGTGACATAGTCATCAGCTCCAAGCTCCAACCCCAAAATTTTGTCCGATTCTTCGTCTTTGGCCGTGAGCATGATGACCGGGACAGAGGAGAGCTCCTCTTTTGCTTTTAAATATTTGCATATTTCAAATCCATCAGCATCGGGAAGCATCAGGTCTAAAATGACGAGGTCAGGCTTTGTCTTATCCAGAAATTTAAGGAATTTCTCTGCATCCAAAAAACCCTTGGCGATAAAACCGGACTTCTCAAGGTGGAGAGAAACGAGCTCGACAATGTCCGGCTCATCATCCACAATCGCGATAAGCTTCATAGTCCTTCACACTTTTTTTTCTTCGGTCTTTAAGCCCTTCTCCTCGATATGATGCTTTATTGTCTTCCCTTTGACGAGATAGATGACATCCTCGCCGATGTTTGTGGCATGGTCGGCGATTCTTTCCAGATGTCGTCCGACCAAAATCAGGTCCACAGCCCGATTGATGGTTGAAGGATCCTGCATCATGTAGGTCAAGAGCTCGCGGAAGACCTGGTCGTTGAGGCTGTCGACTTCGTCGTCTCTTTCGCAGACAGAGCGGGCCAATTTTTCATCGCGGTTGATGAAGGCTGTGATGGAATCCTTGACCATTTTCTGAGCCAAGAGTGCCATCCGGGGGATGTCGATGAGCGGCTTAAGAATGGGAAACTTGAGCAGTTCCAAGGTGCGTTCGGCGATGTTCACGGCCAGGTCTCCCATCCGCTCCAGTTCGCTGCCGATCTTCATTCCCGAGCTGATGAATCTCAAATCGCTGGCCAAAGGCTGGCGCAGAGCGAAGAGCCTCATGCACAATTCATCGATCTCTATATCCATAAGATTAATAATCTCTTCTCTTTTAAGAACTTCCTGAGCCAATTCTTCTTTGCGCTCTTTGAGTCCTTTGATGGCCATGGCGATCGACTCTTCCACCAAAGAGGCCATATACAGCAATCTTTCTTTTAATTTTTTTAATTCTTCGTCGAATTGCCTATCCATGATTTCCTCCTGAGTCTCCTCTCAGAATTTAATTTCACTTCTCATCCAAATCTCCCGGTGATGTAATCTTCGGTCAGCTTCTGGGAAGGATTAGTGAATATTTCTTCGGTTCTGTCGAATTCAACGAGTTCTCCAAGCATCATAAAAGCCGTGTAATCAGACACCCGCGCCGCCTGCTGCATGTTGTGGGTGACGATGACAACCGTGTAGATTTGCTTGAGCTTCTGGATAAGGTCCTCGATCTTGGCTGTGGCGATGGGGTCGATGGCCGAGCAGGGCTCATCGAAGAGCATGACTTCAGGCTCAACGGCCAAAGCCCGAGCAATGCACAGTCTCTGCTGTTGCCCTCCCGAGAGGGTAAAAGCATTTTCCCTCAATCTATCCTTCACTTCGTCCCAGAGAGCAGCCTCTCTAAGGCTTTTCTCCACAAACCGGTCGATTTTTATTCTATCCTTTAAGCTATTTATTCTCAAGCCATAGGCGACATTATCATAGATGGATTTTGGGAAAGGATTGGGCTTTTGAAAAACCATCCCAACTCTTCTCCTCAATTCAACCACATCGACTTTGGGGGATAGAATGTCTTCACTATCCAAAAAGATTTCTCCCTCCGCCCTTGTCCCGGGAATGACATCATTCATCCTGTTCAGAACCCGGACAAAGGTGGATTTGCCGCAACCTGAGGGTCCGATGATGGCCGTGACCTGGTTTTCAGCGCAGATGATGTTGATATTTTTCAGGGCTTGCTTTGCCCCGTAATAGAAACTCAAATTTCTCGTCTCGATCTTGGCTTTGAGTTCCATCTCTACTCCCTTCGCTTTCTTCTCAGCCGATACCTGATAACGACAGCAACCATGTTCATTCCCAAAACCAGGGCAATTAAGACCAGGGCCGTTCCGTAAGCCAAAGGCCTAACTTGGGTAATGGCATGATGCTGGGTGGCCATGATGTAGAGATGATAGGGAAGGGCCATGAACTGGTCTCCCAGAGATTTGGGAAGATAGGGAAGATAAAATGCCGCTCCGGTAAACATGATGGGAGCTGTTTCGCCGGCAGCTCTGGCCAGTCCTAAAACTGTTCCGGTCAGCATCCCTGGAATGGCGTAGGGAAGGACATTTGTCCGGATCGCATGCCATTTGGTCGCGCCCAAAGCTAAAGCCCCTTCCCGATAAGAATTCGGTACGGTTTTTATAGCCTCCTCGCTGGCTGTGATTGTCCAGGGAAGGGTGAGAAGACCCAAAGTCAGGCCAGCCGAGAGGATGGATGTTCCAAACCTGAGGATGTTGACAAAGAGAATGACGCCGAAAAGCCCGTAAACAATAGAAGGCACGCCGGACAGGTTTCTGATGGACAGGCGGATAAGCCGGGTGAGTCTTGTCTGCTTGGCGTATTCGTTCAAATAGATGGCGGAAAACATCCCTAAAGGAATGGCCAAAACTGCCGTGACCATTGTCACGAAAAAGGTGCCCATGATCGCCGGGAAAATTCCTCCCTCGGTCATGCCGCGGCGGGGAGCGGCGGTAAGGAATTCCCAGCTTATAACTCCGCCTCCTTTTCTTCCGATGTCATAGAGAAAGAGCAGTAAGACAGCCAGGACAAAATACATACAGCCTCTCAGAATAAAAAAACCGATAAACTGGATGATTTTCTTTTTCATAGCTCTCTTTCCTGGAATTTATGAAGGACGATATCGGCAATGAGGTTGACAACAAAAGTCATGACGAACAAAACCAGGCCGATAGCAAACAGGGCGTAATAGTGAGTGGTGTAATAAGGAACCTCGCCGAGCTCGATGGCAATGTTGGCGGTCATCGTCCTCACGGAATCCAAGAATCCATGGGGAAAAGCGCGGGCATTGCCAGTCACCATGAGGACGGTCATCGTCTCTCCGATAGCACGTCCCATGCCCAGCATGCAGGAAGCGATAATTCCTGATAAAGCAGCAGGAATTTTAACTCGAACGAGAGTCTGCCAGCGCGAAGCGCCAAGGGCTAAGGAAGCTTCGGTGTAGGCAAGGGGGACAGCGGTGAGAGAGTCCTCAGAGATGCTGATGATTGTCGGAAGAGCCATTATGGCTAAAAGAAAGCTTCCGTTCGCAGCGTTAAGCCCGTTGCCGGTGTGGAATAATTTGGCGATGACCGGTCCGAAAAGCACAATTCCCAGGAAGCCAACCACAACCGATGGAATTCCGGCCAGAATCTCGATGATGGGTTTTAATATTTCTCTCACCCTCCAGTGGGCGACGTCGGAAAGATAGGCCGCAACGCCGATGCCAACCGGAATGGCGATAGCCAGTGCGCCCGTAGTCACCATCAAGGTGCTGACAATCATCGATAGAATGCCATACTCGGCTTTTTCTGGAGAAGTCGGGTCCCATTTTTTACTCCCGATGAATTTGAGGATGTTGATTTCTCTGAAGGCCGGGATGGCCGTAGAGAGGAGGAGGCCGAAAATTCCTATTAAGACAAGAATCGCAATGATTCCGTTGGCAAAGAAAAAAGCCTTTATGGCTGATTCTTTAAGCCGTGAGGTTCTCCTCTTTTTCATGGCTACCTGGTCATTCATGATCTTTCTCGCGGGCTGATGGATAATCAGCTAATTGAGTCTGCTTTTTTTCCGTTCTATTAGATATATAAACCGTCTTTTTAATTCATAGAGAAATAAGCTGGGTAGAACTTTTTCCAACTCACTTTTTCAAAGACGAAAATATTACCTGAGATTTTTTTCGTTGCTTACCTTATGGCCAGATCCTATGGTGAAAAAGCCTTCTCTCTCGACAATTTTCTGTCCCTCAGGGCCTGTCTCAAACTGGATAAAATCAGCAATAGCCGCGCCGGGCTTGCCGTTGGTTGCCTGATAGAGGGGCCTGGCCACAGGGTATTGACCCGAATCAACAGCAGCCTTGTCCAGCGGAGAATAGGCTGAAGAGTTCGCGTCCTTTGCAACTTTCAGGACTTTGAGGCCTTTCCTCACATTACCGGATTGATCGAATAGATATCCGACTCCGACATAACCGATTCCATTCTCATCCTGAAGAATTCCCTCGATGATCTGGGCATTGCCGTTCATCTCTTTCATGTCCGGTGAATAATTTTTATTGCCGAGGACATGCTCCTGCATAAAAACGTATGTTCCAGAATTCGACTGTCGCCCGTAGAGAGAGACGGGTTTATCAACTCCGCCAACTGCTTTCCAATTTTTGACTTCGCCTCTGTAAATAGCGCCAAGTTCGGCCATGGTGAGTTTTTCAATAGGATTGCGCTCGTTGACAATAATGGACAATCCGTCGACAGCGATGACAAAGAACCGAGGCTTGATTCCTTTTTCCCAGGCCTGGTCGATCTCTTTCTGCTTCCATTCCCGGGAGTGGTTGGCGATGTCGCAGGTTCCGTTGATCAGGGCCGAGACTCCAGTTCCTGACCCTCCTCCCAAGACAGCCAGGGCTGTTCTCGGATTCTTTGCCATGTACTCCTCAGCCAGGATTTGAACCAGGTTGACCAAGGTGTCAGAGCCCTTGATCTGGACCATTTTTTTCTGAGCCAGGCTCATCTGCGGGATCAAAGCCAGGCTCAAGCCAATCACAGCGATTGATAGCCATTTTTTCATGTTCATTGTTTGAACCTCCTTTCTTAGAATGACAAGAAAAATGTCAAGTTAAAGATTGCATCGTCTTTCTTGGTTGAGTCAGCATAGGCATAATACCAGATATTCGGCTGAATCCTCAGGCTTTTGTGGAGCGGCGCCCAGTCAAAGCCGGCGATGATGAGACTGATCTGGTCATTCGCATTCTTTGAATTCGGCTCGTATCTGTCGAATCGGGCAAAGATGCTGAACACATCCGGCTTGAAGATGTATCTTCCGAAAAGGGATATGCCGGAAATATCGTAATGTCTTAGGTCAGCGGTCAGATTCTTATCATTGTCATAGACAAAATATTCTGCTCCAATCACCAGGTTTCTCACCGTCTCAAAAAAGGCATCGGCTTTGTAGGTGAACGCATCATTAGCAGAGTCTTGTTTTTCGAAATCTATGTACCCGACCACAGAAAATCCTGCAATCGGGATAAGCTGGAGCTGAGCGGCGAGCTTTTTGTATTTATCACCCTCGGGATGGGAGTAGCCAGCTCCGTTGAGCACCATGAAACCGTAACGGGCTTGTTTTGAAATAGAGCCGTTGATGCTGGCTCCCAAGTCAGCGCTCGAGGAATCGACATCTGCTCCTGTAACATCCTTATACAGATCGTGTAGCGTCTTGGCCACGCTCCGGTAGCTCCATCTGTCTTCAGCCAGCTTAAAGGTTAAGGTGTCGGTCATGCCCACCTTGATGCTTGAATTGGGAACCAGATTCGACCATTCGAAGTTGAGATGCTTGATAAATGGTCTCAACTTATCATCCTTTTTTCCACCGGCATCGACAGCCTTTACATAGTCGGCATCATAGGTCAATCTGAACTTAAGGTTGTCGCTGATCTTGTTTTCGTAGCGGAAATAAGCTCTTCTGAAGGTGAAAAAGTTGTTCATGAAATTCGGATTAGTGGGGGGAGGAGTTGTTAACGGGCCTTTATTGGTCAGGAAATAGGTGTAGTCCAGATAGATGGTTGTGGTAAAAGTCTGCTGAGCCAATAGCGCAGCTTGACCAAGGATGATGAAGCCTAAGGCCAGCGCGATTCTTAAGATTTTGTTTTTCATTTTTCATAACCTCCTTTTTTCAATGCTGTCTCCTCAGCAAGAAGAATCGAGATTCAACCTCTTTTCCCTGCTTATTCTTAGGAGCTCTGTCAATCATTGAGCGTTTAGAATAATTCCTCAATGTTAAGAATTGATAAAGAAATGATGAAGATTGAATGAATTTTTCTAATTAAAAATTATTACCCCTGGCGAAGGCTAAGTGGTTCGAAAACCGTTTGAAGGCTGAGCGGGCATGGCTCCTCGACCGAAGGGAGAGGAGAGCGAAGCCTGAAACCGAGCAGCTTTTGCCTCGCTGGGGCAAAAGCTGCGTGTTTTCGAACCACTTAGCCTGAGCCTCTTCCTTGAACTCGATTCTTTTTTTAGAGTATAATGATTCTTAAAACTAATATCTCTTCAGTAATCAATATGAAATTTCCATCTTTATCCCTGAGGACAAAGCTCATACTCAGCTTCCTGGTCGTCATCGTCATCGGCGGCCTCATCTCCCTGAGCCTGGGCTGGAGGCTGGTTAAAGCGACCATCATCGATCAAGCCCAAACAAAGGTTCAGCACGACCTAGCTGCAGCCTGGATGGTTTTCAACGAAAAGCTCAGCAATATCAAGGAGATTGTGAGGCTGACTGCCGACAGGGAAAGCCTCCGTGAGGCCATGAAGAGTAACAAAAGAGATCTTCTCCTCAAATACCTGAGCCGAGTCAGAGAGGATTATGGATTGGATACACTGACTTTAACTGATAACAACGGAAAAGTCGTCATTCGAACCAGAAACCCAGGAATTACCGGCGACGACCAATCTCAGGATGAAATCATCAAGCAGGCTTTAAAAGACGGTGTTTTAGCCTATCCCGAGATTGTTTCGCGTGAAGAACTCCTTAAAGAAGGAAAAGATTTGGCTGAGAAAGCCTACATGGAATTCATATACACTCCGAGGGAAGCTCCAAGGCCCGAGAATAAAGAGACGAGCGGCATGATGTTGAAAGCCGCTTCTCCTATCATCGATGAAAACAAGGCTTGCCTCGGCGTCCTCTACGGAGGCCTATTGCTCAATCGCAACTACGAGATTGTCGATAGAGTCAAAGAAATCGTCTATAAGGGAGAAATATATGATGGCCGGGATAAAGGAACATCGACAATTTTTCAAAACGATTTGAGGATTTCGACCAACGTCAAAGATGAAAAAGGCGAGCGAGCCATCGGCACCAGACTTTCCCAGGAAGTCAACCAGGCTGTCCTTGTCGAAGGAAAGCCCTGGATAGCCAGAGCCTTTGTGGTCACCGATTGGTACATCACCGCCTATGAGCCGATTAAAAATATTGATGATAAAATTATCGGCATCCTCTATGTTGGCTTGCTTGAAAAACCTTATATCGACATCACTAAGCGCGTCATGCTGACTTTCACCTTCATGGCTTCCCTTTGCGTTGTCCTGCTCCTCATCATCCTTTACTTCTCAACGACTCGAATCATCAACCCTCTTCAGAGAATGGTCGTTGCCACTCAGGAGATCGCCAAGGGAGACCTCTCCCATAAGGTTGGAGTCAAATCCAGAGACGAAATTGGTTATCTGGCAGAATCCTTCAACCAGATGACAGCCAAGCTCAAGGAAGCCAATGAAGCGCTTGTCGAATGGGGAAAAACTCTAGAGAAAAAGGTTGAAGAGCGGACAAAGGAATTGAGAGAAGCGCAGGCCTCCCTCATTCAATCCGAGAAGCTCGCCTCTCTGGGAAAACTGGCAGCAGGAATAGCCCATGAAATCAACAACCCCTTAGGGGGCATCCTCATCTACAGCCATCTTCTGCTTGAAGATATCGACAAAAAAAATCCTCATTACGAAAACCTGAAAAAGATCGTTAAAGAAACCTCGCGCTGCAAAGACATCGTCAAGGGCCTGCTCGAATTCGCCCGTCCCAAAGAACCAGAGATGTCCCCGGTCAACATCAACGAGGTCGTGGACAGCTCTTTAGCCATCATGGAGCGCCAGGTTCTCTTCCAGAACATCGCCATTAAAAAATCTTATGCTCCTGACCTGCCAAAAATTGTCGGCGACGGCGCCCAGCTTCAGCAAGTGTTCATGAACATCATTCTCAACGCCGCCGAGGCTATGAACGGGAACGGCTCATTGACCATCTGCACCTTTTTGAATAAAGACGGCTCATTTATCGATGTGAGCATCGCTGACACCGGCCACGGCATAAAGGACGAAGACAAGCAAAGAATCTTTGAGCCTTTCTTCACCACCAAAGAAGTCGGCAGGGGAACAGGACTTGGCCTTTCCATAAGTTACAGCATCGTCCAGAAGCATCAAGGAACAATCGAAGTTAAGAGCGAAGTTGGAAAAGGTTCGACTTTTACTGTTAAATTGCCGGTTAAGAGGAAGCGCGAGCATGACTAAAAATCTCAGTATCTTGATCATCGACGACGATGAAGCTATCCGCGACTCCTGCAGCCAAGCGCTCAAAAAAGATGGCTATAAGGTCAAAACCGCCAAGGATGGAATGGAAGGCTTGAGACTATTCAAAGAGGAGTCTTTTCAAGTTGTCCTCCTTGATTTAAGACTGCCCGGAGCTGACGGGATGGAAGTCTTGAGCAAGATAAAAGAAGAGAATCCCGAGACTCCTGTCATCATCATCACTGCCTACGCCAGCATTGAATCTGCTGTCGAGGCCATGAAACGAGGAGCCTTTAATTATTTGGCCAAGCCTTTCAGCCCAGAAGAGCTGCGGGTTATCACCAGGAAAGCTCTGAAAAGCCGGGAAGTCTTTCTTGAAAATATCTATCTTCGGGAGGAGCTTGAAAAGAAAACAGAATTTGACATGGTCGTCGGTAAAAGCAAGCCCATGGAAAAACTCATGGATATCCTCAGGCGCGTGGCCGCCACCGAGAGCACGGTCCTCATCAGCGGAGAAAGCGGAACAGGCAAGGAACTGCTTGCCCGGGAGATTCACAACCACAGCCTCAGAAAGAATGCCCCCTTTGTGGTCGTGGACTGTGGAGCTCTGGTCGAGACTCTGTTCGAGAGCGAGCTTTTCGGCCATGTCAAGGGCTCTTTCACCGGAGCCCATGAGACCAAGCATGGCAGGTTTGAGGTAGCCAATGGAGGCACGATCTTCTTGGATGAAATCAGCAACATCAGCCTCAACATCCAGGCAAAACTCTTGAGGGTCATTCAAGAGAGAGAGGTGACGAGGATTGGAAGCACCAAGCCGATCAAAGTCGATGTTCGCATTCTCGCCGCCACCAACCAGGAGCTGGCAGACCTGGTCAGGAAAGAAAAATTCAGGGAGGACCTTTTCTACCGTCTCAGTGTCGTTCCCATTCATCTTCCTCCTTTACGGGAAAGGAAAGAAGACATTCCGCTTCTTGTCGAACACTTTTTAAGCAAATATAACAAGAGAACCAGGAAGAACATCAACAGCATTTCCCCCGACATCAAAAAGGCTTTGATGGAGTACGACTGGCCGGGAAATATCAGGGAGCTGGAAAATACCGTAGAAAGAGCTGTCGTCCTCTCCAAAGGAAACCAGATCGAATTGGAGAGCTTGGTCTACCACGGCATCAGCGCCGGCTCTTCTTTTTTCAACCCTGCAGCAGGAAGATGTAAGCCGCTCGATGAGGTCGAGAAGGAATACATCAAGGCCGTGCTTCAAGCCCAATACGGGAACAAAAGCAAAACAGCTAAAATCCTGGGGATCGACCGCAAGACCCTTACGGCAAAACTCAAAAAGCACGAAACCCATTAATACTGCTCATATCTTAGGCCTTAGAAGGCAATCGTTTCCGTTCATAGTCGTTTAGAATTCTTATTTCAAAACGCTTGATTGAACAGAATGCATCTCCGATTCCGTGACAGGACCCCTTCCACAATTTTATGATTATCATGGAATCGAAGACGCTTCTGATTGAACTTCAGCTTCGTTGGACTAGGTCGAAATTGAACAGAGGGTGGGGAAAAATACCCCAGTCCCATTCTTGCCTTCCCTCTCGGCCAAAAAGCGACCTTCCTGGCCATATAATATTTCTTTTAAATTGAATAAGTTAAAAATATATCTGCTTTTTTTCTCCTTTTGAAAAAATAGGCATGGATTTTGCATTATACTCCTCTCCTTGAAATTCATAGATTATATATCAAGCAAAATCTCTAAGCTTTCCCATCTTTTTTTCTCAAAATTCAATGAAATACAAAGGAAATAAAAAATGAGGATCATCAAACTGAAAAAGGAAAACCTCTTTCCCTTCTTGGAAATAATTTCTAAGAAGGTTGAACTCTGGGCGCCGGTCAAAAAAGGAGATAAGCATGTCTTCAAAGTTATCGATGATTTCTCCCAGATCGAAATGAATACGACAAGAACCATCCTCCCGCCGCGAAAAATCTTCCTTCCCCCTTCCTTCAACATGTTCCATGTCTCAGAAAAGGGTTACAAAGAAGACTTTTCCCACATCTCGAAAAAAATCCTTTTCGGCATCCATCCCTGCGACATCCATGGGTTGCTTATACTGGATGATTTCTTTAAACAGGCTTATCTGGACCCCTACTACCTCGATGCAAGAAAGAAGACATTGATTCTAGGCCTCTCCTGCTGGCCTGACGAGTACTGCTTTGCCAAATCCACCAACACCCACATCATTGAAGAGGGTTTTGACCTTTTCTTCACCGACCTCAAAGACTTCTTCCTTGTCTGGATAGGCTCAAGCCAGGGCGACGACCTCATTCGCCTCAAGCCAGAGCTCTTTGATGTCAACTTATTGGATAAAGACATCCAGACTTACATCGGCTGGCAGAACGAGCGAGGAAAGGCTTATAAGTGGGGAATAAATTTCACTGCCCTTCCTGACCTGGTCGAGCTCAAATACAACGACCCTCTTTGGGAGAAAATCGGAAATGCCTGCCTGGCCTGCGGTTCCTGCACCAATGTCTGCCCGACCTGCAACTGTTACAACATCATGGACAAACAGTTCCTGGGCGGAAAAGACGGAAAAATCCTCCGCCACTGGGACGCCTGCACGCTCGAAGAATATTCAGAGGTTGCCGGCGGCGAAAATTTCAGGAAGAAGAGGTCTGTCAGGCTAAAACTTTGGTATACCCATAAGCTGCAAGCCTATATCTCCAAGTACGGAAAACCGAGCTGCGTCGGCTGCGGCCGCTGTATTATCACTTGCCCGGTAGGGATCAATGCCCGAACCGTGGGAAAGGCTCTGCTTGGAGAAGAAGAAGACTCCTTCTGGACTAGATTCAACAAAGAGGTGACAAAATGAACGGAGAAAACAAAGAATTGACCTCTATCAATCCATTTAAGCCGGAACCGGCAAGAATTGTCCGAACTTATCATCTCACCGAAGACGTCAAATTTTTCCAGGTTAGGATCGTGGATATGGAGAAAGCCCTTGCCTTCAAGTACCGTGTCGGCCAGTTTGCCATGTTCTCTGTCCTGGGCGCAGGTGAAGCTCCCTTCTCTATTTCCTCAACGCCATCAAGGCCAGGTCTTCTGGAATTCTGCATCAGGAAAGTGGGGACTGTAACCAATGCCCTGTTCCGGATGAAAGAAAATGACCTGATAGGTTTCCGGGGGCCTTACGGCAACGGTTTTCCGGTGGAGAAGATGATAGGCAAGGATGTCTTCATTGTTGTCGGCGGGCTGGGTACTGCCCCGCTTCGCTCTGTCCTACTCTATTGCCTCGATAATCGCGACCAGTTTCGGAGGGTTATTGTTCTTCACGGCGCAAAGAGACCAGCTGAGATGATCTTCCGCGAAGAGTTTTTTGCCTTAAAGCAAAGGGAAGACCTCGAATGCCATCTGGCTGTGGATAAGGACGACACAGGACAATGGCCGGAAAACATTGGAGTTGTGACCACCCTCTTTCCCAAGGTTAAGGAGGTCGACCCGGCCACGACCTACGCCCTCGTCTGCGGACCACCGGTGATGTATAAATTTGTCATCAAAGAGCTTCTCAAGCTCAACATTCCCAAGGACCAAATCTTGATGACCCTGGAGAGAAGAATGAAGTGCGGTGTGGGAAAGTGCGGCCACTGCGCCATCGATTATATCTACACCTGCCTGGACGGCCCGGTCTTCACCTACTGGGACGTCATCCACATCAGGGAGCTCATTTAAGGAGGAGAAGATGGAGAAAAAAAAGTTGAAAATCGGCATCTATGAATTAACCGGCTGCGCTGGAGACGCCCTCCTTATCGTCGATTGCGAAAAAGAGCTCGTCAACATATTTAAAGCTGCAGACATCCAATCTTTCTCGATGGCCAAGAGCGATAACATCGATGAAGAGCTGGATATTGCCCTGGTCGAGGGCTCTGTCTCGACCGAGAAAGAAAAAGAGGAGGTCCTGGACATAAGGAAAAGAGCGAAAACAGTTGTCGCCATCGGTATCTGCGCTTGCTTTGGCGGGATCCAAGCCGCTTTTCTGGATGAAAAAGAGTGGAAGAAGAATCTCAAGGAAGTCTACGGAGACATTGAGATGACCAACACCAAGCCCCTTCAATCCAAGCCCATCAATGCCTATATCAGAGTCGATTACTATCTTCCCGGCTGTCCGATCGGCCAGGAGCAATTCTTATCCACCCTTAACCGGGTTATAAGAGGAAATCCACCCGAGCTCTACCGCTTTCCCGTCTGTGTGGAATGCAAATGGAACGAAAACGATTGCCTGCTCAACAAGGATATCCCTTGCCTCGGCCCGGTGACACGGGCTGGATGCGGTTCGATCTGCATCAACCATAACCTCCCCTGCGTGGGCTGCTGGGGCCCGGTTGAAGAAGCTAACCTCAATTCGGAGTTCGAGCTGCTAAAGGAGAAAGGGTTTACGGTTGACTTTATCAGGAAAAAAATGGCCAATTTCAGCGGCACGGGCATAGCCGGCTTCCTGGCTAACACCAAAGGAGAGGAGAAATGAAGACGATATCTGTCGAACATTTAGCTCGTGTTGAGGGAAACGGAGGCATCTCAGCCATAATCGACGGCAAGGCCGTTACAGAAGTGAAATTCATAGTCAACGAGGGCCCTCGCCTCATCGAGAAGCTAGTTCTGGGAAAAACTCCAGAGGAAGATGTCAATATCGTGCCCCGCATCTGCGCCATCTGCACCCTGTCCCACAAATACGCCGCTTTGCGCGCCATGGAGAATGCCCTTGCGGTCAAAATCCCTCCAAAAGTCACCCTTTTCAGAGAGCTCATGCATCTCGGTGAGATGGTTGAAAGCCACTCCCTCCACACTTATTATCTGGCTCTTCCCGATTATGTCGGCTTTCCAAATGCCATTGCCATGGCTTCCAAATTCGAATTCGAGGTCAAGATCGCCCTGGAGATGAAGGAATTCGGAAACCACATCATGAAGATAGCCAGCGGCCGTTACATCCATGGTGAAAATCCGGTTATAGGCGGATTCGGCAAATTCCCCTCCAAAGAGGAACTGGCCTGGATAAAAAGCAGGGCGATTCAGTTCATGCCTTTTGTTCTGAAGACAGTCAGCCTCTTCTGCGAGCTTGATTATCCTGATTGCCCTGAAGAAAGCACTCTCTATGCCTGCTCGAATCCTCCTGGGAAAAAATACGGCATCGTTGGCGATGAAATCATCCTGTCCACAGGAAAAATTATCGGCAAAGATGACTATAAAAGCCTGACGAATGAGTTCGTCGTTTCTCATTCCTACGCCAGGCGCAGCCGCTACAACGGAAAGCCCTATTCGGTGGGAGCTCTGGCCAGAGTCGTGAACCTCGGTGAAAGGCTGGAGGGTGAGGCAGGGAAGATGTACAAGAAATATTTTAAGCCCCGCTGGAAGATAAACCCTCTTTTCATCAATGCAGCTCAGGCCTTAGAAATTCTCTATGCTTTCGAGAGGATACCAAAAGTGGTCGATGAGATGCTCAAGCTCCCTGACCCGGCCCTCGTCAAATACACGGTCAAGGATGGAAAAGGAACAGGAATTGTCGAGGCCCCCCGAGGGCTCCTGATTCACTTTTATGAGATATCCAAAGGCCTTGTCTCCGGCGCTGATATCATCACTCCAACCGCCCAGAACGCAGAAGACATCGAAAGATACTGCTATATCGCCGCCCAAAAGCTCCTCGACTCTGGCAAAGAAGACCAGATCAGGGACAGGATGGACCTTGTTGTCCGCGCCTACGACCCTTGCATCAGCTGTTCTGTCCATATGGCCGAGGTCAAAAAAGCACCTGCTGACGACTGGAAGAGAAAATTGCGAGAAATCACCAAGAAGGGTTCTCTGCTTTTCGTCGGAATTGGCAGAAAAAATTATTCCGATGACGGATTGGGCTTGGAGCTCGCTCTTGAACTGAGAAAGCGAGGACGGCAGGACGTATGGCTTGAATCTGAGTTAGAAGAGAAAGAAAAAACCTGGAAGAAAGGGAATGAGAGGGCTCTTATTTTCTTTGATGCCCTGGATTTTAAGGAAATTCCAGGGAAAGTGACCCTTCTCCCGTTTCATTTTATTTTCTCCAATTCATCCTTGAGCCACAGGATTGCACCACTCCTCTCAATTGAGATGGACTCCAGACAACTGCGGAATTCCTACATTCTCGGAATCCAGCCTGAGTCGGTTAAGGAAGGAAGAGAAATCTCCAGACCTGTCCACAAGGCAATAAACCAGGTTCTCGACCTGATTTTAAACGGATGAGCTGAAGTTCATGGCTGATAATCAAAAGTTGAGCCAAAAAGACAAAAGCCATTGTGCTTTGAGAATTTTTGATTTGAACTCAGAATTATTGGATATAAATCGTCCAGCTGGTGAGGGAAGGAGTGATTATAGATAATTAGTCGCTCCCAACCTTTTCCTTCCTGCATCATCATAGGCTCACCGCTGGACGATTCTCTTTTATAGGAATTCTTTGAACAGAGATGGGGAATAATTCCCCAGTTGAGGAAACTTTAACAGAAGGAGACCGCGAGCGACACAAGAAGCTAATTTTAATTTATTTAGAATCAACAAAATATGAAACGAAATTCTCTTCTTTTATTGAAAAACAATTGGCACAATAATTGCAATAAAATAACGATGAGAAAACGCCCATGGTTGACATAGAAAAAAGAATCCTTATCATAGACCCTGATGCCAGACAGAGAAAAGAATTGGCATCATTCTTAGAAAAAGAGAATTATTATGTGGAAACGGGCAAGGGCCTTCCCGAGGCGATAAAGAAAATCTCCGGAGGCTGCTTCAATTGCCTGGTCATGGATGTCAAACTCCCGGAGATGAAAGGATACGAAGCCGTCTCCATCATCAAAAGCATCGACCCGAAAATAAAGATCATCATGACCACAAAGAAGAACAGCAAAAACTTGGAAGCCAAGGTCAGGGAACAGGATATCTTTTTTTATTTCATAAAATCCTTTGGAAAAGATGAATTAAGACTGGCAATCAGCAATGCCTTTGCCAAATAAAGGAGGAAAAAATGGAGAAACACAAGAAAATACTCGTCATCGATGACGACCCAGATTTCAGAGAAGCTATTGCTCCTATCCTGGAGGGAGCCCTGTACGAAGTTGTCAATGCCGCAAGCCCTGATGAAGCAAAGAAAAAAATCTTATCGGAGAAACCCGACCTCATTCTTCTCGACATCATGATGGACAGTCTCTTTGACGGCTTTTCATTGTGCCAAGCGATTAAAACCTCAAAAGAGTACAAAGATTTCAAGGACACTCCGATCATCTTTGTCTCTGCTGTCAAGGAGAAGACAGGCTCGAGGTTCCAGTTCAAAGGGGAGGAGGAAGGAATGGTTGGACCAGACGATTACATCGACAAGCCTGTGAAGCCGGCAGACCTCCTGGCTCGGATTGAAAGGCTGCTCAAGAAATGAAGGAAACGAAGCAGGTATCAAGAATTCCTGGATTCCTGGGGAAAAAAGAGAAGAAACTGCTGGATTCATTTCTTCTTCAGATCTCCAACATCCCTGGAGGAGAAAGCATCAAAAAATGCATTCAGTGCGGAACCTGCACCGGCTCCTGCCCTGTCAGCTACACCATGGATATCACTCCTCGTGAATTGATTGCCCTCTTCCGTGCCGGAGATATGGAGACCATTCTCTCCAGCCGCACCATCTGGATCTGCGCCTCATGTTATGCCTGCACCATAAGATGCCCTCAGGGAGTTCTGGTGACAGATATCCTCTATGCCTTGAAGCGGCTGGCCATCGAGCAGAAAATTTATCCAAAGAGATTTCCTGTTTATGTTCTGTCCAAAGCATTTATAAATTTCACCAACCGTTACGGTCGGAGCTACGAGCCCGGACTCATTTTAGCTTATTCCCTAAGAACAAATCCTCTCAAACTCCTGGGGATGATTCCCCTTTTTATTAAGCTATCCCTTAAAGGCCGTATGGGTTTTCTCCCTAAGAAAATCAAAGGAACAAAGACCTTCTCCAATATTCTCAAAGAAGCGGAAATCCTGGAGATGGTCGTCCCTGTCAAGGAGGCCTGAGAGAAGGGTTGATTTTTCGGTCCCAAACCAAAATCGCTCTTTTCCCTTGAAATCCGGAGGCAAAAATGGAATACACATATTACCCCGGCTGCAGCCTCGAGGCTTCAGCCAAGAACTACGACGAGTCTGTTCGTTTTGTCTTTAAATCTTTAGGTCAAGAGCTGGTGGACCTTGAAGATTGGAACTGCTGCGGTGCCACCTATTATATGTCGACAAAAGAGACAATTTCTCTGGTTATCTCAGCCCGAAACCTGGCGCTGGCCGAAAAACACGGCCGGGATATTGTCGCTCCCTGCAGCTCCTGCTACACGATTCTCTACAAGACAAACCACATCCTAAAAAACAACCCGATCATGAAGGCCAAGGTTGACCAGGCCCTTAGAAAAGATAAGCTGAGCTACAACTTGACCGTGAAAGTCCGTCACCCCCTCGAAGTTTTGGTCAATGATATCGGAATCGAGGCTATCGCTTCCAAGGCCCGCTGCCGCCTGGATGGAGTAAAAATAGCTCATTATTATGGATGCCAGATCGTGAGGCCTGATAGGGGTCTCGACAACAAAGAGAATCCCAAAATGATGGACAACCTGTTTCGAGCCTTGGGCGCTCAGAATGTCTACTTTCCGATGAAAGTCCGCTGCTGCGGGGGTATGCTGATGACAACTTATTCTGATGTGGCTTTAGAGCTCAATAAAAACATCCTGGAATGCGCCCATGAAAACGGCGCTGACCTTGTGCTGACGACCTGTCCTCTCTGCCAGATCAACCTCGAGGGTTACCAGGGCAAAATCAAGAAAAAGTTTAAGACCGACTTTAACCTGCCAGTCATGTTTTTCACTCAAGCCCTGGGCCTGGCTTTAGGAGGAACGCCTAAAGAGTTGGGACTCGAACGCAACCTCATCCCTTTTGAGCTTAAAGAAAAGCGAATGGAGGCCTGAGATGAAAGAGAAGGATATAAAAATCGGCTTTTATATCTGTCACTGCGGCACCAATATCGAAGGAACAGTTGATGTCGTAAAAGTCAGAGATTCTGCTGCCAAAGAAAAGCATGTTGTCATCTCTCGTGACTACAAGTTTATGTGCTCTGAGCCCGGTCAGGATTTAATCGTGAAGGACATAAAAGAGCTCGGACTCAACCGAGTCATCGTCGCCTCCTGCTCGCCGCTGATGCACGAGCCAACCTTTCGCAAGGCCTGCGAAAAATCCAATTTGAACCGCTATCTCTTCCAGATGGTCAATATCCGAGAGCAATGCTCCTGGGTTCACAAAGACCGCAATTCGGCAACAGCAAAAGCCTCGGCCTTGGTCAAGGCGGCTTTAAGGCGGGTTGCCCTTCAGGAGCCTCTGGAAACAGTTCGAGTCAAGATCAACCCCAATACCCTTATCGTCGGCGGAGGAATAGCCGGCATCCAGGCTGCTCTTGAGATCGCAGAGTCAGGAAACAAGGTCTATTTGGTCGAAAGGGATTCGACGATTGGCGGCAAAATGGCAAAGTTCGATAAAACCTTTCCCACCCTTGATTGCGCCGCCTGTATTCTGACTCCCAAGATGGTCTCAGTGGCTCAAAATCCAAACATCGAGCTTCTCAGCTACAGCGAAATAGATGGTGTGGAAGGGTCTATCGGCGACTTCAAAGTCAAAGTCCGGAAAAAAGCCCGGTATGTCCTGGATAAGTGCACCTCTTGCGGTGATTGCGCCAAAGCTTGTCCGATTTTGGTTCCCAACCCCTTCGAGGAAAACCAGTCTCTGCGGCCTGCTGTCTACAAAGCCTTTCCCCAGGCTGTGCCCAACACCTTTGTCATCGATAAGGAAGACCGTCCTCCCTGCAGAGAGACCTGTCCCATCGGCCAAGAAGCCGCAGGCTATGTGGCTCTTATTGCCCAGCGCCGCTTTGCGGATGCGGCCCGGCTCATCCGCCAGCAGAATCCTCTTCCTCTTGTCTGCGGCCGAGTCTGTTACCATCCTTGCGAAAAGGAATGCAACCGGCAATTCGTCGACAAGGCCGTAGCCATCAAGAACCTGAAACGCTTCGTCATCGACTGGGAGATGGGTCAAAACGGCGGGCCAAAACCTTCCAAGCCAGAAAAGAAACGGCTTGAAAAAATCGCCATCATCGGCTCCGGACCTTCAGGACTGGCCTGCGCCTATGACCTTGCCTTGAAAGGTTACGAGCCTGTCGTCTACGAGAAGCTCCCTGTGGCCGGAGGCATGCTCGCCGTGGGAATTCCAGAGTACAGGCTTCCCAAAAAACTGCTCAACAAGGAGATTGACTTCATCAAAAAGATGGGCGTCACTATCGAGACCAATAAGGCTTTAGGAAAGGATATAACCATCGACGGTCTGCTCAAGAAAGGATGCAAGGCCATCTTCATCGCCACCGGAGCTCATAAAAGCCTCAAGATGAAGATTCCAGGAGAAGAGGACTTCAAAGGCGTGTATCACGGCGTTGACTTCCTGCGCAACATCAACCTGGGAAAGCCGCAGCCTGTCGGAGAGCGGGTGGCCATCATCGGCGGCGGAAACACGGCCATTGATGCTTCCCGAACCGCAGTCCGCTGCGGAGCCAAGGAAGTTGTTATCCTTTACCGGAGAACGAGAAAGGAGATGCCGGCTGAGGAGTATGAAATCGTAGCCGCAGAAGAAGAGGGAGTGAAAATCCAGTATTTGATTGCGCCAGTCGAAGTCCTGGGAAAAGCAGGAAAAATCACAGGCTTGAAATGCATAAATATGAAGCTGGGCGAGCCGGACTCAAGCCGCCGCCGCCGCCCGATTCCGATCGAAGCGAGCGAGCATGACCTCGATTTTGACACGGTGATCATCGCCGTCAGCCAGGCTCCACAAATCGATTTTCTTGGCCCCAAGCCTGTTTTGAGCCTGACCAAATGGGACACAATCGAGGCCAACCCGGAGACTCTGCAAACCAACATCAAGGGAGTCTTTGCCGGAGGTGACGTAGTCCTGGGACCAGCCACTGTCATCGCAGCCATGAGCGACGGCAAGCGAGCCGCTGAAGCCATCGAAAAATACCTGAACGGCGAGCCTTTGGAGAATTTCAAGACCCACAGGGCCAAGAAACTTGCCAAGAGGGATGAGAATGGCCGTCCCCATCGCTATGCCCCTCGATTCAAGGATACGCCAAAAAAAGAGCGCATTGAGATGAGAGAAAGGGATGGTCGGGAGCGCCGGAAAGACTTCGAAGAGTTCGAGCTTGGCTATTCCGAAGAAGAGGCGGTGAAGGAAGCCTCCCGCTGCCTGAACTGTGGAATATGTGTGGAATGCCATGAATGCGAGCGCGTCTGCGAGGCCAAGGCCATAAATCACATCATGAAGGACGAAACGAAAGAAATCAATGTGGGGCAGATCCTTGTGACCACCGGATTCAACACCCTCAACTCCGAGGCTCTGACTCCCTATGGCTACGGTGAGTTTGAAAATGTCTACACCAGCCTCGAATTCGAAAGAATAGTCAACTCAACCGGCCCCACTCAGGGAAGGATTATCTTGAAGAATGGAAAAGAGCCGCGGGCCATCGGCATCATCCACTGCGTCGGCTCGCGCGACATAAACAGCCACCCCTACTGCTCCAGAGTCTGCTGCATGTATGCTCTTAAGTTCTCTCATCTCATCAAGGACAGGTGCGATGCTGAAGTCTACCAATTCTATATCGATATGCGTTCCTTCGGAAAAGGATACGAGGAATTCTATTCCAGAATCCTGCAAGAAGGAGTGAACGTCATCCGGGGAAAGGTGGCTGAAGTCGTCAAGTGCGGCTGGTCGAAGCAGGATGAAGGAGCCTTGCTCATCCGCTGCGAGGATACTCTCGCCAAAAAATACCGGGAAATACCCGTGGACATGGTTATCCTCTGCAACGCCATCGAGCCTCAGCCGGATGCCGGGACAATCGGACGCCTCTTTTCCATAAGCCGCAGCCCTGACGGTTTCTTCCTGGAAAAGCATCCCAAGCTCGACCCGACCTCAACTGCGACGGACGGCGTTTACATCGCAGGTTGCTGTCAGGGGCCGAAGGATATTCCTGACACTGTGGCTCAGGCGAGCTCAGCCGCGGCCAGGATTCTAGCCTACATTTCCAAGGGCGAAGTGGAGATTGAGCCGATTCAGGCTTACATTGACCCTGAACTGTGCGCCGGCTGCCGCCTCTGCAATAGCCTCTGTCCCTATGGAGCGATTACTTTTGTAGCCGAGGAGAATATCTCCCGCGTCAACGAGGCTCTCTGCAAGGGTTGTGGAACTTGTGTCGCTTCCTGTCCTTCCTCAGCCTCCATCGCCAGGCACTTCTCGGATAAACAGATTTTTGCTGAAATCGAAGGGATTTTAGGGTAAAATACGCTCTTAAAAATAGGGACTTTAAAATTATATTCCTCTTGAATCAGTCAGCTCATCGAGTTTTGAGCGATGCTGCCTGAATTCAACCTGGATTGAATATTTTGGATTGAGAATTTCCAGCTTAAAGGAATAAGGCCATGTTGAGAAAAAGCCCTGTCATCCTGGTCATCGACGACGAGGAGTCGATGCGGGATTCGTGCAGCCTGATTCTAACCAAAGGCGGTTTCCAGGCTGAAACAGCGGAGAACGGCACCATCGGCTTGGAGAAGATCAAAGAGGTCAAGCCTGACTTGGTTCTTGTCGATTTAAAAATGCCGGGGATAAGCGGGATGGAAGTTCTGGAGAAGACCAGGGAAATCGACCCCAACATCATTTCCGTTGTCATCACCGGCTATGCCACGGTCGATTCGGCTGTGGAAGCCATGAAAAGAGGCGCCTACGATTTCCTTCCCAAACCTTTTACTCCGGAAGAATTGCGTCTGATTATCCGTCGGGGCCTGGAGAGAAGAAAGCTCATCATCGAAACTGAAACCCTTCGCCGAGAGAAGAAGCTGATGGAAGAAAACTTCATAACCATGGTCTCCCATCAGCTGCGGAGTCCGATTGTTGCTGTGCTCCAGTATTTTGAGGTCATCCTGGGTGGAATGGTCGGCTCAATCTCAGAAAAGCAAAAAGAGATGCTCCAAAGAGCCAAGAACAGATTGGAGAGCCTCCTGAATTTAATCAACGACTGGCTGGATGCCCAAAGAATCGACAGGGGACAGATTGTCGATAAGTTCAAGTCTTTATCGCTTCGCGAGATTGTTAAAAAGCTTTTCGAGGACATGAAACCGTTAGCCCAAAAATATGAAGTCACTCTGGAGTTGGGAGCTTGCTCTGAGAATGACATTGTTCAAGGCGATAAGGAGACACTGGAACAGGTTTTCTCCAATCTCATCACCAACGCCATCAAGTATAACAAGCCCAATGGCCGGGTTTTCGTTAACATCAAGGAGAATAGAGACTCTATCGCCGCAGAAGTTCAGGATACAGGAATCGGGATTGCCAAGGAACATCTGCCTTTTCTCTTCGACCAGTTCTACCGGGTGAGCAGGAGCGAGGACCAGAAGATGAAAGGAACAGGATTGGGCCTTTCCATCGCAAAAAAAATTGTGGAGGCGCACGGCGGCTCCATCCAGGTCTCCAGCGAGCCGGGCAAGGGAAGCACATTCACAGTGTTTCTTCCCAAGCCAGAGACGAAATAAGTTCAAATTAGAATCAACTCATTTTAAAGAAATGAAAACGCTTATCTTAGGTTTGGGAAATGAACTTTATGGAGATGATGGGGTCGGGATCCATGTCGTTCGAGAATTGAGGAAGGAATTCGAGTCTGCAAAAAAGAGAAGGAGGAAGCCCAGGAATATTGACTTCGAGGAATGCTCTCTTTCAGGCCTTGCCCTTTTAGAGGTCATTGTCGGTTACGAAACGTTGCTCATCGTCGATACGATAAAAAAAGCAAATGCTTCGACCGGAAAAATCCATATCCTGGAAGAGAAAGACCTCAGATACATTCCCGGTCCTTCTCCCCATTATATTTCCGTGCCACAAACATTGGAGATAGGAAGAAAATTGCAGCTCAAAGTCCCATCCGCGGTCAAGGTCGTGGCTGTTGAAGCTAAAAACATGTATAATCTCGGAGAAGGATTGACAGAGGAGATGAAGAAGGCGGTTCCAGCAATCGCCAAAAAGATTAAAAACATTTTAGCCCGGATAAAAAGCTAAGCGGGAGAAAGATTGGAAATGAAGAAAAAAGAGGTGCTCGTCTTAGAAGAGCTTCTCGGTTCCAATAAAAAAATCGCAGCCGAAATCAGGAAAAAGCTTGAAGAGAAGGGAATCTTAACTGTCAACATCCTGGGCTCCCCGGGGTCGGGTAAAACGGCGCTTCTTGAAAAAATCGCAGAGAGAATAAAGCCTGCCTACAGTATGGGTGTCATCGAAGGAGACATCGAGACTGAAAGGGACGCCGAGAGAATCAGGGCCAAGGGGATTCCTGCCTGGCAGATCATCACTGGAGGGGCCTGCCACCTTGAAGCCAAGATGGTCGGCAAAATTTTCCCCGAAATCCCGGAGAACCTGGATTTTCTATTCATCGAAAACGTGGGAAACCTGGTTTGCCCGGCAAGCTACGACTTGGGTGAAAAGATAAGATGCGTCCTCCTCTCCGCGCCTGAAGGAGATGACAAGCCAAAAAAATATCCCAAAGCCTTTACAACCTCTGATTGCTTGATCATCACCAAGTCGGACCTTCTCCCCTTCCTCCCCTTCAATCTTGAACAAGCCAAAAAGGAAGCCCTGGAAATCAACCCGAACCTCAAAATTTTTATCACCTCAGCCCTCAAGGACTCAGGAATAGACGAACTGGTCGAATACTTCCTCTCCTCCCTCCAAAATCTGCGGCAAAAGAATGCATGAACTTTCCATCGTCGCCAATCTCTTCGAGATTTTGGATGAACAGGCCAGAGAGAAAAAGGCCAAGAAAATTATCACTGTCAAGCTCAAGGTGGGCAAGCTTTCAGGAGTTGTCCCGGAATGCCTGGAGAC
>CAZYBE010000001.1:138003-153774 GCA_964645765.1 uncultured Eubacteriales bacterium
GGGTCCTTTGGATTTTCAAAAACCTCCTGAGCCGGGCCGTGCTCGACGAGCTCTCCAAGATAGAGAAAAGCAATATAGTCAGCAATCCTCTTGGCCTGTCGCAAGATATGAGTCACAACAATGATTGTGTAGTCTATCTTCAATTCCATGAGCCTTCTCTCCACATTCTGACTTGACTGAGGGTCAAGGGCAGAAGTCGGCTCATCTCCCAAGATTATCTCTGGCTCCACCGCCAGGCCTCTCGCCAGACAGAGTCTCTGCTGCTGACCCATCGAAAGCTTTGAAGCCGGCTGGGAGAGCTTGCCTCTCACCTCTTCCCAGAGCCCGGCAAGTTTCAGGTAATGCTCGACAATCCTGTCCAGCTTCGACTTCACTTTGTTTCCATGAATCCTCGGTCCATAGGCAACATTGTCATAGATAGACATAGGAAGGACTTGGGGCTTCTGGGAAAGCAAGCCCATCTTCTTTCTGATGTGGGTCACTTCCACGTTCGGTTCATAGATATTCTCTCTGTCGACAAAAACTTTACCCTCGACCCTGACTCCCTCGACAGGGTCCAACAATCTATTCAGGGATTTCAAGAGAGTTGTTTTCCCGCAGCCGGAAGGCCCGATGATGACCGTGATTCTTTTATCCGGAATATCAAGGTTAATGTTTCTCAACACAAGCTCGCTGCTGTAATAAACTTTGAGATTCTGGATGCTGATGTGTGTTTGAAATTCCATGTTCAAGCCTGCTACTTCACCAAATGCTTTGTGTATCTCTTGATCAAGACTCTGGAGATGATGCTGATCAAAAGAATAATCATGGTCAGAATGGCTGCTGAAGCATAAGCCCTTTCCTGCACCTCAGGAAAAGGAGTCCCCAACTGGAAGAAAATGGCTAAAGGCAGGGTTGCGGCCGGTTGAGAGAGAGAAGAAGGGATTCGATCACTGAAGCCTGCTGTAAAGAGGACAGAGGCCGCGTCTCCGATGCCCCGGCCAAAAGCGAGCAAGATTGCCGTTAAAATGCCGGGAAGAGACTGCCTGACCACAACTTTTAGCGCTGTCTCAAGCTTGGTCGCTCCCAAAGAATAAGAAGCATCCTGGAGTTCCTTGGGAACCATCCTGACAACCTCATCCATTGCCCTGCTCATGATGGGGAATTCAAGCAGAGCAACAGTGACCATCCCGGCCAAAAGGGATGCCCTCAGCCCGAGGAAAATCATGATGATGAAGCCAAAAGCCCCGTAGACGATCGAAGGAACTCCCCAGAGGACATCGAAAGAAAAACGAATCGAGAGAGCAACAAAGGATGACTTCTTGGTGTATAAGTTAAGGTAAAGCACGATGGGAAGGCTGAGGAAGATGGAAAGAATGGTTGCCCCTGAAGCCAGATAAAAGGAACCGACGATGGCATTGAGTATTCCTCCTTCTTTGCCCAAATAATAGCCGCCTTGAGGTGTGCGGGTGATCATCGAAAGCTTAAGCGCTGGAAGGCTCTTCCAGATAATCGTCCCCATAATCAACAAAAGGCTGGCGATGACTAAAATTGTTGAAACTCCCATGAGCAGCTTGAAAAAACCCTCCTCAAATTTTCTCTTGTTCGGTTTCATCATTCAGCCTTCTTCTCCGCCTTGATCAAGATATACCTTGCCAGGATATTGAAGATTAGAACCACAAACAACAAAATTAAGGCGGCCAGTAAAAGAGCAGAATCATAAAGAGGCACAGAGAGCATCTCGCCATAGTTGTTAGCGATCAAAGCTGGCAAGGGATAGGCGCCGTCAAAAATGGATTTCGGGACCTTGGCCACATTGCCCACCACCATCAGCACGGCCATTGTCTCTCCGAAGGCACGGGACAAGCCCAAGACAACGGCAGCGATAATCCCCTGCAGCCCCTTCCTCAGGACGACATGCCTAGTCGTCTCCCATCTTGTTGCCCCTAAGGAAAGAGAGGCTTCCCTTATCTCATAAGGAATGGACGAAAAGACCTCTTGGGAAACGTGGATAATCGTGGGCAAGATCATGATGGCCAGGACAATGCCGCCGGAGAGGACACAATAACCGCTGGAATAGATTTTAAAAAGAGGCGAGAGCCGACTGCCGACAAAAGGAACCACCACTAAAACTCCCCAGACTCCATAAACCACAGACGGGATGCCGGCAAGCAAATCGATGATCGGCTTTATGTATTCGCGCATAAATTTTGGGGCATATTCAGAAAGATAAATTGCGGTTAAGAGCGAGATAGGCACAGCCAGAACCAAGGCAACAAAGGTCACCCATAATGTGCCCATGATGAAGGGCAAAAAGCCAAATTCACCTTTTAATGGATGCCAGGACGAGGAAAAAAGAAGGTGAGAGAGCGATTTTACAGCCAGGATCGGCCTTGATTTTTGGAATAAGCCAAAAAGCATGAGAAGAACTATGAGGCAGGGAACGATTGCCAAAACGGACATGACTTTTCGAGCCATGAAATCTTTGAGCAATCTCAAGCGGTTTCTCTCTTTCTTTTCCAGTCCTTTTCCTTCTAAAAAATGAGGCTTCTAACCTTCATTCTTGAGCTATTTCTCTCCAATCTTCTCCAGCCCTTCGGCCAATTTTCTCTGGCTCAACCCGATATATCCAGTCTCAGGAACAAACTTCTGCCCCTCGGTTAAAACCCATTTGATGAATTCAATCAAAAGTTGAGTCTTTGGTTTGCCCTTAGTCACGAAAAAAAGTTCCCGGGCCGGAGGGGAAGGATAAATATCCTGAGCAACAGCCTGGATGACCTCATCCCGTGTGCCATAAAAATTTTCGTCGCTCTCTATCCAGCCGCTTTCGTCGAGGTCAAGCGGCAAAATCATTATTCCCTTGACCGCTCTTTTGCTCTTGGCATCATAGGCATAATTGATGTTGTTGTAGCCAATTCCCAAGGGGTCTCTTCTCACCGCATCGGCCAAACCCGGGTCGCCATAAACACCTATGCCTTCAAGGTCTTCTTGCTTTTTTCCCAGGAAATCTGCCCATGTCTCAGCTGCTCCGCAAGCGTCCGAACGGCTGTAAACATGGATAGGAGCTTTCTCATCAGTCCCTAAAATTTGGCCCCAGGTTTTGACCTTTTGGCCAATCCAGATGTCAACAAATTGCTCCCTTCTCGCACCCCTCTTGAGGAGTTCTGCCAGGCGAGGATTCCTCTCGCTGATGGTGGGTACAACAGCATCCTTGGTGACAGCAATAGCAAATGCTCCTTTCGAAACTTCGGCTTGATGAATTCCTCGGGAAATACTGCCGATATCGACCATCCCCGCCAAGACGTCAGCCATTCCCTTGCCTGCGCCTCCTGCCTGAACATCGATGATCACTTTGGGATAAATCTTTTGAAACTCTTCGGCCCATTTTACAGCCATGGGATAAAGAGCCCAGGCCCCAGAAATACTTATTCTGCCATCAAGTTTTTTCTTCTCAACCTGAAATGATGAAAAGCCGATTGCAGACCATAATAAAACAACCAGGATGACAATAAATATTCTTCTTTTGTCTCGCTGGGGCAAAAGCGGCGAGTTTTCAAAATACCCAGCCTGATCCTTAACGCGCTCTTTCATCATTGATTTCTCCTCAAAACCCCGCCTGGAACTGAGCCAGGAGCACTGAGTTTGACCGATTCCCTGACTCTTCCCTATGTAATTCGTAATTGATTTGAAACTTGGTGTTTTCTGTGAAGAACAGGTTTAAGCCAATAGTCATCACCTCACTCCTGTCGCCAGCCATTTCTCTGTCTTTATCATAAGAATCGTATTTGATTATGGACTGAAGCTTTTTAGAGAGGATGAAACAGCCTGCCTGAACATACCATCCGTCTCGTGAGGTCTGGTCATCTTTGGCAAAGATATATTCTCCTTTTAAAGAAAAGCGGGATCGATTCAAAAACACTTCAATGCCGCTTCTGTCCCTGCGGACAGGCCCTTGTCCAGCGTCTGAAGTATATTGGCCTTTGTAAAAAGCCGCAGCAACTTGAATAAAATCCAAAGGATGAAGAACCAATCTTGCAGCAATGTCTTTTTGTTTATTCAAATCTCCCTTATTTATTCCCGAGCCGTTAAAGATTCCCAGGAAACATTCGACCTTTGAGAATTTGCCGCTCGCCATGACTCCGATATCCCGGCCATATGAGCCTATATCCCGGCCGGGGCACAGCTTCTCCACAGGCTGGGAGCGGTTGATGGTATCCAGGGAGGAGCTTGAAGCCAGATTCTCCAGGCTGAAGGGCACCTTGAACTGGCCGATTCTCAAGCCAAGGTGAGACGAGAGGCTAAATTCAACGATAGCATCCAGAAGAATCGGACTCTTCGTAGCGTCAATCTGAAGCCTGTAATTGATGTTCTTGAAGACATCGCCCTTTAGCCCGACTCTGGCCCGCCTTATTCTGAACTCGCTCGCTCCCTCTTCCCAATGAGTATAGCTGACTTGAGTGAAACCGTTGAGTTTCAGCACTGGCTCAGAAGAAATTGAGCTTCCTGACTTCTCTTCCCCGGCCAGAGAGAATTGGGCCAGGAAGAGCAGGCCGAGAATCAATAATACCCTATTCTTTCTCAACTCTCTTTCTCCTCATCTTTTCTTTGCCTTCTTTGTCTTATCAGCCAAATCCTTGAAAGTTGTCTTCTCTAGGATTTCAGCTACGCTGTCTCTGACTTCCTTCCACAGCCATTTTAGCCCGCAAGAGCTCTCCCTCGGACAAACTTCATGGGCTGTGACGCTGACACAGTCGATAGGAGCGAGGGGGCCATCCATGACTCGAATAACCTCAGCCACGGAAATCTGAGCAGGGTCCTTGGCCAGATAATAACCGCCGTTTGGTCCCTTTTTGCTCCTTAAATAGCCAGCTCTTTTAAGCAACAGCAGAATCTGCTCCAGGAAACGCACGGGAATATCCTGCGCAGAAGCTATCTCTCGAATATGAAGTGGCTGACGAGGATGATGGAGGGCTATTTCCAGCATCGCCCGGCTTGCATACTCGCCTTTCGTCGAGAGTCTCATCGCTTTATTATAATAGTCGACAAATTCAATTGACTAAGTAATTAAATAAGATTTTTTACCTTTTGTCAAGCATATAAAAGGGGCCATAGTCTGGAAACCAAAGATTGTCTTATTACGGGTCCAAGGATAATCACCTGCGAAGAAGACGTTAAAGCAAGGCACACTCTGCAGCTTTGGGGAACAGAATTCTATGTGCGGCTGGAGCTCGGCAAATTATCCCTTCAAAAATAGGGCTTCTGCTCACATGTTAAGTGTTCTTTTATGGCGTTGAGGAGTTTGCTGGGCCAGCAAATAAAAAAATTTGTTACATCTACATAGTTATCGAAATTCCCGTGCTGCTGCCCCCAAAGCGCGGGTTGACGACTTTGCTGAAAATAGAGCCGAAGGTGTAGCTCAGCCCGACAGAAAAGTAGCCGTAGTAACTTGTCGCAAGCTGCTGGCGCTGCAGCAGGACTTCTTCCCAGGTGGCTCCGCCTTTGACCAGGGATAACTGGTCGTGAATCCTCGACCCACCTCCATAGATATTGAAATTCAGCCCTTTGAAAATCCTTAAAGAGACTTCCCCCCACAATTCCAATCGATACTTCTTGAAGTCATGAAAATAGTGGGAGCCTTCGAGCGATGTGCTTATTGTCCCCCATTTTTCTTTGAGCTCGAGAACCACCTCCAAGCTTTCCTTCCATAAATTCTCAGATTTTTTATCGTAAATTGTTTCTTCGCGGTAGCGGACAGGGTTAAAGCCCACTCTGTAAAGAAAACGAAGCTGTTTTTTAGTTGACTGTGAATAAGGGAAAAGGTCGTATTCGATGGCCGGTGCCGGATTTAATCCGAGCCTAATATTGTTGTACGAAGAAGAGTAGGCCGAAAAGTACCCTCCTACAGACCAGTGGTCATTAATGCTTTTAACGACCAGGCCACTGAAGCTCTGGCTCTCGTAAGAACTCTCTATGACTTGGTCTTCCAATCTGAATTCAGTCGTTTCGAACGTGCCGCTGATCGATAGCCTTATCTTTAAATCAGGTGTCACTCTGTTCG
Organism: uncultured Eubacteriales bacterium; assembly: GCA_964645765.1. Classification (GTDB taxonomy): domain Bacteria; phylum Acidobacteriota; class Aminicenantia; order Aminicenantales; family Aminicenantaceae; genus CAZGMN01. The sequence continues at coordinate 144,041 of CAZYBE010000001.1, forward strand.
CAGATAAAGAGCCCCAGAGCATCCAGTCATCATAAGACTGTTCACCGCTAAGAAAGCTATCTGCGCTTAAACTGAAAACCCAGAAATTCCATTTATCAACGACTGATGTCGGCTTAACCTTCTCCGTAAAATTTATGGAGACCCGGCTGGAAACTGGTGTCTTGGCCACATAGCGCATCAGCCCCATTTTAATGATATTCGCCAACCCTTTCTTGACTTCATCTGCAGTATATGTTTTTTCGGCTAAATAGTTCAGGGCATGGTTATTCCCTTCAAATTCATTCTGGCCGGTGAAGGAGATTGTATATTCCTCGCCCCCGCTCTCTGTTTTCTGGGTGGTGATGAGGATGTAAACCTGTGCTTCCTTGCGCTCGCTCACATAGTTAATGAAGGCAATTTCCTTCCGGATGAAATCCATGTCGCACATTGCACAATCGATAAAAACCTTGGGAGCGCTCTCTTTCAATGCCACGGCTTCATTTGGCTGAGTCTGAGCAAAAGCCCCAGAATGAAGGAATAGACAAAGAAGAAGACCCATAATGGCCATGATTTTTTTTATTTTTATTCTAAAAAATCCTCTACCCATTCTTCTCATTTCCTTGACTCCTTTTGTAGTCGGCATCTTAGAGCCCAGACAAAAAGCTCTTATCAATAAATTGAGATCGTGACTCCGCCGGAACTTGTTGACCCAAAGCGAGGGTTGACGACATTGGTGAAAATGGAGCCGAAGGTGTAGCTCAGACCGACAGAGAAATAATAGCTGTATGATGTCGCCAACGCTCTGCGCCTGAGCAAGATCTCTTCTAAAGAAGCCTCGGTTTTGGCTAAGTATAACTGGTCATGAATCCTTGAGCCCCCGCCATAGATAAAGAAATTCAACCCCTTATAAAGCTGAAGGCTGAGAGTGCTGTAGAGAGACAGGCGATTTTTTTTGAAGTCATGAAAGTAATGAGAGCCCTGGAGTGTTGTTGAGATAATCCCCCACTTCTCCTTCAGTTGGAGCGTCACTGATAACGATTCATTCCATAAATTCTCATAAGTCTTGAAGTAAATCGTCTCTTCCCGGTAGCGGACGGAATTATAGCCAACTTTGTATAGAAATCGTAGCTGCCTTCGGGTAGATTGAGAATAAGGGAAAAGGTTGTATTCGATGGCAGGCGCAGGGCTGAGGGCGAATTTTATGTTTTGGTAAGTTGAAGAGTACGCTTCCAGAAATCCTCCCACAGACCAATGGTCATTCAAGCTTTTAACCAACAAGTTGCTAAGGTCATAGCTTTCTGATGTGCTCTCCGCGGTTAGACCTTCATATGAATATCGATTCCTATAATAATAGCCAGACAAAGACATGCTGATTTTCAGCTCCGGCGTGACCCGGCTTGCAGAGAATGACCCGCTGACAGACTGGTAACTATAGGATTTTTCTCCGTTGAAATATCCGCTTCCGCTCAGGCTGAACACCCAGTTCTTCCATTTATCAACCACTGATTTTGGCTTGACTTCTTCTGCACAGGAAATGGAAATCCGGCTCGAAATCGGCGTCTTGGCCACATAACCAATCAATCCCATCTTGAGTGTCTTCACCAGCCCCTGCCTTATCTCATCATCTGTATCGGTCTTGTTTGAAAAATATTTTTGAGTGTCATCAATGCCTTGGAATTCGTGCTGCCCGATGAAGGCGAGCGTATACTCCATGCCGCCGCTCGCTGTCCTTTGGGTTGTGATCAGAACGTGGATTTGAGCTTCTTTCCTGTCCCGGACATAGTTGACGAATGTAATCTCGGTCCGGATGTAGTCAATATCGCAGCTGCCACAATCGATATAGACCTTTGGCGCGCTCTTTTTCAGAGCTTCGATATCTATCTGCTCAGCTTGAGAGCGAGCGCATGGAGCCCAGAAAAAATAAGTGGACAAAACAATAAGCAGCAAAAATGCTTTCAGGCCCCTCATTTGATAACTCCTTCATAAAGCCTGTTTCTCTTAAAAAATATAAAAAAATACAAATGCACTCAGTGCTTTTACATTGTCATGCGAGCCCGAAGGGCGTGGCAACCCGACGTAGTCGTCGCGAGGAGAAGCCGAAGCCGCGAGCGAAGCGTGGCGGAAAGCGACGCGGCAATCCGACGTAGTCGTCGCGAGGAGCGGAGCGACGCGGCAATCTCATAAAATAAAAGAAATCGCTCCATTTCACTCGCATGACATTTCACTTAATGCGTTTGTATCAATTTATATTTAATACAATTCAGATTGAAAGTTATTCCCACCTTGAGATGGAATTATGACTTAGCCTAAAAAACAGTCGATTGTCAAGCTCTCTTTTCAAAGCGAGGTTATTTTTCTAAATCCTTTTCTAATTAAGGAGCTCCGCATGCATCTTCTTGAATCCCTGAATGCTATTCTTCTCTATCTAAATCTAATACGTTAGAAAGACAAGAAAGGTTACGCTTTTCCTGAGAAAGCCCTTCAACTGGCGGAGGAAACATCGCCAACCCGCGATAACTTTCTTTAGCCCTGCATTTGTGATAGATTAAAAAATATTTATGTGAGAGGAATAGCTATGAGTATATTGGAGATAACTCTGAAACTTCTGCTGGCCGTTGGCCTGGGGGGTATCATCGGCCTTGAGAGAGAAACCAGCCATAAGCCTGCCGGATTCAGGACAAACGTTCTCATCTGTGTCGGCTCAACGATGATGATGATTCTTGCCGCGCTCGTTCTCCAAGAAAAAGAGGGGAGTGGCGATGTCCTGATGCGGATTGCTGCCGGAGTGGTTACCGGAATAGGCTTCATCGGCGCTGGAACAATCATCCAGGCCCAGGGAAGTGTTGTCGGCCTGACCACCGCTGCCACTCTCTGGGTTGTGGCAGGATTGGGTCTGGTGATAGGGGCTGGCTATTTTTGGGCGGCTATCATCTTCACAGCCATAATCATCTTGACGCTGGTCATCTTCAGGCAGTTGGAAGGACATTTCCTGAAAAAAACGCTTTGCCGCTATCAAATCAAAACCGAGCGTTCCGAAGACATTCTCGATACCATCAAAAGATTAGCCATTCACGAAGGCCTGAGATTTGACGAGCTCAACCTCAGAAAAGAAGGAAATTCCTGTTTTGTTGACTTCTCTTTTCATGCTTCTGATGAGAAGATACGAAAATTCAACGAAAGCCTTCTCAAGCTGGAAGATATGATAGAGATAAAGATTGTCTAAAGTCAAACTCCTTCTCGCCACGACTAATCAGGGAAAAGCAAAAGAGATAAAGATTTATCTAAAAGGATTGCCCCTTGAGATTTATTCCCTTGAAGAAGCGGGCTTGAAAGAGACTTTTCCTGAAAGAGGAAAGACTTTTTCCGAGAATGCCAGAGGAAAGAGCCTGTTCTACAGCAAAAACTGGGAAGGTCTGACTCTTGCTGAAGACTCCGGGCTTGAAATCGAGCATCTCCAAGGAGCGCCCGGAGTCTTGTCAGCCAGATTCTCAGGTCCTCAGGCCACGGATGAAAAGAACAATCAGAAAGTCTTAGAGCTCCTAAAAGGCGTGCCCATCGAGAAAAGGAAAGCTCGCTTTGTCTCTTACCTGGCGCTTGCCCGAAGAGGCGAAATCATTCGAGAAATCGAGGAGCATGTCAAGGGCCTCATTGCCTTCGAGAAAAGAGGAAGCCGCGGCTTTGGCTACGACCCCCTCTTTGTGTTTCCGCCTCTCGGAAAAACCTTTGCCGAGCTCCATCCCGAAGAAAAAAACAAGGTCAGCCACCGTGGCCGCGCTCTTAAAAAACTAAAGGAATTTCTCCGCAAATATTTAAAGCGGGCTGTCTCTTAACGCCTTTCTTGGAGTTTTTTTTCTCAATCCCTCTGACCTTTTTGTTGTTTATAGGCCGACCGCAAACTCCACCTGACCTTGAATAAAAGAGAGCAGTTGAATGGCCTATTTTCTACTTCTTCTTAGCTTCCTCACCGACAGTGATCATGTCTTTTATCTGCTTGAATACTTTCTCTCCGATTCCTCTAACCTTAATAATCTCTTCAATATTCTTGAAGTTTCCGTTCTGATTCCTGAAATCGATAATCCTCTGGGCAATTTTCGGCCCGATTCGGGGTAGCTTCTGAAGCTCAGCCGCGGGAGCGGTGTTGATGTTGATCTTCTTTTCTGATGTTTCCTGAGCTTGCTGAACCTGAAGAGATAGAGCAGAAGAAAACGCAAGGCCAAGGATGAGACTGAGAACCAATCCTGTGAACATAAATTTTTTCATGATAACCTCCTTTCTTCTCTTCTTGATGCAACTTCGAGGCCATCATGAAAAAAATTTATTTCCTTTATTATCAAAATGTTCTATAAGGATTTGGCTGAAATAAAGTCAACACCGGTTGACATAAGGCCCTTCTCGCAGGCAACAGATGTTTCCATCTTCTCTGCTGAAAGCGGAATAGGTATCTTTACGCGGCGTTAAAAACCTGAAAGGGAGCAAGGCCATTCTGGATAGGCTTTCTTTCAGGATCGCGGATGGCTTTTCTGGTAAACTTCCAGAAGGTGCTTCAAATCAAGATGGGTATACTTCTGGGTTGTGCTCAGACTCTCGTGGCCGAGGAGTTCCTGGATCATCCTCAAATCAGCGCCGCGGCCTAGAAGATGGGAGGCAAAAGAATGGCGAAGAGAGTGGGGGCTGATTTCTCTCTGAATTGCCGTGAGCTGAAGGTACTTGTCGACAATCCTCTCCACAGAGCGGGAAGTGAGCCTTTCCCCTCTGAAATTCAAAAAAATAGCATCCCCCTCAATTTCACCTTTATTGATTTTTGGCCTGGCCCGAATGTACAGAGCCAGGCTTTCCTCAGCCTTCCTTCCAAAAGGAACGATCCTCTCCTTTTTCCCTTTTCCCCTGACCCGAATTAACCTCTCTGAGAAGTTCACGTCGTCAAGGTTCGCCCCAACCAGCTCGCTCACCCGCAATCCTGTGGCATAGAGGAGCTCGAGCACAGCTTTATCCCTTAAATCCAGAGGATTGTCCGAGCGGGGCAAGTCCAGGAATTCCGCCATTTCATCCTCGGAGAGAAAAGAAGGCACATATCTATCTTGTTTTGGAGTAGCCACAACCTTGGCCGGGTTGTCTTCAAGCCATTTTTTGTTCATGCAGAACTGGAGAAAGGAACGAATCGCAGCCAGCTTGCGGGCGACAGTGGATTTTTTGTTCTTCTTCTCATGGAGCCTGGCCAGGAATCCTCGGAGGATAACGACATCTATTTTTTTGAGGACGACTTTTTTCTCTTCCAGATAGCCGGCAAGCTGGGATAAATCTCTCTTGTAACTTACGACCGTATGGGGAGAGGCGTTCTTCTCATGCTGAAGGAAGTCGAGAAACTGGCTGAGCTCCTTTCTCATTCCTTATCTTCCCAGATTTTCTTGCGCTCCACAAATTCTTTATATTTGCATTTTTCGTCGCTGCAGTAGAGGTAAGGCTCCCCCTTGATGATATTTTTTCGAAGAACAAATCCCCGGCCGCATTCGGGACAGGTTTTTGCCACAGGCTCATCCCAGGTGGCAAAGTCGCATTTTGGAAATTTGCTGCAGCCGTAAAAGATCTTCCCACGTCTCGTCTTCCTCTTGATGATCGTGCCCCCGCAATTCTTCGGGCAGGGGATACCCGTATCCTCAGTCTCTTTTTTTATGTATTTGCACTGAGGATAACTCGAGCAGGCGATAAAAGCTCCATATCTCCCTTTCCTCAAAACCAGGTTTGAGCCGCAGCGGGGGCAGATTTCCTCAAGAGTCTTGACTTCTTTCTTGACCAGGCTCTCTTTATAATCGCACGCCGGATAACTCGAGCAGGCTTTGAACCGCCCGTAACGTCCCTCTTTGATGACAAGGTTGCTTCCGCATTTGGGACAAACATCCTTTAACGGAATCCCTTTGCCTTTCACGCCTTCAACATTCTCGGCCTTATTTAAATCCTTGTCAAGGAGCGAATAGTACGATTTGAGATAGGCCAGCCAATCCAGCTCCCCCTCGCCGATGCGATCGAGCTCCTCCTCCAGCCGGGCTGTGAATTTGAACTCCATCAAATCAGGAAAGTGCTTGATCAAAAAATCAGTGACAAACATCCCGAGGTCAGTGGGAATGAACTTCCCTGCATCCTTTATGGCATAGACGCGATCCTGGATGGTGGAGATGATCGGAGCGTAGGTGCTCGGCCGGCCAATTCCCTTTGCTTCCAGCTCCTTGACCAGGGTTCCTTCAGTGTAGCGCGGAGGGGGTTGGGTGAAATTCTGCTTGGACTCGAGGTCGATGAGCTTGAGCACCTCTCCTTTCTCAGCCTTGGGCAAAATCTTATCTTCCTTTTTCAAGCCGGGATAAAGGACTAAAAATCCGTCAAACTTGACGACCTCTCCCTTGGCTTTGAAAAGATATTTTGAGGCCCTGACCTCAAACTCGGTCTCTTCAACCAGGGCGGAGCTCATTTGCGAGGCTATAAATCGATTCCAGACAAGGCTGTAGATGTTGTATTCATCCTTCTTGAGATAAGCCTTGACAGCTTCTGGAGGGAGGGAGAAAGTCGTGGGCCGGACGGCTTCATGAGCATCTTGAGCCTTCCTCTTGTTTTTATAAAAGCGAGGCTTTTTCGGAAGATACTCTGCAGGATATTTCTCTTGGATATAATTTCTTCCCCGAAAGAGCGCTTCGTCAGAGACGCGGACAGAGTCTGTCCTCATATAGGTGATTAGCCCCACCAATCCCTGGTCTCCAATATTAAGGCCTTCATAAAGCTTCTGGGCTACGAACATCGTCTTCTTCACCGAAAAATGAAAGATGCGGAACGCATCCTGCTGAAGAGTGCTGGTGATATACGGCGGCAAGGGATTTCTCCTCTTCTCCTCGATGTCAACGTTTTCCAGAATAAAAGGAAGGCTGCGAAGCTCGGAAACTGTAGCTGAAGCCGTCTTCTCATCCGCTATTCTCGCTTTCTTGCCGTCGATCTCTGCCAGGTTCGCCTTGAAAGGAGGGGGATTGGAGGCTTGAAGCTCGGCAGTTATTGTCCAGTATTCTTCAGGCACAAAATCCCTGATCTCTCGTTCGCGCTCACAGATAAAGCGCAGAGCGATCGACTGCACCCGGCCTGCGCTCAATCCTCTCCCGATTTTCTTCCAGAGCAGGGGGCTGATGAGGTAGCCAACGAGTCTGTCCAGGAGCCTTCTTGCCTGCTGAGCCTTGATTTTATCCTGGTCAAGCTGTCCCAGATTTTTAAAAGCCTCACTGACGGCGTTTCTGGTGATTTCGTGGAAAAGAACACGGTAGATATTCTTGTTGAAATCGTTGAGGACAGTGCTCAAATGCCAGCAGATGGCCTCACCCTCCCGGTCAGGGTCTGCGGCGAGAAACACAGACTCGCACTCTTGAGCAGATTTCTGTAAATCAGCAACTGTTTTTTTTCTCTGGGGAATAATCTCATATTCAGGCTTGAAGTCATGCTCGATGTCGATGCCCAATCTCTTCTTGGGCAGGTCCATGACGTGACCCATCGATGCCTGGACCAAATAGTCGGGGCCGAGATACTTGTTGATTGTCTTTGCTTTGGCCGGAGATTCAACGACAACCAAATGCTTTGCCATCACCATCTCCTCTGAAAATATTTCCCCGGTCTCTGGATAATCAAGTCTCTGAGCTCAAGGCTGAGCAGAATGGAAAGGACCTCGGACACGGAAAATTCTGTCTCTTCGACCAGAGTGTCGATATGAGTGAGCGAGTCCGGTTTGATGAGCTCGAAAAGTTTCTTTTCTTGATGGCTCATCGACAAAGGCTTTTCCCTTTCCTCTTCTTTCAGAGAAAGAAGCTCTTCTTTCAAAGGCGAGGGAAACTCCTCAACCACATCATCCCAGGTCTCAACCAATTTTGCTCCTGTCTTGATCAGCCAGTTTGTGCCCTGGCTGAGCTCAGAAGTTACGTTTCCCGGCACTGCCATGACTTCCCTGTTTTGTTCCAGCGCCAAACGGGCTGAAATCAAAGAGCCGCTCCTCTTGGAGGCTTCAACAACCACCAGAGCGAGGGAAAGGCCGCTGATAATCCGGTTCCTGATCGGGAAATGAAAGCCGAGCGGAGGCGATTTCAAAGGGAACTCAGAAATAACAGCCCCGTTTTCGATGATTTTTTGAAAAAGAGCTCGGTTCTCTTTGGGATAAATATTTTCCAATCCTGAGCCTAACACAGCGACCGTCCTTCCTCCTTCCAGAGCGCCCCAATGGGCAATCGAATCGATGCCGCGGGCCATGCCGCTGACAATCACCAGTCCGCGCGCAGCAAGGTCCCCCGCCAGCCTCTCAGCCACTGCGCTTCCATAGGCTGTGGGCTTCCTCGCGCCAACAACGGAAACCGCCGGCCCCTTAAGGGCTTCGACATCGCCTGCGCAATAGAGGACGAGAGGCGGGTCGAATATTTCTCTCAAATACCGAGGATAATTGTCATCCTCAAGAGTAAGGATTTTATATTTTTTTTTCTCTATCCTTTCAATCTCTCTGCAGGCTTGCTCCAGAAGCCGGGGAGAAGCAAGCGCCTCTTCCTTCTCCTTATCTATGCCCAAAGCGGCCAGCTCCCCGCTCCGGGCTTTGAAGGCATCAGCCAGATTCGGAAATTGCTCGACAATGATTCTGGCAGCCTTGAGATTCTCCGCCAAAACAAGGTTTAATGCGACCCAATATTTCTTCTTATCTTCCACCTTTTTCTACTATTTTGCACACTTTGCCGGAGGAATGGCAAACACAGGGATATGGGTGTAGGAGATCACTTTTTCTGTGGTGCTTCCCAGAAAGAATCTCTCCAACTTTCTTTGGACGCAAGTCGAGATGACGATCAAGTCATAATTATGGGTTTCGGCATAATCAACAATCCCTGCTGAAGCATTGACGGCGCGAGAGACCTCCTCCCTGACTTTTATATCGGCCTTTTCTCTCCTCTTCCTCTGCCTGAGCTTCTTCAGAAGAGACTTCAACATCTCGTCAACGACCTGCTGCGAAAATTCGTGGCCGTAGAGCGCGAGGACATGAAAGAGGGTGATTTCAGAGCCAAAACCCTTGGCCAGCTTCCAGGCATAATCCCTCTCCACTTCTTCTTGCGCCGAAAAATCTGTGGGAACAAGAATTTTCTTGAATGAAGGCTTTCCGGCTCTTTTCTTGGTGATGAGAACAGGGACAGGTGAATTCCTTAGAACCTGATTGGCCACGCTGCCGATGAAGAGCTTTTCTATGGCGGACATCCCTCTTTTTCCGATGGCGATAAGGTCAACCTTTTCTTTCTCAGCGGTCTCTATGATCGTTTTCGAAGCCGACCCATCTTTAACAATGACTCTAAAAGGAATCGCTTTGGCTTTTCTCATCTTCTCCAGCTTTCTCTTGGCCTCATCCATAGACTTCCTTACACTCTTGACCAACTCTTCTCGAAACATGTAAGCCGAATCATAGATAGAAGGAGGAAGACCTGGAATAACGTGCAGAGCAATAATCTTGGCCTTAAAGACTTTGGCAAAGGCATGGGCATAGAGAAGGGCTTCAAGAGCCTCATCTGAAAAATCTGTCGCCCAAAGAATCTTTTTCAAAAAATTAGCCATATTGACCTCCTCAATCACTCAATAGAAGAAAAAAACACTTGTTCTCAGCCGAATTTAACAAAGATAATTCCTTTTTTAAAGACGAATTATTAATGTTAAATTATCTCTCTGTCAATTGATTTCTGTCAATCCCAGGGAAAAAGGGATAGCATCCTAAA
>CAZYBE010000001.1:153874-157740 GCA_964645765.1 uncultured Eubacteriales bacterium
TCTCTCTGTCAATTGATTTCTGTCAATCCCAGGGAAAAAGGGATAGCATCCTAAAAGAAAAAGGGGACAGTCCCCTTTTTGCTTTTTAGTGAAAAAATCAGTGCAAAATCTTCGTCAAGTCTAATTAGAAAGGATAAAATCATGCCCAGAGCAAACAGATGCATAGCAGAGGGCCTCACATTCCACGTAATTAACAGAGGTAACGGTAAACAAACAGTCTTTCATAAAGGTCAAGATTTTAGATCGTTTGTTGAGTTAATTAAAGAATCAAAAAAACGTTATCCAATAAATATCTTCGCCTACTGTTTAATGCCTAATCACTTTCATTTTGTATTGAAGCCTGATCAACCCAATCACTTAAGTCAATGGATGCAATGGTTAACGACGGTTCATGCTCTTCGCTATCATCTTTATTACAAGACAAGCGGCCACATATGGCAGGGTCGTTTTAAGAGCTTTATAATTCAAAATGATGAACACCTCTTAACTGTAATACGCTATGTTGAAGGCAATCCTGTTAGAGCCGGGATTGTTCTTTCTTCAAGAGATTGGCTTTGGTCAAGCCTTAATGATAGATTATCAAATAAATATGAAATTATAACGGATAATCTTCCCATCAAGCTCCCTCCTGATTGGCCTAATTATGTTGATGAACATTTAATACATAAAGAAATAGATAAGCTCCGTAGGTGCGTAAATCGCGAATCGCCTTACGGGAATGATAAATGGCAAGAAATGATATGTCAACGATTAGGCTTAGAGCACACTCTTAGACCTAGAGGACGTCCAAGGAAAAAGGGGACTGTCCCCTTTTTGACTTAAGGGGGCTGTCCCATTTTTTAAGAAAAGAATATAATGAAAAAAGGTTTTTGATGAAGCTGCTGAAGATTGGAATATCAGGGGTCAGAGGAATTGTGGGCGAGACAATCACCCCTGACTTGGTCATGAACTTCGCCTGCGCTTTCGGCACCTATATTAACTCAAAGCGAGTTCTTGTCAGCCGGGATACGAGGATTTCAGGCCCAATGCTCCATTCAGCCTGCCTTGCTGCCCTGACCTCTGCCGGCTGTGACGTCCTTGACTTAGGTGTCTGTCCAACGCCCATCCTCCAGCACTCGGTCAAAAAATTCAGGGCAAAAGGCGCAATATCCATCTCCGCCGGACACAACGACGCAGATTGGAATGCCTTGACCTTCATCAACCAAGAAGGCACCTATCTCAACGCCTTCCAGGGCGAGGAAGTCTTGGATATTTACCATCTTGGAAAGTTTAAAAAAGTCTTTTCTGAAAGATTAGGCAGAATCAAACCCGCCGAAAATTATCTTGATGTCTATTTCAAGAGCCTGAGCAGGTTCCTGGATGCTCAGGCCATCCAGAAGTCCGGCTTAAAGGTCGTCATCGACCCCTGCAACGGCGCAGGCGCGAAGGTTGTTGACCGGCTCAGTCGCTTTTTGAACTTTGAACTCGTTCCGGTCAACAACGAGCCAAGCGGGTATTTTCCCCATGACCCAGAGCCCCGGCCGAGAAATGCCCAGCAGGTCGCTTCGGTCATCAAGGTCGTCAAGGCCGATGTCGGCTTTGTCCTCAACAGCGATGTCAGCCGCATTTCTCTTGTCGCTGAAGACGGAGAGACATTATCAGAAGAATACACCTTCCCTTTGATTGCCGCCTATTACCTTAAGAAAAAACCAGGAGCTGTGGTCTCCAATCATTCAACTTCGGCAATGATCGATGATGTCGCCAAAGAGAACAATTGCCCGCTCATCAAAACCAGAGTCGGACAATCCTACTCCATTCAATCCCTGATCAACGAGGCCGGGGTTATGGCCGGCGAAGGAAGCGGAGGGGTGGCCATCCCTGAATTCCAGCCTGCTTTTGACGGATTCCTGGCCATGGGAATGGTCTTGGAGACCATGGCCGCGACTGAGAAGAAAATCTCCGAACTCATTGATGAGCTTCCCCGCTATCATCGAGTCAAAGAGAAGATATACTGCCCTCCGCCAAAGGTTCATTCCGTGGTCGACGAAGTCCAGAAACTTTTTTCCGGCCAAAAAATAGACAGCTCAGACGGGATAAAGGTTGAATTCGAAGAGGGATGGATTCATGTCCGGGCCTCTGCCACAGAGCCGATGATCCGGGTGATTGCTGAGGACCGCTCAAAAGACAAAGCTCGGGAAAGAGCAGAAAAGGCCATTGATTTCATCGCGGGCTTACTCAAATGAAAAGATTGGCATCTTTAAAAATAAGCATCTCAGGCGTGAGAGGAGTCGTCGGCGAGAGCCTGACTCCCCAACTTGCCTCCTCCTTTGCCCAGGCGTTCGGCACCTACCTCGGAAGAGGGGCGATCGTTGTCGGCCAGGATTCAAGAATTTCCGGGACGATGCTTAAGAAAGCCGTAATCTCCGGGCTCCTATCCGTGGGCTGCCAGCCGGTTGAAATCGGCATCTGTCCCATCCCTTCCATCCAAATCTTTACCAATGAAATAGAAGCCAAAGGAGGAATCGCGGTCACGGCCAGCCATAACCCGAAAGAGTGGAATGGGATGAAATTTATCAGTGGCAAAGGGCTCTTCCTGAATTATCATCAAGTCGAGGAATTTTTGGACATCTATCATCAAGGCGAATTTTCACTGGCCAGAGCCAATGAATACAAAATCCCAAAATCAGAAAAAAACCCGACGGAGCCTCATCTCAGGAAACTCCTCTCTTATTTAAATGTGAATTTGATCCGGAGCAAAAAATTCAAGGTTGCGGCTGACTGCGCTAACGGCGCAGGCGCAGTCCTTGTCCCGCAGTTTCTTGACGCCCTGGGCTGTCAAAAAATTCTCATCAACGATATTCCTGACGGCTCTTTTGCCCATCATCCCGAGCCTCTGCCGGAGAATATCGCCGGCCTCTGCCGGACTGTTGTTGAACAGGGAGCTGACGTGGGCTTTGTTCAGGACGCCGATGCCGACCGCTTAGCTGTGGTCAATGAAAGAGGAGAACCCCTGGGCGAGGAGATGACTTTGATCTTAGCTTCAAAGCATGTACTGGGCAAAAATCCTGGAGCGGTCGTGGTCAACCTTTCCACCTCTCAGGCCATGGATGATATCGCCGGGGAGTTCAAGGTTCCCATCTTCAGGACAAAGATTGGCGAGATTAACGTTGTCGAAAAAATATTAGCCCTCGAAGGAAAAGCAGCCATCGCCGGCGAGGGCACCGGCGGCGTGATTCTTCCCCGCATCCATCCCTGCCGCGACAGCTTCACCGCCATGGGGCTTATCCTAGAATCCATGGCGTCTTCAGGGAAAAAAGTTTCCGAGCTCCAGGAGCAGGTTCCGAAATATTATATGATTAAAGATAAAATCGATGGAACACAGGAGGAAGCTTTTCGCATCATCAGGCAGCTCAAAAGGAAATATTCAAGCCAGGAAATTTCTCTGCTCGACGGCCTAAAAATTCAGTTCAAGGATTCCTGGTTTCATATCAGGCCTTCCAACACCGAGCCTATAATCCGGCTTTTAGTAGAAGCAAAGACAAGAGAGCAAGCCGAGAATTTATTAAGCCGGTTCAAGAAGGAGATTGCTGAGCTCTGATAGAATGATAAGTCAAGATTTATGTCGATGGAAAACAAGCCTTTATCGAGGGAAATAATATTGATGTCATCGCGAGGAGAAGCCGAAGCCGCGAGCGGAGCGTGGCGGGAAGCGAAGTGGCGATCCAAAAAAAACTAAAGGCCCTTAATATGAAAAAATACAAAGTCATTAAAGATTGTGAAATCTATACTCCTAAAGAAATTATAAAAAATTGTTCGATCTTGATCGAAGGAGAAAAGATTGCCAGAGTCGGGAAGTTCAGCGAATCAGAGCTTCCTCAAAAAGCAGA
>CAZYBE010000001.1:157840-165659 GCA_964645765.1 uncultured Eubacteriales bacterium
AAAAGATTGCCAGAGTCGGGAAGTTCAGCGAATCAGAGCTTCCTCAAAAAGCAGAGATATTCTCCTTCAAGAATCATCTGGCTGTTCCAGGATTTATTGATATTCATCTCCATGGGGGAGCAAATGTCGATTTCATGACCGCCTCTGCAGAATCGACGGCAAAGGCTTTAAGAGCTCATTTGAGAAACGGGACGACTTCTCTTCTCCCCACCACCATGACCGCTTCGCATCAACAAACCCTGCGGGCAATAGAAAACCTCATCCAGGCCAAAAAAAGCTTTAAGGACATTCCTGAGGTCCTTGGCTTAAACCTGGAAGGGCCATACATCTCAGAGGAAAAATGCGGAGCCCAGCCAAAAAAATTCATCAGGTGTCCATCCCTGGCTGAGATGAAGGAGTACATCCGAGCCTCAGAGAGAGAGATAAAAATCATGACCGTTGCCCCAGAAAGCGAGGCCGCGCTGCGATTTATCCGCTTCCTTGCCGCTCAAGGTATAATTCCTTCTGCCGGGCACACCAATGCCGATTACAGGCTGATGGAGAAGGCCATAAAGTCTGGAGTGAGGCTCGCAACTCATCTCTTCAATGCGATGAGAGGAATCCTCCACCGCGAGCCCGGAGCCGCAGGAGCCTTGCTCTTCAACGATGATGTTTCTGTCGAAGTCATCGCCGACGGCGTTCATCTTCACCCTTCGATTCTCAGCCTGATTGCCAGAGTCAAGCCCTTGGAGAAAATCATCCTCGTCACCGATGCCTCCAAATTTTATGGAGTTAAACAGGGAGCTGTCTACAATCAGGAAGGAAAACTATTCGGCAGCACCGCCTCCTTAAATTCAAGCCTGAAAAACATGATTCAGTCCAGCGGAAAATCATTCCAGGAAATTCTGACGACCATAACCTCAAACCCGGCTCAATTGCTCAATATCCAAAACAAAAAAGGCCATCTCAAAAAAGGGAACGATGCCGATATCGTTATTCTTGATAAAAGACTCGCTGTTCAGGCTGTCTTTTTGAAAGGCCACCCTTTATAAAAAGGGGACAGTCCCCTTTTTACCTAATATTCGGACAATCTTCTTAAAAGGGAAACCTCTGAGAAGAGCCAAGTTTTAATTTGACAAAAAGCGATTAATAGACTAATCTCATGTCAGAGGTGAAACGAATGGCAACCGCAACGATTCGTATTCCTGAAGACAAGAAAAATTTACTAAAGGCCATATCAAGCCTTGAAAATAAAAAATTAAATGATATCATCGTCGAATTAATAGACGAATACATCGAAAGAAATAAGGAAACACTCGACCTCCTTTCTATACCTGGCCTGTATGAAAAATTAATTAAATCATCCAAGGAATTCAAAGAAGGACAAGGAGTATCCCTCAAGGATGCCAGAAAAGTATTGGGGAGTTGAACTTTCTAAAGATTCCATAAAATATTTAAAAAAATTAGGCAAAAGCACCTCCAAAAGAATTTCCGATAAGCTCGAAGAATTAGAATCACTAGAAGAGCCTTTATTCCATAAAGATGTCAGACCCTTGGTGGGAAAACTTAGAGGCTTTTATAGGCTTAGAGTGGGCAATTTGAGAATAATCTTTGAGTTAGACAGGCCAAAAAAGCGTATCGGCGTCCATGTCATTGCGCCAAGAGGAAATGCTTATTAGAAAAAGCGAAAACCTTCTTCTTCACCGGCCTAAGAGAATCGAACCCCCCGTGAAGAAAGTCCCGGCCACAGCAGCGGTCTGAAGACAGGCAAGGGTCGCTGCCAGAAGCGCTCTGAACCCAACTCGGGAAAGGTCCTTCAACCTCTCTGGAGCCAAGGCTCCTGTCCCTCCGACAAAAATAGCAAGCGAAGCGATGTGGGCAAATCCGCAAAGAGCATAAGTGGCGAGCACAGCCGAACGCGGGTTCAAAATAGCGCCCGCAGCCATAAGCTGGGAAAGGTGCTGGTAAGAGACGAGTTCTGTGACCACAGTCCTCTCTCCGATCACCTTGGCTATCTTAAAAGCATCGGATGAGGGGACGCCAACGACAAGAGTAAAAGGATAAAAGATATAACCCAGAATGCTCTTCAATGACCATTCAAAATGCAGGCCAAACCAGCTGTTGACATTGCCGCCGAGCCAGCCCAGCATAAGGTCAACGAGAGCCAGAATGCCCAGAAAAGCTACGAGCAGGGTGATAATTCCGCCAAGGAGTTTCAGGCCGCTGTTGGCGCCGTTGATGATGGCCATGATCAGGCTGTCTTCTCGCTCATAGTAAGGCTTGACATCTATTCCCAAAGTCTTCGGCACTTCAGTTTCCGGAACAATAAGCTTGGCCATGAGGACAGAGGCTGGCGCGGAAAGAATGGAGGCTGACATCAAGTGGCCGGCGATGGTCGGGAGCTGCTTCTGGAGGGAAAAAACATAAATGGCAAAAACAGTGGAGGCGATTGTTCCCATTCCGGCAGAAAGGATGGTCGTCAGCTCCGATTTGGTCATCTCCTTGAGGTGAGGCCGAATGGTCAAGGCCGACTCAACCCCGACAAAGATATTGCTTGAAGCGCAGAGGGATTCTGCTCCGCTGATGCGCATCAGCTTGGTGAAAATATAGGCGAACCCCCTGATTAAGAGAGGCATGACTCTCAAATAATAGAGAGCTCCCATCAAGGCCGCAAAGAAGATTATGGTCGGGAGAGCCTGAAAGGCGAGAATGGAGCCAAGGGATGTTTCCCCGGCTTCGCTGGTCGTCCCGGGAGGTAAAGCCAGACGGCCAAAAAGGAATTTTGTGCCCGCTGTTGCACTGTCCAGGACACCGACGACAATCTTGTTCATAAAGAGAAAGACCTTTGTCCCTGCTGGAACAACAAAAATGAAAAGGGCAAAAATAAGCTGGATGACGATCCCCCAGAGAACAACACGCCAGTTAATAACTCTCCTGTTTGAGGAACAGAGCCAGGCAAATGCAGCCAGGATAAAAATTCCAAAGAAGCTGACTATATTGTAGATTCCCATGAGTTGCCTATCCTCTTAAATTTTGTCTTTGATAAGGCATAAAGTATTTTCGTTTAATCTATTTATTTGCGCCGTCAACCAAGACTAGCTTGCGGCGAGATTTTTGTCCGCGAACTATCCTCAGCCGTGAAGGAGGAAGACCGAAATGGGAGGCGAGGATCTTGATGACCTCTCTGTTAGCCTCCCCCTTTGAAGGAGGAGCGACGACTCGAACCTTATACTCCCCACTATTTAATTTCTCTACCTCGCTTTTCCGGGAGCGAGGCTGAACAGTGACATAAAGGCAAATCTTATCTTTTCCTTCCAAATAAGCCCTCACATCAGAGAGCTAAAAATAAATCCTGTGTTGCCTCAAAAGCTGTTGACCATAGATAGAGAGAGACTTCACCAGGAAAGAATCGACAAAATAAATTAGAAGAATAACAATTATCGGGCTGATGTCAATTCCGCCAAGCCTTGAAGGCGGAGCTATCCTCCGAAAAGGCTTCAGCAGCGGTTCAGTCAATTTGTAGAGAACAATTGCAACAGGGTAGAAAGAGGAGGGAATTCTGACCCAAGAGAGAATCGCCCTGAAGATGACGACCCAGATGTAAATCATCAAAGCGAGATGGATGATTCGGGCGGAAGAAATCAGAAAATTGGCAAAAAGTATCAATTCACTCCCGATTCATTTCTTCATTTATTCAAGATATTTTTGTACTTGGCAAAAAGCTCTTTGAGCTGATTGGCGGTGATGAGATAACCACTCAAAGAAAAGGTGAGATTGGGCCGCTGAGGGTCATTGGACCTGATGAGAATGAATTCTCTCATAAATCCTGTTCTTTTTTGCGGGGGGATTCTTATCTCAACCTCTTCCCCCTTGCCGGCAGGAATTTTGAGAGGAAAAGAAATAGCCTTGCCGTGCGAATAAAAAGAGGCAAACTGGTGGGAGCAGGTCACTTTTAATTCCAGCTCTCCTTTGTTTTCTATCTTTGCCTGGCCTCGCACCTCTTCCTCGTTAAGAATCAATCCTGCATCAATAGAGGTTCTCTCCAAGAATATCCTTGGCATGGGTGGGATCTCTATATCGGCTGTGAGGTCGAGCCGCTTGCCGGGTTGAACAGGGTCATTGGAATCTACAAAAACGTACTTGGTGACTTTATTCTCATATCCTCTGGTGTCGATAGTCACTTTTATCTCGCCTTCTTTCTCAGGAGGAACTTCCGCATTCGTGGCCAGCGCTGCCGTGCATCCGCAAGACGTTCTGACACCTCTGATTTTTAGGGTTTCGTCCCCAACATTCTTGAATTTAAAGACCTGAGTTAAAGTCACGCCTTGTTTGACCTTTCCAAAATCCCAGGATTCTTTCTCAAATTTTATCCTCGCTCCCTTCTCGGCAAAGATGAGGCTTCCCGAAAAAAGAATGAGGGCTAAGATGAGTGAAATTCTGCTCTGTTCCTTTCCACTCAGCCAAATCATAGCGACCTCCTCAAATTTATTTCCAATATTATCATTTTTCTTAAAAAATACGCAAGAAAAGTCTTGATCGAAAACAAATGGCGACGGTTTTTCGCAAAATTATATTTCTGCTAGGCGAAGGATAAGTGGTTCGAAAGCACGCAGACTTTCTATGGTTTGGCGGAAGCTGAGTGGTTCGAGAACCGTTTGAAGGCTGAGCGGGCATGGTTCCTCGACCGAAGGTCGAGGAGAGCGAAGCCTGAAACCGAGCAGGCTTTGCCTCGCTGGGGCAAAAGCGGCGTGCTTGCGAACCATTCATCCTGAGCCTTCCTTGACAGCTTATACCCCCTTCCCTATAATTTGAGCAAGAAAAAATGAAAGCACCAAAAAAGAAAAAAACTTTTTCTCTGCCCGCTTATTTTGTTCTGTTCTTGTTACTGACATTTTTGTTTCTTTCTTCTCCGGCTGAGGGGCAAGAGGTCGTGACCAAGCTCAAAGTTGTCACGGAAATGGCGAACGTAAGGTTAAAGCCTGATGTTGGAAGCATAATCATCCAACAAGCTCCTCAAGGCACAATCCTCGAATCAACAGCAAAAGAGGGCGAATGGTACTTGATCAAAATAAAAACTGAGGAAGGCCAGATTGTCTCCGGTTATGTTCATGAGAGTGTCGTTACAGCTCTTGAAGGCCTTGCTCAGGAAAGAGAAAAGATAGAGATAAAAAAGGCGCCGGAGAAGGAGGTAAAAAAAGAACCGCAAAAGGAAAAGACGGAAAAGAAACCTCTTCCCCAGCCCGCAGCCGCACAGCCCACTCCTCAGCCCTCTAAATTCCGTATTGAGTTCTCTTTTTCCGGCGGGGCAAACTATGTCTCAGCCGAAGATTTAAACAACGGCGCAAAGGGAGCGGCTGATTGGCGAAAGGCTTTTCTCGACCTGGAGCAATCAGGCACAGTCAAGGTAGCTCACTTCAGCTACATCATAGGAGGAGAGATTGCCTTTTCTCTTTCCTCCCATCTTTATATAGGCCTGGGCGCAGACTATTTTCAAGCACAACAAGAAAGCGAGGTCAAATTCTTGGTCGGCCCGGTAATCACAGAAACCCTGGCCATAAGGCCTAAATTTCAGGCTCTGCCCTTGAGGCTTTTTCTCACTTATCAGCCATTCGCTTTCTTTTATTTGAAAGGAGGCCTCGAATATTACTTTGCCAAATGCTCCTATTTATACAACTTCGAGGGAGCAACAGCCTTGAATCAGAGCGGAGAGGCTAAAGCTCAGAATTTTGGCTTGATTGGAGCAATGGGATTGGAAAAAAGGCTTTCTTCGTCATTGAGCTTTTTCCTGGAACTAACCGGACGCTACGCTAAGATCAAAGGCTTTGAAGGGACACATACAGAAATAGACGCCGCGGGAACAGTCTCAACTCAGGAGGGAAAGCTCTATTATTTTTATAGGCGTGAAAGCTCAGAAGGGCCCTTATACCCTCAACTCTATGTTAGGGAGAAATCTCCCACTGGAGCAGAATATGGGCCGCGGGAAGCTGTCATGGATTTCTCCGGGCTGAGCCTCAAAGCAGGCTTCAAGATAAAATTTTAGCGTCTTTCTCAAAGCTCCTTTGGCTAGAAATCATCCCAAATTCCGAGATGAGAGTGGGGGGTTGGCGATTCTTTCCATTGGCCATAGTGCTTCTCAGCTGCCGAAAGGAGCGCGGCAATCCCTCAGAATTATGGATTAACTGCCTTTTCTTTCTTCTTTAAAAGAGCCACATGCTGGGAGTGAATTCCTCTAAAAAGGGGGAAAATCCTGATGACGTTAAAATCGGCAGCCCTGACTTCCTCATAAAACTCCTTGCGGGAGATCATCTTTATCATGGTCTTGCTCTTCTTGACCCTTCGCCTCAGCTTCCTTTGAAGAGAATGAAGCCAATTCCTCTGGTAATAAGAAAGAACCAACCAGTCTGAGCAGACACGGGAAAACTCGCTGAGAATCGATTCTCGCTCCTTCTTCTCATGAAGATGATGGAAAAACCGCATGGAAAAAAGAACGCTGAATGCGTCATTCTTGAAAGGCAAGCCTTGCTTGGCATCGGCCACGACTGCGGAATGAAGATGCGATTCTCCGCTTTTCTCCGTCGCCCTCTTCACCATGTGATAAGAGAGGTCGCTGCTCACGAGAGAGGACCCCTTGTCGAGAAGAAGGCGGGAAAATCGGCCATAGCCGCAGGGGAGGTCCAGGACGCGGAGAGAGCCGCCGCCCAATTCCTGGAGAATCTTTCTCAGAATTCTCTTCTCTCTGCGATCAACAAGCTTCTGGTCTTGCCCCCTGTACCTCCGCTTCTCGTATTCCTCAACCTCATGCTTTTCAAAAGGGGGATTTGATGACGTCCGGATATTCATGTTTTTTAATTGAAAAAGAATTGATTCATCAATGGCTTTGATACTGATTGTTAAAAATTCTATTCATTTATACCTCAGATGGGCTCTCGAGGCAAGAAAGCCGAAGAGATGATCATCCTTTATTGTTGAGACCTTACTCATTTTTATGATATAAATGAAAACAAATGAGAAGTAAAATTTCCGGCATGAACAAGATACTTCAAAAATATGGAGTTATTTTGGCCTACCTTTTTGGGTCGCAGAAAGACTCCGGAATGAAATACTTGCACGGACAAAGCGTGGAAATCGAAGAGGGGTCAGATTTGGATATTGCCCTCTTGTTCCAAAGCGCTCCTTCGCACATCTATAGACTCTATGGAAATATTTTTTATGATTTATCAACTCTTTTCGAGCCATTCAACGTGGACATTGTCTTCCTTCATGAGGTCAATTTCCTCTTGAAATTTGAAATCATCAACGGCCATCGCATTTTTGCCCAGGATGAAGATTTTGCTGACGAATATGAAGAAAATATCATAAAATTCGCTTCTGACCTTTTCTTTAAAAGGAAAATGTTTGAAAAAGATTTCTATGAGGCAATTGAAAATGGTTATTTCGAAATTGAACTTAAATAAGATCCATGAGAATCTGAATCTCATCGGGGAATTCCTTGAAAAACTAAAAAGGCTTTCAAAGCTTCCCAAAGACGATTTTCTCAGCGATGAAAGAAATCCAGCCGCTGCTGAAAGTTTCTTAAGAAGATGCATTGAAGCCATTTTTGATGTCGGAAGGCATATTTTATCCAAGAGCTTTTCTTTCCGAAGCCTTGAATACAGGGAAGTGGCAAAAGAATTGGGCGATAAAGGAATCGTATCAAAAGAATACTCAAAAATTCTCGCAAAAATGGCTGGTTATAGAAACAGGATGGTTCACTTCTACAAAGAAATTTTGCCCGAAGAGCTTTATGATATTCTACAGAATGAATTGATCGATATCGAAAAATTTATTAAAGAAATGGATA
>CAZYBE010000001.1:165759-227732 GCA_964645765.1 uncultured Eubacteriales bacterium
GATATTCTACAGAATGAATTGATCGATATCGAAAAATTTATTAAAGAAATGGATATTTTCATAAAAAAATACAGAGATAAAGCTGACTAAGAGTTTTGTTGGCAATTCAATCATCGCGGTGACATTTTAATTATTTCGTCTGGGTTGGCGAGTAAAAGACTATTTTGGATCATAAATGATTGAAAATAATATTATTGAAATCATGAAGGAAAGAAAATCTCTGACAGGCAAAGAATTGCTGGAAGAGAGCCATACCGACGAGCTTTCGCTCTGGCGAGCGTGCAATAAATCTCAAGGAATCATGTTGAGGGTCGTCGGAAGAAGATATCTGCGCTTCGACCGGACTGTCAAAGAGTATGCAAGGCTTTCGCCGTCGATAAAGAGGGAATTCTTGACCTACACAGTCTGCGGATTGAAAGAAAATTCAGAGGAAATCGAGGATAAAGCAAAAGACTTCGGACAAAAGATAAAAGAAACAAGCAAGGCGAAATACAATCTGGCAAAAAAAATAATATCAGGAATAGTGAAAGGCAACGAGCACAAGGAAGAAATCGAAAAAAATGTCTGTTTCATTATCGCCGGAGATATCGTTTACAATATGGCCCATTTAGAGCCAAGGCCGGAGAAAAGCACCGGAGAGCTGGTCAAAGGCTCAGACCTGGACATTGTCATCATAACTGAAGACACGTTACCCAAAAAGATAGTGGAAGAGCTTGACAGCAAAATCTACAAGGAAAAATACAGGTATCTCACAGACCCGGATTTTCGCGAGGAAATTGATTATGTCATCAAAGATATCTCGAAAATAAAGGAGCAATTAAATTTTGACAGTCTCGAGAGGATGATTGCCTCGAAGCTTCTCTATGAAGGAAAACTCCTCTACGGCAGCCAGAGGATGTTTGAGAACATTAAGAAAATGCTCTCTGAAAGAAAAATAGATGATAAACTGGCCGAATTGGAAAAGAAGGCAAAAATAAATAGATTAGAGGCTATTTCATGCCTGCTTGAAGGCGGCGATAAACCTTTGAGCCCGGAGTGGATGAATCTTTTTTACACCCAGGAAGAAATAGAAGAAATCTTTTAAAGTCCTGACTGCGACACTTTTATTATTGCGGTTGTATTAGTCTTCAATATTCTTTAACCTCGAAGCAGCACCTCTGTCTAAAACGACGGTCACCCTGCCGGAGTGAATCTGAATGGCTGAGCCGGTGATTTGAGAAGTTATGGGACCCTCAAGGGCTTTGGCCGCAATTTTTGCTTTTCTCTTTCCGTTCGCTAAAAGGAGCAAATGCCTCATTTCCAGGATGGTCCCGATGCCCAGGGTAAGAGCAAGTGGAGGCATCTCTTCCCTTTTTATCCCTGTTTTCTTAAAAAAGCTCTCGAAGTTATCATCGAGAGTTTCCTTGGTTAAAGCTTGAATCCTTGTCCTCGAGGAAAGGGATGAGCCTGGCTCATTGAAGGCCAGGTGGCCATTGCGGCCAATCCCCAGAATCTGGAGGTCGATTCCACCAGCCCTTTTGATCTCCTCTTCATACCATGCACAGTACTTTTCAGGCTCTTTAGCAAGCCCATCAAGAATCTTAATATTCTCTTTTTTAATGTTGACCTGCTTGAAAAGCTCTTCGTGCAAAAATCGAGCAAAGCTCCGGTCTTTGTCGTACGGCTTGCTGAGGTCTATTCCCAATCCAAGATATTCATCAACGTTGAAAGCTTTAACGCCTGAAAAATCAAGCCCTTCTCTGTGCATTCTTATCAGCTCCTTATAGGTTCCTATCGGAGTTGCTCCTGCTGAAAAACCGAGAATACAATCAAGCTTGGACCTTACAAGCTCGGCAATAATTTTTGCCGCCTGCTGACTCATCCCATCATAATTTTCTTTAACAATGACATTCATACGGTCTTCTCATAGAAAAAGGAGAAAGTCCCCAAAAAAGGGGGCTATCCCAGTGCTGTCCCAACGTTGATTTTCAAAATCTGTGTAATCTTATTAATATCAATATATTAAAAAAGAAAGTTACCGTAATCGATTTGAAATGAATTTCATTTTATGGTCATTCTACTTTCGATGTCAATCGACAGAAGTGTCATTTAAAAATTAAAAGTGGACTGCAAAATGGGGACAGGCCACTTTTGGAAAAAGGGGACTGTCCCCTTTATTCCTTTATTCAAAAAAGATGTATCTTGGGCTAGGGGTGATGTTTATCCGACTGTCCTTGAAGGCAATTTCCTCTCCATCCCGGCTCAAAACCCTGACAATTTGCCTTGGAAAATCATAATCACAATCTCCGCGCTTCGTCCAGCAGACTGCAAGACTTTCCGAAAAAAGGGGACTGTCCCCTTTTTTGAAGCAAAATATCAATGCCTGATGATGCGCTATCTTCCCTGTAAAAGTACTCCCTTCAAGGAGCTTGACCATAGCCTTCATGGCAAAAAAAGCAGGCCGCTTCCTCCACTTCTTGCCGCGGCTGTCGATAAGGCCGTAGCCTGGGGCCACAAGCTGCCACCAGTAAATTCTCTTCACAAATCCGCTGGCAAGGCAAGGGACAAAATAGCGGACAAGATAGTCAGCCTGCTCTTCCTCCGATACATTCGGCTTTCCTGATGCCGGGGAGTACTTTCCTGTCCCTTTCAAAGGCCAATTGACCTCGGTTATCCACACCTCCTTATCCTGGCCGATGGAGCCATCCACCACAGCCTTGAGCAAAGCGGCTTTCTTCGATGCATCCCAGCCAAATTGCTTATTCTCTGGAGCGCCCATCCTGTCGACATAAAGAAGAGAGCTCACTTTTTCAAAGGGAACAGCATTCAGAACCGGCGGGTAGAGATGAAACTCAAAATCAATCACAGCCGGGCCGACGAGCTTAACCCTATATTTTTCAGACAGAGGCAGGGCTGGCCGGGCAAGCTTCAGGTATTCCCTGTAATCCCAGACTCCCCATTTTGTCCTGTTCCAGGCATGGCCAATCTCAAAAAACGATGAAAGCTTATTGAAGCGGGAGAAGACATCTTCCAGAAATCTCTGCCAACTTAAAGGGTTGAGGACATCATTCCTTTGCTGGACAAGGGCAGCGGTGAGCTCAATCCCCTGCCCTGAGAGTCGCTCAAAGAACTTTTCAAAAGTGCCGAGCTTATCCTTTTCCCAGGAGGGAACTCTGACCAGGCTCTTCCGGACTTCCACTTCTTTCAAGAGCTCAAGAATTTCCTCGTCTCTGTCCGTTGAAGGGGAGACAGAAACGGCAAAGGGCTCTTCTATCCGCACCTGGTCTTTATACATCTTCTTCCGATATTTATGGTAAAGGGAAAGGATAGGAACAGCTCTGCGAAGGTTTGAGGCGATAAGGCCGAAATAGCTTCCTGCGTATTTTAAATGATGACGAAGCCTCTCCTCTCTCAAGGCCACATTGTGCGGCTGGTCAGCATAAGGATTCCAGCGGAATTCAAAGCTCATCTTACTGAATCTTTAGCTTTCGACTCAGCTTTCTCAACCTGAGCTTCTTTTTAAGCGCGACAAACTGAGTGTAAGCTATCTTATTTATTCTATACCAAAACAAGACGCATCCCTTCACCTGGCCTGTTCCAAGGTATTGCTCCAGAAAAAGGCGTTGAAACTCAGGAGGAATGCCGAGGCGGATGAGATTCTTGATCCTTTTCAAAAGCCCAATCCGACGCTTGACCTTAATGCGGTTGGTGTCGACGAAATAAAACCTGAACTCTCCTCGTTCGTCCTTGCGCACTAAAATATTACCATCAGAAAGGTCATGGTGGAGTATACCTTTTTTATGGCAGAAAGAAAGATATTGGCTCAGCGCAGCGAGGAGCTGGCGAAGCTCCGAAGAGGGGAGTTGACGAAAAAGGAAGCGGATCTCCTGGAAGCCTATTATTCTTTCTGCGAGAAAAAAGTTCTGCTCCAGGAAGAGCCCCTTTCTCTTCTCCAGATAGGCCACAGGAGGAGGTGTCTCAATCCCTCTTTCGACGAGAGCACAAGCTCCCTGCCAGGACTTAAAGGCTTTTCCGGGAAGAAAGACGTTCTTCAGCCTGTTCACTCCGATAGAATGAAATTCCTTGATAACAATATCGGCCTTAGTTCCATCAGCCCGGGGCAGGACAACCACAGCCACCCGATTTCGCCCTTCGAGCAGGATTTCGGTTTTTTGTTCGTTTATAAGACGATGGCAGTCAGATATGGCCTTGAGGAAATAAGGATGATTGTATCCAGCCTGGATTTTGCCTCTAAGCGGGGGCAGGAAAAGGGAAAGGCCGAATTCTTTTTTCATATATTTTTTCCCATAAATTGAGGATGATGTAGCAATTTAAGTTGTCGGGTCTGAACAATTTCTTTCTTCATAGATTTTTATTTATGAAATTTGTGCTTTAAGTTGCCACTGGACAATCTTTTTTTATCACATTTTTCTTTCTATGTGAGCTTTAAAATTTTTTTCAATTATGCCAATTAGAGCGCGACCGATAGCCTTCGGAGAAAAATCCCTGCTTACGAGCTCGAAGCCTTTTTCGACAATCCTCTCTCTTAAATCCGCATCTCTTCTGAGCTCAAGAATGGCTTTGGCCAGGAGCTCAGGCTCAAGCTCATCAACCAGAAAAATATTCTCCCTGTGTTTAAAAAATTCTTCTACAGCAGGGGTGCGGGCTGTGATGACAGGCTTTTTCATGCCCATTGCCTGAAATATCTTATGAGGCACAACGCGCCTTGCCTTTTCTGTTTTCCCAAAGATTCCAAGGCAGATATCCGAAGAGGCAATCCTCTGGGGAAGCTCGCGCTGCGGGAGCCAGCCTTCAAATTGAACGTTGCTCAAGCCGAGCTCTGAAGCAAGCGCCCTCGCCCGAGGGAGCGTCTGCCCTGAGCCGATAAGTCTGAACCTGATTAATGCCTCTTCAGAAGAGATGATTCTCGCAGCTTCGAGGATGAGCTCCACGCCATGAAGGGGAAGAAATGAGCCGAAAAATAAGACGGTGAACTGCTCTTCTTTTCTCATGACTGCAGGAGGCCTGTAAAGCTCATCATCATAGCCGACTGGCAGTATTTCAACTTTCTCGGGCGGAATACCATAATTCCGGCAGTAGTAATCTTTGTGAGCACGGGTATCAGCCAGAATAAGGTCCGAGAGCTTGAAAGCCCAGGAATCAATCTTTAAGTTCCATCTTGCCTGCCAGGAACCCGGAGGCTTTCTCTTCCAGTCTGTTATTTTCGTCTCGAAGCGAGACGCAAGGGGGTCGAAGATGACTTTTTTGCCTGCCGCAAAGGATAGAATCTTGGCCAGAGGGACATCCTTCTGGCAGAATTCAGGAACGAAAAAAAAGTCGTATTTTAAAAGATGGCCCAGGCAGCGGGAAATGAGGAATGGATATCTCAGCCAGAATTTGTATTTTGGCTGAACATGGCACTCAGCAACCTCAACCCCGTTCAGCCTCAGCCCTTTCTTTATGACCGAATTCCTGGGATAGGCGGGGTCATAAGCTCCAAAGAAACACACCATCATTTTCGCTAATAGATATCACCCCTCGTCCTTCTCTGTCAACAAACACGAATTTGAAAAAAACTCAGAAATTAATCCTCATTTTTAATTGACGTAAAATAATTAAATATAGTATATTGTCAAACAGAAGATAAGCATGATAAAAGACCTGCTAAAAAGAATTATTTGCAATAGAGCAAAAGTTATCGCCGATGAGGACGTATTCCCTATAAATATTTCTAGATAAACATTGACACTTAAGTTTATAAAAGACGAGCGCCGGAATGAGGAATAGATAACCAATGAACAAAAAGAATTCTTCAAAGCACCGGGGGTAAAAAATGATAGATATAGACAAGAGAAAATTCCCAAGATTGGGCAAAATATGGGAGCTGGATTACAGAATCATAAGCTTGGAAGAATTTAAAGAAAACCCTTTAAGAGGTCTTACGGTGAATATTAGCGGAGGGGGAATCTGTTTTGAATCACAGAACGAAATTCCCAAGGGAACCATGCTCGCTCTTGAATTGAAATCAACGATTTTTCCTTCCTCCATCATTGCCTTGGGAAAGACCATCTGGTGTCACAAGGAAAGCGGAAAGGACACATATGAGGTGGGCGCCGAGTTCTGGTGGACAGGGTGGAAAGATAACGATGCCCAGAGAGCTGTCGCAGAATACATCGGCAAACAAATCACCCTGTTGAGCAAGAAAGATTAGACCTGGGGCCCCGCGAAAATATCATAATTTTGTCTTCTCAACTTGTTTTTGGACAGGCTAAAAGCATACTTTTATGAAAATACCTCTGCTCGACCTGAAAGCCCAATACCTGACTATTAAAGAGGAAATCAAGACGGCCGTCGATGAAGTCCTCGAATCCCAGCATTTCATTCTTGGCCAAAAAGTGGAAGACCTGGAAAGCAACATCGCCGCTTATACAGGCACGAGACGCGCCATAGGCGTCTCTTCAGGGACAGATGCCCTGCTCGTATCCCTCATGGCCCTTGACATCAAGCCCGGCGATGAAGTCATAACCTCTCCCTTTACATTTTTCTCCACAGCAGGCGTTATCTCCCGGCTCAACGCCCGCCCAGTCTTTGTTGATATCGACCTCGTCACTTATAATATTGACCCTCAAAAAATCGAATCAAAAATCACGAAAAAAACAAAAGCGATTATTCCTGTCCACCTCTTCGGTCAGTGCGCCGACATGGACCCCATTCTTGAAAAGGCCAGGGAATACAACTTTAAGGCTATTGAAGATGCAGCCCAATCCATCGGCGCAGAATACAAGGGGAAAAAAGCGGGAGCGATGGGAGACCTTGGAATTTTTTCCTTTTTTCCTTCGAAAAACCTTGGCGGCTATGGCGACGGCGGAATGGTCGTGACCGATGATGAACCGCTTTATGAAAAAATTAAAATCCTCCGCGTTCACGGCTCGAACCCAAAATATTATCATAAAATGGTCGGTGGCAATTTCAGGCTGGACGCTCTCCAGGCCGCAATTCTAAATGTCAAATTGAAATATCTGGATCTCTGGTCTCAAAAGAGAATGGAAAACGCTATTTATTATGATAAGAAATTTCAGGAAGCCGGATTGAAAGAAAGCGGTTACATAAAAACGCCTGAGCCTGTTTACAGGCTGAGCGGGGATAAAAATTATCACATATATAACCAGTACACAATCCAGTCAAAAAAGAGGGATAAACTGCGGGAGTTTCTTAAGGAAAATAAAATCGGGACGGAAATTTATTATCCTGTCCCACTCCATCTCCAGGAATGCTTCAAGGACCTTGGATACAAAAAAGGCGACCTACCCTCTTCTGAACAAGCCTCTTCATCTGTTCTCTCTCTTCCCATTTATCCTGAACTTACTATCGATCAAAAAGACTATGTTGTCCAAAAAATCTCGGAATTTTATAACAGATATTAACTCATTTATCTCAATGCTCGATTAAGAGGCATTGAACTTTGAGGTAAATATAAATGAACCTGATTGAACGAATTAAATCAAAAGAATCTCTGATGGGCATCATCGGCCTCGGCTACGTGGGCCTTCCCCTTGTCATCCGCTTTGGCGAGGAAAATTTCAGAGTCATTGGCTTTGACATTGATGAGGAGAAAATCAAAAAACTGAACCAGGGTGAAAGCTACATCAAACACATTGCTGCTGAAAAGATAAAACAATTAGTTGCCGGCCGCAGATTCGAGCCGACTTCTGATTACTCCAGATTAAAAGAGGCCGATTGCATCATTATCTGCGTTCCCACTCCTCTTACCATTAACAAAGAACCCGACCTGAGTTATATCAAAAACACCACAGACGAAATCGCAACATACATGAGAAAAGGACAGCTCATCTCTCTCGAAAGCACGACCTATCCTGGAACAACGAGAGAAATTCTTCTCCCGAAATTTGAGAAAAATAATTTCAGGGCAGGAAAAGATTATTTTCTTGTGTTTTCGCCTGAGCGCGAAGACCCTGGCAACCCCAAGTTCAACACAAAGAACATCCCCAAGATCGTGGGAGGAATCACTCCTGCTTGCCTTGAAGTTGGAAAAGCACTCTACAGCCAGATTGTCGACGAGGTTATCGTTGTCTCCTCGCCCGAAGTCGCAGAATTCACAAAAATCCTTGAAAACGTTTTCCGCTCGGTCAATATCGCCCTTGTCAACGAACTCAAAATTCTCGCTGACAGGATGAATGTCGATATCTGGGAGGTCATCAAAGCCGCCTCGACCAAACCTTTTGGCTTCATGCCCTTCTATCCCGGTCCAGGCCTTGGAGGCCACTGCATTCCCATCGACCCTTTCTACCTTTCCTGGAAGGCCAAGGCACTCAATTTCAACACGCGCTTCATCGAGCTTGCCGGAGAGGTCAACACCAGCATGCCCAGTTATGTTATCTCAAAAATTGGCGATGCCCTCAATCAAAATGGAAAATGCTTCAAAAATGCCAAGATTCTCGTTCTGGGAATTTCCTACAAAAAAGATATCGATGACACGAGAGAGTCACCCGCCCTTGAAATCATCGAAATGCTGCAGGAAAAAGGAGCGAAGGTTCTCTACAATGACCCTTACATCCCTCGCATTCCCAAAGTGAGAAAACACGACTTAAAGCTCAGTTCCACGTCCCTCACTGAGGACCTTCTTCAGAGCATGGATGCTGTGGCCATCATCACCAACCATTCATCCTATGATTATGAATGGATTGTAAAGAATGCAAAATTGACCATTGACACCAGAAACGCCACAGGCGCCATCAAAACCGCTAAACACAAAATCATCAAAGCCTAAATAAGGATTGTCCACATATCCAATACCGACGCACAATAATTCATCATGATAGGCTTATCACCAACGAACAATAAAAATATTAATTTCTGCCCACTGCCTTTTTTAAAGTAAAAAAGAGGCCAATTTACGAAGTTTTCTTTAGTTTTTTATGCAGCTTTTTACTTCTTCCCAGACCTGTAGACCAGAAAAAGCGAGAGAAATGGGAATAGACTTTATTCCTCTTTTTAAAGAGTTTATCTCCTGGAGCATACTCTTCCTCAATCCCGCTTCTTGAGCAGCCAAAATAGTCAAAGAGCCACCTTTTCCCCCTGCTCCATTCACTTTCCAGCCCGAGGCTTTATACTTTTTTGCAATTTCAATAATTGAATCGGCTTCCTCTGATATAAGCCCAGGATGAAGAGACCTCTGGCATTCATTATTCTCAATCATAACCTTGCCAAAAGAATCCAAATCTCCCTTGAGTAAAAAATCCTTGGCTCGCTCAGCTAAATCTCTTAATTCCTGAATGATCTTGAACTGAGATCCTTTCCTTTCGAGAAAGGCTATGACTTCCTCATGCAGAGCTGAGGAGCTATGAGCCTTTCCCAGGTAAATTAAAAATAACCTGCGGTTCAAATCTCGCTTTAGTATTTCTTCAAGCTCCAGTTTCAAAACATTGGCTTTGGGATAATTGTACATATGAATAAAACAGACTCCGCCATAAGCTGCGCATATCTGGTCCTGTATTCCACTTTGAAGACCCAATTTCTTTGTTTCTACTCCATGGGCCAAAGAAACAATCTCATCCAAAGAATGTCTTCGAGGCAAAAGAAAATCGAGGCCTCCTAAAAGTGCGACGCAAACAGAGGCCGATGTTCCTGTGGAACAGCCAGCCGGGACATGGGAAGAAAGACTGATTTCAAGCTCAAGCTCCTTTGGAATGGGCAAGGAATTTATAGCTCCCTGAAGAAGAGGATGTACTTTATAGTCAGGGTTCTCAGGGCTAACAAGGAATGTATCACCGTAATTTTCGGCATGCACCAAAACCCTATCTTCTTTTCTTTTTTCGTTTTCAAACACATCGATTTGAACCTCAACTAATGGCGAAACACCAATGTTCAAAACCTTCCCCTCTCCAGAAAACCAGGTATCTGTCCAACCGCCAATATCATTGACCCTTATCGGAGCAGTAGCGCAAATGGTTTTAATAGGTTTCTTCTTCTGTTTTTTAATTCGCTGCTTCATTTCCAGAATGAATTATTTAATTTAAAGAACTTTTCCCTATAAATTTGCATTTAGCACAGAAAAAATTCTAAGTCAAATGCATCTTAGTTATTTGACGTTTAAAAGCTCAATAGTTTATGATAGCCAAGAGGTGTAATAAAATGGCCATCAATCCTGAGCTACTTGAAATCCTTGCCTGTCCGCTGTGCAAAGAAGATGTGAAGCTTACAGCAGATGAAAAGGGCCTGAAGTGTGTGAAATGCCATCGTGTTTACCCTATAAAAGACGACATCCCGGTTATGCTCATCGACGAGGCTACCATTGAGCCAGAAAGGCCGACAAAGGCTTGACCCCTCCCGGATAAAAAAAATCCTTCTCGTCAGACTGAGGCGCATCGGTGATGTCATTATGACTACTCCTTCTATCACTGCGCTCAGAGAAGCTTTCCCTGCTGCATTTATTTCCTATGTTGTGGAAGAGCCATACCGGGAACTTGTTGAAGGAAACCCAAGCCTGAACAAGGTCGTCGTCCTGAAGAGAAAGCAGAGAATTAAAGATTTCTTCAAGCTCATCCGGCTGATTCAGAAGGAAAATTACGATGTAGTCCTTGACTTTCATGGAGGGCCGAGAGCTTCTCTCATCACCCTGCTCTCTGGAGCTAAATTAAAATTAGGCTACAGGATTAAATACAGAAACTTTATCTATGACATTAAACTCCCCCGCGCTGTCAAGAGTGGGCACATCCACAGTGTTGAAAACCACCTCAACTTAGTGAAGGCATTAGGAGTAAATGTCGCCACCTCTCCTCCACTCTCTCTCCCTCAGGGTCGAGCAGAAGAGGTTGAAAAAGTAAAAAAATTCATAGACGAACATAGACTCGAAGGCCATAAGATTATCACCATCCACATCAGCGCTGGAAACGAATTTCGAAACTGGGGTGTGAATAACATTGTTAAACTTTCAGACCTTCTTGGCCAGTTGCCAGAGGTTAAAATTGTCCTCATCGGTGCAAGCGAAGACCACAAAGCTGAGGAAGAAATTCTGAAAAAAAGCAAAACTCGCCTTCTTTCCCTGGTTGGGAAACTGAATTTAAGGGAATTGAGAGAACTCATCTGTCGATCTTCCCTTTTCGTTGGACCCGACAGCGGACCGATGCACATCGCAGCATCAACCTCCACTCCCATTATCGCCCTTTTCGGGCCCAATCTTCCTGCCTATTTCTCTCCCTGGCAGGCCAAAGCCTTTTTGATTGAGAAGAATTTTGACTGCCGCCCCTGTAAACAAAGACGCTGCATCTACAAGGATTTCAGATGCCTGCGGAGCATAACTCCAGAAGAAGTCTTCCAGGCATGTCTCAAATTTTTATAAAAAGTTGAAAATTTGTCTTAAATTGAGTAGATATAATTTTTGTTTGCTTATATCAGCTTAGGTGCCAGATATAAAATGAGGATGCTCAACTTAGGAGAAGGAAAGAGTTTTTGGGCTATTCTTTTGCCTTTATTCATCGGGCTTTATCTTCTTTTTTCCATGGTTTCAATCAGCGTGAGCCAGATAGCCATCTTCCTCGCTCTTGTTTGCTGGATAATAATCCTCATAAGAAAAAAACAAAAATTTTCCTTTCCCTCTTTCTTCTGGCCGTTAATTATTTATTCTGCTTTATCGCTTATCTCATCCCTTCTATCTGTGAGCCCAAAAACGAGCTTAAAAGACAGCAGAGAACTGCTTCTCTTCCTGATTGTCCCCATTGTCTACATAGGTCTCGCCGCTAAAAACATTATCAAAAAAGTCAACCTGGCTTTGCTGGCATCAGGTTATTTGAATTGTCTCTATGCCATTTTTTACTTTCTTTTCAAAGCGCATCCCGAAGAAAGAATAAAAAGCTTCATGGGACAGGTCATGACCCAGGGTGGATTGCTCATGCTTTTTAGCTGTATGGCCTTAAGCATGCTTCTTCTTACCCGTGAGAAAACGAGATATCTATGGGGACTTGGACTTATTCTCTCGCTCTTTGCTCTTGTCCTGACTCAAACTCGAAGTGCCTGGCTGGCCCTTGTCTTTTCTGTCTCCCTCATCCTGCTCCTCTATAAGCCAAGAGCCATAATCATCGTTCCAATTTTGATTGGCCTTTTTTACCTTCTCAGCCCCCAGCTAATAAAAAAAAGAGTCCTCAGTATTTTTAGTCTTAAAGAGAAATCAAATGAATTTAGGGTTGAATATATAAAAGCTGGAATCCAAATCATCAAGGACTATCCGTTTTTTGGAACTGGACCGAACACTGTGCACATAGTTTACCAGAATCCGAAATACGGACTTTCTGAGGAGGCGAAAAAGATAAATGTCCATCTCCATAACAACATCCTTCAAACTGGAGCTGAAAGGGGGATTCCAACCCTCATCGCCTGGCTGACTTTTATAATCTGGCTTTTTCTCTCTCTTTTAAAACTTCTCAAAAATAAAGATCCCTCTATCCGTCCATTCACCGTTGCCGCCCTGGCTGCGCTTTTAGGCCTTTTTGTCGCGGGCCTATTTGAGTACAACTTTGCCGATGCTGAAATAACAATGCTATTCCTCTACTTAATTACCGTTCCATTCACTTTCTCGCGCCTTCAAGAGAAAAAAGCAGAAAGTTAAATGGGCAAAAAGGGAGAAATAAGGTTCAATCTAAAGAAGAAAATTCTTTTCATCTTCTTAGCTCTTCTCCTTCTCTACGCAATCTGGCTGAGCTTCAATATTCTGAGCTTTAAGACATACAAGGCTCCTGCACTAGAAGCTTCACCTCTTGAAATACAGGGTATCTATCACATTCACACAAGATTTTCAGATGGAAGAAAAAACCCGGATGAAATTGCAAGGCTTGCCTCTTACTCCGGTGTTGATTTCATTATCATGACTGACCATGGCAGTCCTAATCGTGAATCATATGCAAGCCAGGGCTGGAAGCATGGCGTTCTCGTCCTTGCTGGGTCCGAGCTTTCAGTGAGCCGAGGTCATCTCGTTGGATTAGACTTCAAACTCCCCTCCTACAACTTTTCCCAGAATACAGAGGATGCTTTTTACGAGATAATAGCTGAGGGAGGATTTTCTATTGTTGCCCATCCCTACTCAAAGGTTCAATGGTCATGGGGAGAATACGTCGGCTATTCTGGAATTGAAATTATCAATGCCGATAGCATGCTGAAAGAAGGCCTACTTGCTTCCATGCCTTATCTTCCCGCACTTTTGATAAAGCCAAGCTATGCTCTTCTAAAAATTCTCGATAGCCCTCAGCGAGAGCTGAGAAAATGGGATGAGCTCAACAAAATTTCACAGATTTACGGCTATTTCAGCACCGACGCCCATCTGCTCTACCGCCCTGCTCTTGATTTCCTTCGCATTCATGTCATACTCGATTCTCCTCTCTCCTCGGATTTCGATGCAGCTCGCGGTCAAGTCTTCGAGGCGCTGAGGTCAGGGAGATTCTACAACTCAATCCATGCTGCTGCCCAGGCAGCGGGATTCAGGTTCTGGGGAGAAAAGGGGAAAACCGTCATTCCGATGGGCGGGACAGCATTGTTCGAATCTGGCTTTACCCTTCATATTCAAGCTCCCTTTCCGTTTGCCAAAGAAATTCATTTGATTCAGGATGGAAAAAGTATATTTCATTCAACTGAAGAAAGCATTTCCTTTGAAGCCAAACAACCTGGCGTCTATCGGGTTGAAGTCTATCTCAGGGAGAAGTCCCCGCTGGGAAAAGAAATACCCTGGATAGTCTCCAATCCCATCTTTCTAAGAGAGGATAAAAATGTCGACCAGTGATCTTCAAAAGATGAAAAAAATTGTTCAGAATTTCAAGAAAAAGAGAGTCTTAGTCTTAGGGGACTTGATGCACGACAAATACATCTGGGGCGATGTTATTCGCATCTCTCCTGAGGCACCGGTTCCTGTTGTTGAGGCCTACAAGGATACCTCCTGTCTGGGTGGAGCGGGAAACGTCTGTCAAAGCCTAAAGAGTTTGGGAGCCCTGCCGCTCCTTGCCGGCGTTGTCGGCAATGACAGCGAGGGCGAGTGGATCAAAAGAAATGTGCCAGGCAGCCGCGGCATTTTCGTCGACAGAAGTCGGCCTACAACATTAAAGACACGAATCATTGCTCATCACCAGCAGGTGGTCAGGGTTGACAGGGAAAAAAAGAGCCCGATATCGCAGAGAATAGAAGAGCAGATATTCAATTTTATCCAAGAAGAAGAATATCACGGCATAATTCTCTCTGACTACAACAAAGGGGTGCTTGCCAAGTCGCTAACAGGCAAAGTGCTCTCTTTCGCCCAGAAGAGAAAAATTCCTGTTTTTGTCGACCCCAAGTTTGAGAATTTCTTCCTTTTTACCCCTGTGAAACTCATCACCCCTAACCACTATGAGGTGGCAAGGATTGTCCATCACGAGTGCGACACCGATTCCCAGGTTGAAAGCGCGGGCAAGGAAATTCTCTCTCGCATTGTAACGCCTTTCCTCATCATCAAGAGAGGAGAGCAGGGAATGAGCGTGTTTGAAAAGGGGAAAAAAGTCATTCACATTCCAACGGTTGCCAAAGAAGTTTATGATATTACAGGGGCAGGAGATACGGTCATAGCAACAGCGGCTCTGGCTCTGCTTTCAGGGAGCTCTATCCTGGAGGCGGCTGTCCTTGCCAATACAGCGGCTGGAATCGTAGTCGCCAAAATTGGAACCGCTTCTGTCACCTCAGAGGAGTTGCTTGCTTCTATTAAACCTTGAAAAAAAGTCATTGCGAGGCGCAACCTTCATCCTCTCTTTATATTGATCTAAAAAAATATTATAATTATATCGCTAAAAGAAATGTGCGGTGTGGTTGGAATTTACGCTAACAGTGATGCCATAAAGGATATCTACCAGGGCTTGCTGGCTATCCAGCATCGTGGTCAGGATTCAGCCGGTATCATAACCTATGATGGACGTTTCCATATCAAAAAAGGAAATGGCCTGGTCAGGGACATCTTCACTGTAGAAAATGTCGAGCGCCTAAAAGGAACCATTGGCGTCGGACACACCCGTTACCCGACTGTCGGCGGCGGAAGAGGAGAAGACGCTCAACCCTTCCTTGTCAATTCTCCCTTCGGAATCATCATGGCTCACAACGGAAATGTCATCAACTATTCTGAGCTCAAAAAAATCCTTTTTGACAAATACCACCGTCTCTTAAACTCTGACAATGATCTGGAAATCATCCTGAATGTCTTTGCTCAGGAGCTTGGCGAGCAGAGAACAAAAATATTAAAGCCCCAGCATGTTTTTAAAGCTGCAGAAGGAGTGTTTAAGAAAGTCAAGGGGAGCTATTCTGTTGTTGGCTATATAGCCGAGCAGGGCATGGTCGCCTTCAGAGACCCTTATGGAATAAAGCCCCTGGTCTATGGAAAAAGGCACGACGGAAT
Source organism: uncultured Eubacteriales bacterium (assembly GCA_964645765.1). Taxonomy (GTDB): domain Bacteria; phylum Acidobacteriota; class Aminicenantia; order Aminicenantales; family Aminicenantaceae; genus CAZGMN01. Next base: position 181,154 of record CAZYBE010000001.1, read on the forward strand.
TATCCCTTCGTATGCCTTTGCCTCCGAGAGTGTCAGCCTGAACATCATGAATTTCAGCCAGATTGAAAATGTGCAAGCAGGCCAGGTTATTTTTATCGATAAGAACCGCGAACTCCACGCCAAAAAGCTCACAAAATGCGCCCATTCTCCCTGCCTTTTTGAATGGGTTTATTTTGCCCGCCCGGACTCTTTCATCGACAACGTCAATGTCTACGACTGCCGGGTCAACCTTGGGAGTTTCCTGGCAGATGAGATAAAAAAGCTCGACCTCAAAATAGATGTCGTGGTGCCTGTCCCGGATTCAGCCAGGGATGCTGCCATTGAGATTGCCCGAAAACTTAACCTGAAATACAGGGAGGCGCTGGTTAAAAACCGCTACATTGGCCGAACATTTATCATGCCTGCTGACCAGAAGCGAAAATCATCTGTCCGGCAGAAATTAAACCCAATTTCTTCTGAGCTCAAGGATAAGAATGTTCTCCTGGTCGATGACAGCATTGTCAGAGGGAATACTTCAAGGGCGATCGTTGAATTGGTCCGGGAGTGCGGAGCAAAGAAGGTTTATTTTGCTGCCTACTCCCCTCCTTTGAGATATCCCTGTGTCTATGGCATTGACATGCAGACTAAGACTGAATTCATCGCCCGAAACGCAGACCTTGACCAGATAGCCAAGAGAATCGGCGCGGATAAAGTCATCTATCAGTCTCTGGATTCACTCAAAAAGGCCGTGAACTTAGGGAATAAGAATATCAAGAATTTTTGCGCGGCCTGCTTTGACGGAATTTATCCCACAGGCGATGTAACTCCTGAAATCCTCAAGAAGATTGAGGAAGAAAGAAGACTTGCCCAGGAGAGCCAGCTCGAGCTTGAACTTTGAAAAAGGGGACAGGCTACTTTATAAAAAAAAGTTGCCTGTCCCCTTTTCTTTAAACCCTCCGTCTCCAATATTCCAATAAATCAAGCAGCGTTTTTTCTATAGGAATATCTGGCTCCCAGGAGGTCTCTTTTTTTATTTTGCTGTTGTCTCCTAAAAGACAAGGAATATCAATTTTCCTTTTCTTTTGAGGGTCCACCTTCACTTTAATTTTCTTAGATGAAAAAGAAAGAAGAATGTCGAGTATTTCCTTGAGGGAAATAAGTTTCCCTGAACACACGTTATACACCTCTCCCTTTTTCCCCTTTTTCATCAAGAGAACGTAAGCTCTCACAACATCTCTCACATCCAGAAAATCTCTTTCGACTCTAATGTCTCCAACTTTTATCAAAGGCTCTGCTTTCCCCTTCTCAATTTTTGCAATCTGGCTTGCCCAATCCGAGCAGACAAAATCAGAGCTCTGGCCCGGCCCTGTATGAGGAAAAGGCCTGGCCACAACGATATTCAGCTTCTCAATCTGCATATAAAAATTGCTCAAGATCTCTCCACCCACTTTGGTGAAAGCATAAGGACTTGTAATATGAAAAGGATATTCTTCCCTCAACGCCTTTGCCGACGAAGAACCTCCATAAACATCAGAAGAACTGACCAAAAGAACCCGTGATTCTGGCGCATACTTTCTCACTGCTTCAAAAAGAAAAAAAGTCCCCATGAGATTTGTCTCCATCGTCTCTCTTCTCTTTTCCCATGAATACTTGACTTTGGAGACAGCCGCAAGATGAAAAACCCAATCAGGCTGGGCCTTTTTTATAGCCTGGGAAATTTTCTCTTCAGACCTTATATCCAGATAAACAATGTTTTTCTTCTTATCATCAGGTCCAGGCTTTTCAGGAAAAGATGTGCCGTAAATTTTGTACTCTGGGGACTTTAATAAATTTATGAGATGCCGGCCAACAAAGCCTGTGGCTCCTGTGATAAAAATCTTCAGACTCAAACTTAAACCCTTTCTCTCCAGTAGTTGAGTAAATCCTCAAGGGATTGCCTGATAGGAATTTTTGGCTGCCAACCTGTTAGCTCCTTAAGTTTAGTGCAGTCAGATAAAAGAACAGGGACATCAGAAGGCCGCAATCGCTGAGGGTCAACCTCAACCTTCACCTTGATTTTGCTTAAAGAAAGCAACATATCCAGAATTTCTCTCATAGAGTATGTTTTTCCAGTCCCCACATTATAGACTTCTCCATCTTCTCCTTTCTCAAGGCACAGCCAGTATCCACGGACAATGTCCCGGACATCGGTGAAATCTCTCCTGGCCTCCAGGTTACCCACATAAATAACCGGCTCTTTTTTCTTCTTTTCAATCTCTGCTATCTGTTTTGCAAAATTGGAGCAGATAAATACTTCTCCCCGGCGGGGGCCTGTATGGTTAAATCCTCTTGTTCGGATTGTCCTCAGACCATAGCTTTTAAAATACTGGAAGGCTAAAAAGTCCTGAGCAACCTTGCTCACAGCATAGGGGCTCAGAGGCCGCAGAGGATTGGTCTCTTTCATAGGAATTTCATCAGCATTGACAAGTCCATATTCTTCACTTGAGCCTGCGACTTGTATTTTAGGAGAAAGCTTGAGGCCGAGAACCGCCTCGAAAAGATTAATCTGGCCGATGGCATTTATGGCAAAGGTCTCTGCTGGGCAGAGCCAGGAAGTGGGGACGAAGCTCTGAGCTGCAAGGTGAAAAATTCGGTCAGGTTTTATCTCCGCCAGGCACTTGTTCAAAGAAACAATATCTTTTAAATCTGCTTCAAAAAGTCTGATTTTATCCTGGATGTGAAGGATGTTTTCCATCCTGCTTCGCCACCGAACTAATCCATAGACCTTAACATCTCGGTGATTGACCAAAATGTAATCGGCAAGATGGCTACCGGCAAAGCCTGTGATTCCTGTGATTAAAACTCTCATCAATCCTCCTTGCTCAATAGAGATTAATTAATTGCGACTCTAATATATAAGCATTAAATAAAATGTCATTACGAGGAACGAAGTGACGTGGTAATCCCTCTTTTATTGATGAGATGGCCGCGCTCCCTTTGGTCGTTCGCAATGACGATATAATGAAATTTATTGTATTATTATTAAATGCTTCTGAAGCTCGTCTAAACATTTACTTCCGCTCTTGATAATATTTTGTGTAGAACTCTTTGAAATCTTTACTCTTCTCTCTTATCTTTCGCCACCATGCCGTATTCTCTTGATACCAGCGGACAGTGGAGGCCAGGGCTTCGTCGAACTCGGTCTCAGGCTTCCAGCCAAGGGCATGAATCTTCCAGCAATCCAGGGCATAGCGCCTGTCATGTCCCAGACGGTCAGGGACGAGTTTAATCAGGCTTCTCGGCTTTCCCACCAAATCGACGATCCTCTCAGCAATGGCAATATTCTGAACCTCGTTATTCGCCCCGATGTTGTAGACTTCGCCAATTTTCCCCTTTCTCATCACAAGCTCTATGGCGCGGCAGTTGTCCTCCACATAAAGCCAATCACGGACGTTTGTTCCTTTCCCGTAAAGGGGAAGTGTCTTTCCCTCCAGGGCATTGGTCACAAAGAGGGGAATGAATTTCTCCGGATACTGGTAGCGCCCGAAATTATTGCTCGGCCGGAGGATGATAACCGGAACACCATAGGTAATCCAGTAGGCATGAGCCAGCCTGTCCGCACCTGTCTTGCTCGCAGCATAAGGCGATGAAGGGTTGAGAGAATCGTCTTCTTTAAAATATCCCTCATCGCGGCTTCCGTAAACCTCATCTGTGGAAAGATGGATAAAAAACTCAACTTCCGAATTCTTCAAAGCATCGAGAAGAACGAAAGTCCCATAAACATCGGTCAGAACAAACTCTCCCGCATCCAGGATGGAGCGGTCGACATGGGTCTCAGCGGCAAAATGGACAACCCCCTGGACACGTTTGAAGATCTTCCGGACAAGCTCTCGATCTCGAATATCCCCATGGATAAACTCATAGCGCAAGTCGTTTTCAATATCCTTCAGGTTATCTAAGTTCCCGGCGTAGGTCAGCTTATCCAGGTTGATAATTCTGGAGTGCGGATAATGCTTGAGCATGTAATGGATGAAATTGCTGCCGATAAAGCCTGCCCCGCCGGTGACAAGAATTGTTTTATTTTCAAGGCTTCGCTCACTCATGGCTTTTATACCTCATTTTTTTTAGGGATTGAGGAAAAGGGGACAGGCTACTTTTCTTAGAAAAAGTAGCCTGTCCCCTTTTCCTTTTCTCAGCCGTCTTTCCTCCTCCAGTCATAAGGGATATCGTTCTGATAAGGGTCTAACCGTTGTTCATCGGGATGTTCATAGTTATAGACTTCGGTGGGGATATTAATGACAATCGCTTCCTCCTCGCTGACGCACATCCAGCCATGATAGATACCAGCAGGAATCTGGACAAGCAAAGAGTTATGGACGCCTATGTAAAACTGGTTTATTTCTTTGAAGGTCGGGGAACTCTCCCTCGAATCATACAGAGCCAGCTTAATCATGCCCTGCACACAGGCTATGTTGTCTGTCTGCTTTTCGTGCTTATGCCAGGCTTTGACCACGCCAGGGTAGGTGGATGTCATGTAAACCTGGCCAAATTTTAAAAAGAGCGGGTCATCAGCCCGCAGAATCTCCATCAGCCTTCCCCTCTCATCAGGGATGACCCTCAATTTTTTTGTCTTCACTCCCTCAATCATGTCTCTCTCCTATATAGTTTCCCCAATTTATAACTGAAGAACAAAATTATTTTCCCCCCGAGCCACTTCGGTATGGTTTGGTATCGATAGAGTGGCTATATACTCAATTTTCACAAAAGCCTTCACAATATCTCGAGGTTTTAATAAAGGGACTAAAGGCATCAGATGTGAACCTCTACCTGACGAGTGGTCACAGTTAGAGGCATAGCTTTTTCAGCTCGTACCTCCAAACACTCTTTGATAGCATTTCGGATATTATCCTCCGCCTCTTGTTCAGTCTTACCTTGACTAACACACCCGGGAATTGACGGACATTCAGCTATAAACATCCCGTCTTCATCCTGATATATGGTAATGAGAAATTTCATATTTCTTTACCTCATTTTCATATTTATTACTTACCTGAAATCAAATTGCAATTTAGAAAAATAGCCTATGAAAATGGGAACTGTCCCGTTTTCTCGATATTATAAGATGTATTTATTTTATTTCAAGTGAAATCAAAGGACAGGCCTCAATAATTCATGTCATACATTATGACTTTTGCTCAGTTCAATTGACGAACTTAGAATCAGAACAACTTTAGAGATTGCAAATTAAGTATAAGTCTGACATAATTAAGTAAAAATTTTATTAAAAAACAGAACAATGTTGGAAAAAAGATTTTTTAAAGAAAACAAAATAGATGAAAAGAGAAGAGAGCAAATTATTAGAAGAATAAAGGACTATTTTTTAGATAAGGATGATGTGGTCTTTGCCTATCTTCACGGTTCCTTTATAGAGAGTCTCAAGTTTAGAGATATAGACATAGCCATTTTCGTGAAGAACCTTGTCCGTGAAATAGAACTTGAGTCTGACCTTTCCTATGAATTAACAGATAAAACTGGCTATCCAGTTGAGGTCAGGACAATAAACAATGCCTCAATCGCTTTCCAGATGGCCGTTTTAAGGAAAGGAAGGCTACTCATCAGTAAAGCAGATAATGTCAGGACCGATTTTATTGAAAATACAAGCAGGCGATATCGGGAATATTCCCACTTCAGAAACTTAATCCTGGCAGCATAGGAAGATTAAAGGAGAAAGATAAAAAATCCTGAATTCATTGGGAAATGGGGACTGTCCCCATTTTCCCCATTTTCTAGACTGATAACATTTCTTCTTCTAAGTCAAAAAATTCTGTAATTAATTTAAAATCACTGTCAACATGGAGGAGTTTTGCTTTCTTATAAGTTGCGGAGGCTATAATTAAATCTGTAGTTGAAACAACCTTTCCTTTTCGACCCATCTCAAAGCCCCACCTTGACGCTCTTTTTATTACATCTTCATCGATTGGAAGCTGGGGGAGAGAAGAAAGTGACTCGTACAATTGTTCAAAATCTTTTTTATTCGTTGCTCCCCTTAGGATCTCAATCAGGACCACACCACAAACAACAACGACTCCTGCTTCAAGAAGTCCTCTCACCTTTTCTTTTATTTTTGCTGATCCCTTTGGCCTGAAATACTCGATCCATATAGAACTATCGATAAAGAACATTTTTTTTCCTTCTTTTAAGAAACTCTGAGAGTGTAAAAGAAAGGTCTATTTTGCCTTCAAGTTCAATAAGTTTTTCTGCCTTTTTTCTTCTTACCAATTCTTCTAGTGCCCTCTCAACTGTTTCTTTTTTTGTCTTTGCCCCTGATATTTTCTTGGCTTCTTCCAAAAGTTCTTCTTTTATAAACAATGTCGTTCTCACTTTATGCTCCTATTTAGCATATCTATGAGCATATTATAAGATGCATCTATTTGGTGTCAAGTGAAAAAATAATGGAATGATTCAAAGAAAATTATGGAGATGAGCTATTTTATTCCGATCTCGCTTTTATCGCCGACCATGAAGCGGTAAACTGAGGGCTTTGGAGGGCACTTGTAAATTTTGACTTCGCGGCCGATGAGGCTCTCATCGATCCGGCTTCCAACATCAACAATCTCGCTCCCCTCAAGGACAATGCTGTGCTCAATCTCGGTCTTGACAATCCTGCATTTTCTCTGAATTGAAGTAGACGGGCCGATATAAGAATCGACAATCTCGCACCCTTCGCCGATGATGGCCGGGCCGCGGATGGTGCTGTTCCTGATAACAGCACCTTCCTCTAAGATAACCTGTCCGCTTATTTTTGATGCTTCGTCCACCTTACCCTGAATATTAGCCACGATAGACTCCAGAATCAGGCGGTTGGCTTCAAGGATATCCTCGATCTTGCCCGTATCCTTCCACCAGCCTTTAACAAGATGAGGATGCACCTCATAGCCTTGGTCAACCAGATACTGGATGGCATCGGTAATCTCGAGCTCGTTACGCCAGGAAGGTTTTATGGCCTTAACCGCCTCGAAAATATGGAAATCAAACATGTAGACTCCGACCAGGGCCAGGTTGCTCATCGGCTTTTTCGGTTTTTCAACAAGCCTTGCCACCTTGCCATCCTTAAGCTCAGCCACGCCAAACATCTCGGGGTTAAGAACTTCAGTCAGGAGAATTAAAGAATTAGGCTTTTTCTCGTTAAACTCCCCGACCAAAGACTTGATTCCACTCTTGAGAATATTGTCGCCCAGATACATGACAAAGGGCTCTTTTCCTAGGAAATTCTCTGAAATCTTGACAGCGTGGGCTAACCCCAGCGGAGCCTCCTGCTCAATGTAAGTGATATAAATTCCCCAACGATTGCCATCCCCCACTGCTTCCTTAATCTCCTCTTTGGTATCGCCGACAACGATGCCAATCTCCTCTATCCCTGCCTCCTTCAAGGCTTCAATCCCGTAAAAAAGCACAGGCTTATTGGCTACAGGAACAAGCTGTTTAGCCTGGGTAAAAGTCAATGGCCGAAGCCTTGTCCCTTTGCCTCCGCTTAAAATCAATCCTTTCATCTTAACCCACATAAAAAAAGGGAATTGTCCCCTTTTTAAATAAAATTAATCCTTTCATTTTAAAAGCCATTAAAAGAGTGGAATTATCTTTTTATATTTTTTCTCTTAAAATTGCAAGCCGCCAAAAAAGTCTGATGTCCTTCCGATGTTTCCCAGTCCAATAGAAATCCTGAACTGAGTCTCGGGTTTGTCCCGAAAATAAAAGATTTTAAGGTCGCCCTTGAGGTCAAGACATTGATAATGATAGATAAAGGAAAGGCCGGCATAGAGCAATTTTCTTTCCTGAATATTAAAATCGACCTCAGCCAGAGAATCGAGAGAAATACGCGGAATCTTCAGTCCTCCAGAAAATCCAATCTGATGCCGATCCCAATACACCTCGTAACCCATTTGTTTTTTATAATAGGGATTCGTGCTCTTGTACCAATTCACCCTAAGAAACGCAGGATCATCAGGAGCCCCCACGCTTGCTCCGAGGCGCAGGCTTGAAAAAGTCCTATAATAGGGATTAAAACCTACAGAGGCATCAAGGCTATATTTTCTTGCCGGATAAAACCTAAGGTTGGCTTCTAGATCGGAAAATTCAGGGATTTTGCTGTCAACCCGGTAGGGCTGCATTGGGCTATCCTCTGGCGAAAGATAAAAGGTCTGGGAAATGTTCAGGGCCAAGACTTCTCGCGGCATCTCCTCTTCTTTGACAAGGAAACGATTGGTCAAGCCATAACGAATATAATTGTTACGGTAAAAGAACGAGGGTGTGATTATCCGACTTGAATCAGCCACAGGACTTTCATAGCTGTAAGAGATATATGGCTCGACAATGTGCTTGAGCCTGGCTATGCCCTGGCTTCCATAGAATATTTTGTAAAAAACAGGCCCGACTAATTCCACATCAGCCCCATAATTTGTTCTGAAGAGGGGCTCATCCTCAATTTTATTTATAACAGGTGAATAGCTCTGGAAATAGTAATTGAGATGTGTGGAAAATGAAGAATTAAGGGTTAACCAGGGAAGGGCAGTAAAAGGAAAACTGAGCTCTGGACTGAAATTAAAATTCTGGGAACGACGCTCCGTCCCTTCTTTATACTCAGATTCCCAGCCATATTCCCAGCGGCTAAAAGAGGAGGAGAAAGAAAAATAAAAAGGGGAAAAGAGTTTCACTTTAGAAGAGCTGAAGCTTACCGTTGGCAGGTTGTAATTGATAATTGATGTATCAGTCTCCCTGTAATACGTTTCAAACCTTGCAACACGCAAGTTAAGATTAAAGTAAGACCAGGCTTTTGAAATGTAAGCCTGCGAGCTTCGATTGGAAACAACGGCTCGCTTAAAATCATTGTCAAACTCCCTCAAAAAACTAAAAGAACTGCTGTAATCGACATCTGTCACCAGATTGAACTTGAGAGGCAGAGGCTGATTATGCTTGAAACGGAACATATAAGCCGTAGATGGAGTTTCGCTTCCCTTCATATAATTAAAATAATATAAGTTCAGCTGGCCTCCGACTCCTCCAGAAAATAGATAACGGTATTCCAGGCCGCCTCCTAATCCCCTGGCAGAAAAAAAATCCAGAGTAAAAGTCGCATCCATGTTTCTTTTCACTATCCAGTAATAGCTTTGCGTGTAGGAAAAGCCCTTTGCTCCAGAAAAGCCAATCTGGGGCGTCAAGAATCCAGTCGACCTTTCTTTGTTGAGGGGATAACGTAGATAAGGGAGGTAGAAAACAGGAATTTTTTTTATGGATAACACGGGATTCCACATATCGATGTAGTCATTTTTCTTGATATTTGCCCTTGTGCAGGAAAAATTCCAGCGCGGGACACGCTGAGTGCAGTAAGTCATTCTGGCCTTGTGTAAGCTATAAATATCTTCATTATTCCTCTCAAGTGTCTCGGCTTCATAGAAAATTATTGGTTGCAGCATGCCAAAAGCTTTCTTGATTTCTCCCTCATTAGAATCCATATTAAGGCGGCCTTCCACACCGCTTACCACCTCCCCTGGAAACTGAATAACCAGGTTGCCCTCGGCATAGACATCCTTGGTTTCTGTATTAAGCTCCGCCCTGTCAGCAAAAATCTTTATATCCTTGTAATGAATCTCAACGTTGCCCGTCGCCAGCCAGACATTCTCATTAAGCCTTTGCTTGTAGTTGGCTATTATCAATATTTCTTCAGAAGAAGAGCTTTTCTCCTGGCTGAATAGCAGATTCCAGGAGAATAAGATGCCGAAAATGATGAAAATAGCGGGTTTTTTTCTAAACATTAAGAAAAATTTAGCACAACCTTCCCCTGGAATCAATGCACCCAGGTAGAGAAAACACTGGATATTAGCGTTCTTGAGCCTCGTTTATATACAGAAAATGATTACAAAAGACTAAGAAAGAGCTTAATCAGAAGTTGTCAAAATGAATCTTCTTGTTTCATCAAAATAGAATCCTGCAGCTTAAGATATCACAGAATTTTAGGATTTCAATTATAGGTTATTTCGCTTTCTTTCCTATTCTTCTAATAATTCTGTTCACAATCTTGAAGTCGTTTTTGATGTCGTTTAGATATTTAAGAAACAATCGGTTTCTTTCATCTGCAGGATTCATCTTTCCGATGTATTCCAGCACAAAAGCCAGCCCCACAAACAGCGCAAAACTCACAAATGCAGCCAGAATTACTTTCCTTCTTGTATTCGGCGCGCTTTTATACAGCGGGACAGCTGCCTTTTCAATAATCTCGATAGCAGGCTTTCTCTCCTGCTCTTCAATCTTTGCCAGCTCGAGCTGCTTCTTCAGGGTTATGTAGACTTCCTCCTGCATTTTGACATTCCTCTTTAACCTGTCAAGCTCAACCTCAAGCTCAGGAGTAACGATTTTTTTATTCCTCGACGTAAAAATTGTAAGCTCATCTTCTGCCTTTTTTAAAAGCTTCTGGTTCTCATCGAGTTGCTTCTCAATAAAGATGCGATTCTGTTTGGCTTTGGTATCCCGGATATCCTGGTTGTAGATGATAAGTTCATCAAGGAAGCTATTGACAATCGCAGCCGAAAGTTCTGGCTCTTCCGTCGAATAGCTAAGAGTGATGACCTTGGTATTTCGATCTATGGAAACTTTTAAACTTCCGGAAATAGCTCCTGTAGCCTTAACCAATCTCAGAGTATCATTACCTTCCCCAATTTTATAATAAGATATAAGGTCCACTTCTCCTCCAAATTTTCTGCTCAAAAATTTCTTGCCAGCAATCCTTTCTAAAAAAGGAGAGCTTTTCAAAACTTCTGTATAATATTCTGAAGTCACATTGTCCTCAAAGGATTCAATCTTCCCCCCTCCAACCAGGGTTCCCATGCGGGAAATCATGTCTGGATTCTTTGAAGGAAGGAATTTAGCCGAAGCGGTGAAGACCGGAGGCATTCTCTTCGAAACTATACCAGTGAGCAGGACAGAGATGAATACTCCCGCAACAATGAGCCACCTTCTCTTGAGAAGGACATTCACATAATCGATAAAATGGATCTCTTCGAATTCATCGGGAGGAAGAGGGACTGCCTCAATATAGGGACTTCTTCTCTCTACAATTTTGGGACTCTCTTTTATTATGCTCTGCTCTCTTTCTTCTATTTTTTTTTCCTGGTCTTCCATCTCTTCAGCTCTCCAAGAGAATGAAGATTGTCTCCACTTTACCTAAGAAAGATTTTTCATCCTCCCTTTTTTTCTTTCTCTATTTTAAATGGAACTTCTATTATACTTCCTGAAAGAATTTCTGGATTGAATTCAACAGCTCCTTTCCTCTCTATTTTCGTTTTATCTACCATATGAATGACTATATTTTCGACATCAGCATTTTCTTTATAGCCTCCGCAGAAGTTTACATAATAATCTAATTTTTCACCTTTTCGAAATATGATTGAAGATGGATTCTTGACTGCTCCTCTAACTTCAACATCGCCAATTTTGAGCTCCTCTTTCTCTGGCTTAAAAGGCACTTCAACGATGCTCCCAGGTGAAATGGCGGGATTAAACATCATCGACCCCTTGGCTTCGAGGACGCTCCCATCAGGAAGATGGACAATTATATTCCCCATATCTGCATTCTCACCATACCCGCCGCACAAATCTACATAATATTTTAATTTTTCCCCTTTTCTGTATTGAATCAAAGTCGGACTCTTCACCGCACCCCTGACCTCAACGAGCTTTATCTCCTTTTCCTCTCCTCTAAAAGGCACTTCAACAACGCTGCCGGGAAGAATCTCCAACGACCTCCAAAAAAGAAATCCTTTTTCCTTTGCAGCCATTCCATTGGGAAGATAAACTACCAAATTCGCTTTGTCTGCATTCCCATCATAACCACCGCTGAGGGCTATATAGTAATCCAATCCTTTCCCTTTCTTATGCATAAAAATGGAAGGATTTCGGACCGCGCCTTTGACCTCAACAGAGCCCGGATTGTAGGGAATATAAATTCTGTCATCATCCTTCAAAACTAAATCATAGGGGCCTCCTGGATTATTCAGAGCCTCTTTAAGATTTATAGCAACTTTCTCGCTTCCCTCCTGCCTCTCCCTGCTCATCTCGATGATATCCTTCCTCCGGTAAAGGACAGCTCCCTCAGGAAATGCCTCTTTTTTCAATCCCCCGCATTTTCGGATGATGCCTGAGATTCTCTCCTCCCTCGACTCGAGAGAATAACTTCCTGGATAGACAACCTGCCCCTCGACAGTTGCCACAGGCAGTGGCTCCCATTCTGGCAAATTCCGGATAACAATCTTGTCATAGATTTCAAGCCTTGTTTTCTCAGCTTCAGGAATAACGGCGAAATTTTCTTTTACAGGGATGACAACTGTCGCAATCCTGGCTGGCGCTTCTTTCTTTTCTCCCTCACTTCCGCCTTTCCCCCGTCCAGTCCGGGCAATGACAGCTTCGACCTTGTAGGCATCAGGCCTTAGCCCGCCTGCAACAAGGATTAAATCCTCAAGAGTCATGTTCTCTGATAAATCATAAACACCAGGCCTCTTGACAAGCCCCTCGATGCTAACAAAAGGCTTTGTCTTCATTGCCTCATAAGTATAGATAAAAATCCTATCCTCTCCCTCTAACTTGACGTTTTCTGAAGGATCGCCCGCTAATAATTTCCCCAGATTGAATGAAACGAGACTTTCTCCGAGTTCTCCCGATGTTTTTCGAAAAATATGAGCCAACTCTAAATAGGCTCTTTTCTTGAAATCCTCATCCTGAAAGCCTCCCCTGGAGAAGATTAAATCATAAAGCGTCATGTTTTCAGGGAGGATATATTTCCCAGGCTCCTTGACATGGCCTTCGAGGGTTACATACTTATCTTTTCCCTTAATTTCATAGGAGGAGTATGTCATTATCTGGTCCATTTCTTTGAGCTTGAAATTTTTCTCCTCCGCTCCGCTATAGACATAAAGTCCTGGCGACTCCTCCTTGTATAAATCCTTTAAAGAAAAAATCGTGAGCATCTTGGAAAAATCTTCGGCTGTCCTTACCAAATCTGCCCGCTCGAGATAAACATCTTCTTTCAAGCCTTCAGCCTGTCCAATCAAATCCTTGACCGTCATCCCGGACGTATATTGATAGACACCCGGCCTCTTAATCCCCTCGCCTTGAATCTCAACCATCCTCCGTCTCACGACAATGTTGGGGAAGAGGGTCACTCTGTCACCGTCTGCAAGAGTGAAATTCTGGTTCGGGTCATTCAAAATACTTTCTCCATCCAAATCGATGAATTTCTCACCTGCGCTTATCTCAAACCTTCTTATCTGGATTCTCTTCAAATAAGCATTGGAAGCCAGGCCACCTGCGAATCCTATCAATTCTTTAATACCTTCATTGCCGATGAGCTCATAAATTCCAGGCCTCTTCACTTCCCCTTTTATCGTCACAGATTTTGCCTTTAACGAGACAAGAACATAATCGCCATAGAGGATGCGGCTCTTTTTGATATCCATCTTGCCGGTGATAAGAAACTCATACAAGTCTACAGCATCGATTGTCCCGTTTGCCCTTCGAATCTTTATCTCTCGCAACGATCCTGTTTCCTTCACTCCGCCGGCGTTATTCAATACATTGAGCAGGGTGGCAACTCCTGAGCTTATGGTGTAAGCCCCCTGGTTCTTTACCTCGCCCACGACATAGACCAATAGTTTCCGCACTTTCCCAAGCTTTACATCAACAAAGGCTGTGCTCGCTGAGGGGTTCGCTGCCTTGATGTAAGAGGAATAGATACGGGACAGCCTCTCTGTCACCAACCTCTTCAATTCCTTCAGGCTCACACCATTGGTGAAAACTCGACCGCCTTCATCAGGAATCTCGATGAAGCCCTCCTCGCTGACGGTGAGAGGGTATTTCAGATTGAGCTGCCCCCAGACAGTGATGATGACCTCATCGCCAGGGCTCAACAAATATTGCTCATCCATAGGCCCTTCAGTTATAGGTTCTGGCAACTCTCTAAAGATATTGTAGCCAAAAGCCGGAAGCAGCTCTTTATCTTTTTCATAGGCTTGTTCTGTCTCTCTGGCCTGTTGAGCTTGTTGGGCAAAAGCATTTTGGGCAGAAGCTAGGGTCAGTGTGGCCAGGATTAGAGCAGGGAGGACTAATGAAAGGGCTGAGATAAAGATGCTTTTGAAGACAATATGTAATACCTTTTTCATTTGCATTTCTTTCCTTTGATTTTTAGAGTTTTAATGACAAAAATCCGAAGGCATTATATTCTCCCTCCCCCTACCCTGTCAACCTGAGATTGGCTTGAAACCATTTTTTTGATAACTAAAATACCTTGTCAAAAGGCGCTGTCCCTATTTTTTTCTTGACAAACACAGGCGGGATAAATAAAATTTTTATTCTCTCTTGATAAACAAGAGGGGATAAAGTAGATAACAACAATGATGGAAGAAGCTGGAAATTCTACTTCTTTACGATATCCTTTTATTAGCGGAAAAAAAATGGCTCTATCCCTATTTCTCTAATCTTAGAGATTTATTTGGTTAAGTTGATCGCGCTGGATGCGATTGAAATTTGAAAGTCTCTTTTCTATTAAGGGCGGTAGCTTATTAAAAAATAGGGAAAAATTGCTGTTGTCCCCATCTTTTCCAAAAAAAGTTTAATAACCATAAATAACCTAATATAAATTTTGGCCGTTCTTCCTCTTAATTGAATAGATGAGCTAAATCGTCCTGTCTTTTTTCCTGGGTTCTCAGGGCGGAGTGGACATATCTTAATGACGGGATAGAGCGGACAGGCGGACTCAGATGCCTCGTATTTCTCGTGCAGTTGCAATCGGTTACCCTCACCATATACTCCAAAGAGGAAAATATCGCCAGCCTATCTTTGAAGAAGATATCGACTACGTCCAGTATCTCCATTGGCTCGACGAATACTCCAAGAAGTATTCTTTAAAAATCTGGGCTTACTGCCTCATGAGCAACCATGTCTATTATGTCGCTGTGCCCATGAAAGAAAATTCCCTCTCTAAAACATTCAACTTCCTCCACATGAAATACTCACGATATTTCAATCAAAAAAGAAACCTCAAGGAACACCTGTGGAAAGGCCGGTTCTATTCCTGCATCCTCAACAACCGCCATGTCTATGAAGCAGTCCGATATGTCGAAAATAATCCCGTCAGAGCTAACCTCGTTGATAGAGCATGCGATTATCCCTGGTCAAGCGCCCGATATCATGTCTATAAAGAAGCGAACCCCATCCTGGAAGATGAATGCTATCTTACAAAAGAAATAGAAGACTGGGCAGCATACCTCATGACTAATGACGATGACGAATTCATCAACAATATCCGAAAGAACATGAAAACTGGACGCCCCTGCGGAGATGATGGCTTCATCAAAAAAATCGAAAGCCTCCTCGACCGAAGGCTCAAAGCGCTACCCCGAGGACGTCCCCCAAAAAAATAGGTGCTAATATTATTTTTAATCGGATGTTCAAGAGGGGAAGTAAGCAACTTAATATAATAATGATTTCCAAGTCAATTCTTTATCTCAATTAAGGGAGATTTTCATGAAAAAAGCTTTAGTCTGTGGTGCTGGCGGCTTCATTGCCGGCCACCTGTATGCAACGGCTTGAGCTTATGTTAGAATGTTTTTGAAGTCTATGCTGGAAAAGGGTTTATGGGATTCGCCATGAAACAAAAGGTCCGCTATTTAGAACAGGGAGAAAGAAGGCGATTGATGAAATATCTCACAGAGGTTCTAAAGAAGCGCAATGATGTGGTATTTGCCTATGTCTATGGCTCCTTTGCTGAAGGCCTTCAGTTCCACGATATAGATGTGGGTGTTTACATCTCAGAAATAAGGAAAGAGGAGTCTACCTTTTACAGTCTTGAATTAGCCCAAAGGTTCAGTAACGAGTTAAGGATACCGATAGATGTGCGTGTCCTTAATTTTGCACCTGTATTATTTCTGTACCATGTGATCCAAGGAAATTTGATCTCTGAGAGAAATGAAGAGATACGGATACATTTCGTGGAGCAAATAGTCCAGAGGTACCTGGATCTTAAGCCTATGGTCCGCAGGGCAGTTATGGAGGCCTTTTCCGCATGAGTCTGAATCATGAACTTATATGTACTCGCTGCCAGGAGATTGAAGAATCTTTAAGCCGTCTTGAGCAGATTAAGGGAAAATCAAGGAAAGAATTCCTCCAAGACCAAGATCTGCAGGATATCGCTTGCTATCGTTGCCCTTTTATAACCAGATCGATAATCGCTGACGCAAGTTACATGGCTGTTTTAGTCTGCGGTGCCAGCGGGTTCATCGCCGGCCACCCGCCGGCAGGCTCAGGGCAAGCCTGGTGAAGAAGCTCAAGCGCCCACGGTTAACATCATGAAAATCCTCATTAGTGGCGGCGCGGGTTATATCGGCTCGGTGCTCATCCCCCTGCTTCTTCGCCAGAGGTTTAAAGTTACCGTCTTTGACTCACTCCTCTACGGCGGTTCAAGCCTTCTCTCCTTCGTCTCAAACCCTAACTTCTCTTTCATCAAAGGTGATGTACGGGATAAGAAAACACTCTCGTACGCTCTAAATAATAATGACTTAATAATCCACCTGGCTGCCATCGTCGGTCTTTCAGCTTGCAACAGAGATCCAGAGCTTGCCCATTCAACCAATGTTGAAGGCACCAAAAACATCATTGATTTGCTCTCGCCTTCCCAGATCCTTATTTTCGCATCTACGGTAAGCAATTATGGCGCAGCTCTCGGCAATAGCTGCAAAGAAGATACTCCTCTCAACCCCCTCTCCCTGTACGCTAAAACAAAAACCGAAGCGGAGAAGATCGTCCTCGATAATTCTCATAACTCACTGTGTCTCCGTTTCGCAACAGCCTTCGGCGTTTCCCCGCGCATGCGCCTCGACCTCCTCATCAATGATTTCGTCTATCAAGCCTATGTTAATAAATTTCTAATTCTCTTCGAAAAAACTTACAAAAGGACTTTCGTCCATGTCCATGATATTTGCCTGAGCATCCTTTTTGCCATAGAAAATTCCAACAAAATGAAGCATCAGGTATTCAATGTCGGCGACAATGAGAATAATTTCAGCAAAGAAGATATCGCCCTCAAAATCAAAGAAAGAATCGACTACTACCTCCATTTTGCCGATATTGGAGAGGATGAGGATAAAAGAAACTATTGCGTTTCCTATGAAAAAATCAATGCGCTCGGTTTCAAAACTATGAAAACTGTTGATGAAGGGATTGACGAGCTTATAAAAGCTTGCCAGATTTTCGAATTCAAGCATCCGTATAAAAATCTCTGATCATGAAAGCATTCTCTCTAGGAGGGTGCGATGATTGACCTCAAAACTAGAAGAATCACGGTAACAGGAGGCAAAGGCTTCCTCGGCACTCATCTCATCAGGAAACTCAAAGATGATCGAGGCTGCCAAAATGTATTCATCGCCGATCTTCCGGAGTACGACCTTCGCAAACTTGAAGACATAAAAAAGGTATTTGATGACCAAAAGCCGGACATCATTATTCATCTCGCCGCCGTCGTCGGAGGAATCGGAGCCAACAAGGAAAGCCCAGGCCGGTTTTTCTACGATAATGCCATTATGGGCATTCAATTGATGCACGAAGCTTACCTTAGAAAAATTGAAAAATTCGTAGCTCTTGGAACCATTTGTTGTTATCCCAAACATACTCCTGTCCCCTTTAAAGAAGAAAACCTCTGGGACGGCTACCCGGAAGAGACCAACGCTCCTTACGGTCTTGCCAAAAAGATGCTTCTCGTCCAGGCCCAGGCTTACAGACAGCAGTATGGTTTCAACGCCATATTTCTCATGCCTGTCAATCTTTACGGCCCAGGAGATAATTTTGATCCAAAAACATCCCATGTCATTCCCGCGTTGATAAGAAAATGCATAGAAGCCAGAGAACGAGGAGACGACCACATCGTCGTCTGGGGTACGGGAAGCGCCTCCCGGGAATTCCTTTACGTTGAAGACGCAGCCGAAGGCATAATCCTGGCAACAGAAAACTATGATAAGTCAGATCCAGTCAACCTCGGCGCAGGCTTTGAGATAAAAATTAAAGATTTGGCTGAACTTATTGTAAAACTAACTGGATTTAAAGGAAAAACTACTTGGGATTCTTCGAAACCAGACGGACAGCCCCGGCGGATGCTAGATACAAGTCGGGCTAAGGCATGGTTCGGGTTTGCGGCAAAAACGGCTTTTGAAGAAGGGCTACATCGGACAATCGAGTGGTATCGATCCATGTTAAATTTTGGTCTTTGATATTATGAGCCACCGATCATCCTCCATCCCTATGCAGAAACAGGTTCTCATCATCGAGCCTGGCCGCACGGAAAAGAACTACTGGGCCGACTTGTGGCGTTACCGCGAACTCTTCCTCATTCTTGCCTGGCGGGATATCTCCGTCCGCTATAAGCAGACCATCATCGGGGTTGCCTGGGCAATCCTTAGGCCCTTTCTCACTATGGTGGTGTTCACGGTGATTTTTGGCCGGGTGGCCAAACTGCCCAGTGACGGGCATGCACCCTACGCCCTCATGGTCTTTGCAGCCATGCTGCCCTGGTCCCTCTTCTCCCTTGGGCTGAGTGAGGCTTCCAACAGCCTTATTACCAATGTTAATTTAGTCAGTAAAGTCTACTTCCCAAGGATGATTGTACCTACAGCCACAATAGTGACTGCTTTCGTCGATTTCCTTATCAGCTTTGTCATCTTGCTGGGACTGATGACCTACTACCAGTTCGCTCCCGGCTGGAATATGCTTTTGCTGCCACTATTTATCCTCATGGCTTTGTTGGCCAGCTTGGGTCCAAGCCTGTGGATAACAGCACTCAACGTGAAATATCGAGATTTCCGTTACGTGATCCCTTTCGTCGTGCAGTTCGGATTATATATCTCGCCGGTAGGCTTCAGCAGCAATGTCATACCAGAAAAATGGCGGTTACTATACAGCCTGAATCCCATAGTAGGTGTGATCGACGGCTTCCGCTGGTGCATCCTTGGCGGTGAAAGCCCGATCTACTGGCCGGGTCTCACTCTTAGTCTTGCTATCGTGGCCTTCTTCCTTTGGCTGGGTATCACCCGCTTCCGGAAGATGGAGAAGACATTTGCGGATTTGATATAGAAAGATGGGCGACACGAGCGACATCGTTATAAAAGCCGAAAAACTGGGTAAAAAGTATACGATCGGCCACCAAACAGAAAGAGAGCGTTATATCGCCCTCCGGGATGTATTAATGCAGAACGCCCGCACCCTCTGGCATAAGACCAAAGACTTGGTGAAAGGTAAGCCCATCATTCAGGGCAATGAGCAGGAAGAGGTATGGGCACTTAAGGACGTATGCTTCGAGATTCTTCGGGGGGAAACCGTTGGCATCATCGGCCGCAACGGTGCAGGGAAGACGACGCTGTTGAAAATACTTTCCCGCATCACCGAACCCTCGACCGGGCGGGTGACCATCAAGGGCCGGGTGGCCAGCCTGCTGGAGGTGGGCACCGGCTTTCACCCGGAACTGACCGGCCGGGAGAACATCTACCTCAACGGCGCCATCCTTGGCATGACCCGGGCTGAGATCAAGCGTAAGTTCGACGAAATCGTGGCCTTTGCCGAGGTGGAGAAGTTCCTGGACACGCCGGTGAAGCGCTACTCCAGCGGCATGTACGTGCGTCTTGCCTTTGCAGTAGCCGCGCATCTTGAGCCCGAAATACTGGTTGTAGACGAAGTTCTGGCTGTCGGGGACGCTGAGTTCCAGAAAAAATGCATCTCAAAAATGGGCAATGTCGCCAAGGAAGGCAGAACGATTCTTTTTGTCAGCCACAATATAGGCGCCATACGCAAACTCTGCAATAAGTCGATGATGCTGAATCTGGGGCAAATCGTCGTACAAGGCGACACGAAGCAGGTCGTGGAAAAATATATTGATACACAACAAAACATAAACGACGATGTTAATTTTGAAGATATTATCAGCAGGCTTCCGCATGAGCCGATATTCAAGTTCAACCGCATTGAAGTGGAAAGGCATGACGAATTTTCGGGAATGCGGTTTTGTAGCAACAAAGATATCGTGATCAATTTTGACTACGAAGTAAATGAAGCATACAGCAAACTTTATATCGTTTTGGAAATTCTGGATAACGAAGGCAATCTTCTTGCCGAAGCTCTCCATAATGGGAAAGATTTGAACCCAGTGCCCAAGGGTTCTTATATTTCAAAAGCGGTTATTCCGGGACGTATTTTGCTCCCGGGGATTTATGAAATGAGGATTTGGTCCGGGATCTTCGGGGACCGCCCTTTTTTTAGGCCGCCGATAACTTTTACCTTTGAAATAGTTGATGACGGGCTTTCCTATTTAGCCTACGGCATGCGTTCGTTGCTGGGCAGGTTTGTCTTACCGGTTAAATGGTATAACCGGAAGAAGTATTGAAAAGTTTTTATGACGGAAAAACGAACAGTAACTGTTAAAGAAGACAGTTTGACATCAATGAGCAAATCCACAAGCTATATAAGGATCATTGCATCAAAAGTTCGAGGACTCCGAAATTGCCGCGCTGGCAGATGACCACCGATTATCTGAAGACATTATGATGCCTATGGAATTAAAAGAAATCAGGATCGCCAGGGAAGTTATCTTGAAGGCCTCGGCTCGCAGTGGGGAAGGGCATATTCCCAGCGCATTGTCGATATTGGATATTATATGGGTTATGTACGATAAAATTCTTAATATTGAGAGCATAAAATCAGGCCGTCCTGACCGAGACAGATTTATCCTTAGCAAAGGGCACGGGGCGCTTGCCCTTTACGCGGTATTGTCGGCCAAAAATTTTTTTCAGAAATCTGAACTGGTTGATTTTGCTGAATATACTAACATGCTTGGCGGACATCCGGACCGGAACAAAGTACCCGGGGTGGAAGCATCCACCGGCTCCCTCGGGCACGGGTTTCCTATGTCAGTCGGTGTGGCTTTGGGATACAAAATTCAGAATTTCAGAAATAGAACATATGTGCTTATCGGAGACGGCGAGTGCAATGAGGGGACTGTTTGGGAAGCTGCTTTGCTGGCCTCCCATCATAAACTGTCAAATTTGTGCTGTATAGTGGATTCCAACCATTCTTCTGACAGGGCTCTGGACATGGGTGATATCGCTAGTAAATTCAAGGCCTTCGGCTGGGACAGCGAGATAATATCAGGACATAACCATACGGCGATTGCAGAAGCACTTCTCAAAAAACATTCGAATAAACCCAGGGCTGTGATTGCGGAGACCATCAAGGGACATGGGTGCAAATGCATGGAAAACAATCCGGCATGGCATCGTCGGGCACCGACTGCACAGGAATTACAGGAAATGCTCAAATCTTTAAGCTGAAATTCTAATAGATGAATAGTTTAACAATTCTATGATCAATATGCGCGGACAATTTGTCACAACAGTCGAATCTATACTCGCTGAAGATTCCCGTACCGTGCTTTTGCTGGGGGATATCGGAGTTTTCGGATTCCGTAATGCCTTCAAAAATTACCCCGGGCGGGTCTATAACATCGGCATACTGGAACAGTCCACGATAAGCTTGGCCGCGGGGCTCGCCCTGACAGGTTTAATTCCGATAGTGCACACAATCGCCCCTTTTCTTGTTGAACGCTCGCTGGAACAGCTGAAAATCGATTTCGGATACCAGAGGCTTGGCGGGAATTTTGTAAGCGTCGGCGCTTCTTACGAATATTCCGCTCTGGGCTGCACGCATCATTGCCCGGGAGATGTGGCTGTTCTTAAAAGCGTCCCCGGTATGGAAATAGTGGTTCCCGGCAATTCCTCGGAATTTGACTCGCTTTTCCGCCAGACATATGCAAACGGCAATCCCACCTATTTTAGGCTTGTTGAGCGTGAAAATCCTTCCGGATACGACGTTAAATTCGGAAAAGCCGAGGTGCTGAAAACTGGAAAATCTGGCACTGTCATAGCAGTGGGACCAGTTTTGGGAGCAGTTATAAAGGCCGTGGAAAAAATGGATGTCAGTCTACTTTACTATACCACTATCTCCCCGTTTGACGGCGAGACTTTGCGCAGGAACTGCTCTTCTGAAAAAATCATCATATGCGAGCCGTACTACGAGGGGGGACTGGCCACCGATGTCTGCCAAGTCCTGAGCCCCAAACCGGTTTCACTCAGGTATATCGGCGTTCCCTATAACTTTTTAACAAATTACGGCAAACGGGAAGAGCACGACGCGGCTATAGGAATGACTTCAGAAAAAATTCGGGAACGGGTAAATGAATTCATCGGTGAATAATCTGGTGGATATATTGATGTGTGACGCGGAGGCTGTCTGCGGGAAGCTGGATTTGTCCGCGCTTCACGGCAAGGCGGTAATGGTCACCGGTGCATCAGGACTTCTCGGCACCCATTTTCTGGCATGTTTGCGGAAACTGTCAGAAAAAAAGAACGACATTAACACAATTGCCGTTATGCGATCTTCTCCGCCGGCATACATAAACTATTTGTTGGATTGCGGAAATTCAAGGATATTTTGCGGAGATATTGGTGAGAATGGTTTCCTGAGTTCCCTTCCCGAGGCGGATTATATCATCCACGCGGCAGGTTACGGACAGCCGGGTCGTTTCATGGAAAATCCGGTAAACACCATAAAGATAAATACCACGGGCAGTTTCGGGCTTATTAATAAGCTCCGTCCGGAGGGGAAATTCATTTTCGTTAGCACGAGCGAGCTGTACAGCGGCCTTGCCATTCCACCATACAGCGAGTTCCAGATAGGGACCACGAATACAACACATCCGCGGGCATGTTTTATAGAAGCGAAACGTTGCGGTGAAGCAATTTGCAATGCTTATCGCCAGAAAGGTGTTCAAGCCAAATCTGCCAGGCTTTCTCTTGCATACGGTCCGGGGGTACGAACCGGCGACAAACGTGTTATCAATATATTTATTGAAAAGGCATTAGTTGAAAAAGAAATAAATATGCTGGACCGCGGACGAGCCATGCGGACTTATTGCTATATTTCAGATGCCGTTTATATGCTATGGCGGATATTAATGGACGGCAAGGAGCCTATTTATAATGTCGGAGGCATTTCACGGATAAGTATTGCTGGACTGGCTGAAAAAATTGGCAGAATAACGAAAGTTCCGGTGCGCATGCCTGATTCGGACAAAACAGGATTAACGGGAGCTCCCGAAGATGTATGTCTGGATATCACAAAATTTGAAAGGGAATTCCATCCAATGTCTTTTGTGCCGATTGATGAAGGATTGTCCCACACTGTGGAATGGATGAGGAATTTTATTGAATTTGCAAATCTCAGTGACAATAAAGGTTCGACGAGAGCCGTGCACGAGTGATTCACATGCACCAAAGTCCGGGGTAGACTGGGCATTCAATCTTAAAAATTGAGAAGAAAATGAAACGTCAGCATATCATAAGTGTCAAAGAATTGGAGAAGACTCTCAAAACAAGATTCAGCAACAAATTGCATGACCGGATTGTTGCCGCCGATTTGCGATACACACACCTCACGCAAAAAGAACGCGACAAATATATACTTGATGTTGTAAACACACTGATGGACCCCAGAGTCGTATCGGCTGGCGAGCACCGGCTACCGCAGTGGGAGAAGGGCTGGTCGGAAAATTTGGAGGCATTCCAAACAGAGAAAACTACTGAGGCAATCATCCCCCGATACCACGGAAAGCTGCCGTTGCAAAGGTGGAAGCAGAATATCGTAAAACCGGTGACCAAACATTTCGAGTACAAGATGCTTTCAATTATCGTGGACTGGGTGTTTGATTCCTTTTTGAGCAGCAGGAATGCTATCTACGAATTCGGCTGCGGCCCTGGCCATCACCTTTTGAGAGCCCGACAGTTTAATCCCACCGCCAGGCTTGTAGGTCTGGACTGGACAAAAGCATCCCAGAAAATAATATCCAGGATAAGAGCCAGGGGTATTGAAACAAATATAGAGGGGCGTTATTTTGATTTCTACAAGCCTGATATGACTCTTGATATACCGACTAACAGCGGGATATATACAGTAGCAGCTCTTGAACAGTTAGGCGACAGATTTGAACCCTTCCTTCAGTTTCTTTTGTGTAAACGTCCAGCCATATGCATTCATCTTGAACCTATTGATGAACTGCTTGAGCCAAGTCATCTTATGGACAAACTATCCATTCTCTATTTTCGCAAGCGGAATTATCTGAAAGGATACCTAACTTGTCTACATGAATTACAGGATAAGGGAAAAATAATCATACATCGTGAGCAGCGAACTTATATCGGAAGTTTCTATATTGAAGGGCATTCACTTGTTGTCTGGTCTCCCAAGTAAACTACTTTAGATAAAAAGAGGAATATTATATGAAAATTCTAGTTACTGGCGGGGCAGGATATAAAGGCGTTCTGCTGACTGAGAAATTGCTTGAACTGGGCCATAAAGTAACCATAATCGATAACTTTATGTATGGATACGCGTCCGTACTGCATCTTGCCAATAAAGAAAATCTTGATATTATCCAGCTTGATATCCGCAATATCCAGAAAAAAGATGTGGTCCCATATGATATCATTTACCATCTGGCGGGTATAAGCGGGGTACCGGCATGCGCAGCCAATCCAAATTCAGCTGAAGTCATCAATGTCGAGGCTACCCGTAGACTTGTAGAGGCGACGGGGAAAAACCAGCTTTTGATAAATGCATCGACGACCTCATTTTATGGAGCTGCGGGAAAACCCTTTGATGAAGAAATGCCTGTCGAACCAATTAGCATTTATGGACAGACAAAATATGCAGCTGAAAAGATAGTCCAGCAGAGAGAAAATTCCGTTTCACTGCGTTTTGCCACAGTTTTTGGAGTTAGTCCGCGTATGAGGAATGAGTTGCTTGTAAATGATTTTGTATACAAAGCAATGAAAGAGCGGGTAATTGTCCTTTTTGCAGGGCAATCCAAGCGCACGTTCGTGCATATCAGGGATGCGGTGGCGGCATATCTGTTTGTCCTGGGCCATGTCGAAGCCATGCGCGGCCAGATTTTTAATGTAGGCGCCGCCCACCTGAATTTCTCCAAACTGGAAATTGCGGAGATGATTAAAAAGCATGTGCAGTGCGAAGTGATAGATTCCTCTCTGCCTACGGATGATAAGCGGGATTTCATAGTTTCATTCGATAAAATCCATAAACTCGGCTATAAAACAACGAATAGTCTTGAGGATGGTATCCGTGAACTGGTCAGACTGTACAGCTTTTACACAATCCATTCTCATTACACCGTAATCTGACAACTCTTGGATTCTGATGAAAAAAATTTTGATATATCTCTACGATGAATTGGGAGATGAAATATTTGATGGCAGTATGCGGGATGATGTGAATGCGCCATTTATTCACCTAAAAAAACGTTTGGGGGCTATCGGATATGATTTGAGACTTTTGAGAAATGATAATTTTACATCTGACTGTGAGTGGGTTTTGTTTTTGAATGGGGGTAATTTTACTGATCAAAGGAGCCAACTGCGGAAAACAATATCAGGATTAATGCAATCTCTGAAAAACGGCGGAAGAATTGAAAAAAGGAAGGATCTGCTGAAGGAATGCATCAAAAACGGCATGGGAAACAGGATTGCGCTATTCCTGTGGGAAGGGCAAGCCGTAAATTTGGAAAGTTATCGAAAACAACTGCATTCTTTTTTCCCTATCGTTTTTACTTGGAATGACGACTTGGTAGATAATAAAAAATATTTTAAATTCTATCTGCCGATACCGGAACAGGATTATACTACGCGGTCGATTCATTTTAATAAGAAAAAATTACTTGTCAATATTTCCATGAACAAAAAATCCTCATTTCCGCGGGAATTGTATTCAGCTAGAAAAAAGGCCATATTCTTTTTTGATAAACATTATCCTTCTGATTTTGACTTGTACGGGATCGGATGGGAACCTTATGCCGGCCAATTGAAATCTTACAGGGGAAAGATTCAAAGTAAACGGGATGTCCTCCCTTACTACAAGTTCTGCCTTGCTTACGAGAATGTGCAGGGGGAAAAAGGACATATAACCGAAAAAATATTTGATGCAATGAGAAATGGAACCGTGCCTATATATTGGGGAGCTTCCAACATAACAGATTATGTTGACGCGGGGACATTCATAGACAGAAGGCAGTTTAAATCAGACGCTGAATTAGCCAAATTTCTATCAAGCATGTCCGAAAATGAATATCAGAAATTTATTGATTCCATCAGAACATATCTGGCTGGTGAAAGATTTTTAAGATTTCTGCCGGAAAATTTTGCGAAGACAATAATTAGAACGTTAGGACTGTCCTGAAAATACTACAACCTACCTTTCGTTGGGAAAAATGATTCCACTGACAATGATGAAATTTCTACGTTCAATATGCGAAAGAATCGGGAACCGTTGTGTCCGTCTTGGTAAATTCTTTTACATGGATGCAATGGAGAAAAGAGTCATTCCGTGGATGCATGTCAAAGGGGACCAGACTTTACGCTTGGATTACAACTTGTCTTCAGACAGTGTGGTTTTCGACGTAGGAGGGTATGAAGGCAAGTGGACTTCAGATATATTTTCTAAATTCTGTTGCCATGTTCATGTTTTTGAACCGGTGCCGAAATTCGCCGAAAACATCAAAAAACTATTTGAAAAAAATCCCAGGATTGTCATACATCCCTTCGGCCTGTCAGACCGGACCACTGCGGCTGAAATATTGCTTGATAATGACGCCTCTTCAATCTGTAAGAAAAATTCCGGCGGAAAAAACATCCCCACCCAATCAATAAAATTAGTGAATATAAAGGATTTTATCGCAGAACAAGAAATCAGACGCATCGATCTCATGAAGATCAATATAGAGGGCGGAGAATATGACTTGCTGGATTATATGATAAGTTCAAATCTAATAGCCTACGTCGGCAATCTGCAAGTGCAATTCCACGATTTTGTGCCAGAGGCCAGTGTCCGCATGGAAAAAATTCGAAATGGATTGAGCCTGACTCATGTAAATACCTGGGGCTACGAATTTGTTTGGGAAAACTGGGTATTGAAGTGAGTGTAAGTAAGATTATGAATCAAAAAGACAAAGTTTTTGTCGCCGGTCATAACGGCATGGTTGGATCAGCCATTATCCGCGCTCTGCACGCCAAAGGGTTTACCCAAATCATTACAGCAACTCGCAGAGAGCTTGATTTGTGCGATTTTGTCAAGGTGGAGTTATTTTTTCGGGACACAAAGCCGGATTATGTCTTTCTGGCTGCTGCAAAAGTTGGCGGGATTGAGGCTAACCGACGATCTCCAGCAGACTTTCTTCTTGAAAATCTTCGGATTCAGAACAACGTCATACACCAGTCGTATAAAACAGGAGTAAAGAAACTCATATTCTTAGGAAGTTCCTGCATATATCCAAGAGAATGCCCGCAACCGATGAAAGAAGAGTATCTGCTTACTGGGCCGCTTGAACCGACCAACGAGGGCTATGCACTTGCTAAAATTGCCGGTTTGAAGCTCGCGCAGTTTTATCAACAACAATACGGTTTGCACTGTATCAATCCAATGCCGTGCAATTTATACGGCACAAATGACAGTTTTGATCTCAATAATTCTCACGTTCTTTCTGCACTGGTGAAAAAGTTTGTTGATGCAGTAGATGACCATAAAAAGGAAGTTGCTCTTTGGGGAAGCGGCATTGCACGGCGTGAATTCATGCACGTTGACGATCTGGCGCAGGCTTTGCTTTTTCTTGTTGATGTGTGGGATTCTCCTGAGATCATCAATGTCGGATGGGGGTCTGATATATCTATAAAAGAGCTGGCATATTTGATTGCGAAGAAAGCAGGATTCCAAGGGGAAATAAAGTGGGATACTGCAATGCCGGACGGGATGCTCCGCAAATGTTTGGATGTTTCGAAGCTGACTTCATTGGGATACCGCCCTTCAATCAACTTGCCACAGGGAGCTGCGCAAACTATTGCGGAATACGTGGCAATAAAACGAACAGGAGCAATGACATGATACCATTAATGAAAAATACGTTCATCAATGAGCATGAAACAAGACGGGCACTTGCAGAATTTATCCTGAAAGCACCCCGGTTGAGCATGGATACGAAATGTTATGAATTTGAAAGGGCTTTTTCAGAGTACCAGGGAAGCAAGCAAGCTCTCCTTTTTAACAGTGGCGGAAGTGCAAACCTGGCAATGCTTCAGGCACTGAAAAATCTTGGAAGGCTGAAAGAAAAAGACAAGATTGGATTTTCTGCCCTCACATGGTCAACAAATGTAATGCCAATCATCCAGATGGGACTGGAACCAGTCCCCATCGATTGCGACACGAAAACACTGAATGTCATGTCGTATAATCTTGAAGAACGATTGCGTACTGTAGAACTCAAAGCGCTCTTTATTACCAATGCGCTCGGTTTTGCAGGTGATCTTGATAGGATACAAAAGATATGCACCGATAAAAGCATACTTCTACTTGAAGATAATTGTGAATCTCTGGGTACTGAACTCTTATCCGGGAAGACTGGGAATTTCGGCCTCGCCGCTAGTTTCTCATTTTTTGTCGCCCATCATATGTCAACCATTGAAGGAGGCATGGTTTGTACCAGTGATGACGAACTGGCAGAAATGTTGAAAATGGTACGAGCAAACGGCTGGGACAGAAACATGAATTCAGAACAGCAGTTTAAATGGCGGAAAATGCATAATATCAATAGTGAATTTGAAGCAAAATATACTTTCTATGATCTCGGATTCAATATGCGCCCTACAGAAATAACTGGCTTTTTAGGACTTTACCAGTTGCAGTTTTTAGAAGAGAACATCTCAAAGCGGAAATCCAATTATAAACATATTGAAGCGGTTGCATCGATAAACCCGGAGCTCATTTGCCCCGATTGTTCGCATATTAAAAGATTATCAAGCTTCGCAATCCCGGTCATATGCAAAACACCCGAACTAAAAAATAAATATGTTAGCCAGTTTTCGGGTGCAGGTGTTGAAATTCGTCCGATGATTGCAGGAAACATTCAAAAACAGCCATTCTATAATAAATATGTTGCTATAAAGCGCGACCTTCCCTCTACCAATTTTATCCATGATTGCGGTTTTTACTGCGGCAACTATCCTGAACTTACCGAAACCGACCTTGAGGTCCTTAGTAGCTGTTTAAGGGTTTATTAAAATGGTAATTGTAAAACTGATAGGAGGACTTGGCAACCAGTTATTCCAATATGCTGCGGCCCGCAGAATTTCATACATTAATGGTTTGCCTCTCAAGATTGATATCTCACCATTTGCGACATACAAGCTACACAAATATAGTCTGAGTCCGTTCAATATCATAGGGGAAATTGCATCGCCGGATGAGCTTGCAAAAGTTAAATGCACCAGAGGGTTCGGGGGGGCGTGGCAACGGCTAACAGCGAAATTTTATCCTTATTACCGCCGCCCGATTGTCCAGGAGCAGTTTTTCCATTTTGATCCGAATATTCTGAAAGTATCAGGGAATGTTTATCTCGATGGCTATTGGCAGACTGAACGGTATTTCAAAGACATTGAGCAGATAATCCGGCGCGAATTTACTATAAAACTCGAACCAGATGCTGTAAACAGGCGAATGGCTGAAATTATTACCAATGCTAATTCCGTTTCCATTCATGTGAGGAGGGCAGATTACGTTAACAATGCTAGCACAAACAAGATTCACGGCACATGTCCCTTGGAATATTATCGCGAGGGAACAGAGATCATCGCCAGGCAAACCCCAAATCCGCATTTTTATGTATTTTCAGATGACCCTGTTTGGGTACAGAAAAACTTACCTATTAATTACACGACAACTTACGTTACACATAATGATGCTGATAAAAATTATGAGGATCTGCGGCTGATGAGTCTCTGTCGACACAATATTATTGCCAATAGCTCATTCAGTTGGTGGGGGGCATGGCTAAACTCAAATCCTATGAAGATCGTTATATACCCACATCGGTGGTTTAATGAAACAAACATTAATATTGAAGATTTAATGCCAGAGACTTGGATGGGTATAGATGCTTGAAAAAATATGGAAAAGCGACACGAAAGTTCTTGTTACTGGCGGCTTGGGGTACGTTGGCTCTGAGCTTGTGAAGCAGCTTGAGCACCACGGCATTGATTATGTTTCTGTTGACAAGAAAAACCCTGCTGCAAAAAAGAGGGTCATCTTTCTTGATCTCTGCGACAGGCAAAAAACAGCAGAAGTGATTGGGAAATTCAAGCCTGACGTGTTTGTTCACTGCGGCACCAATTCTGCCTTGGCATACTGCGACCATTTCCTTGAGTCATTCAGGGAGGATGCTGCAGCCATTGCCAACATTCTCGAGTCACTTTCAAAGCTTCCTGGCTGCCGCTTAGTTTATTTCAGTTCATCATATTACTATAGTGGTCACTCCCCAAAAGAGAGGGTTTCAGAATTAGTGTCGCTGCAACCGTCCCACAATTTTGGTGTTGCTAAATCATTTTTTGAGCAGCTCGTGCTCCGCAGCCATCCTAACACAGTTGTCTTCCGCCTCTCGTCCGTGTTTGGGCCTGGAAATGCCTCCAACCCCAATGCTGTTTTCAACATGGCAAAGGA
This sequence comes from uncultured Eubacteriales bacterium, assembly GCA_964645765.1. Lineage (GTDB taxonomy): Bacteria > Acidobacteriota > Aminicenantia > Aminicenantales > Aminicenantaceae > CAZGMN01. The sequence continues at coordinate 211,796 of CAZYBE010000001.1, forward strand.
GTGTCTTGAGACAGGCAGGCTGACTGTCTGGGGCACCGGCTCGCGAAAGATGCAGTACATCTACATGAAGGATGTCATCACTTACATCTGTGAGGTCTTTACCCTCCAGCCAGGGATTTACAACCTCGGTGGCAATGAGTATCTTTCGGTGGCCGAGGCAGCTAAAATGATTGCTGATTTCTTTGGTGCGAGCTTGGTATTTCTCAAGGACAAAAAGGAGGGGGAGACGCTTCCTTTTATGGAAACCGCTAAGCTGAAGCGTTCCTTAGCCGACCACATCTCGCCATTCAAGGATTCCCTGAAGGAGTACCTTGAATTGCTTCGAGGGAAACTTTAAATGGCATAGTCGAATCAACCCAATTTATGAGGAAAACAAATGGAGCTTCACATATGAATACCAAGATTTCTTCTTATGATGCGTACATGTCAAGGGTCAGCCATGAGAATATTCCGTGCTACGAGCCGTCTGTTGACAGGAAAGAGCTTGAGCTGCTTGCCGATGTCATCGGGCGCAACTGGCTTTCTGAGGGCAAGTATACGCGCGAGTTCGAGGGCCTGCTTGCAAAACTTTGCGGAAGAAAGTACTCTTTGGCGTTCAGCAACGCAACCGCTGCCATGATTGTTGGCATGAAGTCGCTCAGCATCTCTCCTGGTGACGAAGTAATCGTTCCAAGCTTTACCCATTCTGCTGACCCGAACTCTATTTCCGCAACCGGCGCAACACCAGTATTTGCAGATTGTGATGAAACAACGCTCTGCCTCTCAGTGAAAACCATTGCTACTGTGAAGACAACGAAGACGAGGGCCATATTGTACGTGGCACTTTACGGCAATAGTGGAGACATAGCGGCAGTAGCTGATTATGCAAAAAAGAACAACCTTTTCCTTATTAACGATTGTGCTGCTGCCTTATGTAGCTCGTACATGGGGAAACAGGTTACTTCCTTTGGCGACTTTGCCGTGCTTTCATTTTTCGCTGACAAGACCATAACGACTGGCGAGGGCGGGATGTTTCTCACTGACAATGCTGAGTTGCTTGCTGAGTGCAATATCTATAAACACGATGGCCGCCGTGAAAGAGGTGTTGACCTTATCGAGCGCCGCGGTTTCAACTTCAGGATTACCGAGCTTCAGGCAGCTGTTGGTATTGCGCAGTTGGGCAAGCTCAGCTATTTCATCAAGAGGAAGAAGGAAATTTTAAAGGAATATCAGCAGCATCTCTCTAAGATTCCAGAAGTGAAATTATTCAGGTTCAGCCCTGATTGTGATGCTGTGCCTCACCGTATGCTCATTTTCGTGCCCGATGCAGCCGCGTTGATTTCATATTTGACGCCGCTTGGCATCGGAGTGAGGACAACCTTTATGCCGATGCACTCGCAGCCGTGCTACAGTGTTAAAGAGGAGTTTCCAGTCACTGAGAAGCTTTACGCTACAGGGGTATGCCTGCCCTCAGCACCAACTCTTACTCAGGCAAAGGTTGATTTTATCTGCAGCTCTATAAAAAATTTTTACGCGAAGGAGAAAAAATGAAAGTTCCCGCAACCAAGCCCTATTTTTCTGAAGAAGATATTGCGTTTATTACAGAACGATTTAAGGACATTCTCCGTGGTAATTCCTTTCTTACAATGCATAAGTATGGGGCAGAATTTGAGAAAAAATTTGCCGAATTTATTGGAACAAAATATGCTGTCGGATGCAACAGCGGCACGTCTGCCCTTGAGCTCATCTGCCGTGCCCTTAACGTTTCAGGCAAGGAAGTGATTCTTCCTTCGAACACGTTTGTTGCAAGCGCAAATGCGATACTTAACGCACGTGGTATCCCTGTTTTTGCTGACTGCCGTGATGACATGTGCCTTGATGCGGCGGACGCCATCAAGAGGATTACGCCAAGGACAGCAGCGATAATGCAGGTACATATAGGCGGTATTGTCTCTGAAAGCACTCTCAGACTTCAGAAAACCTGCAGGGAGAGAGGCCTCTATCTTATTGAAGACGCTGCACAGGCACACGGCTCTGAGCTTAATGGCATTAAGGCAGGCGGATTTGGTGTGGCTGCCGGTTTTAGCTTTTTCTCTACCAAGGTTATGACAACTGGCGAAGGCGGTATGGTGACAACTAATGATGCTGCCATGGCTGAAAAGATGAAATCCCTGCGCGAGTTTGGCAAGGTAAAGCATGACATTTACATCAACTATTATACTGCAATGGGCTACAACTGGCGTCTGCCTGAAGTGGCTTCCCTGATGGGTATCAGGCAGCTCACCTCACTCAATGAATTTGTAAAGCGCAGACAGGAGCTGGCTAAAACTTACGACGACGAATTTGCTGACCATCCAGATATCAAAATAGTCGAGCCCCCCGATAAAAAAGGCCACAACTATTTCAAGTACACGATTATCATGAAAAATCGGGACCGAGCAGCTGTTCATAAGGCGCTTGAGGCTAACGATATTCAGCCGAGCGGCTACATTTATGAGCTGCCGCTGCACAAGCAGCCTGTTTTTCCTGAAGCGAACAGGCTCTCGCTTCCTAAAACAGAGTTTGTCTGTGCGCACCACCTTTGCCTGCCAATCTTTTACGGCATGACTGACGAACAAGCCTGCTATGTGGCCTCAACTCTGAAGAAAATACTTGCCGAAAAGGAACCGAAAAAATGAAATGCTTCATTACTGGTGGGGCTGGCTTTATCGGCAGCCACTTGGCTGACTTCTTGATGGAAGAAGATCATATGGTTGTTATCTACGACAACTTATCGCTGGGCCGTGAGGATTTTATCCGTCACCATTTTCCCAGCCCAGGGTTCACGTTTGTCAGGGGCGACCTTCTTGATTTTGAGCATCTGAAGAAGTCAATGAAGGGCAGTGACATCGTGTTTCACCTCGCCGCTAACTCGGACATTGTCGAGAGTGCAAAACATACAAGGATTGACCTTGAGCAGGGCACTATTGCTACTTACAACGTGCTTGAGTCAATGCGGTTTAACGACATCAGTAAAATTGTTTTCACTTCCAGCAACGTCGTTTATGGCGAGGCGAGAAAGCTGCCAATCCCTGAGGATTATGGCCCGTTGTTCCCGATTTCTATGTACGGCGCGAGCAAGCTTGCCTGCGAAGCGCTCATCTCTGCATTCTGCCACAATTTCGGCTTTAAGTCTTGGATTTACCGCTTTGCCAACGTTACTGGGCCAAGGGTTACTCATGGCGTTGTGCTTGACTTTTACCGTAAGCTTCAGAAGAACGCGCTTGAGTTGGAGGTGCTAGGCAACGGCAAGCAGGCAAAGCCTTACATTGAAGTGCGCGACGCGGTTGATGGCATGCTTTTCGGCTTTAAGCATAGCGACGAATTGGTGAACTACTTTAACCTGGGCACAGACGGTCTTACATCTGTTACGGTAATTGCACATGAGGTGATTAGAGTGATGGGGCTTAGTAACGTTAAGCTCAGGTTTGCTGGCGGTGTTAGGGGCTGGCCTGGGGACGTTGCTCGGGTAAGCCTTGACATGAACAAATTGAGGGCTCTTGGCTGGAAGCCGAGATACCCCTCTTCAGACGAGGCTTGCATGGTTGGCGTTAAGGCAATAATCCAGGACCTTAAGAAGCGTGACGCATAATAATCCGGTTAGCAGAACCTGGCATAGCAACTACGACCGTAGCAAAATCTCCATCCTTATGCTTAAGGTTAAGAGTATCTATTGGCATGTGATATCTGATCCAGTGGAAGCGGGCGCTAATATCATGAACTGGATCGAAGGCTTTACAACTCGATGATAGCGACAGCTTAAATGAAGATTTTAGGGTCAACTAATTACGGTAACATGAAACTTGTGTTGGAGGTGGTGCGCCGTGCGGTGAGGCAGATTGCGGAGCAGGAGGCGGCGGCATGAAACAAGTCGTCATACTTGCCGGCGGCAAGAGCAAACGCCTGCGCGAACGGCTCGGTAGTCACCCAAAGCCACTGATCGACATCTGCGGCAAGCCACTGCTCGGGCGGCAGATCGAGCTTGTAAAACGTCACGGTTATACCCATGTGCTGTTGCTCGTAAACTACGCGGCGCAGCAGATACTCGAGTTTTGTGCCAGTCGGAACAACTGGGGCCTACACATTGACTGCATCGACGATGGGGTGCCGCTAGGTACCGCCGGAGCCACGCTGGCCGTATTTGCACACTTGGAAGAGGAGTTTCTGGTGCTATACGGCGACACTATGCTAGAAATCGACCTCACACGGTTCCATGCCTTCCACAGATCAAGGCCAAACGTATCGGCTACCTTGTTCCTGCATCCAAACGACCATCCGCAAGATTCTGATCTAGTAGAAACTGATGACGAGGGACGCATTACCGCGTTCCATCCCTACCCGCACAATGCCGGTTGCTACTACCGGAATCTCGTCAATGCAGCACTCTATTACATACGTCGAGCGGCACTAGAATCTTGGCGTAATTCACCGGGACCGCTCGATTTTTGCAGGGACATTTTCCCGGCCATGCTGAAGCGGGGGCATGTTCTCCGTGGCTATAAAAGCCCGGAGTATATAAAGGACTGCGGAACACCTGATCGGCTTGATAAGGTTCGTGCTGATTTTGCTGCTGGACGGGTGGCGCGTGCAAGCCTCGACGTGAAACAGCAGGCAATTTTCCTCGATCGCGACGGAGTTATTAATAGAGAAGTAAACTTATTGCATGATATTTCAAGTTTTGAACTCCTTCCTGGCGCTGCAGAAGCTATTAGGATGATTAATCAATCGAGTTATTTAGCTATTGTTATCACAAACCAGCCGGTTATAGCCCGCAATCTTTGCTCCGTGGAAACATTAGGAGAAATTCATAAAAAGATGGAGACGCTTCTCGGTAATGAAAGAGCATATATAGATGGATTGTATTATTGTCCCCACCATCCAGAGAGGGGATTCAAGGGGGAAGTGACAGAGTTGAAGATTGAGTGTGACTGTAGGAAACCGAAACCAGGCCTTTTGCTCAAGGCGGCTCAAGAATTCAATATCGATCTTGAAAAATCATATTTCATTGGTGATCGCTACGCCGATATAAAGGCTGGAAAAGACGCAGGCGTTAAAACTATCTTGCTTTACACTGGTCATTCTGGAATTGATCAGGCTAAATATAATATTGCAGCGGATTATAATTGTGATGCGTTAACAGATGCTGTTGAGAAAATACTGGGCGAGAACAAATGATAATAACTAGAACACCCTTTAGAGTCAGTTTTGCCGGTGGTGGTAGCGATATACCCGAATACTATTTGGAACATGGCGGTGCTGTATTGAGTGTAACGATAAACAAATATGTGTATTTATCGATGCATCCTTATTTTAACGACAAAAAGATATTTTTGAAGTATTCTAAAAGCGAGCTGGTGGAGAGCGATTCTCAAATAGAGCATCGAATTATACGAGAAGTATTCAAGCATTACAAAATATGTGGAGTGGATTTCAGTTCGAGCGCCGACGTACCTGCGGGAACCGGCTTGGGCTCGTCATCAGCCTTTACCGTAGGGTTGATTAACCTTTGTAGCGCATACTTAACCAGGGCCATGAGCAAGGAAAATATTGCGGCACTGGCATGTGATGTGGAGATAAACCGACTTCAGGCTCCTATTGGCAAGCAAGATCAGTATGCAAGCGCAATGGGGGGGCTGAACTTCATTGCATTCAATCGTGATGACTCTGTTACAGTCGAAAAAGTTATCATGGATAGAACCTCCTACAGTAAGCTACAGAATAACCTTCTCATGTTTTATCTCGGAGATGCTCGCGCGGTGGCGCCTATCTTAGCGGAACAAAAAGAAAACATGAAAACGCAAAAAGACATGATCAAAAATATTGATAAAATGGTGCAATTAGCCAGTGAGCTTCGATATGAGTTGGAAAATGGAAATGTCGATGAGATGGGCAACATACTCTATAAGGGATGGATGTACAAAAAAGAGCTTGCGTCAGCAATTAGCAATGAAAAGATTGACTATTATTATAATCTGGCAATAAAAAGTGGTGCATTGGGCGGGAAATTGCTTGGGGCTGGCGGTGGTGGCTTTTTGCTGTTTTATGTGCCTGAAGAAAAACATCAAATGGTAAAAACTGCGTTGAGCCCAATGAAAGAGTTTCAATTTGAATTTGATAATACGGGAACAACAGTCATTTATTATAACCAATGAGCCAACAAAGGGATGCCATGGACTTCACAAATAAGATGGATTCATACTTAGACAAGCTCAAGATGGTTATTGATTGTTTGAGTCGTGAAGAAATTAATTGCTTTGTAAAGCATCTTCTCGATGCATACAATAATTCGTCAAATATTATTATATTTGGTAATGGGGGGAGTGCATTAACTGCTTCTCATTTTGCTTGTGACTTCAATAAAGGTGTTAGTTATGGTTTAGAAAAAAGATTTCGAGTCATTTGCCTATCAGATAACATCTCAACAATTATGGCATATTCGAATGATGTTGACTATGACTCTATCTTTGTTGAGCAACTGAAGAATATACTAAATGATAATGACTTAGTGATCGGTATATCAGGGAGTGGAAATTCTGTTAATGTGTTGCGTGCTATAGAATATGCAAATCATAAACGTAATACGACCTTCGGCATTACAGGATACAATGGAGGAAAACTGAAACTGTTAGCTAAGTACAGCGTGAATGCTAATATTGATGATATGCAGCTATCTGAAGACATACATATGATACTTGTGCATCTTGTTATGAGAATTATTTATGGTGAATTACATTAATGAATAAAGCAAATCAATGGCAAAACAGTTTGCCTAGAGTAAGCGTTATAATGCCGGTATACAACGGTGAGCAGCATCTGCGGGAAGCTATAGAAAGTATATTGTCGCAGACATTTACTGATTTTGAATTACTTATCCTGTTTGATCATTCTGCGGATCATAGTCTAGATATCATCCGATCTTTTGAAGACCAACGGATAAGGTTAGTTGTGAATGAGAACAAGAAAGGGCTCGCCTACATTCTCAACAAAGGGTTAGAGCTATCAACTGGCGAATATATCGCCCGAATGGATTGTGATGATATCAGTTTCCCGCGCAGATTGGAAAAACAGGTTAGGTTCATGGATGAAAATCCGGATGTCGGGGTATGTGGGACATGGATAGAGCTTTTTATGGGGGTAAATTACATAAAAAAATATCCTCTCACCCATGAAGCAATAAGGTGCAATCTTCTATTTGAGTGCTCGTTGGCGCACCCTTCCGTCATGATTCGCAAAGAATCATTTCTCAAGCATGACCTCTTTTATGATGTCAAATATGTTGTTGAAGATTATGAACTTTGGACGCGATGCTCAAATGTAATTAGGCTGGCAAATCTTCCAGAAGTGCTTGTGAAATATAGGTGGCATTTCGATCAAGTATCAAAAATCAATGCTGACGCACATGACAGGAGTTCATTTGAAATTAGCGCTAAGCATTTATCAGCATTATATAAAATTAACTCTGAAAATGAGGCTTCTATACATAAACTGTTTTTCCCTAACCAGTATATTCCAAGTATTGATATGCTAGTTAAAGGACACGAATGGCTGTGTAAACTTAGTTCTGAAAATGCCAAGAAGCACGTTTTTTCTGAGCCTGAATTCAACACGATATTAGCAGAGAGATGGCTTTTCTCGTGTAAAGAAGCAACATATCTTGGATTTAGAGTGTTTATTCTGTATTGGAGGTCAGCGTTTCGAAAACCTGCTGCTCAATGTTTTGTTGAAGCAATGAAACTTCTATTAAAATGTCTATTAAGGATTGATCGAAGACAAAAAGCAGGAATTGGTTATGTCAAAGGTTAGCGGGCTTCCGTAAGGACATCGTGAACACTTAGAAGAATCGCCTACACTTCTTCCGAAGTCGATCGGAAGGAGAAGGCGATCATGCAAGAGCGATTTGAATATGAAATCCGGCTCAAGGCAATTCGAATCTATGAAGAGTGAGGATCTCCCCATTGTTTGGTGCGAAATTCGGCCATTCTACGAGTGCAAGATAATCCACCGAGTTGTCCTACATGCATTGGGGATAGCCCGTCCTTGGGCGAATTCATCGGGAGCCGGAGTCCGTCTAGGCTTCTATTCGCCAATCCTGAGCGCAACTTCGGCCGGTTTTCCCGATTGAAGACCACCCGTCTCCCCCTGCTCAGAGAAAGATAAGATGATAAACTGCCCGAAAATTTGCAATATCAAAACATAGCATATTGGGTTAGCTTTTGACAATTTCTCAGATAAGAGATATTTTCCCGATTAAATGTAAGAGTTTCAACGTTGAAATTCCAGAATAAGGTTTTAGGAAGGGTTGCTTTCGCGGTGGTTTCTCTATGTATTCTCTCGGCAATATTCAGTTGCGTGTCCCGTCCAAAATTAAAGCAAAATGTCTTGATAATTCTTGTTGATGCCCTCCGGAAGGATCACCTGGGATGCTACGGATATTTTCGGAATACTTCCCCTAACTTGAATTCATTGGCTGCTGAGGGCACCTTATTCTGCAATGCAACTTCTCAGGCTTCGGAAACCCTTGGATCCATCTCCTCACTTTTTACGGGCAGATATCCAACGGAACACGGATCGCTTTGGGCACAGGCAGACGATAAAACCTTCTTGGGTCCACGATTACAATTACCAACCATTGCAGACGTATTGAAAGCACGCGGATATGTCACTGCGGCAATTTCGGCAAGTCCGATTGTTGGCTTTGTAATGAATTTTAACAAAGGATTTGACTATTTCGATCAAACCCTTGGCTTGAGTGGATGGCAGGACTTCTCTGCCGCCGATCTATACCAAAAAGTAATCGGTTGGTTAAGTCAATATAAATCTGAACAGGGCAATTTTTTTCTATATCTTCATTTTATCGACCCTCATAACTTATACCGGCCTCCAAAAGAGTTTATTAAATATGGCGAGCCCAAGGCCGATCCAAGAGATCTTGAGATTAATATGCAGATGAATGCGCTTGCAACTAAACAGGGTTGTGTTGGAATAACAGATATGCTGCTAACAGAATATGGTCTTTCTCGCAAGGACACAGATCGTTTAAGCGACCTGTATGATGGAGAAATTCTTTGTGCAGATCATTATATCGTGGCATTTTTACAGCAACTTAAAATTCGTGGCCTTTATAACAACACTATCATAATTGTGACTGCGGATCATGGTGAATGTTTTCTTGAACATGGAAATCTCAAACATGGTGGATCTCTATATCAGGAATTGATTAATGTTCCGCTTATAATACGCATACCGGGTGTTCGAGGCAATAAAACAAATATGCAAATCGTAGAACTCGTTGATATATTGCCAACTCTCTGCGAAGTCCTAAATCTGAAGCCGCATATCAAATTATCCGGATCAAGTTTTTATAAGTTGTTCAAAAACGACAAATTTGTTAGTGATAAGCTGGGACTTAGTCAAAGTCTTAGTGCAAAGCTTTATACTCTAAGACGAGGCTCTATGAAACTCATTCTCGGTCCCAATCTTCTAGAGTTGTATGACCTCGAGAAAGATCCTCATGAAATAACAAACTTAAAGAATGAGAATCCAGCTGTGCTAAAGAAGCTTCTGAAGATTCTCAATAATATGCTCAAGAAATATCGTTCTACAGGAAAAGGAACAAAAGTCGCAACAAAGAGCGAATTGGAAATGCTCAGATCTTTAGGTTACATAAAATAAAGGGATTTGCGTATTCCGAGAGATTCCGGCCGAAGCCGACTACTCTACCGAACGAAAGTGGCCACTGATTCCGAGATGAAGGCGGCCGAAATATTGAAGTGGTCCCCAAAAACTGAACAGGGGGAGTAGGTGCATGAAAACCCGCCAAATCTTCAAAGGAGGTATGGTATAGATGGTCATGATACGAAAGACTCACGATTCGGCCTTCAAGGCCACGGTTACTCTGGCCGCGGTCAAGCGCCATCGGGCGTATGATAAAGAAGATCCAAAAGGCCCCGAAACGAGTTGCTGAAATTAAGGGCTCAATCAAACGGCTTAATACTGAGTTCCGGCAGATGCCCCCAAAAGTACCTGCTTTCCAACTGGGTGACAATCGTGCTCGGGAGATCCTCTATCAAGAGAAAAAGATACTGGTGGATAGTCTAAAACTTTTGACCTACAATGCTGAGGAATAGCTGCACGATATACTGGCCAGAGAATACAACGATCGTGACTTTCGCCGGGTGTTACTTCTAATCATGAAACAGCCAGGGACCATCCAAAGAATCGACGAGGACCTTCTTCTCATCCAGCTCGGTTCTCTCCACAACCCGAGATACCAAAGAGCAGATGAGCATCTCTGTGAACAGATCAATCGAATGGAAGTACCTGCATCCAGCGGCCAGGGCATTATGCATTTTGAAGTTAAAGAGACGCTATGAAAATGCTTGATTGGCGAGCAACTTTTTTCCGCCTATGTCACGAGTTCTGAACTTATGTATTTAAAGCCTTTAGTCAGTGTTATAATCCCGGTTTATGATCGTATTCAATATGTAGGCGAAGCTATTTCCAGCGTGCTGGCCCAGAGTTATGAGAACCATGAAATAATAGTTGTAGATGATGGCTCACGCGTTGATATTAAAAACTGCCTGGCAGCATACCGGGATAAAGTAAAATTTATTTCACAGCCGCACAAGGGTCCTTCTGCGGCAAGAAATACAGGTGTTAATGCCGCAGCAGGTAAATATATAGCTTTTCTGGATGACGACGACTTCTTTGAGCCGGATAAGTTATTAAATCAAGTTAATCTTCTGGAAAACCATCCTGATGCAGGCTTCAGTTATTCCGGATATTTTTTTCTGAAAAAGAACAAAAAAAAATTGATTATACCCAAGGAAAAGGAATTGCCTGAAGAAAGATTTGTTGAATCATATTTTCAGCATATTGATATCACAATGCCTTCTTTGCTCGTACGGCGGGAGTTTTTTTTGCAGGCAGGTTTGTTTGATGAGAATATTATATATAATGAAGACGTCGATATATGGATGCGCATGGCTATAAAACATCCGGTCAAATATTCACCTTATCCTTCTGCAAGCGTAAGGTTGCATTCAGAGAGTCTGAGTCATAAAAATCCGCTTATGTTTAAGGGACTTATTGAAATACTTGAATCGTTATTGAAACAAAATTCGGAACTTAAAAAGAAGCTCGGCGAGAAAGCTGATAAAAAAATAGCATATCTCTATTATTCGCTGGGGTGGTCTTATCTTGCTCAAAACGAGAAAAGAAATTCCATGAATAACTTCATGTTATACCGTGCTTTGAAATATAGGAAGCATTCAAAGCTTTGGATGGATGTTCTTATTTATATTCTTGATAGGACCCCGCACCTGGCTGTTTCATGGATTTATTCAAGATTGGTTGGTATTAAAAACATTTTTTATGGCTCCTAAAATCGGTACGGTGTTGGTCAACTGGAATGGGTGTTACCACATTTTTACTAAGGCGGTACACTTTTGATTCCCATTTCTGGTACATTATTGCATTCCCGCTGACAGCTCTGTGCAGACGATGATTTCATCATCCCACAAGCCATCGAGCAGGGGATTTCTTTTCTTAAAACTCACGATGACTATTCAGTGGCCCACGGACATGCACTCATGTTTCGGTCTCTTTCGACGTCTTACAGTGATTTCCATCATGGGCTCTGCACCTACACATATACACAGCTGCCAACCCTTAATTTCGATGACCCGATCATTCGCCTTGAGAAGTATTACACGCTTCGGATAACGTCATTCTATTCGATTCACCGGCGTCCGAACTTAATACGGAATATGCTCCTAGCCCACAGATGTACGGGCTGCCATCATTTCGGTGAGTTGTTATTGGATGGTTTAGCCTTAATCCAAGGAAAGTCCAAATTCCTTGATACGCTTTATATGGTCCGTCAGTTAACACCTGACAGGGAATCACTGAAGATCATAGCATGGGAGGAATTGCTCTTATCTAATGACTTTACGCAACAATACGAACGATACCTTGACTGTCAGGCGGAAGAAATCGGTCGTTTGACTGGCAAGTCCATATCTCAGGCCAAGGACGTAGTCAGTAGGGGCTTTTTGGTCTATACTTTCTTTGCTCGGGTGGTCACACCCTCGAAAATAACCTGAGCATCGCGTAGCATCCGGCTACTTCCATCTCTCGCCCGTTTTGATCTACTCAGAGGCCGGCTCTTTGGGATGCTCCGCTCGCCGCGTGAGACCTTAGCGCTACTTGAAAATGAAAGCGATGAGCTTTCAATTGACAAACTGCTGGAGCGGGACTCCCCCTTCCATCGTAACTTTCTTCCTATCTATGAGTGGATGGTACAATGGAGTGAAGGGGTAAGCTTCCTGAAATTGACGGTTTGCCGGTAAGTTTCTGTTATCAAAGATATTCTTCTCATGGTAAAGAGACAAATCGTCGGAACTAACCACTAAAGATTAAGAGAGCGTTTTCAGCTATTTTGACAGCATTGATTTAAGTATTTTTACACGAATATTAATTATTTCAATTTCCTTCTCATGGGGCAAGCGTGTGTCGCTTTATTACGTGAGCGTTTCATCGTAGATCCTCTGCACTGATGTGATAATCAAGGAAAGATAATTCATGAGAACTACCGGTAATTATCGTTCTCAGATTCTAAATTTACCCAAGTATTCCTTGTTTTTCCAATACCTAGATAAAGAATATGAGCCTTATTTAGGTGAATTCTACGGAGAAGAAGATAAATTACTTTTCAAATATCCCTTTTTTGCCGTGGGGAGTGCTAAAAGGTTATATTTAACTTTGAAATATTTTAACTTATACTTTCCTAAGAATGGATCAAAGGTTATAGATATTGGGGGCTATCCTGGGACTATGCTTAAATTACTACGAAAATATAGCAATATAAATTCCTTATCGTTATATCAGTGTGGCCTCTATGATGATTCCGGTTTTTTGAAAGAAATGGAGTCATATGATATTAATATGTTACCTTTGGTAGACCTTGATCCCCCTGCAACTTATCAAAAGGAGTTAGAAGGAAAACATAATTTTATTATTAGTTTAGATAATGATACTGTGGATTTTGTAATTGCCACTGAGATCATAGAACATCTCGTTTATCCTTTACATTTGTTAGCTGAGGCAAATCGAATTCTTAAACCTGGAGGACGTATTCTTCTTACAACACCTAATGTGGCTAAAAGTTCTGCTTGGGTTCGGGTCCTTTTAGGAAAATCAAATCTTGATCCGCTAAAGAAAACACAAATATATATGCAAGGAAACTGGCGTGGGCATGTACGTTTATATTCTAAAGAAGAATTACTTATTTTATTACAGGATCAAAAATTTAATATATTGGAATCAATAGCTTTCAATGCTGGCTACTTCTCGATGATAAAGACTGGTTTACTTCGAAAAATGGACTTTGCAATAAGATTAGTTATTGAAATGTTATTGCCCTGGACAAAGCCTGGATTATTAGTTATCGCGGAAAAGTCTTTATGATGGTCGTTATGTAAGCTTTCGATAAGTGAGAGATTGTTTTACGAAGATCGCTTATGATTGCGGGAAACTGCACAAACAACATCAGTGTTGTCCAAATTAGCTGAGATGGCTTAGGCCACCTCTTGAAATCATTGGGATTTTGGATGGGGTTTTTGCTTCTTGAAAACCAGGTTTCTCTTAAAAATGCTGTCCGAATTAGGTCAGGTTCAAATATAACTGCTCCGGCCCATAGGGAACTGGTGCGACTTGAAACGGATGGTTGAGCTAAGCCCAAAGATCCCGATGGGTAAACAGATTCATCCTTAGCAAGGCCACCAGGTTCGAAAGCGACCAGTTGAATTGGAATCGAAGTTGAAGGAACCGCAGAATCAGTATCTCGATTAATGCTGTCCAAATTTGGATCTTGACAGCATTAGCACTGGTGCCCACAATTTTGTTTAATCATGAATCGCCCCGAAGAGGTTTGGAATTAGAAAAGGCTCTCTACCTTGGAAACCTTGAAGCACGGCGAGACTGGGGACATAGCCGAGAGTATGTGGAGCAGATATATGCCATGCTTCAGCAGGATACACCTGAGGATTTTTTGATTGCAACGGGTGAAACTCATTCTGTAAGGGATTTTGCTGAACAAGCTCTTTCCGTGATTGGACTCAACTTTGAAGATTATGTTGTTGGTCAAACGTTTTATCGTCCATCGGAAGTCGATCTCCTCGTCGGAAATCCCGAAAAGGCTCGATCCATTCTTGGCTGGAAGAATGAATGTTCATTTGCTGAGCTCGTAGACGAGATCGTTACGCTTGATCTTGTGGACGAGTCGAAATTAGAAAACAATTGTTGAGAGTAATTATCGCGGATTGCACGATAGGAAAATACTGTGACTGATCAAAACTCGACTCAAGAACCCCATAAACTTCAAAATAGGTTCAGTGTTACAGCTTTCCTCATTTATCTTGCCATATTTGTTGCCCCTAATGGGAAACTTTTTATCATAAGAATAAGTGAAAACTTTCATCTTACGCCTATTAGGTTTGTTCTGGTCATTCTTGGAATTATTGCCACTGTCCATTTAATAACAAATAAACTCAATATTATTGCTACGATCCGCAATTTTAGGCTTTTCTTGCCGTTAATTATACTAGTCACTATTAAGATAGCGTCCTTATTTTATTCCCGAAATTACTTGGGTGGAATAGTAGTTATCGAATGGTTTATTGAATGTATCTTTTTTGCCACTCTTTGTTACATTTATTATGTAAGAGGAGTGATCAATCTGTCAAAGGTAATCTGGTTTATCATTGCTGGTTTTGCTCTTAACCTTTCTGTTGCATTTCTTCAAATTGCGACTTTTTTTTATAATTATAATTATCTACCATCTATAATTGATTATGTGAATAAAAATACAAAGGAGATTAATCTCTATTGGATAACCGGGCTTAGCGGTGGAGATGTGAATTGTTATGGAACGTATATTGTGGGTGTGCTCATTATTTTGCTGGCAATATTTGTATATTCGAAAAAATATCTCCTGGGAACGGGGATCCTATTTTTAGCAGGGAGTATTACCTTATTTTCAGTAGAAAGCAGATCCAGCGCTATTGTTTTAGGCCTTATATTAATTTATTTAGTAATCAGGGAAAAACTTGTTTTTGAAAGGAAATTTTATTTGTTGGTATTTATCTTGGTTCTTTTATTCATGTTTCTGTTTTCCTTCGAAGGAACGTATAGATTTATCGATAGATATTCTGGCAGGTACCTCAGGCTAATCTATTATGCCACTAAGGTTTCATCCATTGAAGATACAAGCGTGCAGAGTCATTTACACATGTTGCAAATTTATAATGATATTATAGAGAGGGAACCATTTGCTGTTCTTATTGGCTGCGGAGAAGGAGACTATCTTGGCCAAGGAGGTGATTCAGTGAAAGGCGGGACAGGAGCACATAACGCATATATCTTGATTTTAGGCGAAAATGGTCCTGTAGCTTTATTACTTTTTATTTATATTACCTGGTTAATTCTTAAAGTATCTTTTTTTGTAAATAAGAACTCATCTAAGCCCCTGTCCAAATCTTTTTTATTTTTTAATCTTGTCTATGTGTTTTCATTTTTAATATATGGCAGTCAGATTTATGATTATATATTTTGGATGATAGTTGGATTGACTTTCGCGGAAAAGACAAGAATAGAAAAGACATGGTGTCGTTTCCCTCTTGGCCGCCATTGATCTTCTTTCTGGTCACATTCATGGAGATATCCAAGACAAGCATCGAAGTGCGGAGTTCACTGATTTTCTTAAGAAGCTTGATCACTTCTATGCCCCGAATATCAAGATTCGAATGATTCTTGATAATCATTCCTCTCACATTTCCAAAGAAACGAACCGATACTTCGCTACCGTTCCAAACCGCTTCGAGTTCATCTTTACTCCAACCCATGGGTCTTGGCTCAATAT
>CAZYBE010000002.1:0-29213 GCA_964645765.1 uncultured Eubacteriales bacterium
GATTTTGGCCCGGCGGCATCAGTTGAAACCGCGCGCAGGACCTCAAGACGGGAACGAGCCGCCGGATCCAACTTTAAGACATTCTGAAGTCCTGCACATGGATAATCTCCGCATTCCGCACAAGTGTGAAACTGTCGCTCAATAGCGCATTTTCGGATTGGGCACTGAGAACACCAGGAGAAGACCCTGCCGGTCTGAGCTCGACAACCATCGCAATCATTAATAGCATCCAAGGGAAGCTCTTGGCCATATAGTGCGGTGAACACTTTTGATATCGCTTTTCTAAAATGGGTTTTTTTGTCCGGGGAGTCTTCCATGGTCGCCCAGTGGATGGGGCATGCATCGCAAGCCAATCCGCAATAAGCGATATTTCCCTTCATCGGGTTTCTCCTTTCGGTCATTTTAATTGAAACGTCCTGCTGCCTAACGATGGCAATCACCTGCGTGCGGAAGGGGTGCAACGATTCTTCATCATTGTCATACCCCGCCCGTCAGGTGCAGTGTCGCGTTCGGCTCATTCCAGTTAAGATAAGTAAGCGTTGTCCTGACTATCTGAGATATCCCGCTTCAACCGTTCGTAGACATTATAGACTATGGGGCACACAGAACAGTTCGAAAATGCCTGGTTCAATCTGAAAACGAAATTCTTCTTCTGAAGATGGGGATACGACCGACAATCATCAGGTCGGTGTAAATAGACAGTGCATAGGTTGTTGCTCAAAAAGGAACATGGTAGGGACTTGAACAGATGGCCCCCGTTCTCCTCATCCTTAACCAAGTATTCTCTCGCGAAGTGATCTCTCGAAACCCTCAGGTGAGCAGCAAGACGTTCGACATCTTTCCGTTTGAGAAGAGGTCGGACAACCTTGCAGCAATTTGCACATTGTCGGCAATCGATTTGGCCAGACACTGTTTTGTAGTGCTTGTGGACGATAGAATCAAGTTCCTTGACTGA
This sequence comes from uncultured Eubacteriales bacterium, assembly GCA_964645765.1. Lineage (GTDB taxonomy): Bacteria > Acidobacteriota > Aminicenantia > Aminicenantales > Aminicenantaceae > CAZGMN01. Next base: position 956 of record CAZYBE010000002.1, read on the forward strand.
TAAGTCACAACCCTTGAGAAAAGAGCGGAAGGCCCAGTTCGCATCCTCGTTCTTACGCGCCAGTTCCGCGATTCTCTTAGGGTCTCTCTCAAGTCTCATGGTATTTCGTGAGTCGAACGCCAGAATTTAGCGCCGGCTACAAGCCGTCCGCTGGATTAAGCTGTTAGAGCCAGACATCTTCAAGATGTCTTTCCAAGGCGCTCCGCTACCCAGACTTTGATAATGGATTGTCGAGGCACGCCCAACCTTTTAGCTTCTTTATCCAATAAATGGATCATCCACAAAGGGAAATCTACATTTACTCTTTTCTGTTCCTGCTTTGGTCTCCTAGCCTTTGATATGTCAAGGTATTTCGAAATATCTTTGCCTTCATCAAATTTCCTATCAAACTCACGCGCTTTCATATAAGTCAACCTCCTCTTTCCGTGACCTTCGTACAGAAATAATTCTTATCTTTTCTCCCCTGTAAGTTATGATTCCTGACCAATGTTTTCCCGAAATCTTTCCAATCACCAAATATCTTGGCTCGTCGCTGGTTTTTACAGGGATCTCAACTAAATCGGGATCATTCCATAACTCTTGAGCTTCATTGAAGTCGATCCCATGTTTTATCTTGTTACTGTCGCTTTTTGAGGACCGAATTCAAACTCCACAGTTTAATTATTATACCTTAATTATACCTAATTTCAGACGAATAATTTTTGATGCCGCCGAAAAGACCTAAAATGTGAGATAGATCCATTATGCCAGTTCAAATATTAAAAGTGTGCTTCCTCCGTTTAATGGGCCTTCAACCGGTATTCTCCTTTCGGCCATTTTAATTGAAATGCCCTGCAACCTAACGCCCGCCTTCAGGGGCGCCATCTCTGTGTGTCCGTGGGAAGGCGCAGTTAGACGGATGTGTCGCCGGAATTATTGGTTCCTACTAACATATCGATCCCTCTGAAGCGAATCAGAGACTGAAGCTAAAGCCAGGGCCTTTGTCCATCTTTTAAATATCCGTCTAATGGCTGGAGCTAAGGTGCTATTGACCACAGGCCAGCTGGCAGCTTGAGCCGCGTGCTAGACCGATATCAACACTTTAAACGGCCTTTTGGAATATCTCAACTTCTTCAACCAAGCGCTTTCCAAGGCGATCCTTCTCTCGCTCCAGGTCGTAGCGGGCTTGAAGATTCAACCAGAAACGATCAGTTGTTCCAAAGTAGCGTGCCAGCCTGAGAGCTGTATCAGCAGAGATCGAACGCTTTCCCTGTACAATCTCGTTGATGCGTCTTGCCGGCACACTTAAGTCCTTAGCCAAACGGTACTGGCTTATGCCCAAAGGCTTCAGAAACTCTTCCTGTAATACTTCTCCGGGGTGTGTTGGCGGTAACCTCTTGGCCATTACTCATCTCCTAATGATAGTCTGCAATTTCAACATCATAGACATCCCGATCTACCCATCGAAAGCAGATTCTCCATTGGTCATTAATTCGGATGCTATATTGTCCCTTTCTATCACCAGAAAGCTTCTCAAGCCGAGCTGCGAAGCTCTATCGCTTGCGCCGGCTTCGTCAGCTCCAACGCGTTGTTGGGCTGCCTCACGATGGCGCAAGCTCCTTCGACATTCGAAGGCATTGCAACTCCACGCCGATTGGAAGTCGGTGGACGGTGGAGCCTTCGCCAAGGTATCCGGCTCTCTCGTAGAACGGCACTGCGTTTGGCGTCGCGGAGAGGTGCAGTCTCTTGACGCCAGCGGTGCGGGCCGCATCCTCAAGAGAGCGGAGGAGTGCTCCCCCGATACCTTCACCCTGCCGCTCGGGTAAGACATAAACCGCGTCGACCTCACCGCTGGACTGATTGAGCTGACCGAATCCCACTATTTCGGCCGTGTCCTCAGCGACCACAAGGAATCGCTCCCGAATGACCGCTACGTAGCTATCTGGAGACAGGAGCCCTGCCCAAGACGTTATCTGTTCCTCAGAGTACGAGCGCGAACAGACCTCGCGGATCGCACGGACATGCACAGTCCAGATGCCTTGCCTATCATGGTCTGTCGCTTGGCGAATTCTCAGCGTCATTCTCGCTTCCCGATCCTCTCGCTCAGGTCAGTCCAACGCCAGAATTCAGCAACGGCTGCAAGCCGTCCGCTGGAATGATTTGTTAGGCATTGCTATTTTCCATTCGCAAATATGATACTTCAGAAATATTGGCCTGTTTTTTTGAATGTTCAATGGTCATACTTACAAGGTTACCATTTTCATCTAAGTCAATATAAAGGCTCCCAGTTATCTCTTTTGTTTCTACAACTGGCGCATCTGCGAATTCAATTAACGCTGTGTCTGTATCAGAAAAATACCGGATTTTCATGATTCTTCCTCTTTTTTCATGAAATTGATGAAGTTACATCCTTGATTAAAAGGAGCGGTAGAAGAATCTCCCGCCAGTCCTCGATTGCACCGTTCACTCCACCAATTTCAAGTCCATCCCTAGAATAATGAATCTCGATTTTCTCCTCACAACATCCGCACTTAAGAAGATACCGGGAGCAACGCTTGGCTGTTCCTTTTTTGTGGTAAACCCGAATCTCAGGTTGGCCGAATCGCGACGTATCATAGAATCTGTTTCTTCGTTTCATAATTTTCATCATTCACCTATTATCTTTTTTCATGATCTCCCAAGTGGTGTTAAAATATGTGAAATAATATAAATAAAAGATAATCAAAAGTCAAAAAATGGGCGGCGATCAAATTATCCATCCTGGGAGGAATTCTTAAACAACAGTCAGACAAAATTTCCAGAGCTTGAAGAAACTTTTTAATGGCCGCGGATGATTTCTTTGACCCTCATCAGCTGGACTTGATAGGAGCGCTCCATCTCTTCCAGGTAAGCTAAGTCCTAGGAATTTTTCGGAGAAGCTTCCGCCCTAGGCCAGCGGTGAATATCTATCATGATCGTCTTCTTCCATGAATCAATGCCTATTCTCATTTATTTTTTTGTATAACGACAGACGTTTCAGCCGCACTCAAGGCGTGCTGATCGACCGAAACGATGGCCAGAAGAAGCGCGTCTGCCTAAGCGCCGCGCCAGCGGCATCGGCTGCAAGCGCATGTTAGGCAGCGTATTATGGATTACGCTGTTTGTGATGCTCGATCTTGGCGAGAATATGTCTCCAAAGAGCAAAGGCAATTTGTTTTCCCTTCTCGAAGAACTGCTCAAGGTCGAAGTTCTTTAGTTCTCCTGCAAGATGGTGCGCTACTTGATTGCGCTCCAACACATATGATTCAACATCAGCCTCTAACGACTTATCGTGGAAAGCCCCGGTGTTCTTTAGCGCGTCTTTTAGTTGACCGAAAGTGATTCTTAATCTGGCAAGGAGCTCTTCAGTATTCTGATCGAACTTAATGAGGTCAACCTGTTTCGCCACAAGAAGATAGGAAAGAAGCAGACCCTCCACTATTGCCGCTTGACTTGTCGCTGCCTCGAATTTGTAACCTCTCTTATGAAGTTCATCCACTCGGCTAATGCTCGTAAGCGTTTGCTCATTAGCGTCAACAACCCAGATATCGAATTCATCGCGACGGTCGCCTAATACTTTGAAACCCATGGTTAACCTCCTTGCTCTTGCGTGGAAAGAGTGTCAGCGGCCTAAAGCTCCGCATCGTGAGCGAGCTGATTGCGGCCCGTCTCCCGCAATCGGTGGCTGAGTGTCGGCCTCACATAAGCACGCCTAAGTTTCGGAGCTCCTGCTCCCAGACCTTGAGCGCTTTGGCCTCGATATCGTGAAGATCACCTAGTATGCCACCGCCTCCATCGACGACGGTTCCAGTAACTACCACGACCGATCCGCCTCCACCAGACACAATCTGCTTGGGACCCTTCGGGGCGAAGATGACCTCCACACATGATCCCGGGGCCGTGTCCGTCCTGAGCTTTAGAACGCGCTTCACGTCCACCAACTTCGGCGCCTTCCCAGAACGACCGCCGTTACGTGGGGGATAGCCGTGCTTGTCATTGTTTGAGAGATCCTTGATTAGTTGCAACGGAAGATACTTCGCAACTGCCTGATCAACTTGTTTGGGATCGCGGCCGTTTTTTGCAGCCCAGCGGCGAATATGGTTTTGGAGGTTGGCGATATTGTGAATGGCAGAGTGCGCGAGGTTCGAAAGTTGAGCAGGATTCAGACTACCGATAAAATCTTGGTACATCGCAAACCCTCGTTCATCGGAAACTACCTTCGGCGGGAACTTGCTCAAGTCGCCCTCGACGGTTGCGTCCACGGCCGCGTATATGCGGTGGAGGCGATCAAGAATCTCATCGTTCGACATGGTTAAGCCTGCTGCGCCAGATCAAGCCAGCGCGTCTAGCGACACCTAACGCTCGCGGCTCACAGGGACACCATTTATGGCACATCAGGTGGAGCCGATTGCTACGTTCAGTTTCTATCCTTTCTCTCTTCCTCCCAACGGGACTGGGCTTTCTGGAGTGCTTTAATCACGCCTTCATCGACTTGATCCATATGACCATGAAATAGGAGGTTTCGGAACTTGTTAACCTCAAGGAAAAGGTCTCTTAATTTCCGAGAAATACGTTCATTCTGATATAGAGCGTCTACCATCTGTCTAAAAGAGAAAGACATCCGAGGAACGCCCCGACTTGGGATATATAGATCATGTTGCTTAAGATATGTTCTAATGCTTTGTTCCAACTGTATGAACTGCCTGAAAAATACATTTGACGGCTCTTGGCCTGGCACTGCTTCAATGCTTTTCTGCGAAGCAGCATACTCCCGCTGTGCCGCTCTACTGTATCTGCTAGGACGTACTATGCTTGCGACGAAGGCGATGGAGCCTATGACTACGCCAATGTCAACCAATGCGGCAACGCCTCTTATGACTGTCCGGAAAGCCGTTGGCCAGGGATTTAGGTAGACGGCCAATAGGCTTGATAGAATCGCAACACCTGTAGTAACGGCTAGACCAGTTAATTGCTTGTGTTGCCTCCGCCGCAAGGACTCGACAACTTCATGGAGGGTCTCGTCTTGGTCGACAAGACGATCCATCATTGAAAAGGCGAGAGCAATGCCCGCCATCAAGAATGCGATCAATGCGGCGATAGACTGTGCTGCTGCGCTGAAGAGCCAGTAGTAACTGTCTTCATGCATTTTAGTCTCTCATGGCCAACGGACCGGGCTGAGCCGCCCGCACGTGAAACGACGAATCCCTCAATTCAAAACACGACTCATAACCAAGACCTACAACAAGACGACGATCGATTAGTGGGTCGGCTCCAGCGACTTGTTGGACGGCCCGCACACTGCCCAAAACAGGCTTGTTAGGAAAAATATTCTTCCATAATCCTCCGCACAGCGGGGATCATTTCCCCCACGTCTTCCTTGATGAACTGGTCCCATTGGCCATGCGCGGCCTTATTCCTCAAGTCAGCAAGTGCTGTAATCCTTTTCTGAACCAGCTTGGAGACAACGCCAGCTTTCGCTAGGTCGGCATTCATTTTGTCGAGCTTTGGCTTTTCGGGAAGTGCGATTCCGTTCTTCTGACACAGTTTCCTCAACCCATCCTCCAGGACGCATCCTGCAATCACCGCCGCTGGCTGATAGTAATCCGAATCGAACAGGTGCTCAGCCTGCTCAAGTAAGTCGTCAAACAACTCTGCTTCGACTAGCTGACGCACCTCGAACAACTGTTCATTCTCATAATCGTCCTTGGCCGCCTTCAAAATGCCCTGAGCACAAAAGACAGGATAATATGTGAGATGGCTTTCTACTCGCTTTGTGAAGTTCTTGTAGTGCTCACTATCCAGTCCAAACACGCGCGCAAGAAGGTTCTGCACACTTGTGGCCCACTGATAAGCTATCTGTGAATTGACTCGATCATCCCCGATGACATTTGGTCCCGGACTTCGCCTAGTTGCAAGCACCTGTTCTCCCATCTCTAGGAGTTCATCAAGCCTCTTCATTATCTTTTCGTCAATACGCATATTCTTCCTCCCAATGCCCAATGGTCAAGCTTAACCACCGGGCCACCCACCGTCGCGGATCAGCGGCCTCGGCAAAGCCCCGGTCCGCTGGATCGCATTATTAGCACACAGCAGTTTCGATTTCGCCTTTGAATTTGCTGAATACCGATTCGGCATCTCTGACAAGCGGCTCCATATGCTAAGGGAAGAGGTCTAGAACATAGCCATGAGTGAAAAAGTGGAGGAAGGCAAGATATCGCTTCAAATTGTCCAGTAAGCGGTCAGACAGGATTTGTCTTTCGAATGCCGCAATTAGAAGGTCTCTGTGCCACAATTCTCCCTGCGGGACAGGAAATGATTTCGACTGAAAGACCTGTTTGAGAACGTTTTCGATGCCGTTATAGAAATTGTGAGGCAGTGCTGCCACACCAGCAAGCTCAAGCTTGGAGAGTGTTGATAGCGGGCGGTCAGGTAAGGCGGAGAGTATGTTTTCTATGGCCTCATACTCGGCTTCAATACGAAGACGGTAGTCAGGCATAGAGAGGAATGCTCTCCCGCTGGATGAGTTCGACGAAACGGCTTCTTGTGGACAAGTCAATGACATCGACCGGTTTCGATAAACCAAACAGAAGCTCGCCGTAGAAGGTGAAAAAGTCCTTTTGCTCAATACCTTCCACTCCGATGTCGATGTCGCGGCTTTCCTTGTCGTCAGACAGACTGGATCCAAACAGCAGCACGCGCTTCGCGCGGTACTTGGCGGCTATTTCTTTGATCATTTGTCTGTCTTTATCAGTAATCATGCGCCTATTATATCATGTCTTAGAGGTATTGGCCTTTGTTCCTGGTGCTAACGCCTCGCGTAAGCTCCGGACCGGACGGGCGCGCCTGATCGGACGGGCCGTTGGGTTCACGCGGATGTTGGACAGGTTGGCCATCAGAGATCCTTGTAGAAGAACGGAACGTGTGGCTTGTCTGCACCAGCCGTGAGTCGCAGGGTCGAGTACCCACGCTGAAGAGAGAAGTCGATGAATTTTGAGTCTACAAACCCACGGAGGTTCCGTCGCTTCTTGAGACGGCGCAACGTCGCTTCCCAACGCCGCTGGCCACAGATAGGCTGTCGTCCGATGAAGTGGAACCCCCGCCCGGATTTTACAAGAGTCCCGCCGATAGCACTGAGAGCACTTTCGACGGCAGGGTCTGTGGTATCAAGGTCCAGCATTAATAGGTGCACGGGTTCGCCATACTGGTTCAGTCGGCTGTTCAGCCCCGCGACGTAACCATCCGGAAAGTCAGCTCGAATGGCGGCTAGAAAGCGCCGAGCATGTCGAATCAGGGCGTTGGGTGTAAACGACTTGACGTCCCTTGCGGGTTGCCAGACCGTCATGCGCGTCTGACCATCGTAGTATGGGCTCGGATGGTATATGTCAAACGAAAGTTCCTGGGCAACCGTTTGATGATCCTGCACAATGGCCGCCAGGATCTCTGGCAATTCGACTCGGGGAACCACTCGAGTCATCCAACGGAGGTACCTCTGGAGGGCCCGCAATCGGGATTCAAGCTGCGTCGCATCGGGCGTTGGGGCGGCCCGATAGTCGACGCCATTCCGTAGGTTGTGGAGCTCACTGTGCAACCTAACATATCGCCGAGGTGGAAGAGACCGGTGCTTGAATGACTCATGTAGCCGGGTCTCAATCATCTTATGCGACGGTCTCGGCGGTAGCTTGTCGGCCAGGGCCGCTTGACCCGCGTAAAAGCACGCGAAATATAAGTGCCGAACGGCTTCCCGTAACCTCCGGCGACTGATCAACAACTGGGCAGTCTCGCTCTCGGACCACGCGAGTGCGAGCGCGGTACTCGCCCGACGCTTCTCCATGCGGGTAAATCGAAGTTTCATCTCTCGTTGACCTGTCTAACGCTGCAAATCATAGGCAGACAAAACGGAGCGAAGCGACGCTTTTGACTATTCGAGTACATTTGCCTTGTTAGCCATTTTTATCTATTTTTATTAGATTCAGTGCATCAATAGGAATAATCCCGTGGTTTTCTGTTTCTTGGACTCTATCCATCATCTCAGCACCTGTGACAGCTATGCCAATTACATGATTGTCACCCCCCACAACGGGGCCGCCACTGTTTCCGGCGACAATTGGAGCATTAGTTAAAATTCTTCGAATTCCAGATACCATTCTGAAGCCCACTATCAGGCCTGGAATAATTACACCTGTGTCTCCATATCTATAATTGGGGAATCCAGCTACTGCCACATGATCCATAACTTTAAGATTATTTGCACTCCCAGCGGACAGACCATGGGGCAGTTCTTGATCAATACTCAAAATGGCAGCATCAATTGTTTCATTCTGAGCGATAACTGTAACAGGATATTTATTTGAAATATTATCCGGCTGAAATGCAACAGTCTTAGTACCTAATACATGTTTACAAGCTACTAAACCGGTTCCTTTCAGATAAAAAGCGGTTCCTTGAATCAAAGATTCCTCACATTCTAAGACCCAACATGCTCTTCGTATGCTCTCGAGATTGAATTGCGGTGGCTTTGGAATAGCCCTCAATATCCTTTTTTCATTTCTTTTAAAAACTTCTGGCAAAACTATATGATTTAACCAATCTATTAAGTGTTGATTTAAATCTGGCCAACAAGCGTAGGAGTTCCGATAGGGACCGACATAAGTAAATCTTTGAAACGAAAACCAGTCAGAGCCTAGTAATGCAAATAGTTCCGAATGAAGTCTTGGTTTAAAAGGTAGAACTTTTCTTTTGATATAGTTCAGCTCGTCGCCCTTCAATTCGCCTACTGTAGGGACCCCAGAACCATAACGCTCGGTAATTCTAACAATCAGCCATTCTTCATCGATATGACCTTGAATCTCCCAGTTACTCTTAAGGGGAAATAACTCCGCGAGGTCAGCAACTTGCTGATTCGCTACTTCTATTGTGGTGTTTGCAATCGCAAAGCCAATATCCGCAAGTGGAGCATTAGATAGTTTCCATTCTAAACTTAGTGCCATAGTTTATTTCCTGTCTCTTTACGGCTAACGTCCAAAATTAGCGGCGGCTATCAACCGTCCACTGAAACGGTTTGTTCGCAATTTAATTTTTCTTGATCTCGCTTATCGTAAAGGGTTTCCATGGTCTCTTCTTTCTATGGATCAAACGATCATTAAACTCAGGCTTGTAAGTGTAGATCAAGAAAGCCTCCACATCTGAAAGAACTCTCTTTGCCTGAACTGGAGGTAAATGCTCTATCGCGACGCGTTGTCCGTTTGGGCAAATAAGATCGAATCGAGTGTTCAAACGAAAAAACACGTGAACGTTCTTGTCATTCACGTATCTGCAAAGTAGCCGCACTATCTTTTGGTGTCCCTCAAAACGTTTCTGCAAGGCCAGATTGACTGTTTGTCCAATATAGAGATCCCTCTCCACGTTTTTATCAAGTGCTTCCCACCAGTAAAGGGGGGAGCCATAAGGAATTCGGCCATATTGCGAATGAAGGTTTCGGGCCAGCTTTGTGAAACTATTAGCCTTGATCTCCGTTGATAGCGAGACAAAGGGCATCTTGCCGGTCGAAATCACGAGTGGTTCCATTCGAGGCGTGAACTCGAGGCAAACTGCGTATTCAGATGTATTCGTAAGATCCGCTAAATGGCGTTTCATTTTTTATTTCTATTGCGAATGACCAAGTTCACCTGCCGCTATGGAGTGCAACGGAATAGCGGTCAGGTGAAGGGCCTTGTTAGTCCGTATTGCAATAAGGTTATGTGAAAATATGCTTTGATACCTCATTATCAACATCCTCAGCGAATTCCCTGATTACTTGCTTTGCAAGAAGCACATCGATATGGCTTTTTTGTATTGAATCACCTTCTTTGTATGTGTGTTTGACGTTACGTTTTGCTAAACGCTCAAGAAATCCACGGTCAATTTGCGCTTTGTTATGTTCAATTTTATGCCGTTCTTGCAGTAGTGTGTAAACAAAGTTTCCATGTTTTCGATTGAGCAAGTCTATTTTGGTTTTTTTAATAAATCGGTCCCAAGAGCTACCACTGGTTTCAATGTGACCAAAATGGTTTTTAAGTACAGACGTAAAATAGAAGTCGATATCACCAATCATGCGACTAAGGGTAACGCCATAAAGATAACCAAGCAAGGCATTTTTCTGGCCCAGAATTTCCCTCACTGGTAATTTAGGATACCAAGTTACGTTTTGGTTATTGATGATCATGAAGCGATGTATTTCCTTCCATTCAGTCTCAGTACCTGAAATTACTTTGCTTATATTTTTTTGAAGATTTTGATTTTCAATAATTAACATATAGAGTTCTAGCGCACCAGTGAGATGGGCATATCGAAAAAACATTGCATCAATTTCATTTTTGAGTTCTTTTAATTCTTGCGTCACGCCTTTGACCTTAATTTCTTCAAACACATCAAGTTATAGTAAACGGTTTCTTGGGCTAACTATTAATATACGGCATGCTTTTTTTGATACAGATTCTATGCGAAGCACATCGTATATTATGTTATTTTATCAAATATCCCCTTAAAATTGCAGTCTTATCTTACAATTATATATATTATATTGCAAGCCGTATATTTGACTATTAAATTATTCATCTTAAGGCAAATCTCTTGGATAATAGTCAAACAAATCTTTAAGTGCTTTAATAAACTCTTAATGCCCGCGGATGATTTCTTTGACCCTCATCAGCTGGACTTGATAGGAGCGCTCCATCTCTTCCAGACGGCCCGAGATGTAGCTTATGGCCTCCTTGATGCTCGGGATGAGGATGTGCTCCAAGGCATTGACCCGGCGCCGGGTGACTTCAATCTCATGAGCGAGAAGCTCCACGGCTTTCCAGAGCTTGGCCATCTCCAGCATGTCCTTGAGCAGCTCTCGGGCTTTTTTTAGCCCGATATCGAGCTCGCTCTCTGTATTCAACAAGTCATAATCAGAGACTTCACTCTTTTCGATTTCAAAGCTGGGCACGATGAGGTTGAAAATCCTCTCTCTCCTCGCCTTTAAGCGCAATTCCCCCTCTGGTATGAGTCTCTCCAGGTCTTTGCCGGAGCTCCGTGTTCGGACAAGGGCAAATGACAAAAAGGTCTTTTCCAATTTTATTCTGACTTCATCCTGAAGGCTGAAAAGCCGTCGCATGAGCTGCAAGAAACGGCGCATAATCTCCTCCAGCTTGTCCTTGAGGAGTTTGTGCCCTCTCTCAGCCAGGCTGAGGCGCCTTCGAAGCCTCATCAGCTCCATCCTGTTGGGGTTGACTGCGAGTTTCATTTCTTTTCTTGATAGTACTTTTCCAGATATTCGGGACGAATCCTCTTGAGCTCAGGCCTGGGAATTTTCCGAAGAAGGTTCCAACCGGTGTCGAGCGTCTCCTTGACAGAGCGGGATTCAAACTCACCCTGCCTCACAAACTTATCTTCGAAGGAGTCTGAAAACTTCAGATAGACCTTGTCCATATCGCTCAGGGCTGCCTCTCCGAGGATCAAGGCCAGCTCCCTGGCTTCCTTTCCCCTCGCATAGCAGGCAAAAAGCTGATTGAGGACATCGGCATGGTCTTCCCTCGTCTTACCCTCGCCGATTCCTTTATCTTTAAGCCGGGAAAGGCTGGGAAGCACGTCGATGGGAGGGTAAATTCCCTTGCGGTGGATCTCGCGGCTGATCATGATTTGCCCTTCGGTGATGTAACCCGTTAAATCGGCAATAGGATGGGTCTTGTCATCCTCGGGCATGGTCAGGATGGGGATGAGAGTAATCGAGCCCTTTTTCCCTTTGATCCTTCCTGCTCTTTCATACATCGAGGCCAGGTCGGTGTAAAGGTAGCCGGGATAGCCTCTTCGGCCTGGAATCTCTTTCCGGGCTGCTGGGAGCGGCCCAGAAACCTCACCCGCGACTTATCAACGTCAAGACCGAGAGTTCCCTCAAAGACTTGGACGACTGCTCTTTCGGTTGAAACATCGAGCACAGTTCCCCGGCGCAGAATTCCTTCTCCGGTCTCAATCTCCACCAGCTCTCCGTATTTGACATCCTCGATTTTTTCAACGATCACCAGAGGGTCGACGATGTTGGAGACCGTCAAATATTCTCTATACAGAGAGAAAAAAGCTAAAAAACGAAAGAGGAAATGCAACGAAGGAAAAACCTGTTCACAGGGGAAACTTAACGCGATTATATGTCGATATGAAGAATTAAAATTGTTCAAGGAGATGGGAGATCTGCTCCATGGTGAACACAGGTCCATCTTGGCAGATATACTTCTCACCAATATTGCAACGGGCGCATTTGCCCACACCACACTTCATCTTGCTTTCAAGGGTCGTAACTATCTGATTGTCAGCAAAACCCAGCTTCTTCAGCTCGATTAAAGTAAAGTGGATCATGATTGGAGGTCCGCAGATAATGGCAATGGCGTTTTCCGGTGAAAGATTCAATTCTTTGACTACGGCAGGGATGAGAGCTACTCGGCCAGTCCAGCTTTGGTCAGCGGCATCAACTGTAAGCTCAAGTCTTGTTCTGGATGAAGCTGCCCAGGTGTCAAACTCCGAAGCAAAGACCAGGTCTTGTGGAGTTCGTGCTCCATTGAGGATAAGCAGGCTGGCGTAGTCATCTCTGTGGTCAAGAATGGTGAGAATAATTGGGCGCAGAGGCGCGAACCCGATGCCGCCACCGATAATGAAAATGTTTTTGCCCTTGTAGTCTTCAAGAGGGAATTGGTTTCCATAGGGTCCTCGCACCCCTACGATTGCGCCAGGCTCCAGTTCATGGAGGGAGTTAGTTACGGTTCCGACCCTCCTTACAGCAACCTCAAGGGGGCCATTGCGGTAATCGACAGAAGTCAGGCCAAAAGGTGACTCACCTGTACCGAAAGCCGAGATAAAGATAAACTGACCTGGCTTATAGCGGAAATTATCTCTGACCTTTGGCTCAATCAACTCGATCTTGAAGAGCTTGACATCAGGTGTAAGATCGACAGCATCCAGCAGCCTGGCTAAATGGGGAAGAAGAGGATTCTCAAGCATTGATTTCAGCTCCTAATTTCTGAATGTCCTGAATTATCTCGCGGATATCTATGTTTACTGGACAAGCCCTGACGCACCTGCCGCAGCCGGAGCAGTTAAAGACTCCAAAATGCTCGGGGAAGTAAATCAGTTTATGGCCGAATCTTTGTCTAAGGCGAAAGCCTTTATTGGCGCGGGGGTCATAACCGCCCGCAATCTTGGTGAAGCCCGGAGATTGGCAGCTCTCCCAGCTTCGCACTCGGTCGATCCGTTTTTTATTGGTATAATCCCGCGCATCAAAACAGTAGCAGGTGGGGCACACATAGGAGCATATATTGCAGTGCAGACATCTATCAGCCAACCTGCTCCAGTAGTGACTGTTGAACGTTTGCCTCATCTTCTCTGTGATGCCTTCACACGGGACTTTCAAGACGGAGGGAGCAAGCGGTGGAGTCACGTCCTTCTCAATCAACAACCCGCCAGGCAGGATGTTATGTCCTTTTTCGGTAACGACCTGCACGACGAATCCGTCATCCACTTCAGTGAGCATTATATCCAAGTTAGAAGCATCGTCCGGGCCGGTACCCATACTGGAGCAAAAGCATTCGGAGCACGATTTGAGGCAAGAGAGCCCAACAAGGGTGGTTTTCCGACGATGCTGGCCATAGAGGGCATCTCTCGGCTCTTCCAAGTAGGGCAAGTCTAATACAGCGATTCCTTTAGCGTCGCAGGGGCGAATCCCGAAAATCACCATTTGCCGTTCAATTTCAGATGATATCAGCTTGACCTGCCCGTCTATTTTCTCGATTGAAAACATAGTTTCTGAGGGTGGCAAAAAGAATTCTTTCGGAGACAAAGATGTATTGTTGAAATCGAAAACAATTTCTTCCACCCTGCTAATTTTGCGGTAAAGGATCAAGTCCTCTACCCTGGTGGGTGCCACAAGGTCGCGGTTTCTGGATATCTCGCCCAGCCAAGAAAGTAAGTCTTTTTTTGAAATGAACTGACTCATCTGTCAAATCCCTATCTTTTCGTCTTTCCGGAAGGTAGCAAATGGTGCCGGAGATTCAGCATCGATGCCAGCTTTAAAGTTAAAAAATTCGAGAACTTCTTTTTCTATTTTTCGGTTAAGCAGGCTGAGTGGGATGTTGACCGGACAGACTCTCTCGCACTGGTTGCAGCCAATACAACGTCCTGAGAGGTGGAAAGCCCGCATTAAATTCCAGATCATATTTTCGCTGGGAGCGATCCTAATGCCAACCCATAATGGGTCCAGCCTCTCTGCAAAACACTCACTGCAATAGCAGCCAGGACAGGCCTGGCGGCAGGCATAGCAGCGTATGCAGCGGCTGAATTGCTCTTGCCAAAAAGCTCTTCTTTCCGATGGCGAGAGGGCTTCAATCTTGGCCACATCAGGATAGGCTTCAGCAACTGGTTCTGGGCTTGGTTCTCCTACCAGGAAGTCGTAAACCACTGGGGTGTGTTGCTGGCAGAGCTCACACGTTCTCTCCAGTTTTTCTCTGGTTTCGTTCGCCCTCATCTCGACTATGCCAGAGCATACAACCCCAATAATAAAAACTTTATCCCGCTCAATCTGGTTTTCATTCAGGAGAAAGTTGATGGCCCGCGAATCACAGGGTTTAACCACGATGGCAGTAACTTTGCCTTTGCGGTTGAGGAGGAACTTGACCAGGTTATGGCTACATGTCTGGTCAAAGATAAGCTTATCGGTCTCTCCCGGTTCATAGGCAAACAGAGGACGGGCGCCTGATCCATTAGTGGCGCGTTGATAGCCGATAACGCACTCTACAGATTTGCTTTGAAGTAAATCTCTGGCTTTTGCAGCAATTATTTCGCTTGCGTTCATCATATAGATTCTTCCTTTGAAGGGATTCTCCTCGGGCCAAGCTTGAGGAGTTCGTTTGTAAAGGAGGTGACCACCTGGGAAAATCTTTTCCCCTCTGAGGCAGATACCCACTCGAGCCTGAATCTCTCCTTTTCGATTCCAATATAATTCAAGAAAGTTTGAAGCAAAGCGAAGCGGCGTCGAGCATAGTAATTACCATCTGTGTAATGACAGTCGCCTGGATGGCATCCAGCCACAAGGACGCCATCCGCGCCTTGTTGGAAGCTTTTGACTATCAGCAAAGGATCAACCCTGCCGGAACAGGGAACACGGATGATACGGATATTGGGTGGATAGGAAATGCGGCTTGTGCCAGCCATGTCGGCACCGGCATAGCTGCACCAGTTGCACAAAAATCCGACGATCCTGGGTTGATGATCTACTGCCATAGTGATGTTACCTCAGCCAGTAATTGCTGCTGGGTGAAACCGCGCAGGTTGGCTGCTCCAAAAAGACAGGCTGCCACGCATAAGCCGCATCCCTTGCACAGGCTTTCATTCACCACTGATACCGAGCGCCCATCCTTGAGAACTTGGGTATCAATAGCACTAAAGGCGCATACTTTCTGGCAGAGGAGACAGCCGCTGCATTTCATGGGGTCAATTGTAGATACCATCGGGTCGGCGGTGAGAAACTTTTGACTGAAGAGTGCAGCTACCTTTGCTGCAGCCGCGCCGCCCTGGGCAACTGACTCCGGGATGTCTTTGGGGCCAACGCATACCCCGGCAAGGTATATGCCATCGGTCTGAGTTTCTACTGGCCGCAGCTTGGGATGAGCCTCGACAAAGAAGTTATTGGTGTCGTAGCTTATTTTAAGGGTTTGAGCCAGCTTTGCTGCTCCATCGCTGGGCACTGCACCGGTAGCAAGCACCACCAAGTCAGCAGGAATTTCCACTGGCCGACCCATGAGTGAGTCCTCCCCGCAGACAATAAGCTTCTTACCGTCCTGGAATATATTGGAAACCCGGCCACGAAGGTATAAAGCGCCGTATTCTCGCTGAGCACGCCGGGCAAATTCGTCAAAATCTTTCCCCCCTGCCCTAACATCGATATAGAAAATGTAGCATTGAACCTCGGGGTCGTGCTCTTTGAGCATGATCGCATGCTTGGCCATGTACATACAGCAGAACTTGCTGCAATAAGTCCGTCCTTTATTTTCATCCCTCGACCCTATACAGCTTATAAAGACCACAGTCTTGGGGTGCAAGCCGTCTGAGGGACGAAGGACCTCACCCCCAGTGGGACCCGAGGCACTCAGCAGCCTTTCCAACTGCATGCCAGTAATAACGTCGGAAAATCTGCCGCCCCCAAATTCGCCATAAATTGTAGGGTCAAAAGTTTTATAGCCAGTGGCAACAATGATAGCGCCCACCGTTTCTTTGATAATCTCATCTTTCATCTCATGATGGATTGCACCTGCCTCACAAGCCTCTACACATTCCAGGCATTCGGAACAGACTCCGCAGGACAAACAGCGCTTAGCCTCTTCTTGAGCTTGGGCTAAATTGTAACCCCTCTCTACTTCATCGAAGTTTTTGGCCCGTTGCTCTAAAGGCAGTTCGGCCATCTTCACCCGGACTTGCCAAGGATACTTCTCCCTAAGTGAAGCGATTTCTTCTTCGCTTGGCTTTTGAGGGCTAGCTTTTTCCTCAATTTCTGCAGGCAGGAGTTCTCCCCTCAAATACTTATTTATCGAGCAGGCTGCTTTCCTGCCTGCAGCCATTGCGTCAATAATCGTCTGGGGTCCAGTGACTACGTCACCTCCTGCGAAAACACCATCAACATTAGTGGCCAGACTTGCTTTATTAATCTCAAGAGTGCCTTTGGGCGATACCTTTAAGCCAAGCCTTTCGGCAAAGGCAAGATCGGGCGCTTGGCTAAGAGCAGGAATAAGAGTATCAACACCAAGGATGAACTCCGAACTTTTCACAGGAACAGGCCGAGCCCGGCCGCTCGCATCAGGTTCACCTAGAGCCATCCGGATACATTCTATCTCCTCGATTTTTCCTCTTTCAGCGACCACTCTGGTGGGCGCAGCAAGGAACATAATTTCCACCCCTTCTTCTTCAGCAGCTGCAACCTCTGCCGCAGTTGCCGGCATTTCTCCCCGGCTTCGCCGGTAAAGGATTGTTACCTGGCTGCCCAGTCGGCAAGCTACTCTGGCCGCATCGATAGCAGTGTTGCCGCCACCGACAATGATGACTCGAGCACCGATCTCCACCTTTTGCCCCAGATTAACCGCCCGCAAAAAATCAACTCCATGAATAACCCCTAAGTTCTCTTCTCCTGGGACCCCCAATTTCAGGCTAATATGAGCACCGGTTGCAATGAAGATAGCTTGATAGGATTTTCGCAGTTCCTCAAGTTTTACTTGCTCTCCTATCCTCGTATTGGTTTTTATCTTCACACCGAGTTTCTCAATGTATTTAATGTCCTTGCTGAGAGCCTCTCTAGGCATGCGAAACTCAGGTATCCCCGCCCTCACCATCCCCCCTGGCTCAGGCAGGGCCTCAAATACGGTTATCTCATGGCCAGCGAGCGCCAGGTCATAAGCCGCTGTCAATCCAGCCGGACCAGAGCCGATGATGGCCACCTTCTTGCCAGTCTTTTCAATAAGGGGAACTTCAAGCTCCTCAATATCATACTGGTCTGAAACAAACCTCTTAAGAGAAGCGACCGCCAGCGGCTCATCCAGGTAGCGACGTTTGCAAGCCTGTTCACAGGGATGATAACAAACTCGGCCACAGATCGCGGGAAGGGGGTTTGTTCGCCTAATTAGCTGATATGCTTCTTTCAGCTTTCCTTTAGCGATTAAAGCCAGGTAGCCCTGGACATCCATGTGAATGGGACAGGTCGTCTTGCAAGGCGGAGTCTCTTTCTTATCTATAACATATTTATTGGGAACAGCCTGGGGGAAAGGGATGTAGATTGCTTTACGCATCCCCAATCCGACATTGAACTCGCTGTCTACCTCTACCGGACATTCTTTGGAACAGTCCCCGCAGCCAGTGCATTTGACCTCATCCACGTAGCGCGCTTTCTTTCTGATTTTGACCTCGAAATTCCCCACGAAGCCCTTAACCTCTTCCAGCTCAGAGCAGGTCAAGAGGGTAATATTGGGATGCTGAGCCACATCCACCATTTTTGGAGTAAGGATGCAGGCTGAGCAATCCAGCGTAGGGAAAGTCTTATCCAGCTGGGCCATACGCCCCCCGATTGTTGGTTCGCGTTCCACTAGTAAAACCTTATGGCCCGCATTGGCGATATCTAAAGCGGCCTGGATTCCGGCGATACCGCCTCCAATAACCAAGGCCCTCTTGGTTAACCCAAACTGCTTGGGAAAGAGCATCTCGTTACTGATAGCCTTCGCTACCGCCATCCTGATTAGTTCAATCGCTTTATCGGTAGCTGCCTCTTTATCATCATGATGCACCCAGCTGCAATGCTCTCGTAAATTAGCTACTTCCAGCAGGTAGGGATTTAGCCCGGCTGAAGAGACGGTCTTGCGGAAGGTGTTTTCGTGCATTCGAGGCGAGCAGCTGCCAATAACTACACGGTTGAGTCGATTCTTGGTAATAGCCTCGCGGACAGAAGCTTGTCCGGGTTCGCTGCACGTGTATTTATTATCATCGACGAAGGAAACCATAGGCATTTTCCTGGCTGCTTCAAGCACTTTAGGGACATCAACTACCCCACCAATATTGGTACCGCAGTGACAGATAAAAACTCCGATTCTTGCCATGATTCTGCTCTTTCTAAGCCAAGCCTTTAGCCCTCAACATTGGCAGAGGGTCGGTGAAGTGGTTGTTCAGATATAATTGCTCTGGTGAGAAGCCCAGAGCAAGTCCTACAAGCTGCGTAAAATAGAGAATAGGGAGCTTAATTTTATTTTTATTTCTTGGCTCTGTTTTCTTTTGGATTTCCTTCTGGTAAACATCCAGGTTGCTGTGGCACATAGGACAAGCGACAGCAACGCAATCGGCACCTAGCTGCTTGGCCTGGGACAGGATTCGATGGGATAGCTTCAGCACGATGTCGTGTCGAGTAAGGGGAAGACTCGCGCCGCAGCATGAGACCTTGAAATCCCACTCTATAGCACTGGCGCCTAAACTCTCAACCAGCCTGTCCATGATAAGCGGATTTTCATCATCGTCAAAATTAACAACTTCTTTGGGCCGAACCAGCATACAGCCATAATAGCAGGCTACCTTCAAGCCCTTGAGTGGCTTCCTTACGGAAAATTTTTCCTTTGCCCCAGACAAAACCTGCAGGAGATGCACGACCTCAGTTGTGTTATGGAATTCCTTTCCAAGGAGCTCACTTATCAGGGCCAGCTTTGTTTTGTCAGTGAGATCATGGGAAGCGTGCTTCAACCGAGAGAAGCACATGGCACAGGCAACTGTTAAAGGGAGCCCTGTTAGCTCTGCTATCTGAAGCTCATGTGCAGGTAAGGCAATGCTCAGGAGCGGGCTCGTGTTGTGAGCCGACGATGCCCCGCAGCAGGCCCAGCCTTCCAATTCTTGGAGCCTGATGCCTAGCTTCTCACAGACCAGCCGTGCGGAAACATCATACTCCTTGGCTGAGGAATGGAGGGTGCAGCCCGGATAGTAGGCGTATATCTGTGTTTTCATTTTTTTTCTTCGATCGCCTTTGCTTTCTGGAAAATCTCTTTCACTTTGGCTACCGATTTAACTTTAGGCGGCAAAAGCGCTATCTTTCCTCTCATGATCATTCCGGGCACAAGCCTCAAGTTGGCAAAGAAGTGTTTGCTGAGCAGGTTATAGGAAGCGGCAAGGCTCAGCTCATGAGCACGTCCAAAACGCCGCACAATGCCCAAAAAGATGCGATGAAATGTTTTTATATTTTTCTCAGCGGACTTGCTTTTCTCAGCCGCAGCCAGCCATCTAAGGGATTCCATAACCCGGGCAATATCAATATTAGCAGGACAGCGAGCCGAGCAGGTCTGGCAGGAAAGGCACAGCCATATGGATGTGCTTGCCAGGACTTCTTCTTTTAGCCCAAGCTGGATGGCGCGCATGACCCGGCGGGGGCCCAGATCCATGACATAATCAGCCGGGCAACCAGCACTGCATTTGCCACATTGGTAACAGTCAAGGATATTTTGTCCGCTTTGTCTTTCTACAAAAGCCCTCAATTCGCTTCGGGCCGAGGGTATGATGGTTCCCAGCATAGCCGATAATCCCCTTTTTCCAGTTAAGCTGCAGGAATCACCTATAGAAACAGAGGAAATAAAAGCACTCGCTTCACTTCCCGTTTTTCTCTGCATTTCTTAGCTCGACCTCAAAATTTGGTGTCGTATTATATACCAATTACTATCAGTTGAAACTTTCTCTTTTCTCATTTTGAATACCTTGTCTTATGACAAATTTGATTCTATATAACTCTATTCTCACCAGTAGAAGTCTTCTATTGTTCCTTCCTGCATCTTTTATTGAAAAATATAAGTAGATTATTATATCCGATAGTCTTTTCTTTTTAAAGATGGGCTGAAGGATGAGAAGGCGGAAAAGGTTAAAGTCAAGGATATTGCTGAAGTTATTGCTGAGGGGCTTGGCTAACTGCTCTTGCCGCTTTCTTGAATCTCGGCCTTTTTCTTGCTAGTCCGGAACCAAATATAAAAGGGTATCCCAACAACAATCAGGACAATTCCTTTGAATGAATTCAAAGGGTCACCTTGGAGGATGAAAACTACGAAAGCTATGGCTATCAAGATATAAAGGCTTGGAATCCAGGGAAAGCCGAAAGCCTTGTAGGGCCTGGGAAGGTCGGGTTTCTTTTTTCTCAGGACAAAGATTCCGATGACTGTCATCAGGTTGAAGAGCACAGAAGCAAAGGCAGAGTAGGTCAGAAGGTCGCTGTAAGTCCCGGTCAGAGTCAGGATGCAAGCCCAGGCTCCCTGGGAAACAAGAGAGTTAATCGGGGTGCGGTACTTGGGGTGAATCGCCGTCAGACCCTTGAAGAACAGGCCGTCTTTGGCCATGGAATAATAGACACGTGCTCCGCTGAGGATCAAGCCGTTGTTACAGCCGAAGGTGGAGATTAAAATTGCAGCGGCTATGAAATAGAGCCCCACCCCGCCGAAAATGACCTGAGCTGCTGCAGCCGCGATTCGATTGTCTGGCACCAGGGCAGCCTTTGCCGCAGGGACAAGATAAAAAAATACTGCTGCGGTAAGAGTGTAAACCACGGTGGTAATGATTGTCCCCAAGCTGAGAGCCGAGGGGACAGTCTTTGGCGCATTCTTGACTTCTTCTGCGGTGAAGGTGACGGAGTTCCAGGAATCTAGGGCAAAGAGAGCTTTTGAAAGAGCTACAGCAAGAGCAGCGAAAAGCCCCATGTTCAAGGCTGCCGGGAGCGCGGGCTTGAAGAGTGGAAGGAAATTGGAAAAACTCCCCTTGCCCAGTCCAAATCCAAGAATGATTAAGAGGGCAAGAGCCAATAGCTTGAGGAAAGTAAAAATATTCTGGATAGCAGCTCCCAGCTTTATCCCGAAGCAGTTGACGATGACCAGCAGAATGATGCTGACAATCCCCACGGCCTGGGCTGAATTGAAGGCAAAAGAATGCGACCCAAGAAAGATGCGAAACAGAACGACACTCTCTGAAAGAACCGGAATAAAGATTCCCAGATACTTGGCAAAAGCCACGGCCACGGCAGCAATAAACCCAGTCTGGATGACAAGAAAAAGAGTCCAGCCGTAAAGAAAGCCGAAGAGGGGAGAGTAGGCTTCTTTAAGAAAAACATACTGCCCTCCTGCCTTTGGCATCGAGGCGGCTAACTCGCCATAGCTTAGGGCGCCGCAAAGTGTAAAAATTCCGCCTATCACCCATAAAAGCGTGACGAAGCTCGCACTCTGGACATAGCCAGCCATGATCGAAGGGGCGATAAATATTCCCGAGCCTATCATCGAGCCGACAACAATCGAAGTCGCGCTGACAAGAGTCAGCCCTCTGATCAATTCTTCTTTGTCCTGCTGACCTTCTGCTTTCACCATGGACCTCCAGGCGAAAATTCATGGAAAAGTGGGATAAAGATAATAAGCGCGAAAATCAAGCTCTCTTCTGGCGGCTTTTTTTTCAAGAATTCGAAAAGGAGATTTATAATCAAATAACAAAGATTTGAAGACGACAAAAACGCCGGCAGCCATGATATCGTGCAGCAAGCGCAAATCCATTCCTTTCTCAAGATGGATGACAAGCTTTGCTCCTGCAGCAAGCAAAGACTTGACTTGGTCCAAAATTAGATTCGTATTTTCTGCTTTAGCGAGGTTCTGGTCAGAAACATGAATCCAGGCTCCATTTCTTCCCAGCTCAGAGAAAGAAGGCTCTAACAAGCCGTGGTGATAATAGACCAGCCAGCTTCCCCCCTGCCGGCAGGCATAAGCCAATTCGCTGAGTTGAGAAATGTCTCTTGGCTTTTCTCTATTCGTGATGTGGAGATAGATTCCGCATCTTCCCATTTCCTGAAGCTCAGAAAAACTAAAAGAATCCTTCTCCTTACTCAGTTCTATGGGCGCATGATGAAAATAAGCGATAAAAGCTCTGCCCCTCTTACAGGCTTTATTCACAAGCTCCAATTCAAAAAAGCCAGCCCTTGCCTCATCAGATGTATAGAAATCTGCGCCGGCTTCTCCGAGCCACTCAAGATGAAAACGGTCGAGCTTGCCTGAGTCAATCAGACGAAAGCGAAATCCTCTCTGCCGGCAAACCTTGACTGAATCGAGAATCACAGGAAAATCATACTGGTCATCCCTGAGCGTGATATCCCTGCCGGCCTTAGCAAGGGAAAGCAGCTCAAAGGCTTTTTCTGCTGAATCTTCTTTATCTTTTAAGCCTCTCGCTTCCATATCAATAGCCTTGTCTTTAGATCAGCCGCCCATAATTTTTAAAATCCGCACAATTATTGCCGCTCATTATATCATAATAAGTAAAAATCCATCCTTTTATAAAATTAAGAAATTCGACATAAAAATTCTATGTGCAGGAGATCAGGCTGGGTGCTAAGAAAACCGTTTGAAGGCTGAGCGGGCATGGTTCCTCGACCTTGAAAAAAAAGCGTTTATCTTTTATCATCTTGCCTAGAACCGGCAAAGATGAAAGAGTGTGTCGTTCTTTTTTCCGGCGGTATCGACTCGACGACTGCCCTCTACTGGGCTCTTAAGCGCTACGAAAAAGTCTTCGGCTTGACTTTTGACTACGGCCAGCGCCATAAAATTGAAATCAAGATGGCGCGAAAATCTGCTCGAAAGCTCGGCATTCCTTTGAAAACTCTAGGAGTCGACCTCAGACAAATCAAGGGCTCCTCACTCACCAATACCACTCTTCCTTTACCTGAGTATGAGAGAGTGGATGAAATCCTGGCCGAAGGCTTGCCTCCAACCTATGTTCCTTTTAGAAACGGCATATTCCTTGCCCTGGCTGCGGCCTGGGCTGAAGTCAAGGGAGTGAAGGAGCTTGTTTGCGGGTTTAACATCATCGACTCTCCAAATTATCCTGACACGAGAAAGCCATTCGTCAATGCCATGGAAAGAGCCATAAACTTGGGGACAAAAGCTTCATTCACCAAGAGAAAGCTCAAAATCATCGCTCCTTTTGTGAATATGAAGAAATCGGAAATCATAAAAAAGGGACTCTCCCTTGGTGCTGACTATTCTTACTCCATTTCCTGTTATTCCGGAAAGGAGATCCCCTGCAGGAGGTGCTCCTCCTGCATTCTGCGCCAAACCGCCTGGGAGGAGGCAGGAGAAAAAGACCATCTCATCCTCAGGCTAAAGAAAGAAGGAAAAATATGAGCTGGACCTTAAGAGTAAAGGACAAATTTCAGGCCGCGCATTTCTTAAGAGAGTACAAGGGAAAGTGCGAAAAAATCCATGGCCATAGTTTTCAAGTTGAGGTTGAGGTTGAGGCCACGACGCTCGATAAAACAGGAATCAGCATTGATTTCATCAAAATCAAGGAAAAGCTTTCTGAAATCCTGCCTGACCACACTCTTCTCAATGAAGTCTATGACTTCAGTCCCTCAGCCGAAAACTTGGCCCGTCATTTCTTCACCGAGTTGAAAAAGCACTTCCCGGTGAAAAGAGTGACGGTCTGGGAATCAGAGGATGCCTCAGCCACGTATTCTGAGAATAGCTGAGATATTTCCCTCCGTCCAGGGTGAAGGGCTCAGACAGGGCGAAGCCACCCTCTTCATTCGACTTTCTGGCTGCAACCTTTGCTGCTCCTTCTGCGACACAAAATATGCCTGGAAGAAGGGGCGGGGATATACGTTGGAGAAAGTCATGGAGAAGATAAAAGAATTAAGGCGCCGCTTCCCAGCCCGCTGGGTCTGCCTCACAGGAGGGGAGCCGCTTCTTCAGGATATTGGCTCTCTGGTCAGGCGCCTGAAAAAAGAAGGCTTCAAGGTTCAGGTTGAAACCAATTCGACTCTCTACCGCAACCTGCCTGTCGACTGGTATTCCATCTCGCCGAAGCCTGAAAATTATTTCTTTCAGCCCCAATACAGGAAAAAGGCAAAAGAGGTCAAGCTGGTGGTGACAAGGAATTTGAGCCTCAAGCTCATCAAGAAACTGAGAAAAAAATTTCCAGAGACAACACCCATCCTTCTCCAGCCGCAATCCAACAGGAAATGGAGCGTGAAGCTTGGGGTGAAATTGCTAAACCAGGCTCAAAAAGCCGACTTAAATAATGTCAGGATTTCCCTTCAGCTTCATAAGGTCTATGGGTTGCGCTAGGTTGTTGTTCAGCCCGGAGGAGACGACTTTCCTGGTTTCTTCTTTTAAAAAGGCTCTTTAGCCATGCTCATCATCTTGGCTCACCTTTAGAGAGGAGGAAAATTAATAAAAATCACCTCAGAATTCATCACCAGAGGCGATTGATGTCTTTTCCTCTTTCTGCAAGAATTCTCGTTGCGTCGAGAATAAGGGTTTTCCGTTGGGTTCAAAGGCGGTTGAATGACTCCGATGCCTCAGAAAAGCTGAATTCAAGTTAAAGAAAAAAATTCGATGAAAGAGAAATTCGCCATTCCCTGGCCTGTCATCGCTTCCGCCCTTTTTGTCTTTATCTTCACCAATTTGTTCTCCTATTTCGTCTTTGGCCATATTCCCCGAGTCCACGATGAAATCGATTATACTTTCCAGGCGAAGATATTCAAATCAGGGAGATTGTTTGTCCCTTCACCCTGCGCCAAGGAATCCTTCGACTTCCCTCACATGATCAATAACGGCAGATGGTACAGCCAGTACACTCCCGGCTATCCCCTTCTCCTGCTCCTGGGCTTGCTCATCCAAGCTCCGTGGATTATAAATCCTCTCTTAGGTTCCCTTTCGATTTTCGTCTTCTACTTCATCGGCAAAGAAATCTATGATAAAAATACCGGGATCTTAGCCTCTATTTTAGGGGCCGCCTCTATCTGGCTCTTGCTCATGTCCTCGACGATGATGTCCCACACCAGCGGCCTGTTTTTCACCTCCTTATTTATCCTCTTTCTCTTCCGTTCGATCAAAAGCCCATCCCTTGCCAACGGATTATTCGCCGGGATTGGGTTGGGAGTGGCTTTTCTCATCCGTCCTTATAATGCGGTCTTAATCTCGATTCCATTTTTAATTGTCTTCGCGCTGAAATTTCTTAACAATTTCGGCAAAAGATTCAAGAATGCGCTAATTTTTTTCCTGATAACCGCTTTCTTCATTTCTGTTTTACTGATTTACAATCAAATAACAAACGGGCACCCTCTGCGCATGGGTTATATTGTCGCTCACGGTGAAGGTCAGGGCATCGGCTTTGGCCGAACAGGTTATACTGGCATTCCCCATACTCCTTTTCTTGGTTCGGCTCAAATAGGAAAAAGCTTGGTGTCATTAAATGAATATTTATTCGGCTGGCCAATCTCTTCTTTTCTGGCCCTGTTGCCGCTGTTCTGGATAAACAGAATAAACAAGGAAAAAAGAAAAAAAGACTTGCTGCTCGTAGCAGGACTTTTCTCTTTGTTGGTCGGGATGTATTTCTATTGGGGAATCCAAGTCTTTATCGGGGCTAGGATGTTCTTTGAAGTAATCCCGATATTTATTTTGCTTAGCGCGCACAGCATCAGCGAGATACCACGGCTGCTCTCAACCAAATTCAAAAAGCTTAATCAGATCAAGATGAAAAAAGTGACAGCTGGAGTTTTAATAATCTTTATAGCTTTTGCCTTCTTTATCCGCTTTCCTCACTGGATTTGGCCTGCCGATATCGATTGGTTTTATTCCAGATTTGACAATAACTTTGCCGGAGTAACGCCTAACATACACAACGTTTTAAACGCGCTTCACGTTAAAGATGCACTGGTCATCATGAAGTTTCTCTATCATCCCCTTGAATATCTTCCCACGGGCTGGTGGAGCCCGGGGTTTCTCTATAACGATCCCTTTCTTAAGGAAAATATTATCTATGCCAATGATAAAGACGAGAGTTATCTCAGACTTTTACAATGCTTTCCTGAAAGAAAAATCTATCTTTACTTGGGAACACTGGAGAAGGGGATGCTTATCCCCTTGAGAAGAGATGGGAACAAGATTGTCTATGAAGAACCGATTTCTTCAGACAAGCAAGGGAAAAAATATATAGAATTGCTGAATGACCCAAAGGAATTCTTCAAAATTTATTCTCATGATTTTGGCAACTTCCTTGATAATCTTTACACACAAAATCATTTTTATGAAATCGATGTTGCAAGGCTCATCGAATTGGGCTCGATTCTGAAAAATAGCAAAAACTATGAAGAAGCAACCTTTTGCTTTGAGGCGGCTCTTCAAGTTGAGAAACAACCGGAAATTCGTTATCGGATTCTAAACCTCTTATGCGCCTGTTATCTGAAAACAGAAAAAAAAGATGAAGCAAAAAGTATCATAGAAAAGTTGGTTGAACGTAATGACACAAAACTATATCGGGTTTTTCCTGAAAAGGGCTTTTGATCCAAAAAAAAGGAGAGGATGTAGGAAATGAAGGTCGTTATATTCGGAGCTGGGCCGGCAGGACTAACTGCGGCCTATGAAGCCTGCAAGTATGAATTAAACCCGCTCGTTTATGAAAAAGACAAAGAGGTGGGAGGAATCTCCAAAACAGTCAAATACAAAGATTATTTATTTGATATAGGGGGACATCGATTTTTCACGAAATACAATGAAGTGAAAAAAATCTGGAATGAGATCTTGGGAGATTGCTTTATTACTAGGCCCAGATTATCCAGAATCTACTACAATAGCAGATTTTTTTATTACCCTTTAAAACCCCTCAACGCTTTGATGAACTTGGGCTTGGCCAATTCTTTTCTGGTCGTTATGAGCTATTTTTACTCCCAGCTCAACCCATGCCGGGATGTCACCAACTTCGAGCAGTGGGTTTCGAACAAATTTGGAAAAAGACTGTTCACCATCTTTTTTAAAACCTACACCGAGAAGGTCTGGGGAATATCCTGTCAGGAGATTCAGGCAGACTGGGCTGCCCAGAGAATCAAGAGCTTATCCTTGGGAAGGGCCATATTGAATTCACTCGGATTCTTAGGGAAGGACCGGGTCACCACCCTCATCGATGAATTTCAATACCCGAGAAAAGGACCTGGCCAGATGTGGAATAAGGCCAAGGAGCTGGTTGAAAAGAAGGGGGGAAAAGTCAATCTCAAATCTCAAGTAATTCAATTAAATCGAAAGAGAAACAAAATCATATCTGCCCTGGTCAGAACCAACGGAAATTTACAGGAAATTAGGGGAAACCATTTTCTCTCGACCCTTCCCTTACGGGAGTTGATTCTTGCCATCAAGCCCCCAGCGCCGAACGAGGTCCTCGATGCTGCTCAAAAGCTCAGATACAGGGATTTCTTCACGGTAAGCCTGATCATCGACAAGCCTTCCATCTTCCCCGACAACTGGATATACATTCATTCGCCAGAAGTCAGAGTCGGACGGATACAGAATTTCAAAAACTGGAGCCCGGAAATGGTTCCAGACCCTCAGACAACATCCCTTGGACTGGAATATTTCTGCTTTGAGACAGATGAGATATGGAGAAGAGACGACAGCGAGCTCATCAAACTCGGAACAGAAGAAGTCGGCAAACTCAAATTTGCAGCCAGAGAGGAAATTATTGACGGCATGGTCATAAGGTCGCCCAAAACTTATCCCATTTATGATGAGAGGTACAAGGAGAGGATTGAAACGATAAAAAATTACTTGTCTGAAATTGAAAATCTGCAAACCATGGGCCGCAATGGTCTCCACCGCTATAACAATCAGGACCACTCCATGTTGAGTGCTATTATGGCCGTGGGCAACATCTTAGGCGAAAAGCACTCAGTCTGGGACATCAATAT
>CAZYBE010000002.1:29313-52385 GCA_964645765.1 uncultured Eubacteriales bacterium
GAATAAAATGAACTCAAGGCGCAATGGGATGATAAAAGCAATAAACAGCCGAATAGGCTCCCTTCTTTTCGCCAAGAGCGATAAAACATCTATCCAGTTCCTCAGGTACATCTTTGTCGGCGGAATTGCCTATGCCGTTGATTTTGGCTCCCTCTTTTTCCTGACAGAAGTTATCAAAATCCATTATTTAATCTCAGCTGCTATCGCCTTTATCTTGGGACTTTTGACAAATTACACTCTGAGCATTTTCTGGGTTTTTGCGAGAAGGGCTCTGACAAACAGGCAGATGGAATTCTTGATATTCGCGATTATCGGTCTGGTAGGGCTCGGACTCAACGAAGGAATCATCTGGTTTTTTACAGATTTGGTTCACTTTCATTATTTGATATCCAAGGTCTTTTCTGCGATTGCCGTTTTCTTCTGGAATTTCTTTGGCAGGAAAAAAATTCTTTTCAGTTAATAATTGACTCATGAAACCTTTAAAGAAATATCGAATTTGGTTGCTGCGACTCCTGACTGCCGCCTTTGTTCTCTTGATGCTCTTATCCTTAAAATTTAGATTCTTGGATATCTTCGTTGCCGGTTCCTGGCATGGACGAATAGGTAATGATTTCTTTTCTGTTCCTAGGTCTTTTTTAAACCTGCTGGAACACAAAAGTATGTTCAGCAATACAGGATTTTCAAGTTACGGTCCCTATGGAGGAATGTATACTTACCATCCGGTTTTATCCATTTTTGTTGGCTTTTGGTTTGCTCTATTGAATCCATGGGTAAGCTATGGGCTCTTTGTTTTCATTTCAATTGCCATTCTCGTCTATTGTGCTTTTCTTATTTCAAAGCAAACAGACGAAAATCTGATCAAACAATTTGCCTATTTTGCAATTCTTTGCACTTTCCCCACCTATTTATTGCTCTGGAACGCTCAGATGCATGTCTTCACTGTTTTATCCGTAACACTGATTATGGTCAGCTTGATAGAGGTTTTATCTAATAAAAACAATGAAAAAATTTACAGAGAAAGGGTCAATATGAAATTACTGTTTGGCCTACTATTTTCACTTTTTACTAAACCAATTGTGATACTTTTCTTTCCCGCCTTGGCCTTTACCAAAGAAACAAGAAGGACACTTATTGTTTGTCTTCTTATTTACGCTTCAGTCACAGCGATTTTCCTTTTTGTGCCCTTTTTCAATCCAGAATCAGACAACATCATGCATTGGAAGTTCTTCATACATCATTCTAACGTTGGTTATACAGGTAACCCTGAATCCTTCAATGCTTTCACCGCTCCTGACGATCTCGAGTTTTTCTCTTTGCCTACGTTCATTGATAATTTGCTCGACAGAAGACTCAACTCTGCTATCTATAAGATTCCTGTTATTCTAATGTTTGTTCCGTCGTTTCTGATTTTATTTATCAAACAAAGAAATGACAGAATTATGATTCTGCTGTTTGCGATTATTTTAGCCATCTACTCTTTTTATCTGAGTTACGACCGGATATGGGAATACTTTTACACAACTCTTCTGCCAACAATACCAATAATGGCCATACTCTATAAAAATTTGTTTTCTGCAAACTATAAAAGGCTATTAAGATACCTACTCATCCTGTCGACTTCTTTTTATCTTCCTGCGCTCTTCTTCCTATACAGGGATAATGTCTCAAATTATCTTGTTTTGGGTCGTATAATGAGAGTGGTCCCCGTTTCTCTGATATTTGTTATACTACTTTTTTTAATCCTATCTATGCTTGTGACAGTATTGGTCAAAAAAGAACAGATAATCAGCAAAGAAGCAAATATAAATTTTACTTGAAAGATTGAATGAGCTTCTCTCTTTCTTCAGGAAGAATAGAGCCATTGAATCCATGTCCACTCTTCCCGAAGTCCTTCAGGAAGTCGTGTTTGAGGCTTGAAGCCGAGGTCTCTCTTTGCCTTTTCGATAGAGGCATATGTATCAAGCACATCTCCCAGTTGTCTTTCCTTCTGTTTTTTCCTGATCTTTTTCTGACAAATGGATTCGACGAGCGGGAATATCTCTTCAAGTCTTATCCGGCATCCCCCTCCAATATTATAGACTTCACCAGCTTTCCCCCTATCAAGACAGGCGATATTGCTTTCTATGACATCGTCGATATAGGTGAAATCTCTGGTCTGTTTTCCGTCGCCATAAAGGGATATCTTAGCATTTTCCAGCATGGCCTTGAAAAATCTATGAAAAGCCATGTCTGGACGCTGACCGGGTCCATAAACAGTGAAAAACCTCAGCGAGACGGCGGGGAGACCATAATTCCTGTAGTAAAGAAGGCAGAGGTTCTCAGCAGCAAGCTTGGTCACTCCATAAGGGGAGAAAGGACGGAGTTGACTTGTTTCTGACATGGGAAGATCAGGGCAGAGCCCATAAACCGAGGAAGAAGAGGCATATACGAATTTCTTAAGCTTCGTATTTTTCGCGGCCTCCAACAGCTTCTGGGTTGCTTCAATGTTGTTTCTGGTATAGAGAGAGAAGTTTTTGCCCCAGCTTGTCCTAACTCCGGGCTGGGCAGCGTGATGGAAAATAATGTCAGCTTTCTCCACGATTTCTTTTAAGTCCAGCCGGTTCAGGTCCCCGATGATGAGTTTAAAATTCTTCTTTCCCCTCAGGGATTCAATGTTTCGCTCTTTTATCCATCTCGGATAGAAATCGACAAAAGAATCAATTCCTGTGACCTTGAAGCCCTCTTTGAGGACCCTCAGGCAGAGGCGGGACGCGATGAATCCTGCTGCTCCGGTGACCAAACAGTTCATATCAGAGTGATGTCTTTGTAAAGATGGGATGAAGCTTGAAGATGGATAAAACTAAAATTTTGCTCCTCAGCCATTCTGACAACTTATCTGATTTTTATAAAGTCTCTATACCATAGATTCATGGCTAAGTAAACAGGTAAATAATAAAAAATAAAATTTGAAATAAAAAATAGTTATGTTATAAAATTTAATAGAAATCTAAAAATAATGGAAACAAATGTTGTTGTCTCTGTAGTCATTCCAGCTTATAACGAAGAAGAAGGCATTGAAAAGGTCTTGACCGAGCTGAAGTCACTGGATCTTGGAAAAAATAGCGAAATTATCGTTGTTGATGATGGTTCTACAGATCAGACTTTTGCAAAAGCCTCAATCCAAGGCGTTAAAGTTATCCGTCATGAACAAAATCTCGGCTATGGAGCTGCTTTGAAAACAGGAATTCGTCATGCAAAAAATGGAATTATTGTTATTATTGATGCCGATGGAAGCTACCCGACAAAAAATATTCCACTCATTTTAGAAAATGCTAAAGACGCAGATATGGTTGTCGGAGCAAGGATAGGAAAAAAAGTTCACATCCCGCTTTTTCGCAGACCCGCCAAGTGGTTTATCAACAAGCTTGCCAATCGTCTTTCAGGGACAAGAATTCCAGACCTTAACTCAGGCCTAAGAGCCATGCGGAAGGAGATCCTCGAACGTTTCTACTCAATTATTCCAAGCGGCTTTTCTTTTACGACAACACTAACCCTTGCCTTTCTGACCAATGGATATTCAGTAAAATTTATTCCGATTGAATACTATAAGCGGAAGGGAAAGTCAAAAATTCATCCGATTAAAGACACTTTTAATTTTATTCAACTGGTGATACGAACTGTCATGTACTTCGAACCCTTAAAAATCTTCCTTCCGTTGAGCCTTTTTTTCTTCATAGCAAGCGCTACGGTTCTGATTGTTAGCTGGCTATTAGGTCGGTTGATGGATGTCACCACCATAATCCTTTTTGTCGCAGGTGTCCAATTGCTGGCTATTGGTATGATCGCTGATCTTATTGACAAACGGGAACGACTGTAATGTTCTTTCCCGTTAAATAAATGCCCATTTTACTTCGAGCAAAATCGCTCCTCATAAAAGATACAAGGGAATATAAAGCTTTTCAACGAAAACAGATTATGCGGCCGTTGAATAAACCTTTTTAAACTTAATGAATAGAAGATGTAGCCGATGAAAATACTCCTGATTAATCCTCCCAGATGGAATGAATTGGTTGGCAAAAATCCTTCGATTATAGAAGAGCATCGAGGATTTAATCCTCCGTTGGGTTTACTCTATCTTGCCTCGATAATAAAAAAATTCACAAATTTTGAACTCGAGGTTTTTGATGCTCAACCTCTCAAGCTAACCTACCTTCAATTAGAAAATCAATTTAGAGGAAAATCCCTTGATGCTGTTGGAATCTCCACAATGACTTTCACGCTTATCGACGCTTACAAAACAGCCAAGTTGATAAAAAGGATCATGCCTAACACAAAAATTATCCTGGGGGGAACTCACATTCATCTTTTTCCACAGGAGACGATAAGTCTTGATGGTGTTGATCTGGCCTTTATGGGAGAGGCGGAATTTTCCTTCCTAGAATTCCTGAAAAATTTTGACAATTCCTCTCACT
This sequence comes from uncultured Eubacteriales bacterium, assembly GCA_964645765.1. Lineage (GTDB taxonomy): Bacteria > Acidobacteriota > Aminicenantia > Aminicenantales > Aminicenantaceae > CAZGMN01. The sequence goes on from CAZYBE010000002.1 coordinate 33,765, forward strand.
TTCCGAAAATCCCAGGTCTCGTTTATAAAAATACTTCCGGGGAAATTAAAAAAAATGATTTTGTTCCTCTTGACAATCTCGATGATCTACCCTTTCCGGATAGAAGTCTCATGGATATCAAACACTATAATTCTCTATTAAGCAAAGGCTTTCTTTCGACGACGATCATCAGCAGCAGGGGTTGTCCCTTTAAATGCGCTTTCTGCGATAGGGCTATCTCCCCCATTACTTCTCATTTTCGATGGAGAAGCGCAAAAAATGTGGTCCAGGAAATCTGTGAATGCGTTGAGCTCGGCATCAAAGATTTTCTCTTCTACGATGACACTTTTACTGTAAGGAGAGAAAGAGTTTTAGAAATCTGTGAAGAAATCATCAAGAATAAGTTAGATATAAGATGGGATATAAGGACTAGAGTCGACCTCGTCGATGAAGAAATGCTGAAGATGTTAAAAAAGGCTGGGTGCGGGGCCATTCATTACGGAGTAGAGGCAGGGAATGACAAGATGTTGAAAGTGATCAAAAAAGGCTTCACTGTAAAAAAAGTGAAAGAAGTTTTTAAGTTGACAAAAAAGTCTGGAATAGAAAATCTCGCATATTTTATGATTGGTTTACCTTCTGAAAATCTAGAAGATATCCAGGATACGTTTGATTTGGCAAAAGAATTAAAACCTGACTATGTCCATGCGACTATTTTCTCGCCTTATCCTGGAACAGAACTCTATTATCTGGGCTTGGAAAAAGGAATCATAAAGAAAGACATCTGGAAAGAATTCGCACAGGATCCAATGGAAGGATTCAAAATACCCGTTTGGGAAGAAAAATTTACAAGAGACCACCTCTACAAAATGATTGTAAAATTCTACAAGAGCTTTTATCTAAGGCCTTCCTATATCTTGTCCAGGAGTATTAAAGTAAGATCTCGAAGTGAATTTATGAAAAAAGCAAAGGCAGGACTATCTGTATTATTCATGAAGAAGGAAAAAGTTGATAGGTTGAAATAAAAAATATTTCAGCCGAAAAATAATTCCTTAAGAAAGGTGATCAAATTCTCAACTCGAAAACAAAACCTTTTGACTTTTAAGAAAAGAAGAAGCTTCTTATTAGAAATCTTGGGGCGAAAACTGATACACACGCATTAAGTGCTTTTCCATTATCATGGCGAGCCCGAAGGGCGTGGCCATCTTTAGATTAACCTTGTGAGATCGCCGTGTCGCTTCGCTCCTTGCGATGAAACTTTTATTATTTCGTCTGTATTAGTCTCGTACCTTAATATCTTTGCCACAGTTCTCCCCACTCAGTCTTCATAAACTCCTTTATCCTTTTCCGGCCGACGGTCGGATACCAGAGACAATCATGGTAGATGTTGCTGGCTAAAGGAGCCCAGGCAGCGAGGGGCGAATGAAGGAGGAGCTTCTCCAGGGACCGCAGAAATCCTCTCCTGAGCATCTGGTCACCCCAGATGACGAAACTTCGTTTCACTTTAAACTGAAAATTGAGCTCAGAAATATCGTCGCCCAGAACCTCAATCTCTCCAGGGTCGCCAACTCCCAGTCCCCTCTCGTGGCACATCCGGATATAGGAGATATCCATCGGCTCAAACCCCATAATCTTGGCCGCAATCGAGTCAACAGCCACAGAATCCGCGCCGGCCAGGATGATGTTCTTGACCCTGGGCTTCATCGTCCTCGGGCCTGCGCCGTCGCCGCAAACTGTGCCGTCCATCACGCTGAATAATCCAGGATGAAGCTCTTTCTGCATCAAGACCAGGTCCACCAGGACTTCATGAATGTATTTGTGGGCATAATGTCTCACTTCTTTCAACAAGCCGCCAAAGGCGTTCTTCACCGCTCCGGTCGTCACCGAATGGCCATGGGTCTTGACTGTCGGAAGATGGATGACGTTTTTGCCGATAAACATCTTCGGTATCTCGATTCCTTCCGGAAAAATCTGGTCCAATCTCAGCAGCTTGGCCTTGAATTCATAATTGACCCACTCCACATCAGGAAGGGGAATAAAGCGAAGGCCATATTTCTCCAGGACAGGCATCCACTTGTTATTCTTCGCGCCTTTCACCGGGTTGGTGACAACCGTTTTGTTCTCGACTGGTAACAATTTATCTTTCCTGAACCCATCCTCCACAAGCGTCTTGACCACGGCCTCAAGCTGCCAGGGCTGGCTGGAGCAGGAAGGAAAATATTTTGTCCAGGAAAGGTTGAGCTTGATCAGCGTCTCATTGGTCTTCGAGATAACTCTTTCATAGTCCATTAAATGCATCAATTTTTTATAGTCTTCAAGAACGGTCAAGGCCGAAGTTTTTAAAAAGGCGACCTTTGCTTTAGCCATCGACTGACTATCTCAAATAAAGAATCAAACTCGCGGCGACAATCCAGAGAAAGATATCGATGAGGAGAGGCTTGTCCTTGATGATCAATAACTCAGGGCTTCCTCCCTCAAATTTTTGATGAATAAGATAAAGATAGCGGAAAATGCCGTAAAGGACAAAGGGGACAGTGAAGAGGAGGTTGGATGTCCCGAACTTGGCCACCGTTTCTTCAGAGACGGTGTAAAGACAATAGGCAACGACTATCGAGGCCGTGACCACAGCGATCAACTGGTCAAGGAAATAAGGGCTGTATTCTTCGAGGATGGGACGGTGCTCGCTGGCCTCTTTTGACAGGAGAACAAGCTCATGCCTTCTTTTGCTCAAAGCCAGAAAAAGGGCAAGGAGTGTGCTGCAGATGAGGAGCCAGGAAGAAAGAGTCACTTTGATCGCCAGGCCTCCAGCCACAACCCGGATGAGAAAGCCGGCAGCGATGACAAAGACATCGAGGATGACGACATGCTTCAGCCATAAAGAATAGGCAACCTGAAGGAAGAAAAAGATGACCGAGATGAGCAGGAAAGGCCAGTTCAGGGAGGCAGCAATGATAAGGCCCAAAAGACCCAGAACGCCGAATGAGAATAGGGCATAGGATTTTTTCAGCCTCCCTGAGGCTAAGGGTCTTTTTGACTTTAAGGGATGGCGTTTATCCTCTTCCAGGTCTTGAAGGTCGTTAAAAATATAGAAAGAACTGGAGAGAAGACAGAAGGAAATAAAAGCAACGATCGTTTTTCCAAGCAGAGAGAGATTGAGGATATTCTGGGAAAAAATTATGGCAGCAAAGATAAAAAGGTTTTTGATCCATTGCTGAGGACGGGAGGTGATGAAGATTTCTTTGGCGACCATCTGGGTTAAGTATTTTTATATATTTATTGGCCCAAGAATTCAAATAATTATTATTTTTAATTTTCAAAACCGTTCGATTCCCCGGCAAGTCAAGATTTTTTAAAGGAAGCATCTGTAAGTCCGTGATATGAAAAGGCTCGGGCTGGGTGTCGAGAAAACCGATGGAAAAAATCTAACATTTTAAAAAACCTCTTGACAAAAAACACTTTCATAATATAATTACTTTGTTTTACAAAGTGCTTTATAAATTAAAAAGGAGGAGAGATGGACGAGCAACAAGCAAGAGAAGAGATTCACCTCATCAAAGAAATGGTGGAAAAAACGAGGAAGACCACTGCTGAATCCGGCACTTTGTTCATCTTCTGGGGATTCTTGATCATTGTGGCCATTATAGCTATGTACGTTCTGGCTTACTTTCACAAATTCCACTGGATTTGGGCCAACTGGATTGCCTGTGCCGTTATCGGATGGGGCTATTCTACTTATTATGGAATCCGGCGGGAGCGCTCCCAGAAGACAAAAACTTATGCCCAGATGACAGTTCAACATTTGAGCATAGCCTGCGGCGTCGGCTATCTATTTGCGGCCTTTGTTTTTCCCTCTTTAAAGGTCTATTCCTACAGTGTTATCGGTATTTTGGTAGCCTTTATTTCAGGCATCTTGATTTTTGTGCTGGGCGGGATTTATGAATGGAATCTTTTAAAGTGGTGTGGACTGCTCTGGTGGCTGGGAGCTGTGGGAATGATATTTGTCCCTAATGATTATCGCGGCCTTTGTATTATCCCGCTCATCATCTTTGGCTACCTCGTTCCCGGGTTTATTCTCCGTTCAAAGTATAAAAGAGAGCAGAGCTCAAAATGACGGCTGAAAAATTTTCTTCCCTTGACCCTGTCATTCACTCTCAAATCCGGTTGGCAGTCCTTTCAATCCTCATTTCGGTCGAACAGGCGGACTTCAATTATTTGAAAAAGACGATCGGGACCACGGACGGGAATCTGAGCATCCATCTCTCCAAGCTTGAAGAAGCCGGCTATATCGCCATCAAGAAGTCTTTTCAAGGCAAGAAGCCTTTGACGACCTGTTCCATCACCGAGAATGGGAAGGATGCTTTTGCCAATTACCTCAAGGCTCTCGAGGATTATATCCCCTCAGCAAAGAAGTAAGAAAAGACAGGCTGGCTTAATTATGGAAAAGAAAGGACAGCAAATTTTTCAATTTAAAAATTGACCGATATTCAATCGAAGAAAAGGAGGCAATAAAAATGGCAAGAAGAACAAGAAAAGAGCATCGAATCATCTCAGGATTAGCCCAAAGCATGATATTCATTTTTTGGCTGGCGCTTACTCTCACAAGCTTTTCCTGGGCTCATTGCCCTGAAGAGAACTCTTCCCAGACAGAGCAAAGTGCCAAATTCATCCAAGCCTTAGAAGAAGCCAAGGCTAAATTACAGGCGGGCCTAAACACCTGGAATGTCGAGCTCCTCAAGGAAAGCAGGAATTTATTTCTAAATCTTTTCATGAGACAGAAAGGCGAAAATGCCTACCTTCATTACTATATCTCTCTTGCTGATTTTCGATTGACGACTTTTTATTTTTCCTCGAACAATAAAGAGGAAGCAGAACGATACAATTCAGAAGCCCAGAAGTACCTGGAGAAAGCCATGGAAATTGACCCAAATTTTGGGGAATCCTTTGCCCTCTATTCCTTCCTTCTGGGCTATGAGATTGCCCTTCACCCTGAGAGGGCAATGAGCCTTGGCCCAAAGAGCTTTGAATATTCTGCCAAGGCCTTTGAGAAAGACCCCGATAATCCCAGAATCAATCTTTTGCAGGGTTTCTCTTTGCTTTATACGCCGGAAGCTTACGGCGGCGGGACGGACAAGGCCATCGGGTTTCTCGAAAAATCCATCAGCCTTTTTGAGAAAGAAAACATCAAGGATGCGCTTAAACCCTCCTGGGGAAAAGATGAGGCCTACACCTTTCTGGCCAGGGCCTATGCCCAGAAGAAAGAATATGAAAAGGCCCTTGAGCTTCTCAAGAAAGCCCTTGAAGTCAATCCTGAGTTCGGGATGGCCAAAGAGACGCTTCGCAGTCTGGAGAAAGAGAAAAAGGAGAAATGAGAAAAATCATAATTTCCGTTTTACTCTGTTTCCTCCTCTTCCCCTATCTTTTAGAAGCTCAGCAATCTTTTTTCATCGAAGGCAAAGTCATCGATAAAGAGACCAAGGAAGCTCTTCCCGCCTATGTCCTGGAGGAAGAGGGCGGCGCAGGCTGCACGGCTGACAGCAACGGATATTTCAAGCTGACTATCAAGCGGCAAAAAATTCCCCAAACATTGAAGCTCTCTTTCTGGCTCATCGGCTATAAGAGAAAAGAAGTAGAGGCGAAAATCGGCGAATATTTAACAGTTGAGCTTGGGCTCGAGCCTGTCCAAGCCCATGAAATTGTGGTCACAGCGGACAGCATTGTTTCCGACGGAAAAAGCCAGAAAACCGTGACCATGAACAAGATGGATATCTACACCACGCCTGGAGCTGCCGCTGACCCCCTCTATGCCAGCCACATCTTGCCGGGCGTGAACTCCCTGCCCGATGCCTCAAGTATGCTCATTCGCGGCGGAGCGCCAGATGAGGTGGGCTATTTCTTTGACGGCATCGAGGTCGAGCATCCTTTTCTCAGCGAATCCCTTCACGAGAGTTATTTCAGCATCTTCGACAATCAGGTCATCGAGAATTTTAACGTCTCGACCAGCGGATTCCATCCCAAATACAGCGATTCGCTTTCTGGAATCATGGATATTTCTGTCAAAGATACGATTTCAAAGGCCGAAGGAGGCCTCGGGCTTTCTGTGCTCGGCTTGAATAGCTACGTCGGGCTTCCCGTAAAGAGTATCGGAAGTTTTGTGGGAAGCTATAACCTCGGTTATTCGGACCTGTTGACCTGGATTAATAAAAGGAAGGGAAGGGAATTTCAGACTGAAAATGCCTTCGGGAAATTCCACCTTCAGCTCAATAAATCCAACTTTATCAGAATCTACGGACTTTTCGATGAATACCATTTCACTCAAACTGATGAATTCAGCGCCGATTCAAAGAATAAGATCGCAGCCGTCTCCTGGACCTCAACCCTGGCTAAAAATCTGGTGATAAAGCTGCACCTCTCCCATCTTGGCTACGATGTCTCTTTGCATATTCAGGATTCTATTCAAATCAAAACCCAGGATGAAGCCTGGCAGGGAAGGCTTGACGCGGCTGTGGACCTTGGACGTCATTTCCTTGAATTCGGCGTTGATATGAAGAAAAGGAGCATGGAAGTCAGTATTCTGGAAAATGAGTCCCAGGCCTACCAGGTCAAGGGGACGAGGAGAGGATTCTATTTCAATGATAAATTCAGGATTTCCGACCATCTTTTCGCCAATCTTGGAGCAAGGCTTTTTTCGCTCGACCTTATGAATAACAATTGGCACTTTGCCCCCAGGACTTCTCTCGCTTATCTCCTGACAAGAGATGATGTCATCAGGTTTTCTTTGGGGATTTATCAACAATTCGGTGACTATTTTACTTTAAAAAATAACCCAGACCTCCGGCCCAAGCTGGCTGTCCACTGTGCGCTGAGCTACGACAGAATCAAAGAAGAAACAGAACTGAGAGCAACTCTTTATGATAAAGAATACCGGAATCTTTTTCTCAATAAAGAAGAGGAAATAGTCAGCAACGAAGGATACGGCTATGCCAGAGGCGCTGAATTTTTCCTGAAGAAAAAGAACAAGCGATACGATGTTATCATTGTTTATAACTTCCTTAATTCCAAAAGAAAAGAGAACGACGCTTTAGTCCTTTCCAATTCCCCCTACGAAATCGCTCATTCGCTGACAGGCATCTTCAAATGGAAATTTAAGAACAGCTCGCTCGGCATCAGATATTCTTATGCTTCTGGCCGTCCTTTCACGCCTCTTGCCGGCAGGGAATGGGATAGCGAAACTCAGGCTTATTTACCAATCTGGGGAGCCTCCTTTAGCGAGCGTTATCCTTCTTACGAGCGTCTGGATATCAGCGGAAGTAAATCTTTCAATGTCCTCAAGAGAATGACAATTCTCTATTTTGGCATAACCAATGTCTTGAACAACAAGAATATCTTGAGCTATGAATACACCGACGATTATTCCTCCCGAATGGACCAGCATTCCATTTTTGGCAGGACTCTTTTCGTCGGCCTCTATGTCCCGTTTTTTTAGAATTTAAGAGAGGCCAGTCTCTTCTTCAAAATTACCACCAAAAACTTGCCGACATATTGGCAAATAATTAATTGACAACTATCATACAATTCGTTATACAATTATCAGATATAAAGGAGAATAGAGATGAAATTTGTATCGGTAAGAGAACTGACCACAAAGCCCAAAGAGATATGGCAAAAAATTAAGGAAGACGACATCATCATTACCTCTAACGGAAAACCCATTGCCATCCTCTCCGGAGTGACTGAAGCCTCTCTTGAGCGCAAGCTCCGCGCCATCCGGCGTGGCCGGGCACTGCTGGCTTTAGAGGAGATGCAGAAGTCGGCAGCGGCACAGGGTCTGGGCAAATGGACCGAAGGGAAAATCAAGGCCGAGATCAATGCCGTTCGCAAGAGCCGCAGCTCATGATCATCGTCCTTGATACAAACGTCATTGTCTCAGGAATCTTGAAACCATTTGGCCCTGCTGGAACGATACTCCGTTTGGCAGCCGTTGGAGTCATCAGGCTGGCGCATGATGCCAGGATTCTTTCTGAATACCGGGATGTTCTGAGCCGACCGGCCTTTGGCTTCTCCGAAAATCTGGTTAATGATCTCATCGATCAGTTTGAACAAGAAGGATTGGCCGTGGTGGGTTTTCCGCTGCCGTTTCGACTTCCCGATCCTCAAGATGAACCTTTCCTAGAGGTCGCGCTGGCAGCTCGAGCGCATGCCCTCGTCACAGGTAATAAACGCCATTTCCCAGGAAAATATCATAAAATAAATATCTTATCTCCGGCGGAATTCCTCTCTGACTTCAGTTCAAAAATGGGATAGAATTTTGCAACCTCCGGTTTGACGACACCAACCCGGAGACCGAAGAAATCACCTCTGTTGAGTCCATCAAGAAGGACGTGCGGTAGCTGGGCTTCGACGGAAAAGGAAATTCTAATCGCTTAAAATATTTTATCAAACATTCTAGGAGAGAATGATTTAAGAGATTACTCACTAAGTCCGATCTTTTTTAAAAACGCTGGGAAACGCGGGTCAGTCCGCAACGGGTCGAAGCGGGGTGCACTTTTTAATTCTAAAAGCGCCGGGTCGCGCTCTGCATAAGCTTTTTCTAACCAGTCGAATGCCTCATCCCTTTCTCCAAGATATCCATGAATCGCTGCAATATAGGCTGGGGAGACGAAAGAACTTTTTCGAGATTCCTTAATTCTCGCCAGAATTTTTCGAGACTCCGTCATATTTCTCGAACGGGCATAGACGCAAGCTATATCGATGTCAATATCAGCGGGATTGCTGCCAAGTTCTATTGCCCTCCCAACCGACTCGATAGCTTCTGTGTACCTGCCTGTTTGCGAATAAACCAACCCAAGATATTCGTAAGTCGAAACATGGCAGGGGTCAATCTCAAGGGCTTTCTTGAGCTCTTCAAGAGCCTGGTCATACCGGCGTGCATTATAGAGAATAAGCCCGACGTTTGCGTTTATTCTTGAAGAAAGCGGGTCGAGTCTCTGCGCGAAATATATTTCAGAGAAGGCTTCCTCATGCCTGCCTAAATCTGACAAGAGAAGAGCATACCAGTGACGGGCTGTGGCATAATTCGGGTTGAGCTGTAAGGCCCGCTTGTACTCTCTTTCAGCACCTGAAAAATCCCAGTCATAGTCCGACTTGACCGCAGCCAACGAAGTTCTGGCTTCGGGAAGGTTCTCGTCGATTTCGAGCGCTCGAAGAGCGGCTGCTTTTGCTTTGGGATAAGCTTCACCGGGCGGATACAATCGATTGCTCCCCAGGACTACATAAGCGTCGGCTAAACCGGCGTAGGCGGGGGCATACTCCGGGTCTCTTTCGAGTGCCTCCTTAAAGTATTTAACGGCTTTTTCTAAGTTTTCTTTCTCCCTTTTGTTCCAGAAGAATCGGCCTCGAAGATAAAGATTATAGGCTTCGGCATTCGCCGGACGATGCTTGATGAAGAGAGTTCCATTTTCTCCTAAATACTCGACTTTAAGGGTTCTGACCACTGCCTCGGCAATCTCATCCTGGATGGCGAACAGGTCACCTTGTTCACGATCAAACTTCTCAGACCAAAGATGAAAACCGTCAGCGACATTGATGAGCTGGACAGTCACCCGAAGCCTGTCGCCAGAAACTTGAACGCTTCCCTCAAGCACAGTCTCGACATTCAACTTGTGGCCGATCTCACGGATATCTTGCTCTCGGCCTTTAAAAGAGAAGGCTGAAGTGCGGGCAGGAACTCTCAAATCCTTGATAGCACTCAGCGAACTTATAAGATTCTCGGCCATCCCATCGCAGAGGTATTCATTCTCTTTCTTCGGACTTAAATCAAGAAAGGGCAGGACGGCGATGGATCGTTTGTGAGTGAATACCGGCACTGAGCCCTTTTTGGGCAGCGTCAGCAAAAGAGCCAGGCCGCTGATAATGATGGCGCCAAATATCAAAGCTGGAATGACTAACCTCTTCATCCTGAAAGTCAGAGTGATGTCCTTTGGGGTGAGAGGCCTGCGCTTGTGAATAATGCGTTCTCCAGCTGGAATTCCTTCTTCGATATCGGTGAGGAAAGAAAGGAGTTCTCTCGCACTCTGACATCTCTTCTCCATATCCTTTTCCAAGCATTTCAGGATTAAGCGGCTCAAGTTTTCAGGGACCTGGGCATTGAACTCATGAGGACTCTTTGGCGTTTCGCTCTTGTGCTTCATGCTTACGCTTAATGGAGTATCGCCCTCGAAAGGAACACGGCCAGTGACCATCTCATAAAGGATGATGCCAAGGGAATAGATATCTGAACGCTGATCCACTTTTTTCCCTTCCACTTGTTCAGGCGACATGTACTCTGGCGTCCCGATAATTGCTCCGGCTCCGGTTAGTCCTCTTGTCTCTGGGGAAAGGGCAATTCCAAAATCCATAATCTGGGCATTGCCTTCTTTATCGATCATAATGTTGCTGGATTTGAGGTCACGATGAATGACTCCCAATCTATGCGCCTCTTCCAGCCCCTCGCATACTTGTTTAGCTATGGACATGGCTTTTCCCGTCGTCAGCTTCTTTACTCTCTTAATCAGACTTTTCAGGTCCTCACCTGGCACATATTCCATCGTGATGTAGTGGGTCCCTTTTTCCTCACCAAGATGGTACATCCGGCCCACATGGCGATGAACAATCTTATGAGCCATCTTCAGTTCATTCCCAAAGCGCTCAATCGTCCTCCTATCAGAAGCGATCTCAAGCCTGATAAGCTTCAGCGCCACTTCCTCGCCGGCTTTTGTATCAAATGCCCTGTAAACCCTTCCCATCCCGCCTTTGCCCAGCTCATCCATGATCCGGTATCGACCGGCAAAAAAGGACCCGACGGTCAATTCTTCGGGGGGACTTTTTAGGGTCTCGGCTGCCGAGAGAGGAGTCTCTTCAGAAAAACTTAAGCGCGTCCCACACTCGGCACAAAAGCGAGATACACCTGGGTTTGCGGCAGAGCACTTTGGACACTCAACGGGCACTACTCAATCCCTTGACCTTGCTTGGCTAAAAAATATTAATGTATACAGGCAGAATCAAATTCACGGCGTTCGAAAATCTTCTGGCAAATGCCTCGATACATATCTTGACGTTTTTTCGAGACTCTCCGTCTCACACTCTGAGTTTTTCTTTTCCCATTCCCTGTTTCAGCATCAGATACGCTCCGGGGGTCATGGAATTATTTGAGCTCCAGGGAAGAAAGGGTTCATGGCGAGTGTCTAATATAAAGAATAAGTTAAAGAAATGAGATTTAAATCAAAAACCCTAGCTTCTGAAGAGAATGACTCCATTTAGCCGTTCCAAGACGGTATTATATAGACTTCATAATCAATTCATAAAACGGCAGCTTTGCTTATTCTTCATAACCATTTTTCTTGTGAATAAGCCTGCCGGAAAGGAAACGAAGCAATGAAAACTCGGATCTTGTTCTTTGTCGTATTTGCATTTTTCGCGCTAGGATTCGGATATTCCCGGCCCACGGTCATTCTAAAAGGTCGGGTCTCGAGCAGTGAGGGGAAACCCTTGCCGGGAGTAAAGGTCTTTCTGGAAAATTCCACAATTTCCACCGAAACCGGGATCGACGGCACATTCGTCTTGGAAAATCTGGAAGAACGGGAGCTTAATCTGGTGTTTACCCATCCCGATTTCATTTCTCAGAGTATCGAGATATCGCCGGCCGAGAGCTCCGGCCGAATGCTCCAGGTGGTTCTCCTGGAAAAGAATCCCATGTTGAGAACAATCAAGGAAGAGATCACGGTCACGGCCGAGGCCGATTCGATCATCGATGTCAACCTCCCCTCACACCGGACCATCCTCCCCAGCAGTGTGCTTATGGAAATGGGCACGGCCAACATAACAGAATCCGTCGATAAGGTTCCAGGCTTGGCCATGGTGGGGAAGGGAGGTTATTCCATGTCGCCGGCTGTAAGAGGGCTGGCCGAACACAGGGTCCTGCTCCTGGTGGACGGCGTCCGCATCACCACGGAACGGCGGATCGGAGCCAACGCCTCCTTCGTCAGCCTCGGTGATATCGACCGGGTCGAGATCAATCGCGGGCCTTATTCGGTGTTCCATGGGTCGGAGGCGGTGGGCGGGATCATTAACATCATCACCAAGACGCCTGCTCCCTATACACCAATCAAAGGTGACCTTCAGGTCAGCTACAACACGGCCAGAAAAGAAAGGTTCGGCACGGCGACGTTCAGCGGCTCCCTGGGAAAATGGGGGATCCTGCTAGGGGCCAGCGGTAAAACGGCCGATGATTACTCTGCACCTTCCGGTCCGGTCGAGTGGTCCAGGTACTCGGACTACAGTCTCACCTTCAAACTCAACCGGCAGGACAAAAAATCCCGCTTTTACGCCACAATGTTCCACTACCAGGGGGATGATATCGGGAAGCCCAGCCCCACGGCCCACTTGAAGCCGAGATGGTATCCCAATGAGCTAAACACGCTTTTTTCCATAGGCTATGAGCTTCAAAATTTCGGATTTCTGGACAGCCTGAGCGCAAGTGTTTTTGCTCTCCGTTCCGTGCTCGAAACCCAGGCAGACAATCTCAGGGCCGGTGATCTGAGCGTCAGCAAGCGAAACCTGGCCAGGATCGAAAACACGAATTTCGGGTTCAAACTGCGCAGCAGCAAAGGGCTCAAAAGCTCCCAGACTTTGAGCTTCGGCCTGGACTATTTCGGTCAGGCCGGCATGAACGACCGCAACACCGAGTGGCTCTACGCAGCGGACGGAACCATCACCAGTCAGACTGAGGAGACTTCCCTCCAGGATGCGCTGCGCGGCAATCTCGGGGTTTACATCGACGACAAGATCCAACTTTCCAGCGTTCTTAGTCTCAATCTTGGCGGCCGTTTCGACCTCATCCGGACCAGCAATATCAACCTTGAAAACAACCGCAGCTCGCGCGACGATGAATTTCTTTCACTCTACCTGGGTTCGGTCTATCAGATCACCCCGCAACTGTCGTTCCTGGCCAATATCGGCCGCTCCTTCCGCTTCCCCACGATAAGTGAGCTCTTCTACACCGGGTTAACCGGCCGGGGGACCGTATTCGGAAATCCGGACCTCGAGCCGGAGACGAACTTGAACTTCGACCTCGGGTTGCGCTACCTCCATGAAAAATTCTTCGCTTCGATCTACGGTTTCAGCAACACCATCAACCGTATGATTCAGAAATACGAAGGAGGAGAAGCGGAGGAGTTTTTTTACCGGAATTTGACGAGCGGCCGCATCCTTGGCGTCGAAGGAGAATTTTACGTTTCTCTGACGAAAAACGTCGAGCTTTTTATCAACTTCCATCACATAGAAGGAAAGGAAAAAGAGACGGATGCGGCGCTGAATTATATTCCACCGACGAGGTTCATTTTCTGGGGGAAATATGCTCCAGGAAAATTCTGGGTCGAGCCCCGCCTCACTCTCTCGGCCGCTGTGAAGAATCCCGGACCATTAGAAATCGCTATTGACGGATACCTGCTCTTTGACACGATCTTCGGCTTCAAGGTCAATCCGCGATTGACGCTCCTGGCCGTCGTCCAGAACATCTTGGACAAGACTTACCGTGCTTCGGCTGATGTGGACGGAGTGGACGCGCCCGGCCGGGGACTTGTCGTAAGGGCAAAGTTCGCGTTCTAAGACGATTTTTTTCTTTTTGCCTCAAGAATCCCGATTGGCAATTGAGGCGCACACCCTGCCGGCTCAGCGCTTAAGGACGGCTATGTTCAAGACGGGATTGACTTCGTGCCACATACGACCGGGTTGGGCATCGTACCGGGCCACGCCGTAAACCCGCACGCGGCTGCCTTCACTCGGCTGCGGCATACTCAGAGGCCTCAGGATCTCGCAGACCACAAAAGGCCCCTTCCCTTGCGGAAACTCCATCAGCTTGAAATGCAGCGTTCCTTCCTCTTCATCGACATAGACGTCTCGCACGTACCCTTCGGTTTTGATGTAAGGCCGTGTGTTCCACTGATGCTCTGGTATGCTGAGGGAATGGAAAGCGCTGAAGTCCAGAGCGCTCGGCAGAGCCATGACGCTTTGCCGCTCCCCAAACAAGACTCTGCGGTTTAAGAAAACTAGGACCGCCAGCTGCACCAGCACCAGCACCATGAGCACCTGGACCACACGCGGAGTCGTCAGCATGTAGAGCCAATTTTCCCACGCCCGAACCCACCTCTGGCGGCCGGAGACGACTTCTCCGATATCGGACATCACAGCTTCATACTCAGGAGCGCGATGAGCATCATCCGTGCCGAGATGACGGAGTAGCTGCGCCGATTGATGCCCGGCTCGAAGTCGAATGAACATTGCCCGGCACCGTTCGCAGTCGAGAATGTGCTTCTCTATTCGCTTCGCCTCGCGAGGCGGGAGCTCACCCTCAAGATAAGGCACAAATTTTCTTCGGAGGTCAAAACGCCAGCAATTCATCGTCAAATCTCCTTACTCTTTGATTCCATCATAAAAGTTTTTTGAAAGGCCGCAGCCTCTCTTCCAGTTCCGCCAGGGCCCGGTTCAGTCTTGAGGCCACCGTCCCCAGCGCGCACCCAAGGACCCGGCTAATCTCCTCGTAGGAAAGCCCTTCCAGGTACCTGAGCACAACGACTTCCCTCATCTTGAAGGGCAGTTGCTTCACCGCATTGTCAAGAATGGCCTTGCGCAAGTCTCGGCCATCCGGGATGGGTTTTGTATCGATTTCGTCGCTGCTGCCAAGAATCGCTTTTAGCGGCAGATGCGCAACGCCCCGCCGCCGGTTATGATTCCAGCATTCGTTGCGGGCGATCCTGTAGATCCAGGTGAACAAGCTGGATTGAAACCTGAAGCTTCGGAGACCACGGAATACCTTGAAAAAGACGTTTTGAAGCACATCCTGGGCTTGGAGAGAGTCGCCGACCGAGTAAACGATCAGGGTCCATATCCGCTCACGATACATATCGTAAAGTTCTCGAAACGCTCCCGAATCGCCCTGCCGCGCGGCCATGACAAGAGCCCTTTCCCGCTTTCCGTTGCCATTCCTCATAGCCTCTGTTGCATCGAGGCTTTGGGTTGCGGTCGGTTTCTCGCCTAACACTCCTTCTTGGGCGCCCGAAAGATATTGTCGGCGCGTGTCGGAAGCCGTCTTCCTGTCTGTCAATTTGTAGACTTCACTTTCTTCTGTACGTAATCCATCAGCAGGTGTTAGGAAAGAGAGAGGATAATTTCCTTTTTTGCGTGGCATTATCACAATTCCCTGAAAGGAACGAATAGCTTCATGATCAAAGTGATAAGAAATTCCTTTCTGGTTGCGCCTGCCGAGTAAGCCTCTTTGTGTCGATTCTCCCACCCATCTTGAGCAAGTATAGATTATGGTTCAAAGAAGTGTCAAGGGCAATGGTGCGCAAGGAGAACCTTTTCCCGCCTCCACTCGCCGCATTCCTCAAGCCGCTTGGCATGAGACGATGGGCTGAATCCTCGACTGCGACAGGAAAACATTAAGAGTCGCTCTTCCCCACACGAAGGACACTGAATGCAGGCAAACCCTCAGCAGGGAATAAGATAGCGAAAGCCAGGCCTATTTGCCAATCTGGGGAGCTGCCTTTAGCGAGCGTTATCCCTCTTACGAGCGTCTGGATATCAGCGGAAGTAAATCTTTCAATATCCTCAAGAGAATGACAATTCTCTATTTTGGCATAACCAATGTCTTGAACAACAAGAATATCCTAAGCTATGAATATACCGACGATTATTCCTCCCGGCTGGACCAGCATTCCATCTTTGGCAGGACTCTTTTTATCGGCCTCTATCTCCCGTTTTTTTAGAATTTAAATGAAGAATTTTCCCTAAAGGATGTTGCCTGCGCCCCCTTAGCCCGCTTCTCGTTTTTCTTAACTCGACTTGACATCCCACCCTATCATGATTTATCTTCCATGATGATGGGACGAGGTAAAAACGGCACATGAACGCTCATTCATCCAGCGCAGCAGAAAAGCAATTTCTTCAAATTAAAAGAGGTAAGGACATGAAAAAAAAGTTATTGATCATTAATCTTTTTCTCTTGTGTCTCGCGGCAGGCTTTTCGGTCCGCGGCCAGTTCACGCCCGAGGAGATCGCCCAGCGGGCGCAATCAGAGGAATTCTTAAAAACGGCCGAGATCGCCAAATATGAACGCATCGGAGAAGGCGTGACCAACCCCTGGAAGCTTTATCTTAAACAGGGGGGCATCGAGAAGAAGGCGGCCTGGAAAAATATCGACCGGAACTTGGGCGGCGGCGTTATGGACAGCTGGAAGTATGAAATCGCCGCTTACTGCATGGACAAGCTCATCGGCTTGAATATGGTTCCCCCTGCTGTCGAAAGGGAATTCCGAGGAAATAAGGGCGCCCTTTCTCTATGGGCAGATAGTAAATACAGCCTTCTAAAAATCATGGAGGAGCGTATCAAAATCCCAGAATCGGCCCAGAAATACTTCGACGACATGAAATACATCTACCGGCTCTGGAGTTGCTTGATCGCCAACGATGACCCGACCCAGCAGAATATTTTGTATACAGAAGACTGGCGGACAATTCTCATCGACCATTCCCGCGCTTTCCGTTCGAATAAGAAATACACCGAGAGACTCGTGTTCGGCATAAACGGAATAAAAAAGACTCAAGCCGACGGCAAGCCTTTCCTCATCCGGCGGATTCCCCGGGTTCTCCTCGATAAAATCAAAGCCCTGGATTTCGCCAGTATCAAACAGGCCGTCGGGCCTTATCTGACCGACAAAGAAATCGAAGCCATTATCGCCCGCAAGAAATTGATCCTGGATGAAATCGCGGAGATGATCAAGCAGTACGGCGAGGACAAGGTTCTTTATTACACAGATGGCTCTTGGAAAATTAGCGGGATTTCTAGCCTATCTCTTCGCTCTCTTTTCGAGCAGAAGCTTTGGCTCGCTCTCATCGTCGATATGGACGATGAATTGCTTGAGAAAGCTGCGTCCCAAAAGACCATCTGCGCCGACCGTTCCGCTGGGCAGGATTATAGCCTGGACATTCTGAGCAGCCTGGCCTGAAACGGTGAGCTTAGGAATAATAATTTCGTAGCCTTTAGCCGTGATTCCGCCTGCCAGAGAGGTCTCGATTTCCTGGCCAGCCTGGTCTGCTATTCCGAGGATTCTCACCAGCTCTGGAGTTACTGTCACCAGCGATGCCCCTGTGTCGACGATAAAATGGCTCTCCAGAGACGTGCCCAGCACAGCCCGGACAGTGATCAGTCCGTTTTCAGCTTTTTCCTGTTCTAGCCTGGCGTATTCGCCCAGTTCGTGCCTGAGGCTTTTGGCCTTCTCGATAAAGACATCCTGCTCACTTGTTCCTGTCCGCTTTTTCTCCTCGATGAGCTCGGCATAGGTCCTGTTCAGGTCCTCGAAGAATGCCCTATCGTTCTTTCCTTTGAACCACAGGTTTATGGAATTAACTTCCGCCGTGGTTTGCTGCTTCTGTTCTTCCAGTTTTTCCTGACGGGATTTTGCCTCCGAATCAAAGGCTCTGACGGCAGAGTTGAATGTAGTTTCTTTTTCCTTGTATGCCTTGGCCAGGCCGTTGTATTTTTCAAGCAGGGCATTCCGCTTGCTCATCAAAGCATTGTAGGCTCTTACTGCTTTCTCATCAGTGGGGTCAGGGATCCGGGTTAACTGCTCGTCAAGCTCATCTACCTGTTTCCTGACTGTATCGATTGATTCGAACTCCTGATTCAGCTTTTCCCGCTGAACCTCGAGCTCCTTTCTGCCCGTGGTTACCCAGGTGTTGAACTCATCTATCTGGCGGTTGATTTTAGTGAGCGCTGCTTCACGGGGCTCTCCCCTGAAATAGCGCTCCATTATTTTCTCGTATTCGAGGAATCTGTCATCGATATTCTCCAGCCGGGAATTCTCTCCGAATGCAGCGGAGCTGGTTCCAGAGATAATCAAGCTTACTATGATGATTGATAGGATTTTTTTCATGATGAGTAACTCCTCCTCCAATCCATTTTACCCGCCTGACGATACGCCTGGCAACCCTTTCAGATCTCATCCACAAGAACGGAACTTTTCGTCAATTTTTTGTAATCTTCGAGCAAGTTATAAGCTCCATAAAGCCCGTGACCAGTATTCTATTTTTGGCAGAACTCTTTTTATCGGCTTCTATATCCCATTTTTTTTGAATTTAGATGAAGGAATTTCCTGGATTATTTCTTTTTTGCCCTGGGGTATCGAGCCTCGACAACTGATTTCATCCCGCCTCTCGGATTGAATTCTCCAGTCACCGCGGCGCGCACCGGCCTGCAGGCTTTGACGATATCATTCAAAATTCTGTTGACCGCATTCTCATAGAAGATGCCCAAGTTTCTGTAACCCAGCATATACGTCTTCAACGACCTTAGCTCCAGGCAGCGCTTTTTGGGAACATAGCGAATGGCGATGTTTCCAAAATCAGGGAGGCCGGTTTTGGGACAGACCGAAGTGAACTCTGGAAATTCTATTTTTATCTCATAGTCAGGAAACTGATTGGGAAAAGTCTCTAAGGGGGAAAGCTTTGCCTTTAAACCAGCCTTGGCTTCTTTTTCGGTCATGCGAGGCATTTGTTTTTTCCCAATTTTTCTGCTTTGCAGTATATATCAATGCATCGAAGAAGACAATCTCGA
>CAZYBE010000002.1:52485-126533 GCA_964645765.1 uncultured Eubacteriales bacterium
CTTGAAGAAGATGTTTCTGTTTAAATCTTCTTTTTGCTATAATAACTCTTCCTTTTGAAGATTTTATCCCAAATTCTCATTCTCAATTGGACGGAGTCAGTCGTGAAAGAATGCCAGAGCAAAAAGAATCTCCAAAACTGTAACTGCAGCTGGGAGCCCTGCAGCCGGAAGGGAACCTGCTGCGAATGCATTCAGTATCACTGGAGCATGAAGGAGCTCCCTGCCTGCTTTTTCCCGGATGATGTCGAGAGAACATACGACCGTTCCTTGAATCGATTCATCAAGACTTACAAAGGTCAATCTTGATTAGAAAGGGCAAGAGAATTCGACAAACGCAGAGCCGCAAGGTGCATGTCTACGGGCCTGTTCCCTCCAGGCGGCTTGGCTTTTCCCTGGGAATAGATATCATTCCCTTAAAAACTTGCTCCTTTAGCTGCATTTACTGTCAACTGGGTCGAACCCCAAGAAAGTCTATCAGGAGAAAGAAATATCTCTCTTCATCGGAAATTCTCTCTCAGATCAAGAAAAATATTTCTTGCGGCCAGAAGATCGACTACGTCACTTTCTCCGGCTCCGGAGAGCCAACCTTGAACACAGCCATCGGGAAACTCATCAGAGAAATCAAAAAGATGACATCCATTCCTGTGGCCGTCCTGACCAACAGCTCTCTTCTTGCTCTGAAAAGTGTAAGAAGGGCCCTGATGGCTGCGGATGTGGTCGCTCCATCGCTTGATGCGGCGTCAGCGGATATCCTGGCCAGAGTCAACCGGCCTCATCCCTCGCTAAAAATGAATAGAATCCTCGAAGGGCTGGTCAAATTTCGCCGCGAATTCAAAGGCTCAATCTGGCTTGAGGTCATGCTGGTTAAAGGAGTGAATGATTCTTCCTCTCATATCAGAAAGCTAAAAGAGGCGATTGCCAGAATAAAGCCGGATAAAGTCCAGCTCAACACGGTTGTGCGTCCGCCTGCGGAAAAATTCGCACGTGCCTTGAGTCGTGTGGGGCTTGAAAAAGTTAAAAAATTTTTCGGCAAAAACTGCGAAATCATCGCTGAATTCAAGAAGAAGCCCCAGAAGCCTTGTTCAGAAAATTTAGATAAGGTCATTCTCTCTCTTGTTCAGCGAAGGCCGGTGACGCTTCAAGACATATCGACTTCACTGGGCAAGAACATGAAGGTGATTAAAGAGCACCTTCATTCATTACTGGAGAAAAACAAGATTAAACCTGTTGCCCACAAAGGATTGAGCTATTACGAAAAGTCATGAATGATCGTTCATTATCCATAACCTAGGAATTGAGATGAAGGAAGTCAAAGACCTTTCAAAGGAAGAGCTTTTTGAGCTCCTGGCTGATGCTTCGAAAAACTGGCTGGCCCATGACGGCCTCTGGTTTCGTTTTGTTGAGGAAAAATACGGCACTGAAGCAGCCATAGAGCTTGACCGGAAGGCCTGGGAAAAATTCACTGTCATCGAAGCCAAGAGAATCATGAAAAGGCTAGGGTTGGAGCCCGGAGGCGGGATTCCAGCCCTTGTCCAGGCGTTAAAATTCCGCCTCTACGCTCACATAAATCTCCAGGAAATCACAGAAATGAGCGAGTACCGCTGCGTCTTCCGGATGAAGACCTGCCGCGTCCAGGAAGCAAGGGAAAGACAGGGTCTTTCTGACTTCCCCTGCAAGCCAGTTGGAATTGTCGAATACAGCTATTTTGCCCAAACCATCGACCCCCGGATTGAAACGGCCTGCCTGGTCTGCCCTCCTGACCCTCATCCTGCTGATGTCTGGTGCGCCTGGGAGTTCAAGCTAAAACCTTAAATGCGCAGAGAAATAATCGACTATTACCAAAAGACCTGGAAAGACTTCGATTCGTGGTATGACAAGAATCAGGCTATATACAAATCGGAATTAGCGGCTTTGAAAAAGGTTATTCCTCCGGGAATTGGGCTGGAGATAGGGGTGGGGACAGGAAGATTTGCTGAACCTTTCTCCGTCCGTTTTGGCCTGGACCCTGCCTTCAATATGCTCAAGCTGGCAAAAAAGAGAGGCATTCAGGTTGTCCAGGGATTTGGTGAAAGACTTCCATTCAAAAATGAATCTTTTCATTTTGTCTCAATTATGTTTACAATAGAGTTTGTTGATGATACCCTTCATTTTCTGAAAGAGGCTCTAGGACCACTAAAGAAAAAGGGTGCGTTAATTTTGGGCATCATAGACAGAAACAGTCTTTGGGGACAATATTATGAAAAAAACTCTTCCCAAAGAAAATTCTTCCATTTCCTCTCGCCAGAAGAAATTCTTGAGATCTTCAGAAACATTGACCTGGAATTTAAGGAAGCCTACCAGACTCTGTTCCAAGCACCTCCAGACATTAAGCATGAAGAAGAACCAAGAAAAGGATTCGGGCAAGGTGGACTTGTCGTCTTTAAGACAATAAAAAAATCATGACGGCTGGACTTTCATCCGCAACAAGAAATAAATTTTCTAATAAATTATCATAATAAAAGGAGTTATTATGTTTGATAACACCCATTTTCCCGGAGCAAAAAAGTTCTGGTATATGGGAAAATTCTTCGATTGGTCTGAACCTAAGATTCACCTCATGTCCCATGCCCTCCATTATGGCACCTCAGTATTCGAAGGAATCCGGGCCTATAAGACACCGCGAGGGCCTGAGGTCTTCCGGCTTCCGGAGCATATCGACAGGTTCTTTCATTCTGCTTCAATTTTGCTCATGAAAGTTCCTTACAGCAAAGAGGAAATCGCCAGCGCTATTAAATCGGCCGTGAAGGAAAACAAACTGGAAGCCGCCTATATCCGTCCTCTTCTTTTTTATTCTTACGGAAACCTGGGTCTTGTTCCCAAGTACTCTCCTGTGGAACTTGTCATCGCCGCCTGGGAATGGGGAGCCTATCTTGGCGATAGGTCAGAGCAAGGAGTTCGCGCCTGTATCGTTCCCTGGAGAAGAATCCATTATAGCCAGCTCGATATGACAGCCAAGCTGGGTGGGGTGTATGTCCAATCGACGATCTGCGGCATGCTTGCCCGTTCTCAGGGATTCGATGAAGCCATCTTTCTGAATCTTGAGGGAAATGTGGCCGAGGGTCCCGGAGAAAACGTCTTCATCATCAAAAAAGGAGTCCTCATAACCAACGACAAGACAGAATCTGTGCTCGAAGGAATAACCCGCACTTCTCTTCTTGAAGTGGCCAAAGACTTTGGCTATGAAATACGAATTGGCCCCATTGCCAAAGAAGATTTCCTCAAGGCTGATGAAGCCTTTTTCTCGGGGACAGCAGCAGAGATTGCTCCCATAACCCGTGTGACTGACTGCTCGGACTCGAAAGGAAAGAAGAAAGAATACACCATCGGCTCAGGTCGAGTTGGAGAGATAACCTCTCGTCTGGCTGAAATCTATAAAGACATTGTCAGCGGCAAGCTCAAAAAATACGAAAAGTGGCTGACTTACGTTTATGATTGAGTCTATCCTTTTTGATTCGTTTTGGAATTTAATAGCTCTTTCTATTTAAAGGTCAGAGAAAAAATTGCAGTGAGAAGAGAGGAGAGAGGGCTTTAAGGCAAAGACTCTCCTTTGAGAAAGCAGACATTAATGCAATTCAAGCTTAAGCCCATAGGCATTATTCATTCCCCTTTTAAAAAAAAAGAAGATATTGACCAGAAAAAATTCGCTTACCCTGATGGGTTTGACCCGGTCACCGGAGAGCTTGAGATATTCAAGGATTACGAAGCCGGGCTAAAAGACACTGAGGGCTTTTCCCATCTTATTGTTATCTTCGCCTTCCACCAATCTCGGGAATACAAGCTCCATACAAGGCCCTTTCTCGACGAGACGCTCCGCGGAGTCTTTTCCACCAGAAGCCCTAACCGTCCCAATCCTCTGGGAATGACTGTGGTTAGAGTTCTCGAACGAAAGGGAAACATTGTTAAAGTCTCGGGAGTGGATATGATCGAGGGAACTCCGATTCTGGATGTCAAGCCCTACACATCCAGAGACCAGAAATCTCCAATCAAGCTCGGCTGGCTCGAGGGCAAAATAAAGGGCTCAGGCTGAGTGGCTTGAAAACGGTTTTCAAACCATTCAGCCTTTGCCATAGAGACAGAAAAATCACTTTACATAGATGGATATCCCTTGTTTATCGATTTTGGTTTTGATATATTTTCAAAATCTGGAAAATATTGTTAAATTCTTAAAAACCTAAATTCCAAAAGGAGGTAAAAATGGCTAAACTCATCCCCCTCGTTCTCGCCGTTTTCCTTCTCCTTGGCGTTCCCTCTGCTCTCCAGAGCTCTAAGATCTTTCCTTATGACTACAAGATTGAAGAGCTGGAAAACGGGCTTAAAGTCATCTCCATTCCTCTCAACAATCCTTACATCATTTCTTACTACACAGTTGTCCGCTCCGGGTCGAGGAATGAAATCGAGCCTGGAAAATCCGGGTTTGCCCATTTCTTCGAACACATGATGTTCAAAGGAACAAAAAATGTCCCCCGTCCGGTTTATGATGACTTTTTGACCAAGCTGGGAGCAGGCACAAACGGCTTTACCACCGATGACTTCACCTGCTATTTTGTGGTCTTTGCTGGGAAGGAAAACCTGGAAGAGGTGGTCAGAACAGAAGCGGACAGGTTCATCAACCTCTACTATGACGTGGAGATGATCAAAACCGAGGCACCGGTCATTGAAGGAGAGTATTACTCGAGTGTCTCCAACCCAGGCCGGCGCCTTTCCGAGCTCTTAAGAGACACTGCTTTTGAAAAACACTCCTACAGGCACACAACTCTCGGCTATCTCAAGGACATCCTGGACTATCCAAACCAGTATGAATACAGCCAGCTCTACAAGAAGCGCTTTTATGCGCCTGACAACTCCATTCTTCTTGTCGCCGGCGATTTTGACCATGCTCAATTGATGGAATACGTCAGGAAATACTACAGCAACTGGCAAAAATCCAACTATGCTCTTGTCACTCCTGCGGAACCTCCTCAGGTCAAAGCCAAGAGAGCGCACTTTGACTTCCCCTCAAAGACCTCACCGATGATTTCCATCGCCTTCCACGGCCCGGCCTTCT
The DNA here is from genome assembly GCA_964645765.1 of uncultured Eubacteriales bacterium. Classification (GTDB taxonomy): domain Bacteria; phylum Acidobacteriota; class Aminicenantia; order Aminicenantales; family Aminicenantaceae; genus CAZGMN01. Next base: position 57,569 of record CAZYBE010000002.1, read on the forward strand.
CTGATGTAAAAATCGACAAGGCAGCCCTCGACCTCCTGGCTCAGACATCCTTCTCCAGCTCTTCTCCTCTCTATCAGAAGCTGGTCATCGAGGAACAGAAATGCCTCAACCTCAGCGCCAGCTTCTCCGACCGTCGTGACCCCTATCTCCTGGTTTTCAACACCACGCTCAAGGATGAAAAAGACCTAGCCTATGTCGAGGATGAAATCTTTAAGGAGCTGGAGAGGCTGAAGAAGGAGCCTGTCCCGGCAGATGTTTTAGCTGATGTCAAGTCAAACTTGAAATATTCCTTTGCCAATGCCTTGGGAACAACTGATGGAGTCGCCGGGATGCTCGCCGGCGATATCAGCCTGACCACAGACCCTGACGCCGTGAACAGGCTTTTTGACCTCTACGAAAAAGTGACGACCGGAGACATTCAGAAAATGGCCAAAAAATATTTCAATAAGACAAACAGCACTGTAGCTACATTAACGGGAGGGAAAGCAAAATGAAAAACAATATGACTCGTTCTTTGGTAGGAATTCTTGTTTTAGTGATGATATTCATGGTTTTTTCCTGCACCAAGGTCGGCCCGAAGAAACTTTCCACTGAGCTTCTCGCGGTCCAAGGAAATCCGCTGGTGAGCTTCAGAATCTTGCTCAACGTTGGCTCGGCCAATGACCCGGCAGGAAAAGAAGGGTTGTCCGCAATAACGCTCAGCATGCTGGCCAACGGCGGAAGCAAAAGCCTGACCTTCAAGGAAATCCAGAAGAAATTCTATCCCATGGCTGCCTACGTTGGGCTTTCAGTGGATAAGGAGATGTCTGTCTTGGTCGGGACGATTCATATCGACAACCTGGAGAAATATTATACCATCTTCAAAGACATGCTCCTTGACCCGGGCTTTCGTGAGGAAGATTTCAACAGGATAAAGACCAGGCAAATGAATTTTGTCGAAAAAACCCTGGTGAGCAACATGGATGAACAGTTCGGGAAAGAAATTCTGAACCTGATGATGTACGAGGGGCATCCCTACGGCCATCACGAGGCAGGGACAGTCGAATCTCTGAAGTCGCTGACCTTGGAGGACATCAAGGCTTTTTACAAAGAGCATTTCCTCCAGGGAAACATCGTCATCGGCCTTGCCGGAGGCTATCCTGCCGATTTTCCTGACAAGGTCGTCAAGGACTTTTCAGCGCTTCCCGAAGGACAAACGCCAAAGCTGAAATTGCCTGCGCAGCGGAAGCCTTCTGGCCTTGAAATTGTCATCGCCGAGAAGAAGACGCCTGCCACGGCCATCTCCATGGGCTTCCCAGTCACAATCTCAAAGGCTGATGCGGATTATTTTCCGCTGTGGATTGCAGTTGCTCATTTTGGAGAGCACAGGCAGTCTCTCTCCCTCCTCTTCCAGAAGATTAGGGAACAGCGCGGCCAGAATTACGGCGATTATGCCTATGCTGACCACTTCATCCAGGGAAGGGATAAATTCCCGGCTCAAAACGATTGCCGGCGGCAGCAGTATTTTTCGATCTGGATCAGGCCGCTGGCAAATTCCAACCGGCATTTTGTTTTGCGCCAGGCCATAATGGAGCTCAAGAAGCTGGTCGAAGAGGGAATCTCCAAAGAAAGGTTTGAAATAACCAGAACTTATCTCCTCAACTACACCAAGCTCTATGCCCAAACCCTTGAAGAGAGGCTTGGCTGGCAGATGGATTCCCATTATTACGGCTATCAAGACTTCCTGGCTGAAGTCCAGAACAGGCTTCCGCTTATCAAGCGCGAGGATGTTAACCGGGCTATAAAAAAATATCTAAACTTCGACAATATTGACATCGCCATGATCACAGATGATGCCAAATCATTCAAAGAGGCGCTGGTGTCCAATGCTCCGTCTCCGATTAAATATGCCAATCCCAGCATGCCCAAGGAAGTTTTAGAAGAAGACAAAACCATTCAGGTTTTCCCTCTTGCTGTCAAGGCAGAGAAAGTGAGGGTAGGGCCGGCCATGGACTTCTTCCAGAAAGCAGGGATTCCGAAAACAGAATAAGCGCTCTTCGCAGCTCGAAGCATAAAATTTTTAACTTCAATTTGAACAATATGCCAGTCTTCGGACCCAAGCTGCCAAATAACAGCAAGCATGGCAAAAAAGAGAGAGCTTAACCTTTATGAAAAGTTGCCTGTCCCCTTTTTTAGGAATACGGCTGCGCTCACTTTAGTCGCCAGAAATGACGAGGGAAGGACATTTATTGCTTTTGTATCATTAGCTTTTGAGTTCTGAATTTCTTCATAAGGAGGGAATATGCCTGAAAAATATTTAAAAAAAATATCAAGGCCGCTCGCCTTCATCTTTATTCTTTTTTCTGGAGCCTTATTTCTGCTCTTCAGCCAGAATATGCTGACCAGGCTCGGCCAGCACCAGGATTATGTGAGCAAAAGAATCTCTTCCTATGACCGCACAGGTGGAAACAGGGATGCGATAACGATTCAACCTGGAGAGACAGCAGTCCTGGCAGAGATTAACGGACCCGGAGCCATCCACCACATCTGGGTCACCATCTCTGCCGAGCCTTTTTACGGACGAAAGCTCATTCTGAGGATGTACTGGGACGGCGAGGAGTTTCCTTCGGTCGAGGCGCCGATAGGCGATTTCTTTGGCGTGGGCCACGGCCTGAATCGGAACTTCAGCTCCATTCCCATCAACTGCTCGTCCGAAGGCCGGGCTCGAAACTGCTACTGGTACATGCCTTTTCTCAAATCAGCGCGGGTCACGGTGACCAACCAGGGCACAAGAGCTGTTGGCGCTTTCTACTATTATATTGATTACAGGGAACTCCCAACCCTCTCTTCTGATACTCCTTATTTTCATGCTCAGTACCGCCAGGAAATCCCCTGCCAGGCCGGGAGAAATTACCTTCTTCTCGAGGCTTCTGGTCACGGTCATTATGTCGGCTGCAACCTCAGCATCCTCCAGACAGCCATGGGATGGTGGGGAGAAGGCGATGACATGATTTATGTCGACGGCGAAGCAGAGCCGTCACTTCACGGAACAGGCTCTGAGGATTATTTCTCGGATGCCTGGGGCATGAGGGAAGATGAGAATCCTTTCTACGGCTGCCCTCTCCAGGAAGAAGACTTTCAGGTGGGCTCTAAAGCAACGGTTTATCGCTTTCATATCCCTGACCCGATACCGTTCAAGAAATCCATCCGCGTCACAATCGAGCACGGCCATGCCAACGACCGCTCTGACTATTTTTCTTCTGTTGCCTACTGGTATCAGAGCGAACCCCATAGGCCTTTCCCTGCTCTCCCTTCGACGGAGCAAAGGCTGCCTTTTGCTCTTGAATCCTCAAGAAACTTCGTCCCGCCTGAATGGGAAAAAGTCGAAGAGGAAAAGATAGCAACATTCGAGGATAAAAAATTAGGGATGAGATTCAAGGCAGAAAACCTCTCGAAGATTCTGACTTCCTACTATAACCAGGAGGGAACGCGATACCCCGCTCTGATGACTGAAAAAGCAGCGGTCGGCGAAGAGGCTGAACTCTCTTTCACTGTTGATATCGGAGAGCGCTACGACCTCGAGCTCTATTTTCTCAAAGGCCCGGCAATGGGCAAGATTACAGCAATCAGAAGCGGAGAGGAAGGCACAGAATTGGAAGGCCAGATTTTTGACGGCTTTTCACCTGAAAAGATCATAGACAAGCTGACATTGAAAAATGTGCTGCTTCGCTCTGGTGTCAATTCAATCATCCTCCAGGTCATGGGCAAATCCCCAGAGTCATCGGGCATGGATCTGGCTTTCGTCGGCCTCACTCTTTTTCCTTCAAACCGCCGCTTCATCAGCGAATGGAACCTCATCGGGCCCTTCGATGCCCCGGATATGACCTATCTTCAGCAGAGTTATCCTCCTGAAACAGAGATTGACTTTAAGAAAAGCTATATCGGCAAACTGAACAAAAAAATCGGATGGAAGAAAATTCAGGCTGAAGAGTCAGGATATGTCCGGCTGGAGAAGCTCCTCGAGCCGAACGAGCAGGCCATCGCTTACGGGTTAGTCTATGTCTTCTCGCCAGAAGCAAGACAGGCGCTGATTCTTGCCGGAAGCGACGACGGAGTCCGAATCTGGTTGAATGATAATCTCATCCATAACAACCCTGCCTACCGAGGGGCATACCCTGACCAGGACAAGGTTCAAGCAGAGCTGAAGCGGGGCTGGAATAAGCTGCTGGTCAAGGTTCAGCAGGGCGGCGGCGGCTGGGGCTATTATCTCCGATTTGTCGACCCGGAAGGAAAACTGAGCTGGAGCACTGAGCCAAAAAAATAGGCTTGCGCCCTCTCCAGCGCCTTTTTTCTTTTATTGATAAGAATCATGCCAGGCGATATATTTTGGCAGGAAATTGCGAGATAGGGGGACACATTACTCAATTCAGAGCCGAATAGCTTAGATAATTTATGCCTCTGTAATTTCTTTTAAGGATTTAACAGGCGAGCGGAATCCATGTTCGATCATAGCCTTCAAAATGAGGTCTGCCTTCTTAAGATTGATAATTTTCCTTTTTATAGCTTTTTTCAGGATTCTCAGCGTCCCAGTCAGTTTTATTCCTAAAAGACTCGCTTCTCTTCTGGCGGCTCTATCGTCACAGGCAAAACGGAGGCCTCTTTTTTTGGCCACGGCAATGCAGGACGCCTCGCCTAAGCCTAAAGACACTGAAAGTGATTCAAAAAGTGCTTTTTCTTCACTCGCCTTCAATTCTTTCTCTCTAAGCCAACCACTCTTAAGTACTTCTTGAATTAGTTTCAAATTCGCATGCCCTATTTGAATTCCCCTCATGATTTCGACGAAAACAAAATTCGTGATAAAAGCTGCGTTTCCATACATGACTTTGATAACATCGAGTGAGCCGGAAAGAGCAAAGTTGGAAATGACACAACAATCAAATATGATCTCAGGCATGTTCCGCATCCTGGGCGGTTTCCCTGAGGTCTATTGCAAGGACAGGAATGCCCCGTTCTTTTAGATAGATTCTGGTGCTGATCGGGTCAATCCCTAAAACCTCTGAAAGCTTGCCCAGGCTTATAAAGCCTTCCCCGTAGGCACTGAGAGCGACTTGTTTTCTGTGTTCCAGCGGATCTTTTTTTTTATAAGCAGTATCCAGAGCTTCTCTGACGAGATTCCCCAGCGTCCGCCCTTCCTTTCTGGCATATATTTTTAATTTCTTATGCTGATCCTCGTTGAGCATGATATTGGTCCTTTTCATCGTTTCTCCTAATATGTGTATTTATATGTGTATTCTATTTTTTTTATCGGTGCTCGTCAAGAAATAAATTGATTATTTCCCGATTAGCTGATGCTCTTTTCTTAATTAAAGTGAATAAGGGGATACCTTGCTCAATTCAGTCCATAATTTTGTGGCCTTTGTGATATTGCTCGTCCAGAGCCTCAAGGCTTAGAAGAGGATTTTAGCAATTCCGCTGCCTTTGTCTTGATTAACTTCCAGGCTTCCCTGACATGACGTTCCTCGGTCATCCTGGAACCGATGGCCAGACGAAGCACGTATTTCCCTCTCAACGAAGTGTGGGTTAAAAAGACCTTGCCAGTCTGATTCAAGCTGTCAAGGAGCCTCCGGTTCAAATCAGCCAGAGATTTTTCATCGCGTCCATCGTTCAGGCGAAAGCAGACAAGGCTTAAGCTCACCGGAGCCATGAGCTCGAAAGCCTCGTCCTTTGTCACCCATTCCTTGAACATCTGCGCCAGGCGGATATGCTCTCTAATAATTTTCTGAATGCCTTCCACACCATAGGAACGAATCACGAACCAGAGCTTCAGCGCCCTAAACCTCCTTCCCAGTTGAATTCCCCAGTCACGGAAATTCTTTACCTTGGCATCCACCCCTGTCTTCAGATATTCGGGATGAATCTCAAAAGTCCGAATCAAGGTCCCTTGGTCTTTGACAAAATAAGCTGAGCAGTCGAAATTGGTCAGCATCCATTTATGGGGGTTGAAGACAAAAGAATCGGCATACTCTGCTCCTTCCAGAATCCACCTCTTCTCAGGCAGGATGGCGGCTGTTCCGGCAAAGGCCGCATCAACGTGAAGCCAGAGGCCGAGACGGCGGCATACCTTGCCTATCGGCTTAAGGGGGTCGATGGCCGTGGAAGACGTCGTTCCGAGAGTGGCCACAACACAGGCTGGCTGCAAGCCATTCTTTTTATCCCTCTCGATGGCCTCTTCAAGCTTGGAAGGAATCATGGCGTATGATTCGTCTGTAGGGATGTAGCGAAGGTTCTCTTTTCCATAGCCGGCAATCTTCATCCCCTTCTCGACACTCGAATGAGCTTCTTCTGAGGCATAGACAATAAGAGGCTTATTCAGCCCTTTGCTGTTTGCCTCATAATCCGTCGCCTTTTCTCTGGCTGTGAGGAGAGCGACGAGTGTCGCTGTGGACGCAGTATCCTGAATGACTCCAGCCATCCCTTCAGGAAGTCCGAGCATCTGGCGAAGCCATTCCAGGACAAGCTCTTCGAGCTCTGCTGCTGCCGGAGAGGTCTGCCAGATCATGCATTGAGCGCCGAGGCCTGCGGTCAGAAGTTCTGCCAGGACGGAGGGGAGGCTCGAGCTGGCTGGAAAATAAGCGAACCAGGAAGGATGCTGCCAGTGCGTTATGCCGGGAAGGATGATTTCCTCGAAGTCTTTGAAAATCTTTTCCATCGATTCTCCCTTAGGCGGAGGATGAACCGGCAGCCTGCTTTGAATCTCGCCAGGCTTGACCTGGCTAAGAACAGGATGCTTTTCAAGCTCGCTCAGATAATCTGCAACCCAATCAACAAATTTGTAGCCGAATTTCCTGAAAATCTCTTTTTCCATGGACAGACTCCTTTATCTCGAACAATTCCTCTATCTTTCAATCTAAAAATGGATATCCACGAGTTCGTGATATGAAAAAGACAAAGCTTTGCAAAGCCTGCGTGTTTTCGAAACATCGACCCTGATTCATAATAGGTTTTTTCATCATAAAAAAGATGTTTTAATTCTTAAAAAAGATGTTTTAATTCTAAAGAATATATTTTTGTTAGTCAAAAGGCCAGATTTTCATGCATTGCGCTTAAAAAACTGCAAAAAGGGCTGATTTTAGGTGAAAAATGTGTCATTGATGGCTCGAAAAGAGGAATTTTGAGAAATTAAAAAAAATTTGTTGCAATTTTATTTTTAGATGTGATATAATATTTACATTATTTTAAAGGGGGTCAAAAAAATAAAAGCGTTGCAACTTTTTCATCTCTATGTGCGTATTGATATATGGAGTATCCAAGTGAACAAGATGAAAAATCTAATCGCAAGCGCATCCCTCCTTTTCACTCCTCCTTTTATTGGGGAGATAACGATAAATCCCTTTATTTACTGATCCACCCCCCTTTGTCAGGCTGTTCCTTTTATCCCGAGTAGGGACAGCCTGACATTCTTCTCATGAAAAAATTCGCAAATCGATGTATATTTTTCAGTGCCGGAAAAAAATACTTCCACGATTTTCTTGACAAAAGCGAAATGAATTTATTAAATTAGCTTAAGAAATATTGCTTCTTTGACAATTGAGATTCAAGTTTGAAGGAAAGGGAAGTCCGTGAGAAACGGACGCAGCCCCCGCTACTGTAATCGGGGACGAATTCCAGATTCTGCCACTGTCCTGAGTTCAGGACGGGAAGGCCTGGAAGCAGGTTGATCCGAGAGCCAGGAAACCCCCTTTAAACTTTTAAGCCCATCTTCGGGTGGAAGAGAGGGTTAATTTTTTTTGCCTGCTCTTCCCTGAGAAGCAGGCAAGAAGATTAAATTTCCCATCCAGGCTCAAGGCGGGGGCAAAAATTAGGAGGTTAAAGTGATTTCAAAAAGATTTGTTTGCCTTTTCCTCGCTTTGGCTGCGTCCTTCATCAATCTTCAGGGTCAAGAAGACAGGGAAAAAGAAAAACAGAACCTGGTATTGCAGCATGAAGTCGTTGTCACCGCTACCCGCCTCGAGACTCCAATAAAAGAGGTCGCAAGTTCCATCACGGTCATCACCAGGGAAGACCTGGAGCTGGCAAGAAAAACATCTGTCCTTGAGGCACTGGAAGAGGTCTTGGGAGTCTCTGTCATCCAGAATGGACCGAAAGGCGGCGCAGCCTCTGCTTTCCTGAGGGGAGCGAATTCAGAGCACACCCTGGTGATGATGGACGGTGTCGAGCTCAACGACCCGATCTCCCCTTCCCACTCTTTCGACCTCGCTCATCTCACGCTTGAAGGCATTGAAAGAATTGAGGTTCTTCGCGGGCCTCAAAGCACTCTCTACGGCTCGGACGCTCTGGGCGGCGTGATAAACATCATCACCAGAAAAGGTCAGGGAAAACCAAAACTCCATCTTTCAACCGCCAGCGGCTCGTACCGGACTTTTTCGACCAGTGCAGGGATAAGCGGCGGCTCGAATTGGGTCGATTACTCATTGGGAATATCCCATCTTCAAACTCAAGGATTCTCGGCAGCAGGCGAATCCTATGACGGAAATAAGGAAAATGATGGCTACAAGAATCTTTCCCTGTCCGGGAGAGTCGGGTTCCGTCTTAAGAATAATATCGACTTTGAACTCGCAGCCCGGAATCTGAAGACAGAAACCGAGCTCGATAACTTCGGAGGCCCCTACGGTGACGACCCGAACAACTCACAGAATTATGACTCTCTGTTCCTCAAAGCTCAGGTTCGCAGCCTTCAGCTCCGTAACCGCTGGGAGCAAAAATTACTTTTTTCGGCTGTGGACTATGACCGCCGCCACAAAAATCCGATAGACGATATTCATCCTTTTGACTCAGAAGAAGGCTTTTACAAATCCAGGCTTTATAAGATTGAATGGCAAAACAACTTCTTCCTTCATGAGACGAATACTCTGACCTTTGGAATCGACCACCATCAAGAACAGGGAGAATCAGAATATCAATACAACAGCATCTGGGGAGCCTTCTTTGACAACTTTCCTCTGAAGCGGGCGCAGACCACGGGTTTCTTTATCCAAGACCAGGTCAGGTCAAAAAATCGTTTTTTTTCAACACTGGGCTTGCGCCTTGACAGGCACAGCCGATTCGGCTCTGCGCTGACCGGCCGGCTGGCAGAGGCTTATTTCATCGAGAGCACAAAGACGAAAATAAGAGTGACCTGCGGGACTGGCTTTAAATCTCCCTCCCTCTACCAGCTCTATGCTCCCGGCACTATCTGGGGACCCATTGGAAACATGGGCTTAAGGCCGGAAAAATCAGTGGGCTTAGATTTTGGAATCGAGCAGAGCTTCGTCTCGGATAAAATTCTTTTCGCAGCGACATATTTCCTCAACGACTATCGAGAGCTCATCAATTTTGACTTCTCACAGGGATACATCAACATCGGAAGAGCAGAGGCGAAGGGAGCAGAACTTATGGTCAAGGCCAGGCCTTTCGATGAGCTCATGTTCAACCTGAGCTTCACCACAACCGAGGCTAAGGATAAAGAGACGGGCGCTCGGCTTTTGAGAAGGCCCAAAGAAAAATTCGTAGCCAACATCAATTATCAATTCATCAAACAAGGCGACTTCAATCTATCCATTCTATATATCGGAGAAAGGGATGACATGGACTTTTCAAAAACTCCTTACGAGCAAATCACCCTCCCTGCTTACGCCCTGGTCAATGCAGCACTCTCTTTTAATATTATCGCAAACATTCAGGTCTTCAGCCGCTTCGAAAATATCTTCAACAAGAAATACGAGATGATTAAAGGCTACGGAACGCCTGGATTCTCAGTTTATGGAGGATTAAATCTTCTCTTCTAATATAAACGCAATAATAATAAAAAAAGGAACAGGCAACTTTTTCTATAAAAAGTAGCCTGTCCCCTTTTCTTAAAGATGGTCGACCAGAATTTTTATTCCAATCCCAATCAGTATTAATCCACCCGCAAGCTCTGCTCTTTTGCCGATAAGCTGTCCCATAAGCGGGCCGAGCTTCGTGCCAATCGCGGTTATCAAAAAGCAAATGATCCCGATGACAATGGCTGGATAAAGGATTGTCAGATGAAGGGCAGCGAAGCTCAGGCCGACGGCCAGGGCGTCGATGCTCGTGGCAAGAGAGAGTATAAAAAGAGATAAGCCTTTTGTCGGGTCGGCAACTTTTTTTTCTGCTTTCTCGCTTGCCCTGAAACACTCAAAGGCCATTCTTCCGCCGATAAAAAGGAGCAAGCCGAAGGCGACCCAGTGGTCGAAAGCATGGATATACCTGAAGAGGCTCTGCCCAGCCAGCCAACCCAGGATGGGCATCATGAATTGAAAAAAACCGAAAAGAAAAGCCAGCCTTAAAGCCTGTCTTCTCGTCATCTCTTTGAGGCTGAGGCTGACTCCAACTGCAACGGCAAAAGTGTCCATGGCCAGGGCAAAAGCAATGCCAAAAACAAGAAAGAAGTTCATCTCCGCTCTAAATAGTGAAGGACAATGCTTGTCATCAGCAGAGCAGCTTTTGGCAGAGCTGCCTCATCCAGGTCGAAGCCTGGATGATGGTGGGGAAATTTCATCCGGTCGCCCATTCCAAAAAACAAAAACGCGCCGGGAACTTTTTGAAGGTAATAGGCAAAATCCTCTCCTCCCATAATCGGGTCAATGGGTTTTACGCATCCTTCTCCAAGAGTCTTCCTGGCTACATCGATGACAAAGTCAACCATGGCGCTATGGTTGACAAGAGGAGGATAGCCCTTTTCATACTTGAATTCAGCCAAGGCTCCAAAAGCCTGACAGGTCTCTTCTGCAATCTCTTTCAGCCTCCTCTCCGCTAAAGATTGGACAGAGCTTTCAAAGCTTCTTACTGTGCCGATTAAAGATACTTCGCCGGGAATGATGTTGTAGGCAGTTCCTCCTCTCACCATCCCGAAAGAAACGACCGCAGGCTTAAGAGGGTCAATGCTCCGGCTGACAACGCTTTGAGCATTGACGACAATGTGGGAGGCAACCAGGATAGGGTCGACCGCGAGATGCGGCGCAGAGCCATGTCCTCCTTTTCCTCTGACGACAATCGAGAAATTATCAGCCTGGGCCATCATCGGCCCTTTGACGAGCCCTATGGAGCCTGTAGGTAGGGGCTGCCAGAAATGGAGGCCGAACACAGCATCCACTCCGTCCAGCGCTCCTTCCTCAACCATACTCTTAGCCCCACCCGGAGGAAGCTCTTCAGCAGGCTGGAAAAGAAAGACGACCTTGCCTTTAAATTTATTCTTTCTCTGGCTGAGAACTTTTGCCGCGGCCATGATGATGGCCATATGGCCGTCGTGACCGCAGGCATGTGCGGCCTCAGGATTCTTGGATATGTATTCCTTATCTCCTTCCTCCTTGAGAGGCAAAGCATCCATATCAGCCCGCAGGGCAACTGTCCGGCCTCCGGGCAATCCTTCTATGATTGCCTTCAAACCTGTTCCTGCGCAGGGAATTACGGGAATTCCGAGTTTCTGCAAAAACTCGCGGATCGTAGTAGAGGTTCTCTGCTCATGAAAGGCAATCTCTGGATGGCGGTGGAAGTCCCGGCGCCATTCGATAAGCTCACCTTTTATTTTCTCTATATCTTTCTTTAAGTCCTCAATCATTCGAATCCTCCTTTCTCAGGCTTGCTCATCAGGCTGACAACGACTGTGAGCAAAGCATTCAGGCCAAGGGCGACAAACCCGGCATTCATGCCGAGGAAAGGGTCCCTGCCGCTGATAATAAGGAAAGAAACAAGGATTATGCCGCTGCCGATTCCGGTGAAAACACCGGCTCGGGTCACCCGCTTCCAGAACAATCCCAGAACCACTCCTGGAAAAAACTGGGAGACTCCGTCATAGCCGAGGATGAGGAGGTTGACCAGCTCATTGGGGAAAAAGATGGCGAAGACAAGAGCAAAGGCCATGATGACCAGGACCATGAAACGGGAGAGAGACATCACTTTCTCTTCACTCGCCCGCGGATTGAAGCCGGCTTGATAGATATTCTTGGCGAGAAGGGTTGAAGCGAAAAGAACAAGGATGGCTGACGGCACCATGGCTGTCACAGCGCCGGCAGCTCCGACGAATCCCATGAACCAGGAAGGATAAGTTTTATTGACCAGAGCCAAAAATGCCATGTCGCCCTTCTTCAATCCAGGGATGACCAGAAGCGCTGTGAACCCGACCATGAAGACAAGAAGAACCGGGATCTGATAGAAAGGCATGATCACTGAATTTCTTTTTAAGGTTTTGGCGCTCTTGGCTGAAAAAGCAGAGGCAAAAGCGTGAGGCCACATGTAAAAGCCCATGCCGCTCAAAAGAACCGTGGACATGACCCAGAGAACATCCATGTTCGCTGTTCCTCCAGGAAAGATAAGATAGTTTGGCTTCTGCTCGATGATCGTCCGGAACATCTTTCCAAAGCCTCCAAAATAAAGAAGAGGAGCTCCAATGCCCACAATGCTGACAGCAGCAATCATCATGATATCCTTGACTATCGAAACCCAGGCCACACCTTTGATGCCGCTGGTATAGACAAAGGCACAGCTCAGAACAAAGGAGATGGCTATGGCCAAATTAGAGCTGATCGCCTTGTTGCTCGCTACTTCGACAATCAGGCCCAAACCTGTGAGCTGAAGCTGGAGATAAGGAATGATGGAAAAAATTCCGATGGCTGCCACTAAGACTCCAAGCCAGCGGCTTTCATACCGTTTGCTGAAAAAGTCAGGCTGAGTATGGAGTCCGTAAATCTTGCCCGCTTTCCAGATGGATGGAAGGATGAAAAAAGATAGAGTATAAGCCAGGGCGCCGTAGATCAGGATATAAAAAGTCGGAGCCCCTTTTGAATAAGCCCAGCCGCTGGCTCCAAGGAAAGTGAACGTGGTGTAAATCTCACCGGCCATGAGCAGCCAGATCAGGATGACCCCGAACCTGCGGCCGCCGACAGTCCAGTTCTCCAGGTTCATCTTCATCCGCCTTCCGGCATAGATGCCGAGAAAAGAGGAGAGGACAATCACGGCAATAATGATGACAAGGGCCGGGCTCACAGCTTATCTCCTTGATCAGGCTTGTTGAACCTCTTTTCAAGAAGATAGGCGACGAACAGGATTAAAGGAGTGACCAAAACCCAGCAAAGAATCCAGAAGAGAAGAAAAGGAAACCCAAGGATAACCGGCTTGACTCTGTTGACCAGAGGCAGGGCAAAGACAAGGGTGACAAAAGGAATGGCTCCCAGGATTAAGGCCAGCTTTGTCCCTTTCTGCATCGGAACCTCCTCGAAAATAATTGCAGCCATTATATAAAAAAAATTTAAACTGTTCTATTTTTATCAGAACAGCTTTGGCCCACTGGCTCGAAAACACGCCGCCTTTGCAAAAAAAGAAAACATTAAAGTTTTCAATTTTTAGCTATGAGCAAGAAAATAGAAAATTTCTGATCGATGAAAAAAGTAGCCCCTCCCCTTTTCTGCTATAATAATCATCTGACAAAAAATAAAGGCACAGCGAATTAAAATCCAGCATGAATGAATCAAAGAAGCAAGAGACAATTATCCTCAGGGGAGTCAGGGTTCATAACCTGAAAAACATCAACCTCGATATCCCCCTGAATAAATTCATCATCGTCACCGGAGTCAGCGGCTCAGGCAAATCTTCCCTGGCCTTTGACACCCTTTACGCCGAGGGTCAGCGCCGCTACATCGAATCCCTCTCTTCCTATGCCCGGCAGTTCCTGGAGAGGATGGATAAGCCTGATGCCGATTTGATCGAGGGAATCACCCCTGCCATCGCCATCCAGCAGAAAGCCGTGACCAAGAATCCGCGCTCCACAGTGGCCACTGTCACTGAAATCTATGATTTTTTAAGAGTCCTTTTCGCCCGGATAGGCACTGTCCACTGCCTTAAATGCGGCCAGCCAGTCATCAGAGATACGATCGACTCCATGGTCGAAGTGCTCTACAAGCTTCCTCCTGAGACGAAAATCTTTATTTCCTTCACCTGGCCATTGGAGAAAGGAACAGCGGCTCTCAAGAAGGGAGGCTTTTTCAGGGTCATCCAGAAAAATAAAATCTTGAGCCTGGAAGAGGCCAGGCTCCAGAAAAGCGGAACAGTTGACGTCCTCGTCGACAGGACGACTCTGGACAGGGGCGAAAGAGAAAGATTGGTCGATTCCCTGGAGATCGCCTTGAAAGAAGGCGGGGGAAATATCAAAGTCAAGACAGAAAACAAAAAGGAATTCATTTTCTCCGATAAGCTCATCTGCAAGAAGTGCGGCATTGTCTATGAAGACCCCTTTCCCAATCTTCTTTCATTCAACAGTCCCCAGGGCGCCTGCCCGACTTGCCATGGCTTCGGAGACCTGGGCGTGATTGATGAAGACAAAATCATCCCCGACAAGAATAAATCCCTTGAACAAGGAGCAGTCGAGCCCTGGACAAAACCCGGCTCCCGATGGTTTATGAAAGAGCTAATCCGGGAAGCTCGAAAAAAAGGAATCCCAACCAATGTTCCTTACAAGAATCTCAGCGAAAAAGCAAAGCGATTTGTCATGGAGGGAAGGGACAGTCATTACGGCATCAAGGATTTCTTCGAATTGCTCCAGAAGAAAAAATACAAAGTTCAGGTCAGAGTCTTCCTCAGCCGCTACCGGAAATACATCCCTTGCCCTGACTGCCATAAAACCCGTCTCAACCCCCAGGCCCTGAGCGTTAAAATCGAAGGTCTTTCCATAGGCGATATTATCCAGATGACTGTGCAGCAAACTGATGAATTTTTTCAAAAGCTCACCCTCGCTCCCTTTCAAAAGCAGGTCGCTGAAAAGCTCATCGCCGAAATCCAGAACAGGCTTAAGTTTCTGCTCGAGGTCGGCCTGGACTACATCACCCTGGACAGGATGACCTTTACCTTGAGCGGCGGCGAGGCGCAGAGAATCAACCTGGCAGCAGCCTTGAGTTCTTCCCTTGTCGGCACTCTCTTTGTCCTCGATGAACCGAGCATCGGCCTCCATGCCCGCGACAATCAGCGCTTGATTGAAATCCTCAAATCTTTGAAAGAGATTGGAAACACGGTGATGGTTGTCGAACATGACCCGGAAATCATAAAGTCTGCTGAATATTTGATTGACCTTGGGCCAAGAGCTGGAGAGGCTGGGGGAGAGGTGATTTTCGACGGCCCGATGGAGAAATTTATCAAGTATCACGACTCCCTCACTGCTCAATACCTGAGGGGGGAGAAGGAGATAAAAATTCCTGAGAGCCGCAGAGCTTTTCAGAGCTTCATCGAGATAAATGATGCTCACATGCATAACCTTAAACATCTGGATATCAAAATTCCTCTCAACGTTATGACCTGCATCACCGGTGTTTCAGGCTCGGGAAAGAGCACGCTTCTCCATGATGTCCTCTTCCAGGGATGGGAAGGAGAGGCAAAAGATGGCTTCAGGGAAATAAGAGGAAAGGAGCAGATTGATAAAATCATCATGGTCGACCAGTCTCCGCTCAGCACCTCGCCCCGCTCCATTCCTGCGACTTACACCAAAGCCATGGACGAGATCAGGCAGGTCTTCAGCCAGACACGGGAGGCAAAAGCCCTGGGATTCAAGCCGGGCTTCTTCTCTTTCAATACTCCTGGCGGAAGGTGTGAGGAATGCCAGGGCGCAGGCCGGCAAATCGTGGAGATGCAGTTTCTCTCGGATGTGGTCTTAACCTGCGAAGCCTGCAAGGGAAAAAGATTCAAGAGCGAGACCCTGGAAGTCAAATACAAGGGGAAAAACATCGACCAGGTCCTGGTGATGAGCGTTGCCGAGGCTCTGGATTTCTTCTCTGACAAGCCCAAAATTCGAAAAGCGTTAAAACCCCTGACTGAAGTAGGGTTGGGGTATTTGAAATTAGGGCAGCCGACAACAACCTTATCCGGAGGAGAGCTGCAGAGAATTAAGCTCGCCTATCATCTCATCCACCAGAAGGAGAAAAATATTCTTTACATCTTCGATGAACCGACCATCGGCCTCCATCCTGACGATGTCTCTGTGCTGCTGCGCTGCTTCCAGAAACTGGTGGAGGAAGGGCATACGGTAGTCGTCATCGAGCACAACCTGGATGTGGTGAAATGCGCTGACTACATTATCGATTTAGGACCTGAAGGCGGAGATAAGGGAGGGGAGATTGTGGAGCAGGGCCCTCCTGAGCGAATCATCAAGTCAAAAAAATCCTACACTGCCCAGTTCCTGAAAAAATATCTCCAGCAGTAGTCTTTTCAAAAAAAATAAACCTCTTTCGACCGGATTGCCGCAGTCCAGGGACTTCTCCACGACCTCTTTCATAATCGGAGGGAAATGGCCTTGCTTTCTCTCAAACCTCTGTTCGTATTCTGCAAATTTGACATAAAAGGCCGCTGTCTTTATATTCATAAATAGGGAATCCTGGGAATTGTGCCAAAAGACAGGGAAAACTAAAGTCAAGTGTCTTCCGCCAATATTCTTCTGCTTGATTTTATCCTATCCCGGCCATCCACAAGAGCAGCAACAAGGAAATGCTCCGCCGGAATTAGAGAAAATCCTGAAGGAGACAGGGGAATATTGCGAAAAACTGAAAAATATGGCCCTGAACTTCGTCTGCCAGGAAAAGATCGCGGAGAAAACCCATGAGTTCGGCAAGACGTTTGTTTTCAGGCCTGGGAATAGACCGCGAACTTCCTCTTTCTTTGAGGATTTGAAAATCATTAAGAGCAGAAAGAATTCATATATTTATGATTATCAAATGATTAAAAAAGGCGACGACTTCAAGGAAAAAAGAGATTTTCTCGAAGAAAACCGAAAAAAAAGAAAAGAAAGAAACGTCGAGCTCAAAACCCTGCGGATGTCTTCCAAGTTTTTAGTGTTTGGGCCTGTGGGGTTTTTAAGCAAAACATGGCAGCCGCATTTTGTTTACGAAATCATCGGCTCAGAAACAATCGGCCAGAAAAAGACCATTGTGCTCAAGGCTTCGCCGAACGAGCTTACGGAAGAAAATCATTGCTTCGGCAAAATATGGGTCGATGAGACCGACTCGAGCATTCTTCAAATCGAATGGGAGCCGACCTCGATCAAAAATTTCGAAGAAAAAGTCGAGTCCTCGATCGGAGAGCTGAGAAGAGAGATTTCCTGGATAGTCTCCTATGACGTTGTGAAAAATGGAATTCGGTTTCCAAGCGCTCAATCGATAAAAGAGACCTATATCACCAAGCAGGGAAGAGAACATATAAAATACGAGGCCGAATATAAGTATGAAAATTATAAATTCTTCACCGTGGAAACGGAGGTCATATTCAAATGAGTCTGACAAAAAAGCATCCCTATAGAAAGGCCGTCTGCCGTCTATCCTTCAACTCCACGATTTCTCGCTTTGCCGGGAGGGCATTGATGCTCAGCTTGGCGATCTCTTCTATATTGAGTCTTCGCCTCGGCTCCCAACAAAGTCAAACGCAAAAAGTATTGCGCCATGAGACTGCAGCAGTGGTCAAGCTCGTTCCGGTCCGCGTCCTCGACCAGAACGGCCGTCCGGTGACCGACCTTAAAAAAGAGGACTTCGTCCTCTACGACAATGGGGAGCTCCAGAAAATCACCGAGTTCGAAGTCCACGGCCTCGAAGAACTCGGCAAGGCTCCAGAAAAGACAGGGGCAGCCCCAGGCAAGGAAGCGCTAAAGGAAAAAGGCCGCAAGTATTTCATTCTTTTAGATATCCAGGGAAGCGACCCCATCGGGGCGCAGAACGCTAAAAAAGCAGCCCAGAATTTTATCGATTCCAAGCTCAAGCCAGAAGACGAAGTTGCTGTTCTCTACTACGCGGCCTTGACCGGCTTGAACATGGTTGAATATCTGACCTCGGATAAAAATAAAATCAAAAAAGCAATCGAACGAGCAAAGGAAGTTCCGCTGAGCGGGCCTGAGGTATCCGGCGCAGAATTAGAAGATGGCGAGAGACATTCTTTGGCGGAAAAAGCATGGAGAACAATAGCCCAAAGCGAAGGGGCAGGCCGAGGCGAAGCCAGCGGGACTGCCATAGCCCAGGAAGGAGCCAGCGCCGCTACCCCAGGATGGGCCCAAGGCTCGATGGCCGTTGTGGTCCCGGGTATGAGCATGTTCGGCAGGTCTGGACCGGATTTCCAGTCGAACATGTCCGAGCTGGCCAAAGCCATGCGCTATATTCCCGGAAGCAAGAACCTGCTCTTTTTCTCCGGGCGGAGCGCCTACATCGAGAAAACCCTCGGCAGGGAATTCGCGGCCTCGAACACTCCTGTTTTCACGGTCAATACCAAAAATTGGATCGTCAAGGGCATCTATCAATTGTCCATTAAGAAAAAATACATATATACCGAACATTCCCTGAAAGAGTTCGCCTTAGCTTCAGGCGGCCAATATTTTGCCGACATCAAGGACGTCGGAACGATCGCCGACGAGATCCAAACCCTGACAGGCAATTATTATGTCGTTGGCTATTATATCGACGAGAAATGGGACGGGAAGATGCATCAAATCAAGGTCGAGGTGAAAAGATCGGACTGCAAAGTGCTCGCTCAGGATGGCTATTACAACCCCAGGCCGTTCGCCGAGCAATCTGATATTGAAAAGAAGCTCCAGCTTTTTGATTTAGCCTTTGCCGACACGCCGACCGTAAAGGATTATCTGGAGATGCCGCTTGACCCGCTTTTGAGCTCAAACGGGAAGGGCTCGAATGTCGTCATCTTGTCCAAAATGCCGGTCGATGAGAAGGTGGGGATTCCGCCTGGAAAAGCCGAATTATATACATTTATTTTCGACAAAGACCATAAAGCTGTTCAATCCACCATGAGTACAATCGACCTCGCACCCCAAGCGCAAAAAACCATCTATCCCTATGCAACGGCCTCTCTCGAGCCCGGAGAATACGAATGCCGGTTCGTGGCGCGCGACACGGCCACAGGTCAGGCGGTCATAGGGAAGACATTCTTCAAAATTCCCGAGCCGCTTGCTTCAGGAATGAAATTTGACTCGCCCCTGCTCTTTGTGCCCGGGAAAGACGCGCAATTTCTTAAAATCTCGCGAATGAAAAAGGGCGCGGACCTGGCCACATCTCTCATCAGCTTCTATCCGCTCCTCCCCATGCACTGCTCTCCCCTGGTGAAGAATCTGGAGGCGGACGATAAGGTAATTCTGGCCGTCATCGCCGCGGTATTTCCGGCGGACCAATTGCCGGAGGTCAACCTGGATGTGCGGATGACGCTGGCTTCGACCGGAGAGGAATTTCCCCTCGAGGCGAGGATTCTCGAGGCCAAAAGAGCCGAAAACGGAAAAGACGTGCTCTTGCTCGAGATCGATTTGCCCGATCTTCGGCCAGGAGAGTATGAACTGGAAATCAAGGCTACAGAATCCACAACTCAAGCTCAAAGCGTAATGAAGACATCGATCGTGAAGAAATAGGCAAGTGCCGGGGTTTAATTTTCTTTGCCACCTCTCAGCCTAGCCGTTGCGGACTTTGGCGCCTCCTCTACCATTGACAGAGAACTGAGCTGGTGTTATACAATTCGACCTTCAAGAGAGCAATAATTTCAATTGAGGTTTTTTCCCGCTGCGGAAAAATAGATAACCTTTGAAAGGAGAGAAAAAAATGATTTCCCGCCGCGATTTTGTCAAGACTGGCAGCCTGTCCATAATCGCTTTCGGATCTGTCAAAAGATTATTTTCCAAGCCCGAATCTCCTGCTCAAGCTAAATTCGAAAACATGGTAGCAGGCGTGAAGCCTTTAACTCCAGAAGATTACAAGCATCGTTTGGAGAAAGCTCAGCGGCTGATGGCTGCCCATAAAATTGATGGGCTTTTTTTAACCGGAGGAGCTAACCTTGTTTATTTTACGAGCGTCAGCTGGGGACCGAGCGAAAGGACCTTTGGTGCCCTTTTGAACCTAAAAAAGAAGCCGGTCTGGGTTTGCCCTGCCTTTGAGCTCGACCGGGCAAAAGAGCTCATTCCCGAAGGCCAGGAAATCAGGGTTTGGGAGGAAGATGAAAGTCCTTACAAGCTCATCTCTGAGATTATGAAGACCTTGGGAATTCGAAGCGGGAGTCTGGCTATAAGCCCCTCGACCAACAGTTTCGTTTTGTTCGGCATCCGTAAAAATGCTCCCGGCCTTGAACTCGTGGATGGAGCGGTTATTACCGAAGAATGCCGCGGCACAAAAACAGAGAAAGAAATTGCTTACATGGACCTTGCCAACAAAATCACAAAGCTTGCCTATCGAGAAGGATTCAAACATTTGCGGGAAGGGATGAGCCCTCGTGATTTATCCGGCACGATCAGCGCGGCTCACCAGCAGATGGGCGTGAGCGGCGGCGGAGGGCCTCAATTCGGGCCAAACACGGCCTTTCCCCATGGCTCCAGAGTTCTCCGCACACTTCATGAAGGAGATGTGGTCATGGTTGACGGCGGCTGCAGCGTTGAGGGATACCGTTCGGATGTCACCCGGACAATTGTCTTTGGCAGACCTTCGGATAAGCAGCGAACCGTATGGGACATCGTAAAAAAGGCCCAAAGCGAAGCATTAAAAGCCGCCCGCCCCGGGGCAAGCTGTGAAGATGTTGACCGGGCTGCACGTAAGGTCATTGAAGATGCAGGTTTTGGCCCCGGATATAAATATTTTAGCCACAGGGTCGGACACGGCATCGGGCTTGAAGGTCATGAATATCCCTACCTCGTCAAGGGAAACAAGCTGAAGCTCCAGCCTGGCATGACTTTCAGCGACGAACCCGGGATTTATATCCCCAGCGAATTCGGCATCCGCACCGAAGACTGCATGGTGATCACAGAAGATGGAGCGAGGTTATTGGGCGGGATGGAAGCTGTTTCAATAGAAACTCCGTTCGCCGAGGGGTAAAAGGAAAAATCTCGCAGCACATGAATTGGATAGGCAGCGCTGACAAATACAAATTTTCTAGCTTTAGAGCTTTTTAAGCAACTGGCGTGCCCATTGGTGATGACCGCCTAAAAGAAAAGAAAGGTGTTAAAGAAAAAGATTAAGACTCTCTTTCCTTCTTTATGTATTCAAGGCCCTCGTCCGTCAATTCCATCCAAGCCCTGTAATCAGTGGATGCATCGGATTTAATAAATTTGTATCTTTCGAGCTTCTTGATAATGGCATCGAAACTATCCCTACTCCTTTTCGAAAACGCCATTCGATATATATTGAACAATCCTTCTTTCTGATACATTTTTTCTGGTTCATCAGCAATGGTTGATAGAACAAACATCTCTTCCTCGTTGAGCTCTATTTTCACCTCTGCCGCAGGTTTTTTCTGAATTTCTTTTTTCTCGGGCTGCTCCTGTTCAAAAATAGATTCAACACGCTCTTCTTTTGGAGCTTCTGCTCTTTCTACAATTTTCTCTTCGATTTTTGCCTCTTCTCCGACCTCCTTTATCTCTTCTCTGGGCTCTTCTATCTCTTCCTTTGGTTCCTCTATCTCTTTGCCCTCCTCCACCTCTTCTTTGGGCTTTTCTATTTCTTCTCTGGGCTCCTCTATCTCTTCTTTAGGCCTCTCTATCTTTTCTCTGCGTTCCTCTTCTCTTATCTCCTCTCTAAGCTCTTCCTTTCTTCTCTGTTCTCTTCCCTCTTCTCTAAGCTCCACTCCTCCTTGATCTTCTCTAAGCTGCTCTATTTCTTCTCTGGGCTCCTCTTCTCTTCTCGCTTTTCTGAGCTCCTCTCTGAGCTCTTCTTTTTTTCTCTCCTCTCTTGCCCTCTTTTCCCTTCTCTCTTCTCTTGGTTCTTCTTCCCTTTTCTCCTCTCTTGCCTCTTCTTCTGATTTTCTTTGTTTCAGATCTTCATGGACATCTTTCATCCCACCTCTTCTAATTAATCTCTTGATTTCATCAATACCATCTTCCATTCTCTTTTCAACTTTTTTGCTGACCACGATAATCCAGACGAGGAGCAACAATACTATGGCTATCATGGCAAAATTAGGTGTTTTCTGATGGATTAAGAAGTCAGATATTTTTGTCAATAAATTTAAAAATGAATTTAAAATCTTTGGTTGGATGATAAATAATCCAATATTCATCATTGCCTTAACTTCTTTCAAGAAATATCTTTTTTGATAAAATCAATAATTCCTGATTATTAATAATTTATTATACCATTTAAATTTACTTTTCAAGGGAAATTTTCCTGTGAAGCAGATTATCAAAGAAGCATCCGCAAATCAGTGATGTGAAAAGCCTGCGTGTTTTCGAGACACCCAGCCTGAGCCACAACAAGGTTTCCGCAAGCAAAAAAGATGGTTTCGTTTCTTAATTTGACATCTCCGTCTGCCGATGTTATTAGATATCCGGATTTTGAATATTCATAAAATGAGGGGAGAATCCATGAGGAAAAAATTCAAACTTGCTTTCATCCTTCTCCTGTTGATAGGGCTATATCTTCTCATCCCTTTTTCTAAGGCAAGCGAAACCACTCCATCCTTTTGCTCTGAAGCGATAGAAGAATTTGAAAAATTCGTCAGAGACCAGATGGCTCTGGACAGAGCGCCGGGACTTTCTGTCGGATTCCTCAAGGGAGATTACATCTGGAGCAGAGGGTTCGGCTACTCTGACCTGGAAAACATGGTTCCTGCCAAGCCAGAAAGCGCCTTTCGCCTCGCCTCTGTGACAAAAACCATTACAGCCATCGCTGTTCTGCAGCTGGTTGAGGCTGGCAAGATTGACCTTGATGCCGAGGTCCAAACCTATGTCCCCTATTTCCCCCGCAAAAAATTGCCCGTCACTGTCCGCCTGCTTCTGGGCCATTTAGGAGGAATAAGCCCCTACAAAAACTATGAGGTCGAAGAGCGGATAAAAGTTCACAAGAACACGAAAGAAGCGCTGGCGATTTTCCAGGACTTTGACCTTGTTGCTGAGCCGGGAACGAAATACAACTACTCGTCTTATGGCTACAATCTCCTCGGAGCAGTTATCGAAGGCGCTTCAGGACAATCTTACGGAGACTACATCAGGGAGCGCGTCTTCGAGCCATTGGGCATGAGCGACTCTCGTCTGGACGACCCTTCAGACCTCATCCTGAACCGGGTCCGGGGATATCGCCTGGTCAAAGGAGAAATAAAGAACTCAGAATATGTTGATATCTCAAGCCGCTTTGCCGCAGGAGGAACCCGCTCAACTGTGGTCGATTTGCTCAAATACGCGCAAGGGATAATCGGAGGGAAACTCCTTAAAATCGAGACCTGGAAACAAATGTTCACATCGATGGCGACAAAAGGCGGGTTCTTTACAGGCTACGGCATGGGGTGGCATGTCCGACCGCAGAGAGGCCACTTCCAGGTGAGCCATAGCGGCTTCCAACCTGAGACAATGACCTATCTCCTTATCTTCCCTCTGGAGAAGTTCGCCATCGCGGCCGCCTCAAACCTGGAAGGAGTCAACCTCATGCCCTATATCAGGAGGCTGGCAGAGCTTGTCTTGAATGAAGACCTTGACAGCTCTGCTTATGCTTCTGAAATAGTAGGCCAGGTCACTTATAACAACTGCTCCAACATCTTCTCTTATGGCTTGAGCCGTTTCACCTGGGAAGGGAAACAAACAGCAAAGGATGAAAAAGAGCTAGCTGAAGCTTTCTTTTATTTCAATAAATACTGCAATAAAGCAAGCTTGGAAAAGAATTTCAGCCAGTCAAGAAAAATGATTAACAATGGCTTTCACCCGGTCTTAAACCAGGCTTTGATCAAAGTCGGCGCCTTCATGGCTTCTGCCCTGAAAGAGTCTCTTGGAGAAGAGAGGCTAAAGAGTTATTACCAGAGCGGGCCGATTCCCTTTTTTAAGGATTACATTGAAATCAGCAATAAATGGCCTGCGGGCAAAAAAAATTACAGATTCGATAAAAACTTCGTTAAACTCGTATCTGACTGGGATAAGGATTGGAACGCCACCTATACCGATTATGTCCGCAATTTACCTCTCACAATTAAAACCGATTTTGATGAGCTGGGCCTGAGCTTGAAAAAAACTTTTTCTGGTCGAACTCTTTACCCTGACATTAACAGCGACATGGAGCGGCTGGGCAGCTATTTCCTGGAGAGGAATGAGATCGAGAAGGCCCTTAAAGTCTTTGGATTGAGCTGCGAACTCTATCCCAACTCTCCTGATGCCTTGAGCAACTTTGCCAAAGCGCAAATCTGGACTGGAAATTCGGAAGAAGCAGGGAAGCTCTTCAAAAAAGCGTTTAGCCTCGACCCTGAGCATCCCAGAGTGAGCAAAGACTCTTTCTATTCTCTGGGCAGACGGCTTGAAGAGGCAGGGAAATTTAAAGAAATTTTCGCTGTGGCGGACATTGCCCTTGGACTTTATTCCAAGGATGCTCAGCTTCACAAAGACGTCGGAGACATTTATCTCAAAACCGGACAAAAGGAAAAAGCACTGGGTTTTTACAAGAAAGCTCTGGAAATTGACCCGAAGCTCGAGGAGGCCAGAAATGCTGCGGAAAAAATTGAAAAAGAAAAAAATAAATAGAACGAAAAAATAATTTTTCTGAAGAAGGAGAAAAATGAAAAAAGGAGCAGGAGACCTTTTCCAGAAGGAAACAAAATATATCAGGGGTAAGCTTGGAGGAGGCCCTCCTCTCCGGCACGCAAGGTCCGAAGCCTACAAGCTCTATTCCCAGGCGTCAAAAGTCAAGCTGGAGCCTCCAAAGAAAGAAGGCGGGATGCCGCTCTGGGAGGCTGTAAACCTTCGCCGCAGCATCCGCAATTTCAGCCGCAAAGCCATGACAAAAGATATTCTCTCCCAGCTTCTCTGGGCTTCCCAAGGAATAACACATGAAGCGATTGGGTTTGAGTTTCGAGCTGCTCCTTCAGCCGGAGCTCTTTATCCAGTGGAGACCTATCTTGTCGTCCACAATGTCGAAGGAATAGATTCAGGAATTTACCATTATGCGCTAAGACGCCACGAACTCGAGAGCCTCAAGCTTGGAGACTTTCGTGAAGCGGTTTCGAGCGCTGCCCTTGACCAAGACATGGCCTATTCTGGAGCAGCGGTCTTTATCTGGACAGCCATCTTTGGAAGGTCAAAGTGGAAATACAGCGAAAGAGCCTACCGCTATGTCTATCTCGATGCGGGCCACATCGCCCAGAATTTCGCCCTGGCAGCGGTCTCGTTGGGCCTTGGAACATGCCAGATCGGCGCCCTCTACGATGATGAAGTCAATTCTCTCATCGATGTCGACGGTGAAGAGGAGAGCGTCCTCTACATGAGCGCTGTCGGGCATCCACGATAAGGTGAAGAAAAAGGAGGTCAATGATGAAACGAATCGTCAATATGTGCTTCGTTATTTTTCTTTTCTCTTCTCTTGTTTCTTTTTTCGCAGCCTGCAAACCCGGCCAGAGCCAGAAAGAAAAGCCATGGCAATGGAGCCTGGAGCAGATAGAATCCAAGGTCAATATGGTGCGGGCCGGAAAGGACCTTAATCCATCAAGCTGGCCTGGAGGCAAAAGAGTGGCTGTTGCCCTCTCCTTCGATTTTGACGCGGAGACAAATTTTTTAAGGGACAACCAAATCTCTCCCGGGCTCTTATCCCAAGGCGAGTATGCAGCGAGAGCGGCTGTGCCCAGGATTCTCGCTCTTCTCGATAAATATAACATCCCGGCGACATTCTTTGTCCCGGCTGTTACCGCTTTGCTTCATCAACAGGAAATCCAGGCGATTATGGCCAAAGGACGCCACGAAATTGGCATCCATGGCTGGATCCATGAGAGGAACTCTCTTCTTGAGGAGGCAGAGGAGAGGGAGTTGATGAAAAAATCCTACGAGACCTTAAAACGAATTACGGGTAAAGCTCCTATCGGCATCCGCACGCCCTCCTGGGACTTCAGTCCGTCCACCCTGAAAATCATAAAAGAGCTCGGACTGCTCTACGACAGCAGCCTCATGGCAGACGAAAGGGCTTACGAAATCCTTGAAAATGGCCAGCCGAGTGGAGTGGTCGAGCTTCCGGTGGAATGGCTTTTGGACGATTATCCTTATTTTGGCTTTGACAGATATTCGAGCGTCCGTCCCCACATCACGCCGATGGAAGTCTTCTCCATCTGGGCGGCTGAATTCGAGAAAGCCTACGAAGAAGGAACCCTCTTTGTCTTGACCCTGCATCCCAAATACACCGGACACAGAAGCCGAATCATGATGCTCGAAAAGCTTGTCCAGCACATGCTGACATTCAAAGATGTTTGGTTTGCCACCCACCAGGATGTTGCACTTTATGTCAAAAGCGGCCTTCAGAAATAAGCCGAGCGCAGCTTCAGCCACAAGATAAAAAAAGGAGATTATTTCCCGTGGATCTTTTCAGCGGTTTTTTCTGCAGCTTTCTCCGCAGGCTTTTCGGCCGGCTTCTCAACAGGAAGGAGCCCGACTTTCTTCCGAATCTCAGTCTCAAGCTCTTCTGCTAATTTAGCATTCTCCTTCAAGAGCCTCTTAACATTTTCCCTGCCCTGTCCCAATCGCTCTCCTTTATAGGAAAACCAGGTTCCAGTTTTTTCCAGAATCTCTGTATTTATTCCGCAGTCAACCAAATCTCCCTCTCTGGAAATCCCTTCACCGTAGATGATGTCAAACTCAGCTTCTCTGAAAGGAGGCGCCATCTTGTTCTTGACAATTTTCACCCTAACCCTGTTTCCGATGACTTTATCTCCTTCTTTCAGTGCCGCCAGCCTCCGGATATCAACCCTTAATGTAGAGTAAAATTTTAGAGCCCTTCCTCCGGTCGTTGTTTCAGGACTTCCTAAGAAAAATCCAATTTTTTCCCTTATCTGGTTGACAAAGATAAAACATGTCTTTGAACGGCTGACAATAGCCGTCAGCTTTCTCAGCGCCTGGGACATCAAGCGGGCTTGGAGGCCCATATGGGCATCTCCCATCTCCCCTTCAAGCTCTGCCTTGGGCACAAGGGCAGCCACAGAATCGACCACGATGACATCAACGGCACCGCTGCGCACAAGAACTTCGGCAATCTCCAGGCCCTGCTCTCCATAGTCAGGCTGGGAGATGAGGAGGTTATCTACATCGACTCCAATGCTGGCCGCGTAATTCGGGTCAAGGGCATGCTCAGCATCGATAAAAGCAGCCTGGCCGCCGCGCTTCTGGGCTTCAGCGATGACATGAAGAGCCAGGGTTGTCTTTCCTGTGGCCTCTGGCCCGAAAATCTCAATGACCCGTCCTCTTGGAAATCCGCCTATGCCAACACTCAAATCAAAAGCAATCGAGCCGGTGGGGATGGCAGGCACCTTGACCGCTGCCTCTTTCTGCCCGAGCTTCATCACCGCCCCTTTGCCGAACTGCTTTTCTATCTGGGAAAGAGCCGCCTCAATCGCTTTAGTTCTCGACGTCAGTTTTTCTTCGTTTTCTTCTTCCTTCATTTTACCCTCCTCCGATCAATAGCTTTAATATCAATAAATAATCTAACGTCTACATTAAATTTTTTTTATATCGTTATGTGTGGCGTCTTTATCTTATCACGAATTAACATACCCAACGAGAAAAAAGGAAGCTCTCTTTTTGTCACACATTCACAATTCAAAATTGGTCAGGGCGGGTGCTGAGAAAACCGTTTGAAGGGCTCAGGCAGAGTGGTTCGAAAGCACGCCGCTTTTGCCCCCAGCGAGGCAAAAGCGGCTCGGTTCCAGGCTTCGCTCTCCTCTCCCTTCGGTCGAGGAACCATGCCCGCTCAGCCTTCCACACGGCTTTCTTAACCACTCTGCCTCCGCCCAGAGAACAACTTGAGCCTGCGTATTTTCGAAGCACCCGCCCTGACCAATTATTCTCCCTATTTATATTCATAAAACCCCTTTCCTGTTTTCCGGCCAAGATAGCCGGCATCCACCATCTTTCTCAGCAAAGGGCACGGCCTGTATTTAGGGTCCTTGAAACCCTCATAAAGAACTTCCATGATGTTCAGGCAGACATCGAGGCCGATAAGGTCGGCCAGTGTCAAAGGACCCATGGGATGGTTCATGCCCAGCTTCATCACCGTATCGATGGCCTCTGCTGTGCCCACTCCTTCCATCAAAGCACAGACAGCTTCGTTGATCATCGGTATCAAAATCCGGTTTGAAATAAAGCCGGGAAAATCATTCGCTTCAACAGGAACCTTGCCCATCTTCTCAGCAAGTTCCTTCGCCTGATTAAACGTCTCCTGCGAAGTTGCTATGCCTTTGATCAACTCCACCAGAGTCATCAGGGGAACAGGATTCATGAAATGCATGCCCATGAACTGGGAGGGACGCTTGGTCAAAGCTGCCAATCGAGTTATGGAAATGGACGAAGTGTTGGAGGTCAGGATGGCTGAAGGGGCAAGAAGCTTATCGAGTTCTTGAAGGACTTTCTTCTTTGCTCCAAAGTCCTCAAAAACTGCCTCGATAACAAGCTCAGCCTCTTTGAGGTCTACAAGATTGGCTGTCGTCTTTATCCGGGATAATATCTTTCCCTTGTCTTCTCGAATCTTTCCTTTCTCGGCAAGCTTGGCCAGACTCTTATCCATTGTCGCCAAGGAACGCCGCAAATAATCCTCTCCCACATCATTCAATATGACTTCAAAGCCTGAAGCTGCAGCAACCTGGGCGATACCTGTGCCCATGGTCCCTGCACCGACGACTCCAATTTTTTTTATAGCCATCATTCCTCCTCGCTTAAACCATTTCCACAGCCATAGCGACTGCGTCTCCGCTTCCAAGGCAGAGAGAAGCGATGCCCTTCTTCAAGCCTCTGTGTTTCAGGGCATAGACCAGAGTGGTCAATATCCTGGCCCCTGTGGCTCCGATCGGGTGGCCTAAAGCCACAGCTCCTCCGTGGACATTGACCTTTTCCCTCTCGAGCCCAAGCTCTTTGAGCAGAACTACGAGCTGGGCTGAAAAAGCCTCGTTGATCTCAAACAGGTCGACATCCTTGATTTTCCAGCCGACGTTGGCCAGCAGCTTCTCTATCGCACCCTTGGGTGCATACATGACCATCGCTGGCTCCACGCCGTTGGTTGTGTAGCCTAAAATCTTGGCCATGGCTTTAAGGCCCTTCTCCTTCACGGCCTCATCCGAAGCAATAACAACAGCAGCAGCTCCATCATTTAAACTAGACGCATTTCCGGCTGTCACTGTCCCATCCTTCTTGAAAGCAGGCTTAAGGCTTCCAAGCTTCTCCAGCGAGGTGTCCTTTCGCGGGCCTTCATCCACGGCGAAAAACAACGGTTCTCCTTTCCTTTGAGGAACTTCCACCGGGACAATCTCATCCTTAAAATAGCCCTTTTCGATGGCATGCACAGCTTTCTGGTGGCTGCTCAGGGCGTATGCGTCCTGTTCCTCACGGGTCGCTCCGAATTTATCGGCGACGATTTCTCCTGTCAATCCCATATGCTGGTTGTCAAATGCACACCAGAGGCCGTCGAGGATCATTGAATCAACCATCTTCACCTCGCCGAATTTGACTCCTTCTCTCAAACCCCAGACAAGATGAGGTGCTTGGCTCATGCTCTCCATCCCGCCGGCAACGATGATATTCTTCTCCTCGAGCCAGATCGCCTGGGCAGCGAGAGCAACAGCTTTTAAAGCCGAGCCGCAGACCTTGTTTACGGTGAAGCAGCTCACGGTATAAGGAATTCCTCCTTTCACTGCCGCCTGTTTGGCAGAGGCCTGGCCTATTCCTGCAGAGACGACATTGCCCATGATGACTTCATCAACGTTTTCGCCTTTAATCCCGGCTCTTTTCACGGCTTCCTTGATGGCCATTCCACCTAAGTCCGTTGCTTTAAAATTTTTTAGAGCCCCTAAAAAGCTGCCGATTGGAGTGCGGGCAGCACTGACGATAAAAACATCTCTTAATTCACACATGTATTAAACCTTTCATTTTTAAAATAAAGTTAATATAACATAAATAAGACCTCATTTTTATCACAATTGAAAAAAGGTGTAAACAAATTATCAGGCCAGGTGTTCTCGAAAACACGCAGGCTTTCCATCGCTAGGCGGAGGCTGAATGGCGAGAAAACCGTTTGAAGGCTGAGCGGGCATGGTTCCTCGACCGAAGGGAGAGGAGAGCGAAGCCTGAAACCGAGCCGCTTTTGCCTCGCTGGGGCAAAAGCGGCGTGTTTTCGAGCCATTCAGCCGCAGCCCACATTCGGGAGTCTAAGAAATCCCGGTTATCTCGCCGTCGTCAGTAACATCGATTCTTTCAGCAGCAGGCGATTTCGGCAGTCCGGGCATGGTCATGATGTCTCCGCAGTAAACCACCACAAACCCTGCACCTGAGCTGATTGAGGCGTCGGTGACAATAAGGGAAAAATTCCTTGGCCTTCCCCGGGCCTCATCATCACCGGAAAGGGAATATTGCGTTTTGGCGATACAAACAGGAAGATTCATGAATCCATCACCCTCAATCTTAAGAATCTTTCTCTTTATCTTTCCTTCCATGGCTGCAGAGGCTGCGCCATAAATCTTCTTGGCCACGACCTCGATTTTCTGGATGAGGGGCATATTCAGGGGATAGAGGAATTGGAAATGGCTTTCGTCTTGCTCAATTGCTTTTAGAATCTCTTGAGCCAGCTCCAGCCCTCCCTCTCCTCCCATGCCATAGACATTACTCAAGGCGGCTCGAACCTTTTCTTTCCGGCATAACTCCAGAAACTTCTTTATTTCCTTATCTGTATCTGCGGGAAATTTATTCAAGGCGACGACAAGCGGAACGCCAAAAATCCTCAAATTCTCAATGTGCTTTTGAAGGTTTTCAAAGCCTCGCTCTAAAGCCTCCACATTCTCTTCATTGATTTTTGGCAGTTCCACTCCGCCATGAAATTTAAGTGCCCTCGCAGTTGCCACCAGAACACAAGCATCTGGCGGAGGAATTTGGCCAGTCCTGACCACGATATCAAAAAACTTCTCCGCGCCGAGGTCCGAGGCAAAGCCTGTCTCAGTGACGACAAAATCCGCAAGGTGAAGAGCCATCCTTGTGGCAATGATGGAATTTGTTCCATGGGCAATGTTGGCAAAGGGTCCGCCGTGAATCAAAGCAGGAGTGCCCTCCAGGGTCTGGACAAGGTTAGGCTTTATGGCATCCTTGAGCAACGCAGCCATCGCTCCCTCTACCTTGAGCTCACGGGCATAAACAGGCTTATTGTCCGGCGAATCTCCGACGAAGATATTCCCCAACCTTTGCTTCAAGTCTTTCAGGTTTTCTGAAAGGCAGAGAATGGCCATGACTTCAGAGGCTGCGGTGATTTCAAAACCCGTCTCTCTGGCTATTCCCTGAAGAGCACTTCCTATGCCAACCACCACTTCTCGCAAGACACGGTCATCCATGTCCATGACTCTCTTCCAGGATACCTTGCGGCAGTCGAGCAACCCGCAGGCTCCGTCAAAATGGAGGCGGTTGTCGACCATGGCTGCCAGAAGGTTGTGGGCTGCGGTCACAGCATGAATGTCTCCAGTAAAATGAAGGTTTATCTCGTCTGAAGGAACAACCCGCGCCTTTCCGCCTCCAGTTGCCCCGCCTTTCATTCCGAAGACAGGGCCGAGCGACGGCTCTCTCAAAGCTACGACCGCCTTTTTCTCCATGCGGCTCAAGGCGTCAGCCAGACCGATGGATGTCGTCGTCTTTCCCTCTCCGGCTGGAGTGGGAGTCATGGCTGTGACTATTATCAATTTTCCTTTTTTGCCATCTCTTTTTTGGGCTGCCTCCAAAGAAACCTTTGCTATGTATCTGCCAAATTTCTCTAAATACCGGTCTTCTATCCCGAGCTTCTTGGCAATCTCCTCTATCGGTCTCATCCCTTTCTCGTTGATTTCAGCATTTCTGACCATTTGTCCCTCCCTCTAAGAAGTATTTCCCAAAACATTTTCAAAATATCTACTTAAGGAAGATCAGGCTGGGTAGTGAGAAGACCGGATGAAAGGCTGAGCGGGCACGGTATACAAAATGGGGACTGTCCCTTTTCTTGAGAGGGACTGTCCCCATTTTGTATGAGCGAAGCCTTGAATCGAGCCGCTTTTGCCTCGCTGGGGCAAAAGCGGCGTGTCTTCGAATTACCCAGCCTGATCTTCACTCAGCTTGCCATACAAAAATACTTACTTCTTCTCAAAATTTTGAAACATTATATCATAATCTTCAATCAAACCCTGGTCGGCAAAGCTGAAGTAGCGGTTATTTCCGATGATGATGTGGTCCAGGACTTTGAGCTGCATGAGGCTGGCGGCAAAGACAAGCTCCTTGGTTATTTCTTTATCACTCAGAGAAGGCTCAGGGTCACCGGAGGGGTGGTTGTGGACAAAAATTAAAGAAGAGGCATCGCATTTCAAGGCTTGTTTCATTATCTCCCTGGGATAAATAGCGCTCGAATCCACTGTCCCTTCAAATATTGTCTTTTCCATTAGTATCTGATTCTTTGCATCCAGAAAAAGGACTTTGAATTTCTCCCTTCTCAGGTCTCGCAGCGTATGGAACAGATAGTCAAAGACTTCTTTCGAGGAGTGGCAGTAGGGCTTGCTCATCATTCTTTCTTTAAGGAAATAGCGGGAAACTTCCTGGACGAGCTTGAGGCCGAAGACATTATGAGGGCCGACTCCCCTAATTTCTTGAAGCTCGTCAGCTGGAGCCTCCAGAATTCCTCTCAAGGACCGGAATCTCTTCAAAGCTTCCCTTGCCTGCTGCTTGCAATCTTTGCGTGGAGTTCCCAGAGTCAAGAGAAGCTCGATGATCTCATAGTCCAGGAATCCTGAAAGCCCTCCTCTCAGGAATTTCTCCCTGAGCCTTCGCCTGTGCCCCTGGCTTTTCGTGCTTTGTTTTTCTTCTTTTGTCGACTGTTCCATGACAAGAATTCACCACAATCAAAAGATTAGACGAAAGACAAATGAGAAATTTCGCAGGATTAAACTATTCTGGGCGAGATTCCAAGAAACACGGATAGATCGCTTGGAAGAGATGTTGGATCAGTTATTTTAACCTAAATTCGATTTTAGGTTAATTATGTTTAACTTATTATTTTATTATTTATAAAGCCGAAATCTTTTATGTTATCCCTTTCAAGCCAAAAGGTGAGGTTTATTTTTTCTTGCCGGAGAAATATCCCAGCCTGTGCAGCCTGTCGACTTCCTTTATCTTGAGCCTCAGGAAGTAGATGAGGACAATGATCGAAAGCCACATCCAGGCTAAAAAGACATAGATTCCAATTGTTTCCTTGATATTTGAGGGAGAGGGGATAATCTTCTCAGGGCTTTTTTCTGATTTTAATGCCTTGCTCTGCGTTGCAGGCTTGGCCTCCTGGCCGAACTGAGATTGAGTAAAGAAAAGGAGAAAAAAGAAACAGAAGAATAAAAGCCATGCCAAAAACTTCTTCCTTATCCTGAATTTCTTCTTCATCCTGAACTTCATCCCAAAAGGCTCCAGGCTGTCATGGCAACAGCATAGGCTATAAAGGCATAAGCAATAAGCGTCAGAATCTTCCCCTTTCTTTCGGATGGCCTATTATCGATGAACGGAAGAAAGAAGAAGAGAATGCCGACCAGGGCAATCAGCAGGACTGCGAGGGTAACTCCGTTCACAAAAAGAATCTTGGCAGGGAATAATTTCAGAGTCTGGAAGAGGAAAAGAAAATACCACTCCGGCTTTACTCCCTCAGGGGCAGGCGCCATCAAATCTGCCTGCTTGTCCAAGGAAGGAGGGAAGAACACGGCCAGGGAGAAAACAACACCGGCAAGGATGAGCCAGACAATCATTTCCCTGCAGACGAAATTTGGCCAGAAAGGAATTTCCCTTACTTTCTCTTTCTTAATCTCAGCAGCAAGCGGCAGGCTCATTCCTTGCTTCTGAATAAGATAAATATGAATGGCCATGATGAGCAGAATAAAAATAGGGAGAATCGAGATGTGGAAGCTAAAGAAACGGCTCAACGTGTCTCCTGTGACATCTTCCCCCCCGCGAAGAAACTTGGTGACCCAGGCTCCGATGACAGGAATCGAGCGCGGGATGTCTGTCCCGACTTTTGTGGCTGAGAGAGAAAGGTCATCCCAGGGAAGGAGGTAGCCGGTAAAGCCAAAGGCTAAAGTAACGATTAAAAGAAAAACGCCGCTCATCCAGGTCAGCTCCCTGGGTTTGCGATAGGACTTGACCAGCCAGATGCCTATAAGATGAATAAAGACCAAAGCAATCATGAAAGACGCAGACCAAAAATGAACAGAGCGAATGATCCAGCCCAGAGGAACTTCGGTCATAATCCGGGCAACACTTTTATTAGCCTCTTCCAGAGTGGGTTTGTAATAGAAGGCGAGCATGAATCCTGTGATGACCTGAACGACAAAAAAGAACAGAATGGAGCTTCCAGTGTAATACCAGATGGTATGCTTGTGCTGGGGGACTTTCTTTTTCCTCAAGAACTCCATTATGGCCGAGATTCCAAAGCGCTCATCAAACCAGGATTGAATTCCCATTCTCATTTCTTGGGCGCTCCCTCAAATCCCTCCCTGCTGATTATCAAATTTTCACCTTCGACGGCAAGAACAAGCCGGCGAAGCGGCCGGGGAGGAGGGCCGGCGATGTTTCTCCCCTGCTCGTCATACCAGCCTTCATGACAGGCGCAGAAGAATTTTTTCTTATCCGGAAGATAAGTGACATTGCAATCAAGGTGACTGCAGACAGCGACAAAAGGCGTGAAAGTGCCATCATCGTTCTTCTTCAAGATGCCAGGCTTGCTTCCCCACGAAAAATTCTTGACCGAATTTGGCGCCATATCCTTAAAATCCAAAAAAGGCAAGACAACCTGGTCAGGCTCTCTTGTCGGCGGGAAAACAAACCTGATAATAGGATAAAGAAAGGAAGCCAGCAGGGCGCCTATCCAGCCACCGAACAGGCCGTTTAAAAATTGGCGGCGGGTAAAGAGAGAATGCTTGAGCTTCATCGCTTAATCCTAAAAATTTGTTTGACCTTCTCCACAACCAGCTTTCTTCTCAATCCTCCAATGCCGTCTGCTGGCCTGACACTCTTCGGGCAGACATCGTTGCACCTGAGGATCGTATCGCACCCCCAAGCTCCTCCTTCTGTGTTGACTCTTGACCAGCTCTCAAAAGGTCTCCTATCCCTGGGGTCTTTGAGAAACCTGTAGAGCTTGGCCAGGGCGGCTGGCCCCAAATATCTTTCATCTCTCGAAACGACCGGGCAAACGCTGTAACAGCATCCGCACATGATGCAGTTAATATACTGAAATATCCTCTCCATCTCCTTTTCTTCAATCCTGTAGCCCTTCTCCTTTATTTCCGCATCTGAAGAAAGGTAGGGTTTGACTGCGTAAAGAGCTTCCCAGAAAGGCTCCATATCGACCACCAAATCCTTCTGGATTTCCAAGTTGGGCAGAGGCTCGATGACAATTAAAGAAGAGTGAAGCGAGCCAAGGTCTCGGCGGCAGGCCAGGTCAAACTTGCCGTTGACCACCATCCCGCACGAGCCGCAGATGGCTTCCCGGCAGCTATACCTGAAAGAAAGAGTGCAATCCTGTTCATTCCGGATTTCCATCAGAGCTTCGAGGAGCGCTTTCTTCTCCGTTGTTTCATATAAAAAATCTTGAAAATAAGGATACTCATCCCGGAGAGGGTCAAACCTGAATATTCTGAACGTATATTCCACGTCAGTACTCTCTGGCCTTTGGCTTGTATTTGCCTGGCACCACCTCTTTGTAGCTAATCTGAGGCTTGCCGTCTTTATCTGTCACAAGAGTGTGCTTGAGCCAGTTCCGGTCATCACGCTCTTTGAAGTCAAGGCGATAATGGGAACCCCTGGTTTCTTCCCGGTTCAAGGCTCCCAGGGTGATGACTTCGGCTAAATCCAGCATGGAAGCAAACTCAAGGATGTTGACAAGCTCCTGGCTGTAGCGGAGGCATTTCCCGGAAATATAGACTCGCCCGTAGTCTTCTCTCAGAGCTCGGATTTGTTCCAAGGCTTCAGTCAGCTCTTTCTTATTCCTGAAAATCCCGACCTTCTCACTCATCACAACCTTTAACTTACTCAAGAGAAGATGAACCCTTGTGCCGGAATCTTTGTTCTGCCAGTTTTCAATTCTCCTTTTTACCTCTACGGCTTCATCGAGCAGAATTTTTTCGCCTTCTTCTCCTTTACTTCCTTGGACATATTTGGAGGCTTTTTCTCCGGCGATCCTGCCAAAAATGATCGTGTCCAGCAGGGAGTTCCCGCCAAGCCGGTTGGCACCATGGACGCTGAAACAGGCGCATTCTCCGGCAGCGTAGAATCCTTCAACACAGGATTCACAATCCCCGTTGACATCAATCCCGCCCATGGAATAATGCTGGGCTGGCTGGATGGGGATTGGAGCAGCAACAGGGTCAAGACTGGCAAAATCAAGGCAGATTTCCCTTACCCCAGGAAGCCTTTTTTTGATCTTGGCTTCGCCAAGATGCCTCAAATCAAGATGAACGTACTGTCCATCAAAGCCATTTCCCCTGTCAATCTCTGTCTGGATAGCTCGGGAGACGATGTCCCTAGGAGCGAGTTCCATGGCTGAGGGAGCATAATCAGCCATGAATCTTTTTCCCTTGTTATTGATTAAATATCCGCCTTCTCCCCGCGCCCCTTCTGTAATCAGGATATTCTTCGGGAAAAGCGCGGTGGGATGGAACTGGACAAATTCCATGTCCTTTAAAGGAATTCCAGCTCGATAAGCAATTCCAATTCCGCTCCCATGGTTGATATAGGCATTGGTCGTCCTTAGATAGACGCGTCCATAGCCTCCGGTGGCAAAGATGACAGCCCGGGCTTTGACCGGCATGACCTGGCCTGTGGCTAAATCGAGGACAACAGCCCCCAGGCATTTTCCATCCTTGACCACAAGCTTGGTCACCAGCCATTCGTTATGAAACTTTACCTGACGCTTTATCGACTGCTCGAATAGAGTATGGAGGAGGACGAGTCCGGTCCTGTCCGCGGCATAGCATGTCCTTGGAAATCCTGCCCCGCCAAACGGCCTCTGGGCGATGACCCCTCCAGGAAAACGGCTGAAGGGAACGCCGAGATATTCCAGTTCGTAGATGGCTGGAATGGCTTTCTCGCACATCAGCTCGGCGACATCCTGGTCGGCAAGATAATCACTGCCCTTGATGGTGTCAAAAGCATGCCGCTCCCAGCTATCTTCTCTTCCTTCAGGATTATTCCCTAAGGCGGCGTTTATCCCTCCCTGGGCAGCGACAGAGTGAGAGCGAAGGGGATGAACTTTGGAGACAACAGCAACCTTCAGCCTGGGGTCGCTGTACAATGCAGCAGCCAGCCCTGCCAATCCACCCCCGACGATAAGGATGTCCTGACTGAACATTCAGTAATTCCTGGTGAAGTAAACGACAAGCAGCGAAGCGCTGAGCACAACAGCGAGCAGGGTGAAAATCCAAAAAAGAAGCTTCTCTTTCTTCAGCCCCAGGTCGATGATCACTGTTCTCAGGCCATAAAGGCCATGAAAGACAACCAGGATAATCAGGAGAGTATCTGAGAAAGGGTTGGCGTGGAGGACAATAGCCCAGTCCGGCTTCTGAGCTTTGGTCATCAAGAAAAAGGATGTTGTAAATTTTATGCCGAGGAGGAGGATGAGCAAAAGGCCGCTCACTCGATGAAAAACCCAGACAAACATTCGATGAATTCCTTTTTTAGAAAGAATATTAAATTAAAGTCAAAGAGGATTGTCAAGGAAGCATCCTAAATTCCGTGAGATAGGTGAGGGTTGGGGGTTCGGAGCACGCTGATTTTCCCCAGCGACTGCAAATACTCTCTGCGAAGGCCAGCGGATGAAAAAACCGTTTGAAGGCTGAGCGGGCATGGTTCCTCTCCGAAGGAGAGGAGAGCGAAGCCTGAAACCGAGCAACTTTTGCCTCGCTGGGGCAAAAGTTGCGTGTTTTTGAATCCGCTGGCCTGAGCTTCATAGGGGACTCCTCACCCCCAAACCCTCACCCTCTTCATCATCTCGCTATCATAGAGGATGCTATTGATTGTCAAGAAAGGGTTGAATAATAGCGAAGGTGTGATATCATTGATTGAAAATTCGCGAGGCTGAGCAGATGAGCTTGAAAGCCCAGGTTAGAGAATATAAGCCAGAGGATTTAAAGCAGGTCTTAAACCTTGTCAGGGAGCTTGAGTCTGAGCTTGGAGAGAAGTTTAAAGACGTCAAGATCAAATCAGGAGTGGATGACTACCGGAATCGCTACCTAAAACCTGGCAACAAGTATAAAACATTCGTGGCCCTTGTCGGAGGCAAAATCGTGGGATATCTCATGGGCTATCCATCCCTCGGCGCTCCTGAAGTCGACAACATGTATGACATCCTGCCTGTTTCTTCGGGCTGGGCTCCTCCGGAATTCTTTCTGCAAATCACCTTTGTCTCCAAGCCTTACAGAAACCAGGGAATCTCAAAGAAGCTTCACCTGAAAATTATAGACTATGCACGAAGGCAGGGGTTTAAAGAAGTTTATGCCTGCATTGCCAAATGGAACATCCCTGAAATCAGGGTCATCCGCTCCCTGAAATTCGGGCTGAAGGACCTTGGCTATAGATACAGACTGACTTTGAAGCTATAAAAAACGGGGCGTTTTCAATTAGGTATTGTGTCCCCTTGTTAGCCCCTTGCTAGATCCACTTTATTAGCCACCATTCTTGATTAAGCGACAAAATTGAGGGGTGATTGACAAATTTGTCTAAATAGGTAAAATTTCTTATAATCTTGTGGAAGAGAAAAGAGATTTTTTCGTCAAAATATTGTATATTATTAAAATCACAAGAAAGGAGATTAAGATGAAAAAAGTTTACCCGTTCCTGGCAATTTTTGCTCTAGCTCTGTTTGCTTTCTCCCAGAGTACTCAGCAGGTCGACGTAACCGGAGACTGGGAAATCACGATCACGTCTCCTGAAAGGGGACCGAGACCACCACAGACTATCAGTCTCAAGCAAGAGGGTGAAAAGCTGACTGTAACCATGACCGGACGTCAAGGGGAAGAAATCAAAGCAGAAGGAACCGTCAAAGGCAACGAGATCGAATGGTCAATGACCCGTACCAGCCAAAGGGGAGGAGAAATCAAAATAACCTACAAAGGAAAGATTGAAGGCGACACGATGTCAGGCCAGGTCCAGATGGGCGATTTCGGTACTTCTGACTGGAAAGCCACCAAGAAGAAGTAGCGCTTCCTGAAATATTTTTTTCTCCAGAAAAAATTTCTCTCAGATTAATTTAACTTTTATCTTATAATATCCTATTACACCATTATTCTAAAATTTGAATCGAAAACAAAGAAAAAGAGGTTTATCTAACCAAAATGGAAGATTTCGAAATTTCCTCCGTCTAAAATGTGCGGAGGTGAAAAAGAGATGTGGTTGAATGGAAGAGAGAGAGCTGGTTGAGCTGAGCCAGAAAGGCGATGAAGAGGCCTTTGCCGCTCTGGTAAAAAAATACAAGATGAAAGTCTTCAATCTCGCATTCAGTTTCACTCGAGACCAGGAGATAGCCGATGATTTGGCACAGGAAGTCTTCATCAAGGCCTTTTTCGGGCTCCCCAAATTCCGATTCAAGTCAGAATTCGGAACTTGGCTTTACCGGATAACCGTCAACCACGTTAAGGATTATCTGAGAAAAAAAGGCAGGATGAGAAAAATGCCCTTCGAGAATTTTCTGGAGAGCCAATCAGTCGAGGAGGATGAAGTCACGAGAAAAGAAAAGGAACAAACCATGGAACAAAGGAAAAAGCTCGTGCATCGCTGTCTTCAAACCCTCCCTGAAAAATACAAGGTCATTCTGACCTTGAGGGATATTCAAGGATTTCCTTATGAAGAAATCTCAAATGTTCTGAAAATTTCTCCTGGAACTGTGGACTCTCGCTTACACAGAGCCAGGAAAATGCTCAGGGAAAAGCTGGCACCTTTCTTATGCGAGAAAGGAGGCATCCATGAAATGTAAAAAAGCTGAACAGTTAATCCTTCGCTCCTTTGACGGACTCTTGAAAAACGGAGAGAGAGAGGAACTCCACAAGCATCTCAAAAGCTGCCTCTCCTGTCAAAAGAAGAGGGAAGAATACCAACTCATGCTCGATGCCCTGAAAGAGAAAGATTTCCCAGAGCCCCGGCCTTATTTCTGGGAACGTCTCCAGGCCAAGCTGAAAGAAAGCAAAAAATCCGAACCATGGCTGCTCTGGAAGCAATGGGGGATGAAAGCCATTCCTCTTTCGCTTATCTTGATTGTTCTCCTGACAACGGCTCTCATCTTTTCCTTTCTCCATAGAAATGAAGAGCTCAGTCAATCCGGAATGCTCCTCTTCCAAAACTCAAACCCTATTCAAGAAACAAAAGCTCTCTTAGAAGCAGAAAAAATTGAAGACAGGAACATGATGATTATCTTCACTTCCCTTGAAGGAAAGAACGATTCAAGGAGGGACTCACCATGAAAAACCATTATAAATTCTGGATCATACTTTCGCTGATTCTCGTCTTCGCTGCAGGAGTTACCGGTGGAATTTTCATTGACAAACTTATTATCCAAAAAAGTTTACGAGGAGAAAGAGGCCGCCCCGCCCCTCATCGTTCCATGGAAATGATGGCTAAAGAACTGAACCTGAGCTCAGAGCAGCAGGAAAAGATAAGAGAAATCTTTAAGAATAACGAGGAGAGGTTTAAAAGTTTGAGAAAAGATTTCTTCGACCATCTCTCAGAAATCAGGACTCAATTGAAGAATGAAATCAAAAATGTTCTGACCGAAGAGCAGGGTAAAAACTTCGAGGCTATGATTGAAAGAGATGAATCTCAAATGAAAAGAGAACAAGAAAGAAGAAAGCCTCCAGAAGGACATGAAAGACATGAAAAACAAGATAATAAAGGAGAAGAAAGATGAAAAGAGGTATCATTATCGGTGCAATCATCCTTGTCGTCATTGTTTGTGTTGTTGTCGGGCTAACGGTATTTGGCCGTGGAAATAACAACAAGACAAAATACAAAACAGAAGCTTTGGATAGGGG
The DNA here is from genome assembly GCA_964645765.1 of uncultured Eubacteriales bacterium. Lineage (GTDB taxonomy): Bacteria > Acidobacteriota > Aminicenantia > Aminicenantales > Aminicenantaceae > CAZGMN01. The sequence continues at coordinate 98,537 of CAZYBE010000002.1, forward strand.
TGACATTGAAGCCCTGGTCACTACCTCGGGGACATTAAATCCGGTGACCACTGTCGAGATTGGCAGCCAAGTCTCAGGGAAAATCGACAAGCTCTATGCTGACTTCAACTCTCATGTCAAAGAGGGACAGCTTTTAGCTGAGATCGACCAATCTCAATTCCTGACCAAGCTCCAACAGAACCAAGCCAACTACCAGAGCGCCGCGGCCTCACTTGAGAAGGCCAAGGTGACTCTCGATAATATCAAAAAAAAGAATGACCGGTCTCTAAGCCTTTTTCAAAAGAACCTGATCTCTTACGAAGAGAAAGAAGCTGTCGAGACCGATTTTTATAACGCTCAGGCTGAACTCCAGGCTTCACAGGCAAGGTTAGCGCAGGCTAAGTCTACCCTCGACTCAAGCAAAGTGGATCTGACCTACACCGTCATCAAATCACCCATCGATGGAGTCGTTATTTCCAGAGATGTCAATGTCGGCCAGACTGTGGCAGCCAGCTTTCAAGCACCGGTGCTCTTCAAGATTGCCAATGATTTGACTCAAATGCAGGTCGAATGCAGCGTGGATGAAGCGGATATCGGGAAAGTCAAAGAAGGTCAGAATGTCAGATTCACGGTCGATGCCTACCCGGAGGAACGCTTTACCGGAACGGTTAGGCAGGTCAGGTATTCTCCGGAAATCGTCCAGAATGTCGTCACTTACACAACCGTCGTCGAAGTCAAGAACCCTGAGCTGAAGCTGATGCCAGGCATGACAGCCACAGTTTCGATCATCGCTGGAGAAGCAAAGAACGCTTTGCGGGTTCCGAACTCCGCCCTCAGGTTCAACCCCAATCTATCGGCAGAAGAAATGAAAAAAATCGCGGAAAGCATGAGGCAGGAATTTGCTGCAAGGACAGGCGAAAGAGCAGGTGGCTCAAATCAACAAAATCAACAGAGTAAAGTTTCTCGGTCCGAAGGCTCTAGCTCCCAGCGTCAAGGTGGCCAGAGGCCTAGTGGAGGAGAAGGACAACAATCCTTTTTGATGGGAGGCTCTGGCGGTTCTGGAGGACAGACGAGAAGAGGCGGCGCCCGGGTCTGGATAGAAGATGCAAACGGAAAACTTAAGCCAGTTTTCCTCAGAACCGGAGTCACTGATAACAGCTTCACAGAGGTTGTCTGGGGAGACCTGAAGGAAGGCCAGCTGGTGATAATTGGAGTAGTTGGGACACAAGGCGGAACTCAAGGACAATCTCCCCCGAGAGGCATGATGTTCATGCGCTAAGATTTATATTTGACCCGCAATAAAAAAGGAAGGAAAGAAGATGGTTAACAGCAATAACAACCTTATCCAACTGGAAAAAATAATTAAAATCTACAAAATCGGAGACATTCAGGTTAATGCCCTAGCCGGCGTCTCCTACGCGATTAAACAAGGAGATTTTATAGCCATCATGGGACCTTCTGGCTCTGGCAAATCAACCTTGATGAACATCATCGGCTGCCTGGACCGGCCGACCGAGGGAAAATATATTCTAGATGGAGAAGAAGTATCTACTCTGGACAAGAACAAGCTGGCTGGCATCAGGAACAAGAAAATAGGCTTTGTCTTCCAGACATTCAACCTCCTTTCCCGGACAACAGCCCTGGAAAATACTGAACTCCCCCTTCTCTATTCAAACATCCCGAGCAAGAATGCACGAGATATGGCTTACAAAGCTCTTTCTTCAGTCGGTCTGGGAGGGAGAGAACTTCACCGGACAAACCAGCTTTCTGGAGGAGAACAGCAAAGAGTAGCCATCGCCCGATCTTTGGTCAACAACCCACCGTTGCTGCTTGCCGACGAGCCAACTGGAAACCTGGATTCAAAGACAGGAAAAGAAATTATCGAAATTTTCAAAAAGCTCAATGAAGAGAAGGGAATTACCATCGTTCTGGTCACCCACGATCCTGGAGTGGCTCAGGCTGCTCACCGCAGGATATACCTCAGAGACGGACAGATAATAAAGGAAGATTGATGAACATTCTTGAAAACTCTGTAGAGATAAAGGAGTCATGAAATGAAAATATTGAGGACGATTCGTGTCGCCTTAAGGGCCCTAAACCGGAATAAAATGCGTTCTTTCCTCACAGCCTTGGGCATAATCATCGGCGTCGGAGCCGTCATCGCCACGGTTAGCATCGGTGAGGGAGCAAGAAGAGACCTTGAAAAAAGATTCGAGTCGATGGGAACTAACTTACTCTTTGTTCGTGCAGGAAGTCGTTCCTATCGAGGCGTTCATGGAGGCGGAGGAACTTTTACCAATCTCACTGTCGAGGATGCCAAAGCTATAGAGGAAAAATGCGATGCTGTTAGATACGTCTCTCCTTCTGTCTCAGGAAGAGCGCAAGTCGTCTACGGAAATAAGAACTGGAACACGAGCATCCAGGGCGCAGGCTCGGCTTATCCTGAAATCAGAAACTGGGCTGTTGAAGAGGGGACTTTCTTTGATGACACCCACGTCAGAGCAGCAGCAAAAGTCTGCGTCTTAGGGAGTGAGGTCAAAAAGAATCTCTTCGAGTTCGATGACCCAATCGGGCAGGTTATCAGGATCAAAAAAATTCCTTTCAAGGTCATCGGAGTGCTTAAATCCATGGGGGAATCCGGAGGCTTTTTCAACAGGGATGATATCATCGTCGTGCCTTATACCACAGCACAAAGAAGACTCCTCGGAATCATTTACATTAGCTCAATAGATGTCTCGGCAGTTTCAGGTGACAAAACGGCTGAAGCACAAAGTCAGATCGAGGAGACGCTCCGCATTCAACACAAGATTGCCCCCGGCGCTGAGGATGACTTCAATGTCAGCAACATGGCTGACATTGCCGAAAGCGCAGCTCAATCAAGAAAGACAATGACCATTGTCCTGGGAGCGATAGCTTCTGTCTCACTGCTCGTGGGTGGAATCGGAATCATGAACATCATGCTTGTCTCTGTCACCGAACGAATCCGGGAAATAGGAATCAGGATGTCGGTCGGGGCTCGAGAGAAAGATATTCTCTTCCAATTCCTGACAGAAGCTGTGGTTTTGAGTATCCTTGGAGGGGTCATAGGCATCGGTTTCGGCGTAATCGGTTCGAGGCTAATTGCTAAATTTGGCGGCTGGGATACGCTGGTATCCTTAGCGTCAATTGTTCTTGCCTTCTTGTTTTCAGGGTCGGTGGGGATCTTTTTCGGCTTCTACCCTGCGCGCAAGGCTTCAAAGCTCGACCCGATCGAAGCCCTAAGGTATGAATAAAGTCAGCTTGTCTTGAAAGCATTATTCAAATCAAGGAGGAAGAAAATGAATAAACGAACGATCGGAATCCTAATTTTCCTGAGCCTATTCTTTGTTCAGATGTCTTTTTCTCAGCAAAAACAAAATTCTCTTTCCCTTTCGCTTCAGGATTGCATTCTTAAAGCTATGAAGAACAATCTCGGCGTTGCCATTGAGGTCTTGAATCCAGAGCTTGCCGATATTTCTGTCACTCAAGCCGGCGAGAAATTCTGGCCTGGCCTTTCGTTCAGCCTTAGCCGAAGGGATACTGCCCAGGCATCCTATTCATTTCTTGAGTCGACTGGCGAGATTAATTCTCTCGTCAACAGATATTCGACAACAATCTCACAGCTTATTCCGACAGGAGGAACATTTTCTATCTCCATGGACAGCAATATGACAGACACCAACCAGAGGCTCCAGACCATCAACCCCCGCTACAGCAATACTCTCACCTTTAATTTCTCTCAGCCTCTTCTAAAAGGTTTTGGCTTTATGGCTAACCGCAAAGATATCATCATCGCCAGGAATAATCTTGATATCTCAGAAACCCAGCTCAAAGGAGTGCTTCAGGACACGATTTACAGTGTGGAGGAAGCATACTGGAATCTTGTCTACAGCATCGATAACCTTAGTGTGAAGAAGCAATCATTACAGTTAGCTCAAGATTTACTGGAAAAAAATCAAAGGGCTGTCGAAGTGGGAACTTTAGCTCCTATTGAGGTCCTTAGTGCTCAATCCGCAGTGGCAACAAGGGAGGCGGACATCCTCCAGGCCGAGGCCCAGGTCAAGAACTACCAGGATATTTTGAAAACAATCATCAACCTTCCTGTAGAAGAAGGGCGGGAGACGGCTGAGATCATCCCTGTTGATAAACCTGCCTATCAACTGAAAGAAATAAGTCTGCAAGAGGCGCTGCGCACTGCCATAGAAAACAGACCTGAATTGAGCCAAATGAAGATTGACCTGCAGAATAGAGAGATAAATTTTAGTTATGCCAAGAATCAACTCCTTCCTAATTTGAGCCTTCAGGCCTCTTACTGGAGTCCAGGAGTCTCAGGAACCGAAATTCAATATGATCCCCAAAATCCCTTTGGAAAATCGATTGGGACAATTGCCCATGGCTCCACTGATGCCTGGAAAGATGCATTCAATTTTAGATATCCGAACTGGTCTCTGGCGCTGAACCTTACTCTTCCGCTTGATACTGTATTCTCGCGTTCATCCTATGCCCAGGCCAAGGTCAATCTCCAGCAGGCCGAACTTAGGCTGAAGAACCAGGAGCAGCAGATTTATCTCGAAATCAAGCAGACAGTCAGGGCAGTCGAGACGAATTACAAAAGGGTCCAGGCCTATAAGGTTGCTAGAGAACTGGCTGAGAAAAAATTACAGGCTGAGGAAGAAAGGCTCAAAGTGGGGCTGACCACATCTTATTTTGTCCTTCAATACCAGACAGAATTGACTACTGCCCGGACAAATGAACTCAAGGCCATCATCGACTACTGCCTCTCTTTAGCCGGCTTGGACAGAGCGATGGGAATAAGTCTTAAGAGCAGAAACATCAATTTGTCTGAAATTCCTGGAAATAAACTTTCAAGGTAAAATTATTTCACAGATTAAACAAATCTTTTGCTGGCGGCCGGGCTAAAGGATTAAAGACTTCAGAACGAAATACTCAATAAAGGTGCAACAAGTTATCATTCTGTCCCTTCAGCAGAGGGGACAAGCTGAGGTTCCGCAACTTTCTTTTTCCTCTTTTTCACCAGCTGGTCGGCGATGATATAGAAGGAAGGCACCACGACCAAGCTCAGCGCCGTAGACAGCACAAGCCCGCCGATGACTGCGATGGCCATGGGAGTTCGGATTTCCGACCCAGGGCCGATACCCAGAGCTGGCGGGATGGCAGCCATCATGGTTGCCGTGGCTGTCATGAGGATAGGCCTCAGCCGGATGGGGCCTGCCTTCTCCATGGATTCGCGAGCGTCAAATCCCTGGCTCTTAAAATTGTTCGCATAGTCCACAAGAATGATGGAATTTTTCTTGACGATACCCATCAGGAGCAGCAGTCCAATCATGCTGAAGATATTCAGGCTCTTTCCCGCAACGAGAAGAGCAAAGGCAGCTCCGGCGATAGACAACGGCAGGATGGTGATAATCGTCACCGGGTCTTTGTAGGAATTAAACTGAGAGGCCAGGATCATGTAAGCAATTGCCACGCCAAGAAACAGAGCGAAGATAAGACTGCTCATGGACTCGCGGAAGGCCACGCTGGCCCCGCCGAGCACGGCCCTATACCCTACCGGGAGGTCCTTGCCGAGGCTTTCCACAAACTTCAATGCTTGGTCCTGGGAATGACCTGGGGCTACATTGGCATAGATAGTGATGGCCCTCTCACGCTCGCGACGGGTGATGGCCTGGAGAGCGGGCTGTTCCTTGTAAGTCACCAGGGAGGACAAAGGCACGAGCTGACCCGTCCTTGTCCGCAGCCTGAGTCTGGCGAGGTCCTCCGGCCTTGACCTCTGGGCGGCCAGAAGCTTCAGACGAACATCAATCCGCCTGCCGCCCGAGCTATACTTCCCCACCCTCACTCCGCCTACGAGCGCGTTGAGGGTCGTGGCCACATCGTCCACCGAGACTCCAATGTCAGCGGCCATAGCTCTGTCAGGCGTAACGCGAAGCTCAGGCATGCCGACCTGGTAGTCTGTATCCAGGTCGACGACATAGCCGCTTGCCGCGAGTTCACTCATCACTTTCTGGCTCAAGGAGACAAGCTCGTCCCAGTTTGAGCCGCGGACTGAGAACTGGACCGGGAAGCCACGCTGGGCTGTAAAGCCTTGCTGCGAAAGGTCCTGGATAACAGCTCGCAAACCTGGAATGGAGTTCAGCTCCCGGCGGATGGCTGCCGAGAACGTTGCCTGGCTAACTTTGCGTTGCCTGGGTGGAACAAGAGTCAAGGACATATTCCCTTGGTTGACCCCTCCGCCATAGCCTCCGACATTGGTGAATAGCTGGATGACTTCAGGACGGCTGGCAACAATGGCCTCAGCCTTATGGATAAGCTTGCCCGTCTCGGTGATATCTGAACCAACCGCAGTTTGCAACCGGACTGAGACGCGGCTGAGGTCCTGAGAAGGGACAAACTCTGCTGGCAGGAATTTTAGGACCAAAAGAGCGGCCACAAAGAGGACGGCTGCCGGGACGAGGACGAGGATGGGCTTTCTGAGGCTGCGGCGAAGAACTTTGCCATAGGTTCTTTCCAGCCAGCGGAAGCTATCATCCACAACGAGGCCTAACCGGCTCCGCCCTTCGCGTGAGGTTTTCAGGAATTGGGAGCACCGGGACGGAGCAAGAGTTACAGCTTCCACGTAGGAAAGCAACACAGCTAGGCAGAGTGTGACTCCGAACTGAAGGAAAAACCTGCCGATGATGCCCTTAACGAAGATGACCGGAATGAAGATGGCCACCACCGCCAGGGTCGCAGCCAGAGCGGCAAAAGCGATCTCCTGGGTTCCTTCCAACGCGGCTTTGACGAGTCCCTTCCCACCCTCTCTATGGCGGAAGATATTTTCCATGACCATGATGGCGTCATCGACGACAATACCCACGGCCAAAGCTAAGCCCAGGAGTGTGAACGTGTTGAAGGTGTACCCCAGGAAATAGATGATAGCAATCGTCCCCATCAGGGACATCGGAATGGCCAGAACGACGTTCAAAGTGCTTGAGAATGAGCCCAGGAACATCCAGCAGACCAGGGCAGTCAGGATGATGGAAAGGATAAGCTCGAGCTGGATCTCCTTGACCGAATCCTCGATGAACTTCGTAGAATCGAAGACCATGTTGACCGTCATGCCCTCAGGAAGCGTCTTCTGGAATCCCTCAAGGGCGGCTCTCGTTACCTTGGCCACTGCCACTGCATTAGCCCCACGCTGCTTCTTGATGCCGATGCCCTGGGCAGGCAAGCCATTGACACTGGCCACGCGCCGTATGTCCTCAAAACCATCCTCTACCAGGGAAACGTCGCTGAGATAAATCGGGCTCCCGCCGACCTTGCGGATGACGATGTGGCGGAGGGTCTCGAGGTCGACGGCCTCGCCGAGGACGCGGACATTGACTTCTCTTCCCTGTGTCTCCAACCGGCCGGCTGGCAGCTCCACGTGTTCACGCTGAAGCGCCATGATGACATCCTGAACTGTAAGGTTATTCTCATCCAACTTGGCTGCGTCGAGCCAGACGCGCACGTTTCTGCTCTGGACGCCCATGACCGTAATCTCTCCTACGCCCGGGACCGTCTGCAGCTTTTCCTTCAAGCCGTACTCCACATAATCGCTCAGGACGCGCTGGGGGAACGGGCCGGCCAACGAGACCATCATGATCGGCTGGTCCTCGGGATTGCTTTTACTAATAACTGGCGGGTCGATATCGCGGGGCAGACGCCTTGCAGCTTGCGAGACTTTAGACTGCACATCCTGCAAAGCAATATCGACGTCCCTTGAGAGTTCGAGTTCGATGGTGATAGAGGCTGAGGATTGCCGCGAGAAAGAGCTGATGGTTCGGATGCCTTCCACCTGGACTAAGGCTTCTTCCAGGGGCTCGACGACGTCATTCTCAACGACTTCCGGGGCTGCCCCTTCCCAGGTTACTGAGACCGAAATGTTGGGAAAATCAACATCAGGAAACTGGCTGATCCCGATCCTTGAGGCCGCGACGACGCCGAAGACAACAGTGGCCGCCATGAGCATCCAGGCCAGAACCGGCTTCTTAACGCACGCTTCAGTTATTTTCATGGCCTAACTCCTCTCTTCAAAGTTTTCTCAACTCTTTACTTTTTCCGGCTTCTGAGCTGTAGCCTTCTCAGGAGCAGCGCCTGTCCTGACCGGGACACCATCTCTCAGGGCCTCTGCCCCACGAATGACAAGCACCTCCCCGGACTTGAGGCCGGAAAGGACTTCCACCCGGCCGTCGGCTGTTCTCATGCCGAGTGCAAGGATACGCTCGACAGCCTTGTTGTCTTCCACGACATAGGCAATGAAACCGCGTTCGCTCGGCCGGATCGCGGTCTGAGGAATGACCGGGGCTTTCCTCTCACTGCTCACTGGAACAGTGATTTCAGCGAAGGAGCCCGGACGAAGGGCTTCGTCTTTGGTGTCGTCAATTTCGGATGTGACCGCCACCATCCGCGTGCCTTCGTCGGCGGACTCAGCCACATGGATAATCTTTGAACTAAACTCTTTATCGACATCCCTCAGTTTAAAGAAAGCTTTAATGCCGACTTTGAGCTGGCTGGCGTCGCGTTCAGGCACATTGAACCGGAGGAGCAGGGGATTCCTCCGGACGAGTGTGGCCAGAACCATGCCTGTCTCGACGTATTGGCCTGTCTGGACGGTCCGGGTCTGGATAACACCCGAAAATGGAGCCCGGACATAGGCATCATGCAGGTTTAGCTTGGCCTGGTTGAGAGCGGCTTTGGTCTGGGCCACATCAGATTTCGCCAGACTCACCTTTGTCCGCCACGTTTCCAGCTCTTCGCCGGGGATAAGGCCCGGGTTTTGATTTATGACTGTTTCGCGGCGTTTAAGTCCTGCTTCAGCGTCAGCCATGGAGGCTTTAGCCTTTTCATAGGCCGCCTGGGCCACTTCTACGGCCAGGCTGTAGCGCTCGGGCTCGATCTCCACCAGAACCTGGCCGACCTTGGCGTAATTGCCCTCGGAGAAAAGGATGCGGTCGGCGACTCCGAAGACCCGGGCCGTAACCTGGACCTTTTCGAAGGCATCCACCGATCCCACAGCGTTCACGGTGTAGACCAGGGAGCGCTGCTGAACAGTTTCGAGCTCAACAGGATAGGTGATCTGAGACCGGTCGAAAGTCCTGCCCGGCTTTTTTTGAGGTGCCTGGGGCGCATTGTCATCGCCTTTTCGACATTGGACAGTCAAGAAACAAGCTGCTGATATTATAAGAACCGGTATCCATAGATATTTTTTGTTCACAGTGTTGGCTCCTTGCCGAATGGATCTAGTCCGAGTGCGGCTTCAAGATTCAAATAAGCTATGGCCAGGCCATAGCGCACTTTTACAAGCTCGACTTCTGCCTCAAAAAGACTGACATTGGCATCCGCAACTTGAAGGACTGTGGCCAGGCCCTGCCTGTAAAGCTCGGCGATCTGCGCAGCATTCCTCTTGGCAACATCGTAGGCAACTGCGGCCTGCTTGAGGGAAGCCTGCTGGTTTGTGAGAGAGACCAAGGCGTCGCGAACATCGAGCTCCACGCGACGCATGGCCGACTTGACGTCCAGGTCGGCCAGGACAGCCAGAGCTTTCCTCTCGCTGTAATCACCGTTCCGAGTGAACCCATCGAAGATAGACCAGGTCGCAGTAAGACCGAGGTTCCAGTTCCAGGTCCGCCCAGTCAGCCCTGGTTCATTAGTGTAACGCCTCTGTCCAACGAAAGCCAAAGACGGCAGCCATTTGAGAACAGGCTCGATAACCAGGGCATGCTGTGCTTTGGCATACCAGCGCAGTGAGCCGAGGTCAAGGCGCCTGTCCTGGGCTTCGCTGACAAGCTGGTCCACGGCTGCAGGGCTGTTTGCAGCGGCCTGGAGCAGGAACTCGGGGACCTTGAGCTTTTTCTGGAGTATTTCTGTCTCGACCAGAAGATAACCCAGCTGGAGGTAGGTCGTTTCCAGCTGCCCCTTGACTTGAGTGATTCCCATTTCGGCGGTGGCATACTCGAGCTCAGCTCGTGTCACATCATTGACGGAAACAAGCCCTGCCGCATAGCGCGCCCTGGCGGCTTCCAGCGCCTGCTTGGCGTAATCGAAACGATGCTTGGAGGCTTCGAGCACCTGGTCCAAGCTTAAGGTCGTGAGGAAGGCGTTGCTGACCTCAAAGGCCAGCTGCCGCTTGCTCTCAGAGGCCGTATAGTTCTCAGCTCTCCTCGCAGACTTTGCCTGAAGGAGGGTAGGAAGGCTGTGGGAGTCGAAGATTGTCAGGTTGAGCTGCATGAGACCGGCCAGAGCGTTGTATTTCTGGACGACGGTCTGCTGACCTCCAACAGACCTTATGACCTCGTTGGGCCGGCGGGTATAGGTTCCTGTTATATTCAGGCTTGGCAGGAAAAAGGCGCGCGCCTTTGTCACCCGGGATTCGGCCGCAGCCACCTGCTCATCAGCCGCCATCGCTCGCTCGTTCCGGCTGAGCGCCATTTGAATGGCTGATTCGAGGGTCAAGATTTCTTCATCCGCCTTCAGCAACATGGAGGAAAAAAGCAATATTAAAAATATCCCAATCGTCAAATTTCGTATCTTATAATGTTCGTCACTCATCTTAGCTCTACTGAGTCCTCCTTTATAGAACTCGAAGATTAAAATATGTAGATTATAGCATAATTTTAGACGGTGAAAATTATAAAAACTTCCTTATTTTAATCACCTTTTCAATCCTCTTGAAATTTCAGAAATAAGGTGTTATCATAAATATCAAATTTCAGTGTATCAACTCTTCCAAAATTAATCTTGGAGAAGTGAAACATGAACAGAAAACTTATCAGACCAAACTTATCTGAAATCAAAGAAAAAATGAAAGACGATTCAACAAGAAGGAAAGCTCATCCGCCTTTCGATACTCACGCCGAAAATTATTATTATCTCAAGCAGATGAACAAGAAGACTCCTATGGCCATTGTCCTTGAAGACGGAGAGGTCGTCCAAGGATACATTGAGTGGTACGACCGAAATTGCATAAAACTCAACCGAGAAGACGCCCCCAATCTGTTGATTTATAAGAGCAGGATTAAGTACCTCTATAAAGCGAATGATAACAAAGAAAAAGAAAAAAAATGACGCTTCCCAAAATTGGGATTACTTTAGGAGACCCAGGGGGAATCGGTCCTGAAATTATCTTAAAGGCTTTCTCCTCTTTAAATACTCTCCCAAAGGCCAATTACATCTTCTTTGGTTCTTCAATAGTCATTGAGCAAGAGAAGAAAGCTCTAGGCCTTGACCTCGATATTCAGCCTTTTGAAAGAGCCAAAGAGGCGGACTCCTCTTCTTCTTGTCTTTTTGAAATAGAAACTCCCCTAAAAACAGTAAAAAAAGGGGCGGCTTATAAAGAAAATGGGATATCATCTTTTTCCTTTTTAAAGGAAGCTGCGGAAGAGGCAAAAAAAGGGACGATACAAGCTCTAGTCACAGGTCCAATATCCAAACATTCCTGGAAGCTGGCAGGCTTGAAATGGAAAGGACATACAGATTTTTTCAGCCGAATTTATCCCCAAGCGATCATGGCTTTCTGGTCAGACAGGATGAAAACAGCCCTTTTCAGTCATCATCTTCCCTTGAAAGAGGCTTTGAAAAGGGTAAAAAAAGAAAAGCTGAAGGACTTTTTCCTTCACCTCCACCATTGCCTTGAAAGAATCCAGCCTGAGACATTCCGCTTCCTTGTAGCTGGTCTGAATCCTCACGCCGGAGAAAGTGGGCTGCTTGGCTCTGAAGAGGATAAAGAAATCGTTCCTGCCATCAAAGAGGCGCAAAAACAAGGAATGAACATCAGCGGCCCTTTTCCGCCCGATGTTGTTTTCCGCAACGCCTTAAACCGCACTGAAACGGTCGTCATCGCCCTTTATCACGACCAAGGGCTTATTCCCTTTAAACTCGAGGCTTTTGAAAAAGGCGTCAACATCACCTTGGGCCTTCCCTTTATACGCACTTCTCCCGTTCACGGGACAGCTTATGACATTGCCGGCAAGGGAATCGCCAGCTCTCAGAGTATGGTTGAGGCCATAAGGTTGGCCTACAGGTTATCTCAACCTCTTTTTCAACTCAGCCCTTAACTCCCGCTCGCGGTCTCTCTCTTTTATCACCTCTTTTTTCTGATAGACTCTCTTTCCCTTGGCAAGGGCGATTTCAATCTTCACTTTTCCTTTGTCGTTGAACAGAACCTTTGTGGGAACAAGTGTTAGCCCTTTTTCTCTGATCTTCCCTGACAAGCGCTTTATCTCTTGCCGATGAAGCAGAAGCTTTTTTTCTCGCTCAGGGTCGTGATTAAATCTGTTCGCGGCTTCATAGGGACTGATGTGAAAGTTGAGAATAAAGACCTCACCCCCTCTGACTTCAGCGTAGCTATCCTTCAAACTTATCCTCCCTTGGCGAATCGACTTGACCTCACTCCCGACAAGAGAGACTCCGGCTTCATAATTTTCGAGCAGTTCATAATTGAAGTAAGCCTTTTTATTCGTGGCTACGACTCTCATCTTTTTTTTCCTTAAGTATGACCCGCAGCAGGCCGATGTGGCGCTTGTTCATTTTTTCGACAATAAACTTGTGCCCTTTATAGTTCATCAACTCTCCTTCCTGTGGAATCTTGCCGAATTGATAAAGGAAAAAGCCGGCTAATGTCGTGTACTCCTTCCTCTCCGGCAATTTAAAGGGGAGCCTCTGGTTAACGTCTTTGATTGAAGCTCTGCCGTTTATAATAAAAACCTTCTCTTCGACTTGACTGAACCACTCCTCCACCTTGGCACTATAGCCATCTTGTATTTCTCCCACGATCTCTTCGATAATATCCTCAAGGGCCACAATCCCTTCCATGTTTCCGAACTCATCAACAACAAAGACAAGATGATTGGCAGTCTCCTGCATCTGGAGCAAGACTTTCTCCAAGGACGCGGATTCAGGAACAAAAAAGGGCTTTCTCAAAAGCCCATATATATTAATTTCTTTATTATCAATAACATATGGAATAACTTCTTTGGCTTGAATAATCCCCTCTATGTTATCCAGCCTTCCTTTGTAAACAGGAAATCTGGAAAATCCAGTGGAGAGGATGACTTCAAGAATTTGCTGAAGGGATGAGGTCACCTCAATACCACTGACCTTTGGACGGGGAATCATAACTTCCCGTATCGGACGAGAGCCAATGTCCAGAACACCGGAGATCATTCTTTTCTTGAGGGTGGACATCCCTTTTATTCCCCTTGCCAGTAAAACTTTTATTTCTTCCTCATTAAGAGTTGGTGCAAGGCCCCGCCCCTCTTCCCGAGAAGAGGGAAATATCAAGCGGAAAAAAAAAGTGAAGGCTTTGACAAAAGGATAAAAGACGATAATAAAAAACTTCACGGGCTGCACAAGAATAAAAGAAATTTTGATGGGGTTGTAGGCGGCATAAGTTTTCGGGGTAATCTCGGAGAGAATAAGAAGCAAAAGAGTCGTTACCGCAGTGGCCAGCAGAATAGCATGATTCCTGTTGGGGACAATAGAGATAAAAATGGAAGTCGCCACAGAGGCTGCTGCTGCATTAACCAAAGTGTTTCCGATAAGAATTGTTGCCAGAAAATGATCCACCCTCCTCAATAATTTTTTTACAACTCTTGCCCTTTTGGACCCTTTCTTCTCTAAATAATCCAGTTTATAGGGATTAGCGGCAATAAAGGCCGTTTCAGAAGAAGAGAACAGAGCGCTGAGGAGGAGAAAAAGAAAAAAAAGAGTTGCGGCAGGAAGGAGCATGTTTTGAGAATCAGGAATCGACTCGAGGGTCTACATCTTCATAACAGATGGATAGAATATCCATGACTTTTTCTTCAATCTTAGAAGAAGGGAGAGAAGATACTTCTGAAATCTCAGAGACAATAAGTTCCTTGACCTTTTCCATCATCTTCTTTTCACGGAAAGAAAGAGGCTTGATCAAATTGAGGTAAAAGAGGCTTTTCAGGACTAAAATCATATCCTGCATCAAACCTGATTTCATAAGATTAAGATGCTCTTTGTATCTTCCCTTCCAGTTCATGCTGATATCAACATCTGCGTTTTTTATGAAATCAAAAATTTTCTTAATCTGTTTTTCTAGAATGGGCTTTCTAATTCCAAACTCTTCAGTATTGGATGAAGGGATTAAAACCAATGCATTGTTTGAAAGTAGCCTTAAATGATAGACATTGCAGCACTGTCCCTCATAGCTTACTTCCTTTATGTCTTCGATAACCCCAAGCCCTTGATTGGGATAAATAACTTTATCCCCAATCTTGAAGAAATTCACCCTGTTATTATAATCTAGAATAAAAGGAGAGTCAATCTATTTGCAGGTCACATCTTTTTTTCTTTGATGGAAAACGGTATTATGGCTCAGGCTGGGTGTTACGAAAACACGCAGGCGTGTTTTCGAGCCACTCAGCTGGAGCCATTCAAACGGTTTTCTTAACACCCAGCCTGAGCCTATTCCTATCACGGAATTGCGGATGCTTCCTATCTTCAAGCGTAACAGCAAGCTTGACAGATAAAACTAGGTTTATTAACATATGTTCTCAATAGATAAGAGTTCAAATCGAAGAATATGAAAAGAACTTTCCAGCCAAACATAAGAAAGAGAAAAAAAAATCACGGCTTTCTAGTGCGGATGAGAACGAAGGGCGGACGTCATGTCATCAAAAACCGAAGAGCGAAAGGCAGAAAAAGACTCGCCGGTTAATGGACGAAACCCTAAGTCCTCAAGAGAGGATAAGAAAGAAGAAGGATTTTTTATATCTTTATAATAAAGGCAATCGTTACAGAGGAAAATATTTTAACCTCATTTATCTCTCCAACGATTTATGTTTTTCAAGAATGGCTGTTATCGCCAGTAAGAAAATAGGTAACGCTGTAAAGAGAAATAAAGTCAAGAGATGGATGAGAGCCTTATTCCGAAAGAACAAAAAATTGCTTAAAAACCCTGTTGATATCATCTTCATCGCCAAAAAGGAAATTCTTGAAGCCTCTTGGCCAATACTCCAAAAAGATTACTCAGCTGCCTTTGAATCCATTTTTCAAAAAAACTGACCTGAATGAAACAGATTGCATTATTCCTGATAAGGTGCTATCAATTGCTCTTCTCTCCCCTCCTTGGCCGGCACTGCCGTTTTTATCCGACTTGTTCTGTTTACACCTACGAAGCTATAAAGAAATATGGCTTGCTCAAGGGGATATTTTTAGGAAGCAAGAGGCTGCTTAAGTGCCACCCATTCCACCCTGGAGGGGTCGATCTTGTTCCTTAAAAGGACGAGGAAATGGAAAAAAGAGTTATTTTAGCAATCGCCCTTTCCTTCCTGGTCTTGATTCTCTATCAGCTTCTGTTCGTTAAAAAGAAGCCGCTCCCTGAAACTCCTCCGCTGCAAACGGTAGAGAAAAGCCCTGAAATCAAACCATCAGAAAAAGAACCCGTTCCGCCCCCAACGGTCCGCAAGCAAGCTGAACAGAAACCCCAAGAAATTATATCTGCACCAAGCGAAGAGCAAATCCTAATCGATACTTCTCTTTATAAGGCAATTTGGAGCAATCAAGGCGGCGTCCTTAAAAGCTGGAAACTGAAAAAACATAAGGATGACCAGGGAGAAGATTTAGAACTTGTCTCCGAGCACTCAGCGGAACTTCATATTTATCCCTTTTCTCTAAGAACAGATGACCCAAGCTTCGACACCATCATAAACACTGCCCTGTATAAATTCTCAACTCCTGAGCTCAGATTAAAAGAAGAGCAAAAAGGAGAGCTCCGTTTCCAGTATGCTGATGAGAGTGGAGTCCAGGTCGAGAAAGTCTTTATTTTCCAGGAAGGAAAATATGACTTTGACGTGCAGATGAGTGTCAGGAAAAAAGGGGAGGAAGTTGAACCGCGCCTTATCTGGGGCCCGGGTTTCAGCAACCTCTCTCCTACAGAGCTGAAACAGCGAACATTCAGCAGCGGGATCGGAATAGGTGTTCTTTCATCGGGCCAATTTTTCCAGCAACAAGAAAAAAAATTCAAGCCAGAAGAGAATCTTTACAATTTTGTCCAGTGGGCTGCCTATGAAAATAACTATTTCGCAGCTCTCTTCCTCACTTTCCCTCAAAAAGCAACCGCTGCTTTCCTTAAAGAAGGTCCAGAAAAAAACCCCTATTTCCTTTTGTCCTTGAGCTATCCTCAAAAAGCTTACATCGGACCTAAAGAATTCGATGCGCTGGTTGAGTTTGGCTACTCGGCCAAGCGATTGATAAGGTTCGGCGCCTTCGGGTTCATCGCTGAAATACTCCTCAAGGCAAGCAAATTTTTTCATGGCCTTGTTCCCAACTGGGGCTTTACAATCATCATCCTGACCATCATCATCAAAATCATCTTCTTCCCTCTAAGCTACACCGGAATGCGCTCGATGACAAAAATGCAGGAGCTCCAACCCAAGCTTAAATCAATCAGAGCCAAGTACAAAAAGGCCAAACAGGATATTGCTCTGAGGCGCAAAATGAACGAAGAAATTATGGCGCTTTATAAGGAGCATGGGATCAACCCGGCTGGAGGATGCTTGCCTTTTCTCATCCAAATCCCTGTTTTCTGGGGATTCTTCCGGCTCTTGACCGTCTCCATCGAGTACAGGCACAGTCCCTTCATTCTTTGGATAAAAGACTTATCTGTTCACGACCCCTATTATGTGACTCCAATCTTGATGGGCATCACCCAGTTCATCAGCCAGAAGATGACTCCAACGACCGCTGAACCTACTCAACAAAGGATGATGCTCATAGCGCCCCTTCTCTTTACGTTTGTTTTCATTAATTTTCAGAGCGGCCTTGTCCTTTATTGGCTATCGACAAATGTTCTTCAGATCGGTCAGCAGTACATCATGAATCGCCTGGCAAAAAAGAAAAAGAGAGAATTACATGGAAAAAGAGGAAAAAACTAATCAGGAACAAGAATTCAAAGGAAAAAACTTAGAGGAGGTCATCAGCCTCGCCGAGCACATTCTCAAGCTGCCCAGGAGCAAGATAAACTACGAGATTGTCGCCGAAAAAACAAGGCTCTTTGGCATCAAAACCAAAGAGATTGTTATCCGCGCCTGGCCTAAGATAGAGACTGATGGAAATGCAGTGGCTCAATTTCTGGATAAGCTTCTCTCCCGCCTTCCTTTCGACCTCACCTACCAGATAAAAAGACGAAACGACCTGATCTACCTTATCTTTGATGGACAAGATAAACATCTTCTGCTCAGGAAGGATGCTTCCTTGCTCCTGGCATTTCAGCACATCTTGAACAAAATCTCTCCCCAAAAAGTACAGACCGATTGTGAATTCTACAGAAAAAGGAAAGAAATTGAGCTGAAAGAGTATGCCCGGCAGATTGCCCAGCAGGTTTCAGAGACAGGCAAGGATGAAATCCTGGATACGATGAATCCTTATGAAAGGCGAATCGTCCATATCGCTGTCAATCAAATACCCGGGCTGGCAACTGAGAGCATAGGCGATGGATTTCTGAAGCGTATCAAAATCTATCCCCTCAAAAACCAAAGTCAATAAATTTTTCGATTTCCTCCTTACAATCGGCATTTCCAGATTAGGAATGATGCGTTGCCATATCTTAAAAATAGGTTTTGGGAAATAGCCGCAGCGACCATTGAGGATTTAGCCTTCGGAGTTCGCTCTTCGAGGGAACCCGACGAAGTCGGGCGGCGAGGATGTCTGAGCGGAGCGAGTTCCGCAGCCGCCGACAAGAGCGAACGGAGAATGGCGTTAAAAATCCGATTGGGAGCGCGGCTATTTCCCAAAGCATTATCAAATGCCGAAATTGGAAATGCTATTTTAAAATCTTCACTCTTTACTGTTTACCCCCGAGCAATTAATATATAAATTATGCTCGAGGATACGATTATCGCCATCTCCACGCCTTTCGGCCATGGTGGCTTGGGCATTATCAGGCTTAGCGGAGACAAATCCCTTCAAATCGCAAGAAAAATCTTCACTCCGAAGAAAAAGAAGCCAGAAATCGAGCCGAGGATGACAATTCTAGGGAATCTTTATCATTTTGAGCGCAAAGAATTCTTCGAGGAAGCCTATCTGACCTATTTCCCCAAGCCCTATACCTATACAAAAGAGGACATGGTGGAAATAAGCTGTCACGGCAGTCCAGTCGTCCTGGAGGAAGTTATCCGGCTCGGCATAAAATTAGGGGCAAGATATGCCAACCCTGGTGAATTCACTCTTCGGGCCTATCTACAGGGGAGAATCGACATCATCCAGGCAGAAGCAGTAAACGATATCATCCAGGCCTCGAGCTATGAGCAGGCAAAAATATCTTATAACCAGCTCGAGGGCAGCCTTTCCAAAAAAATGACTTCTTTTCGGAATCAAATCATCCATCTCCTTTCTCAAATCGAAGCCAGCATCGAATTTCCTGACGAAGAGCTGCGAATCTCCCAGAAGAATATATCAAAAACCTTCGAAAGCACTCTCTTTTCCTTGAAAAAGCTCATTGAAAGCTACAATCTTGGAAAATTACTCACCGAGGGAATCAGGATAGCCATCAGCGGAAGGACAAACGTCGGAAAATCAACTCTTTTTAACTCTCTCCTTGAAAAGGAAAGGGCTATCGTCACCCGCTACCCTGGAACCACAAGGGACTATTTAACGGAAAAATTGAGGATAAAAGACGCTCTATTCACCCTGACTGATATGGCAGGATTGGATATTCCCCGTCATCCGGTCGAGGAAGAAGGGATAAGAAGAGGAAAAAAATTAGCTTCTCAGGCTGAGGGGGTTCTTCTTCTCTTCGATACCTCCAGGAAGGAGACGGCTGAAGATTTCAAGTTGATTCAAAGATTCAAGAACAAGAAGACAATCCTTCTCTTCAACAAAATCGACCTTCCCCTGAAAATGGACCTAGAAGCCCTGAAAAGCAAGGGAAAATCCCTCCCGGCCCTTGAAATTTCGGCATTAAAAGGAACAAATCTGGAGAAACTCAAAGAGCTCGCCTGCAATTTCTTTGTCCCGACCAAAAAAAAGGAGGAAGAGGTTGTTCTCCATCTGCGACAAAAAATTCTTCTTGAAGAAATCCTCGGCTGCCTGACTAACGGGAAGAATCTCCTTGAAGATGGCCATCCAGAGGAAATCTATGCTGAAGAGATAAGAAAGACCATCCCTTTGATCGGCCAGATGACAGGAGAAATCCAAAGCGATGATGTCATCAAGGATATTTTCAACCGATTTTGTGTTGGGAAATAGGATGAAAAATGAACTCATGGGATGAATGCGAGGTCGTTGTCGTTGGCGCAGGCCATGCTGGCTGCGAGGCTGCCTGCGCCTCAAGCCGCATGGGTCTTGAAACCTGCCTTATCACCATTCATCTCGAGACGATTGCCCAGATGTCCTGCAATCCAGCCATCGGCGGCCTGGCCAAAGGGCATCTGGTTAGAGAGATAGATGCCTTGGGCGGCTTGATGGGCCTTCTGGCTGACGAGACAGGAATCCAGTTCAGACTGCTCAACCGAAGTCGAGGCGGGGCAGTTCAGGCCCCGAGAGCCCAATCCGATAAGGCCCTTTACAGGCTTACAATGAAAAACTGGCTGGAAAAAGTCCCGAATCTGAGGCTTTTCCAGGGGATTGTCACAGAAATCCTGGTCAAAAATAACAAGGCTTATGGGGTCATGACCATGGACGGCCATCGGATTTTGGCCAAAGCTATTATCCTTACTCCAGGGACCTTCCTCAATGGACTGATACATATCGGACTCCACAGCTATACAGCGGGAAGAGCAAACGAGCCTGCCTCGATTGATTTAAGCGAAAACCTGAAAAAATTGGGCTTGAAAACATTTCGCCTTAAAACAGGAACGCCGATGAGACTCCATAAAGAGTCCATCGACTGGAGCCGTTTCACGCCTCAGCCTGGAGATAAAGACCCGGTTCCTTTTTCATTTCGAACTCAGAAAAAACTGGAGAATAAAATCATCTGTTACACTGGCTATACCAATCAAAAAACCCATGAAGTCATCCGAAAAAACCTGGATAAATCCCCTTTATACAGCGGCATAATAAAGGGAATCGGCCCCCGCTACTGCCCTTCTATCGAGGATAAGGTTGTCAAATTTCCTCATCATCAGAGGCACCAGTTTTTTCTCGAGCCAGAGGGGTTGGAGACGGCTGAAATCTATGTCAACGGCATCTCCTCCAGCCTTCCTCTGGAAGTCCAGAGCGAAGTTTTGAAGAGCATCCCTGGCTTAGACCAGGCAAAAATACTCAGGCCGGCCTATGGAATTGAATATGATGCTGTCGTCCCCATCCAGCTCAACCCTGCGCTTGAGACAAAAATAATCGAAAATCTTTTCCTGGCCGGACAGATCAACGGGACTTCTGGCTATGAAGAAGCAGCTGCCCAGGGTTTGATGGCCGGAATTAATGCTGCTTTGAAAATAACCAAAAAGAAGCCGTTCATCCTCCGAAGGGACGAGGCTTATATCGCCGTGCTCATCGACGATTTGATCTCCAAAGGCGTTGAGGAGCCCTACCGTCTTTTTACCTCAAGGGCTGAATACCGCCTTCTTCTCCGAATCGATAATGCAGATAAGAGACTCGTCCCCTATGGCTTCAAGCTCAACCTGGTTGAAGAAAAAGATTACGAAGCTTTCCTTAGAAAACAGGAGAAAATAAAGAATGCCCTTCATTTTCTAAGCACGGAAAAAATAAAGATAGAAAATGGGGAAAAGTTATCCCTGAAAGACTTCTTAAGAAAACCTGAAGTGAAATTCAAAAATGTGGTAGAATATAAAAAATTTTGCGAGCCCTTGACAGATGAAGAAGTAAGACATATTGAGTCAGAGGTTAAATATGAGGGCTATTTGAAAAAACAGGAAAAAGAGATTGAGAGAATCAAGAAAACGGACGGAGAAAAAATTCCAAAGGAAACAGACTTCAGAAAAGTCCCGGGGCTATCAAAGGAAGGAATAGAAAGATTGGAAAAGGTCAGGCCTGCAACACTGGGCGAAGCCAAGAAAATCGCCGGCTTGACTCCTGCAGCCATTGTCAACCTGCATATCTATCTGAATCTTCAAAAGAAAAAAATAAAGACGAAGAAAAATGTTCCACGTGAAACACTCTGAAAAATGAACAAAACGATTGCCATCGCCAACCAGAAGGGCGGAGTGGGAAAAACGACGACAGCGATTAACCTCGGCGCTTGCCTGGCTTTAAAAAAACAGAAGGTCTTGATTGTCGACTTTGACCCCCAGGGGACGGCCACAATCGGCCTAGGGAAGACCAAGGCGACAGACAAAGGAATTTACCAGGCGATCATGGACGGGCAATACATGATGGATTGTGTCCAGCCGACTGCAGTCACCGACCTTTATCTCTCTCCCTGTTCCTCTGAGTTGGCAGGGCTGGAGGCAGAGCTTTATTCTCAGGAGAAAAAAGAAAAGAGACTTAAAGAAGCATTGGAAAAAATAAGAAAGTTCTTTAATTTTATTCTCATCGACTGCCCTCCTTCGCTGGGCTTTTTAACCATAAACGCTTTAACAGCTTCGGATTCAGTCCTGATTCCTGTTCAATGCGAATTCTTCTGTATGGAAGAGATTCCAGACCTTCTTCGAATTCTTGATGAGGTGCGGACCTATTTAAACCCTTCTCTGACCATTGAAGGAATCCTGTTGACCATGTACGATGAGCGAACAAACCTCTCAAAACAGGTCGTGGAGGAAATCCGAAACTCTCTGAAAGGAATCATCTATGAAGCTGTCATTCCTCGAAACGTTAAGCTTGCTGAGGCACCAAGCTTTGGCAAGCCGATTACAACCTATGATATAAAATCAAAGGGAGCTGAAGCTTACCTCAATTTAGCTCAGGAGATACTACGAAGATGAAAAAGAAAGCATTAGGCATAGGCTTAAGGGCATTCATTCCAGAGGAATACGGCATCTTGAAAGAAGAAAGATATGCAGAGTTGGATACCGACAAAATCAAACCGAACCCTCTCCAGCCGCGCTTGAAATTCAAGCAAGAATCTATCGACGAGCTGGCGAATTCGATCAAAGAATCAGGAATTCTCCAGCCAGTCATCGTTGTTCCCGAGGGAGACCATTACCGGATAATTGTTGGAGAACGAAGGTGGCGAGCCGCCCAAAAAATCGGCTTGAAAAAAATCCCGGCTCTCATCCGCTCCATGCAAAAAGTCCAGCAGCTCGAAACCTCCCTCACTGAAAACCTTCAGCGGGAAGACCTCAATCCCTTGGAGGTTGCCTTAGCCTATCAAAAAATGACTCAAGAGTTGAACTACACTCAACAAGAAATCGCCGATAAAGTTGGAAAAGATAGGGCGTCTGTTGCGAACTACTTAAGACTTCTTAAGCTGCCCAAGGAAATTCAGGAGAATCTGGCAGAGGACAAAATCTCTATGGGCCATGCCAGAGCCTTGATTGCTCTTGAAGACCCGAAGCTCCAAGTCTCGCTTTCGCGTCAGATCATCCAAAAGCAGCTTTCTGTCCGGGATGTGGAGAACCTGATTCAAAGGCTCAAGCAGCCGCCTGAGGAGCGGAAAAGCGCTCTGCTCGACCCCGACCTTGCGGCTCTTCAGGAAGAGTTTACCAAGCTTCTTGGAACGAAGATTATAATCTCCGGAAACCAGAACAGTGGTGTTATAAGAATACATTATTTTTCTCTTGATGAGCTAAACAGAATCTATGGAAAAATCAAAGGAGAAAATGAATGAAAGACCGAAAATTAGAAATTGACGAAAACAAGATTACTGGTTTTCTCGATAAGGAGACG
Source organism: uncultured Eubacteriales bacterium (assembly GCA_964645765.1). GTDB lineage: Bacteria > Acidobacteriota > Aminicenantia > Aminicenantales > Aminicenantaceae > CAZGMN01. The sequence goes on from CAZYBE010000002.1 coordinate 121,325, forward strand.
GAGATTAAGGGAGAGTTGAATTTCAAAGGTTCTTTTCGGATCGACGGGAACTTTAAAGGCAATATTAACTCTGACTCAACGCTTATCATCGGCGAAAACGGAAAGCTCGAGGCGGACCTGAATGTTGGCCACGTCATCATCAACGGCGAGATAAAGGGCAATATCAAGGCAAAGGAAAAAGTCATCATAAACTCCAGCGGAAGAGTCATCGGCACCATCACAACTCCCATCCTGGTTGTCGAGGAAGGCGCTTATCTTGAAACAAACTGTCAGACAACGGATAAGATTTCTCGCTCAATGCCTGAAAAAAGTAAGGAGCATACTCCTTGAAAAAAGCAACAGGAATCATACCTGTCCGCTACCAGTCCGAGCGCTTCCCGGGAAAGCCTCTTGCCCTCATCAGAGGGAAGCCAATGATCCAGAGAGTCTATGAAACCGCAGCTAAAGCCAGACTTCTCAGCCAGCTCATCGTTGCCACTGACGACGAAAGGATTTCTGATGTCGCCAAGAATTTAGGAGCAGAGGTCAGGATGACTTCCTCTTCTCATCTATCTGGAACTGACAGAGTTGCCGAAGTCGCGACAGAGATTAAAATGCCGATCATCATCAACATCCAGGGGGATGAGCCTCTCTTAAGAGAGGAGATGATCGATGAACTTGTGCAAGCCCTTCAGGATGAAGCCATACCCATGGCAACCCTTGCGGCCAGAGTCAACGATATCAATCTTCTTCAAGACAGCAATGCAGTCAAGGTTGTCATAGACAAAAAGGGCTTTGCCCTCTATTTCTCCCGCTCCCCCCTTCCTTTTCAGGCATCAGATTACTTCTTACAGCACATTGGAATCTACGGCTACCAGAGGGACTTTCTTTTAGCTTTCAGCCAGATGAAGCCGACAAGGCTGGAGAAAACAGAGAATTTGGAGCAGCTCAGGGCTCTGGAGAACGGGTTTAAGATAAAAGTCATCGAAACTCCTTTTTTGACGATAGGTGTCGATTCTCCACAGGATATCATCAAGGTTGAAAACTATCTGGAGGAACACTGATATGACTAAATTCATCTTTGTCACTGGAGGTGTCCTTTCTGCCTTGGGAAAAGGAATCGCCGCATCATCAATCGGAGCCCTGCTTGAAAGCCATGGCTATAAAATCACTATTCAAAAATTCGACCCTTATATTAATGTCGACCCGGGCACAATGAGTCCATTCCAGCATGGAGAGGTCTATGTCACTGATGATGGAGCTGAGACGGACTTAGACCTTGGCCATTATGAACGTTTCACCTCAGCTCAAACAACCAAGGCTCATAACTGGACAGCTGGAAAAATCTATGAATCCGTAATAAGGAAAGAGCGCAGAGGGAAATACCTGGGAAAAACAGTCCAGGTCATTCCTCAAGTCACAGATGAGATAAAAGATGCCTTTTATGCTGTTGCTGATGACAACGATATTGTCATCGTCGAGATAGGGGGGACGGTCGGAGATATCGAAGGGCTTCCCTTCCTTGAGGCCACGCGACAGATGAGGCTCTCTCTGGGGAGCGAAAACACTCTGTTTGTCCATCTGACCCTGGTCCCTTTCATCAAGACTTCTGGAGAATTGAAAACAAAGCCCACTCAGCATAGTGTCAAGGAGCTGCGGACGATAGGAATTCAGCCTGACATCCTGCTCTGCCGCACAGACCGTTTCCTCAAACCCGAGATAAAGGCCAAAATTTCCCTTTTCACCAATGTCCCCCTGGAAGCAGTTATCACTGCCAAGGATGTGGATAATATCTACGAAATTCCCTTGATCTTTGCCCAGGAAGGCCTGGACAACATCATCCTCAAGAAGCTGAACCTGCCTTTGAGAAAAAGGCTGCTCGGCCGCTGGAAAGCTCTCTTTAAAAAAATAAAAAATCCTCGAGATGAAGTCAATATTGCCCTGGTGGGTAAGTATGCAGGCCTCCAGGATTCTTACCTGAGCTTAAAACAAGCTCTTGACCATGGAGGAGTTGCCCATAATCTCAAGGTTAACATCTCCTGGATAGAAGCCGAGGATTTAGAGAAGAGAAGCCCTAAGGAAATTTTAGGAGAAGCTGACGGGATTCTTGTGCCTGGCGGCTTTGGAGTAAGAGGAATCGAGGGGAAGATCAAAGCTGTAACTTACGCCCGAAAGATGAAAGTTCCTTATTTTGGCATCTGTCTGGGAATGCAGGTGGCAACGATCGAGTTTGCCAGGAACGTGGCTTCCCTCAAGAAGGCCAACTCAACAGAGTTTGACCCTCATACTCCCCATAAAATTTTCTTCATGTGGAGAGAATTAAAAGGAGTCCAAGACCTGGGCGGGACGATGAGGCTTGGCCAGTTTCTCTGCTGCCTGGAGAAAGGGTCTTTCGTCTATAAGGCTTATGGCAAGACAAAAATCTACGAGCGGCACCGCCACCGCTATGAGTTTAACCCTGAATACGAGGCGCTCCTGAGCAAAGCAGGCCTTTTCATCTCAGGAAAGAATCCTGAGCATGATTTGGTGGAAATCATAGAGGTCAAGTCCCATCCTTGGTTTCTTGGCTGCCAGTTTCATCCTGAGTTCAAATCAAAGCCTTTAAAACCTCATCCTCTTTTTAAGGATTTTATTGGAGCTAGCTATGCCTACCGACGCAAGAGAAGTCATCATAGACAACAAAGTTAAGCTTGGAGGGGCCAATTCTTTATTTCTCATAGGCGGCCCTTGTGTCATCGAAAGCCAGGATCATGCTCTTTTTATGGCCAAGGAAATAAAAAAAATCTGCCAAGATTTGCAAGTTTCTTTCATCTTCAAAGCCTCGTACGATAAAGCCAACCGTTCCTCAATCTCGTCATACAGAGGGCCCGGCCTTGATAAAGGATTAGAAACCTTGAGCCTCATAAAAAAGGAGCTTGACGTGCCGGTTCTCTCTGACGTTCATGAGATAAGCCAGGTTGAAAAGGCTGCCCAGGTTCTGGATGTCATCCAGATCCCGGCTTTTCTCTGCCGTCAAACAGACCTGATTGTCGAGGCTGCAAGGACAAGAAAGCCTCTAAATCTCAAGAAAGGCCAGTTTTTATCTCCTTATGAAATGAAAAATCAACTCGATAAAGCTCTCAGCCAGGGAAACGAAAAAATCATCCTCACCGAAAGAGGCACCTCTTTTGGCTACAATAATCTAATCTTTGACATCCGTTCCATTCCCATCATGAAGAAATGGGGATTTCCTGTTGTCATCGATGCCTCACACAGCGCTCAAAAGCCAGGAGGAGAGGGAACTTTTTCAGGAGGAGAGGCTGAATTTATTCCTTACATCGCCAAGGCAGGTGTTGCGGTGGGGGCGGATGGAGTCTTCATTGAAATCCATGACAACCCGAGCCAAGCCCTTTCAGATAAATATAACTCATTGAAAATAAACGAATTGCGAGGTCTGCTGGATTCGCTTCTCCGCATGAAAAAAGCGAGGGACACGAGCGACAATCTTAAGCTATAATAGATGACCATGATAAAAGAAGAAATCATCAATATCGGCAAAAAGGTCCTCCATATAGAGGCGGATGCTGTCAAAAACCTGGCTTCAAGGTTGGGCAAAAATTTTGTCAGCGCCGTTGAGCTTCTTTCCCAAACAAAATCTCGGGTTATCGTCACCGGCATGGGAAAATCAGGTCTTGTTGGCCGCAAAATCGCTGCAACCTTGTCAAGCTGCGGAACTCCGGCCATCTTTATCCACCCCGCAGAAGCCGGACACGGTGACCTGGGCATGATCATCAAAGGAGACATTCTCCTTGCCATCTCCTACAGCGGAGAGACCCAGGAAATCGTCGACCTCCTCGATTTTGTGAAAAGAACAGGAATAAAACTGGTCAGCATCACCGGCAATAAAAATTCAAAGCTGGCTAAATACAGCGATATCGTCCTCGAGGCAAAGGTTGAGAGGGAAGCCGGCCCCAACGGACTCATTCCTACCGCAAGCTCAACCGCCGCCTTGGCTATCGGGGATGCGATTGCCATCGCCTTGATGAAAAAAAAGGGATTTGGGGAGAAAGATTTCGTCTTCGTCCATCCTAAAGGGCAAGCTGCAAAAAGGCTTGTTAAAATTAAAAGCCTGATGCATAAGGGAGGACGGATTGCCAGAGTCGACCAAGAGACTCCAATGCTCAATGTCCTGGAAGAAATGACCAGGAAAAAATTGGGAATGACCTGTGTGATTGATGATGAAGAAAAGCTTGTGGGAATAATCACCGACGGAGACTTGAGAAGAGCACTGCAAAAATACAGAAAAGTCCTTCTCCAGAAAAAAGCGAAGGACTGCATGACTCCAAATCCCATCACCATCGAAAAAGATGATTTAGCCACCAAAGCCTTAAATTTGATGGAGCAGAAAAAAGTCACATCCTTGATCATCAAGAATAAAAAAGGCGAAATTGAAGGAATCATCCACCTTCACGACTTATGGCGAACAGAGATGTTCTGATGAGAGTCCAGGATAGAGCGCTCAAAATCAAAATGGTCATCATGGATGTTGACGGCACTCTGACCGATGGAACTTTGCTCATCCTCCCTGACGGCGAAGAGCTTAAATCCTACAATGTCAAGGACGGAACAGGCATTCTCCTTGCCCGTTTAGCAGGGCTGAAAACCGCGCTCATCAGCGGAAAAACATCAAAACCCCTTGAAAAAAGGGCTGAAAGGCTGAAGATCCCAGAGGTCTATCAGGGAATACTAGATAAGAAAAAGATTCTGGATGAAATCCTGGCTAAAAACAAACTCAACCTCGAAGAAATCGCCTACATAGGGGATGACCTGGGAGACCTCGAGGTCATCAAAAGCGTCGGGCTTGCGGCTGCAGTGGCGGATGCCTATCCCGAGATAAAGAAGCAAAGTCATTTCATATGCAAAAATCCTGGGGGGAAGGGAGCTGTTCGGGAATTCATCGAATTCATTCTTCAGGCGCAGGATAAATGGCAAGCCATAGAAGCCAATTTCAAAGATTTTATCAAGCAAAAGGAACAGATATAAATTTCTCCGGCGATGAAAGACGAAGTTATCGATCAGGCTGGCTGTCTCGAAAACACGCCGGTTTCGCTGATTGAATTTATAGGTTCTCTTCCATTATGTGTGGGTTCTATGAACATCCTATTCGGAATGGCCTCACTCCCAATCAGGTTTTTGACGCCGTTCCCTCACAGCCCTTCTCGGCGGCTGCGGAACTCGCTCCGCTCAGACA
>CAZYBE010000003.1:0-49585 GCA_964645765.1 uncultured Eubacteriales bacterium
GGATATTTTCTTAAACGGTATTCTTGGAATATTGACGTTTCTCTTGAAGAATTCCAATTCAGATGCGCAATTTTTTTTGACTTCCTTAAGAATATAAACAAGCATCTCTTCTCCAAGCTCCATGACCTCTTCCCGGGTGGCTTCTCTCACTTCCAGGTCGAGCTGGACAAATTCAATGAGATGCTTGCCGCTTTTCTGGCATTCGCAGGGCTCTATCCGGACATTTGGAGAAAAGCAGAAAATTCGCGGCAGAGAAAGGAGCGCAATCTGTTTATGAAAAATCATGCTCTTGGTGATCTGATACTTAAAGCCGTAGCATTCAATCTCTCCTCGAATCCGGTGGTCAGTTAAGGGGTCGGTTATCGGAGAGATGATAACGGGAAGAATTTCAACAAACCCCTTTTGCTTCAAAAATTCCCGTGAAGAATTTAGGATTTGACTCTGAACCTTCAAGCTTCTCCTTATTTTTTCTGATTGAATAAGTCTTAAATACTCATCTATATCAAACATCTTTTTTCTCCTTTTTGATAGAATCTAAAAGACTTGAGAATGAATGGGAAAATAGACGTGGAGATTTCAGGCGTTTGTCCCCTAAAAGGGGACATTATTGTTGTTATTGTTGAATAAAAATGGAATAAAGGCGAAAAGAGAAGCAGCTCTGTCTTTCATATGAACTGGAGAAATTCTGCTTCTCTTCATCATTTTCTCTTCTTTTACAAAAACCTGATGAAATTGTCAAGGAGCACAGGAGAAAGGATTTGCTATCTCACATCATACCTCACGAACAAAACAAAGCTCAGGAGAAAGATGACTGCAACATAAATCGCGTTGATAATCAGGTATTTGAATACAGAAGAAAGCCGGTCTGAGAAAGACATAGCCTTCTCCTCAAAAAAGGGAACGCTTTCGAAAGCCACTGGCTTTCTTGTTGTCGATACTTCCTCGAGAGGATTGTACCAATGGGGACTGTCCGGGTCCGAAGCATCAAGACTTTTAAAAAAGTTTAAAAATTGATTTTGATAGATATGCATCTCCTCCCAGACCTTTTTAAACCTGGGGTAGCCGCCTCCTATGACAGACTCGGTCATGAAATCGAAGAGACTGATGGGCGAAATCGAAATCAACAGCCGCGTCCGTTCGAACTGACGGAACATATCTTGATAATAGGCATCGCGAATACTCTTCTCTGCGTCCAGTAGCTTCTGCATCAGGTTCGCCCGTAATCGGTGTTCCGGGGCGAAGGGATTAGATCCGTGCATCGACCAGCTCCCCTCTGGCGCGTTGCGGCCTATATCGCCTAAGACCTGCGAGATTCTCCTCTGAACGGCCTCTTCATGCTCGATGGAAAAAATTCTTTTGGCAATAAGGGTGCTTGAGTTGGGAATAACCACGGCAAAGAAAAGCCAGAAGGTTAAGGCGATGAGCAAGCTGATATTGGAATTGCGGACGAGCACCGAGGATAAAAGCCCAAATGCAGCCATGCCGGCGGCAAGCAAAAACAAGAGAAGGATGAATCCCAGACATTCAAAAATAAGAATCGAAGAGAGCGCCACCTGGTTGGAGAAAAGGATGATCAAGACACTGATGAGGATACCAAGGACGGCTATGATCACGGCCGAGATGACAGCGCTGATGTATTTCCCGAAAAGAAGAGTCCCCTTGGAGAACGAATTGGAGAGAGTCAAAGAAAGGGTTCGCGATTCTTTCTCTCCAGAGATACTGTCAAAGGTTAAAATAAGGACGATAAAACTGAGTATTACGGAGACAATGAAAGACCAGTTGAGCTCCTGGAATTGATTCATGAAAGGATTGGCGCTGCCACTGCGGTTTAGAAATGAAAAGACATTCCAGGCACTGAAGACGATGGCATTGGGAAGGTATTTTTCCTTGCAATCGGAGATAAAAGAGTTGCTCCTTGGCCGCAGCTCATACGTTTTTTTGACCACAGCCAGCTCAGTGGCGTTGGATTTTGCTTCATCCTGTATCTGCTTGAGATACTGGGATTGATAATCTGAGTATTTTTTCAATTCGGATGAAAAACCTTTGATAAAAGAGATTGTTCCGACGATAAAAATCGTCAAGACGGCAAGGACCGAGATCTGGAAGCGGAGGCTGTACAGATTGTGCTGAATTTCACGTTTGACAATAATCCTCAGCATAGCTCACCTCACATCGTAGCGGATAAAGCCTACAAAAGACAGATAGAAGATCAGGATGCTTTCGACAATTAGCGTGCTGATATAAATTATGGAAGATTGAAGACCTGTCAAAAAATACTTCCGCTGCCATTTGAACGCAGGCACATCTGAAACATTCAGATAACCGTAATTTTCTGGTGAGGTTCCGGGAATAGGGACTTTTCCCAGTTTCTTAAAAAAGTCCCGGAAGCTTGGCTGCTTGCTCGACCATTCATCCAGGGTTTTCAGGGTCTTGAACTCGCCTCCTGTCCTCCGCTCCACAATCTGGTCTGCGGTTAAATAAGACTGAGGAGGCTCAGGAGTAAAATAGCTGAACGAGGAGAAAACGTTTTTGTTCTGAAGACAGTGAATAAATTCTTCACGGTATTGCCGTGTTCGCTCCATAAACTTCTGATGCGATTCGACATCGGTGTAGCAAATCGCTGAGCCGACCAGACGAAAGAGGGCTGTCGGAGAGACCAGGGAGATGCGCTCGGATACTTTTCTCTGGTGTTCCAGGCTGTCCAGATAAGCCCTTTCGTGAGCCCATTTCTTATCAGCATATTCGATCCTCATCGGCTCGGCATAGATGTTCAACAAACGGTCTCTCTCATAGAAAGACCGGGTGCAACCGTATTTTTCCTCACCCCCATCTACCCCGCCCATAGAAATCCATTGCATCCCCCAATCAGGCTTTTCGAGGCTCTTTTGATATTCCCGTCCTTTATCACCAAATTCCTTGTTCAAGTCATTTATGACCAGGTTCAGATTATCTCGGGATTCAACGCGGACGAATTTATCGGCAAGATAAACGGAGAGATTGGGGACGATGAAGACAAAAAATACCCAAAAGAAAAGGCAGACGACGATGCTGGAGACAGAGGACTTAAACAGGGTTGAGATGAAAAGCCCGACGAAAACAAAGACTGCTGCATAGATGAGGCTGGCAATAAAGAGAAGAACAATGCGGCTCCAATCATGTCCTGCAAATGAAATACCTGATGAGACAAGAATGATCAAAGCGCTTAAAAGGTAGCAGAAAGCCAGAATAGGAAGCAGCGTCAGAAAGACACCCATGACTTTACCCGTAAGCAACTTGGCCCGGCTCAGGGAGTTCGATAATTGCAGCCTCAGGGTTCCATCTTCTTTTTCTCGGGTACAGATGTCATAACTGAAGATCAGAGCCAGGAGCGAGATGATGATGGCGATGATGCCGGCAAAATCGATGGAGAAAAAGGCGTTGAGCAGGGGATTATCTCTTATTTTTGCCCGGCCTTCGGCCAGCATCGGTTTCTCGCCAAGCCAGATTTTGACCCGATTTCCCACATTTTCACTGATTCCTTTCGAGAATATGCTTAACGGCTCAGGCGGCTTGACGACTTCAGGCCTGAGCTTTGAATAGACGCGGACTGATTTAAAGGCAGTCTCTGCGCTGTCCCTGTCCATATGATAGAGCCTGACCTGGTCCTGGTAATCATCGATATTGATGAGAATGCTGAATGGAATCAAAAAAAGACAGAGCACAAAGCCGATGATGAATCGAGCGGAAACAATATTGCCTAAGAAATCCTTCTTTGCGATATGCCAGACCATTCGCTCCTCTCCGATAATAATATCATTAATTAAAATGGTTCTCTTCCATTTTGTGCGGCTTCTATGAATAGCCTGTCCGGAATGGTTTCGCTCCCAATCAGGTTTTAAACGCCGTTCCCTCACCGCCCTTCTCGGCGGCTGCGGAACTCGCTCCGCTCAAACATCCTCGCCGCCCGACTTCGTCGGGTTCCCTCGAAGAGCGGCTCGGGAAGGCTAAACCTTCAATGGTCGCTTCAGCCATCCCGGACAGGCTTCTTAATGGATTCGTCACATATCCTTCACCCACACAAAATGAAAAAGACTCATTAAAATTAAATAATAAAATATGCAAATTTTATGCCAGGTTTAATTTTACTCTTTAATTTCAATTTTCCAATTAAGCTTCGATATTATTAAGCGAAATGAATCTTGACAAGTCGCCATGGCAAGCATCAGAGGGAGCGTAGCCATATTTATAAATTTATTTTTCAAGGTTGCCATTCTGCTTCGTCCTTCCCGATAATATTTTTTACGGACTTACCACTAGAGCTTTTTGTGTAACCTGTTACACAAGTCGGGTAAAATATTACTCAATGCAACCTATTTTTAAAACTGGGAATTATCTTGTATCATATAGCTTTGAACGAATCAGGTGAACAGAATGTAAGCTTAAAGCCAAAGTTAGGAAAATAATTTCATACCTGAGAGTGAACTTTCATGTTGAAGATCAAAGAAATCAAGGCAAAGAGCATCCTCAATAAATCAAAAATCTTTGACTATTGCCTCAACCCCTATACGGGCTGCCAGCATAATTGCGCATACTGTTATGCTCGCCTTTTCATGAGGCGGTATTCCGGCCACAGTGAGCCCTGGGGAGAATTTGTCGATGTCAAAATCAATGCCCCTGAGCTCTTGAGAAAGCAGCTAAAAAGAGCAAAAAGAGGCACCGTCTGGATTTCTTCTGTCTGCGACCCCTATCAGCCCCTCGAGGCAACATACAGGCTGACCAGGCAGTGTTTGGAGGAGCTGGTGAAGAGTCAATTCCCCGTGAATATCCAGACAAAATCAGCACTGGTTCTCCGTGACCTGGACCTCATGCTGCAGTTTGAGGAGAAAGAAGTGGGTTTCACCATTGCTACCGACGACGAGAGCGTGGCTAAGCTATTCGAGCCAAGAGCTTCGACTGTGAAGGAGCGCCTCGAGGCACTGGGCAAAATCCACTCCAAAGCAATCAAGACATTTGCCTTCATCGGCCCCCTTCTTCCAGGAAATCCAGAAAAGCTTGTCAAGCAGCTCGAAGGAAAGGCAGACAGTGTCTACATCGACAGGATGAATTATATGAGCACCGTGAGAGGATTCTATTATCGGTATGGATTCGAAGGAGCGGTAACTGAAAAATTCTTCCGTGAGCACAAGCAAAGGCTCGTCAATGAATTGAAGAAGAGGGGGATGAGATACAAAGTCCTGTTTTGAGCTTTTTTAATTTCTTTTACCAGTTCGAAAATCCGTAATTATTGAGGTAGAGCTGAATATGCCTCATATTCAATAAAATAACTTCTTTTAACCTAATTTGAATTTTGCTTTTTAGTTTCCGAGTTACGCTCCCTCTGTTCGATGGTCATTTCCAGCGAATTGATCATGATGCTGTAATTTGCCTCTAAACGCTCCTTGAAGGGACGAAGCGAGGCTTCAAGAGCAGAAGGAAGTCCATCTTGCCATGCAATTCGAACACGCTCCGATTCCATGGCTTTGACCTCAGTCTCCAGCTTTTTCCGCCATTTCGCCTGGACTCCTGACTTATCGCTCTCCACGAGTTTTCCAAGCTGATTGCGAAGCATGGGGAGAATCTGACGGTTAACGCGCTTGAGCATAACGTCTCGGCGCATTTCAAGCCATTCTTTTCTATCGCTGTAATCTCTTCTTCCCTCAAAATCCATGAGCTGGACATCGGGGCCATCTTCAGGTGACTTCTTAAGCCATGAATAATAAGAGATAGCATAAATAAAATAATACTCGCCCATCCCCATCCCTTTATCGAGCAGAGCCTGGTTACGGCTTTTCAATAATTCCGATATCTGGGGAACCAGGCCAAAACCGAGCCTGATCATTTTAATGACATTCTTAGACTCCTTGACTTCTATCTCATTGTCTGCCTTTCCTTTTCTGAGAGCTTCAAAAGACATTTCGAGTTTCTGGCGAGCAGGAGCAAAGGTATCCCTGACAGAAAGGAAGGCTTCTATCCGCTCAGGTTTTATCGCCCCATCAGGGTCAGGACAAAAATCCTCGATTCTCCCAAAGCGTTCAGTCAGTGTGCTCATCATGGCTTCTGTATCTCTGAATCCCTCGACCATATTCCTGAAAAAGAAATAGCCGCTTACGCCAAGGATAATCAGAATCAGGATAATGGCACCACAGCCGATGCCACAGCCGATAAGCCATTTTTTGCTAGTATTACTGGACTTTGTTTCACTGGCTGACATGGAAATTCTCCATTTTTATTTTTACTTCCATTTAATAAAGCTATTAATCGTATCATAGGCGAAGCCAGTGTTCAATCTAGGTTTTCCATGCTACATACCTAAGAAGAAGCACCTAAATTCTTGCGTAACAGCGCTTCGCCCCTCGCCACGACACTTTTATTATTGCATGTATTTCACTTTATCATCTCCTCGGTTTCTTTGAGAAGGAGCTTTTTACCCATTCCTCCTTCTCTCCACTTTTTGAGGGTGTCTTCGACAGCCTTCATTAAGCATTTCAGGTCGTCGGCCGGACAATTCATAATTTCACTTTCTAACGAAACTCAATGTTATCGATCAAAAGGGCGAAGCCGCCTTCTTCAGTTCCTGTAAACAGAACTCCCATCAGGCCTTTGCCGTCAAGCTGGGAGAACTCAGCCAGAGGAAAAACATATTGCTTCCACTCCGGTCCAGCGAAAAAGCTCTTCTGCAGAGGGATGTAGCCGAATCGCTGAGCATAGAGCATGATCCGGTAATTCTTCCCCTCTCCTTTCGCCCAAAAGACAATCTGCTTGAAGCGCGAAAGGTCAACAGGAACCATCGGTTTTGAGCCGGGGAAGAACATCGCACCTGCCCATTTATACATGGCTCCAGGCGCTATATTCCCTTTGACCTGCAAGGCATAAGGGCTTCCTTCAGTTCCGCCCTCTATGACTTTAACATCTGCTGTCGACTTGCCGCCGAGCATCTGGTCAGTCGAGACTTGCCAGCCAGAGCCAAAAAAGGAACTGAGCTTCCCGTCATCGAAATTACTGACCAGTCCTGATTCTCCTTCAAAGGCAGATATCTTAGGCGCAGCCGCCTTTTCAGCCAGAGCCCTATTAAAAGGAACACCTACTTTCCAGACTGCGACAATATCCCGAGTCGTGGTGATGTCAGAGGTAGGGTCTCCCTTGACAAGCAGTAAATCTGCTCGAAATCCAGGAGATATACGTCCCTGGTTCTTGAGGCTAAAGATCTTAGCCGGAACAGATGTTGCAGCTGCCAACGCTTCGGTTGGCTTAAGCCCAGCCTTGACCAGAAGCTCCAGCTCTCGATGGATACTCGCACCATGCGCTGTCCCTGGATTCGGAGAATCGGTGCCGGCCAGTAGCGGAACGCCGCCTTCCTTGAGAAGTCTGACTGCTCTCAGAGCAACATTGAAGTCATTCTTTGAACTTTGAGGGAAAGCTCGAATGAGATTGCTCTCTTCAGCTTGAAAAAGGAATGGAGCAAGGCGATTATCTTTTACAAGAGAACTGCCGCTTGCAACTCCGCAGATACTTTCCACAACGGTTAAGGTTGGAATCACAAAGGCTCTTCGCTCTAAAACTGCCTTCGTAAACTTTTTGTCCGGCATTTCATCGGCAAATATGTGGGCAAGTCCGTCCGCGCCAGCTTTCAAAGCTTCCAATGCTTCATGGAGAGTCACAGCATGAACCACGGCGAGTTTACCGCGCTTGTGAGCAGCATCAACCACAGCTTTCATCGTCTCCCAGCTAATCGTGTTTATCTTCGGGCCCCAGCTCGTGCCATCGTCATAGATAATCTTAATATAATCCGAGCCTTCTGCGATTCGGGCGTCGACAAAATCTTGAGCCTCTTTGGGGCTGCTGACCGTAGGGATCTTGACACCATACTCAGTGCCATGCCCTCCCGGAGCTGTAATCAGGAATCCGGCTGAAAAGATATCTGCTCTTCCATAAACATAATCTTCCTTCTGCTGCTCGTACCATTGAGAAATTAATTGAGGATAAACCGTCCCCATATCGAGCTCGGTGGCAACACCAAAAAGCAGAGCGCGTTCCAAATCTCCTGGAAAGGTATGGACATGGGAATCGACCAATCCTGGAAGGAGTGTTCTCCCAAAGCCTTCGACAATCTCCGCGCCCTGAGGAATTCTGATGTCAGTTCCAACAGCAGTGATCACTCCATTGGAAAAAAGCACGCTTCCCCTTGGAATAACCTTTATGCCGTCAAAAATCCGAACATCTCTTATTGCCGTAACTCTTTCGATTTTATCATTTTTCGCCGTCTGAATTTCCTGTCTCACCCAACCCCTGTTAGTGCCAAAGCAAACAAAGAATAAACAAAACAGTATCAGCTTTATTATGCTTATTCTTGGATTGGTTGCAGCCTTAAGAATTTTGCCCAGCGAGATTAGATTTAATATTTCTTGGATATGCATTTTTGACCTCCTTTCAAATCAGTTTGCAGCGAGATAAAAAAGCTTCTATCAATCAACAATAAACACCCTTGCCCCTTTTTCGGAAAAAACAAGATGGGGATTCGCATCGTCATCCGAGACTTGAAAGCTTTTTCCAGAGGTCAGCTTGAATTTCCTGCCGTCTTTTAACTGGCAAACCAGCTCTCCTTCCAGAACCAGCAAGACATGGCCTCTGCCGCACCAGTGGTCTGCTCTATAGCGTGGAGAATATTCCACCATCCGCAAACGCAGATTTCCGGCTTCAATCGTCCGCCAAAAAGAAGTTCCAGTCTCTCCCTTATGTTCAACCGGCAAAATCTTGCTCCAATCTGATATGCAAAAGGGAACGTTTTCAATTTTCACGCTTCTCTCCTTTATTCATAAAAATATTTTTTCACTTTAATTATCATTAACCAATGCAAAAATAGAATGAAGAGCTCAATAAAAAAAATTCTTGCGCTTTCAGAGAGCAGTAATTAAGCCTTCTTCGTAGAGCTGGTTGGAATCCTTGATTTCAAGAGCTGTTGATTTGATGAACTCGATGGCACGGCGCACGGCTTGAAGCATTGCTTCCTTGTCGCCAGGCAACTCACCCGCCACTCCCCTATAGAAAACCGTATCCCCTGCCCAGAGGTAATTTGTCAGGTGGTCGCTTGCCAGGAAGCAATTCTTGAGAGTGAGGCTGGCGATGAAGAGTTCTACCTCCTTCAGCCTTTCCAGCGGCAGGGTGACGGCAAAATCTCCTTTAGCTTTTTTCTCTCTCAAAGGCGTACCATTCTGGATAGTTAAAGTCCTCAGCCTGATGAAATCTGGCGCTGATTCGTTGAGAACCCTGGCGCTTCCTTCAGCATGCTCTCGCCACCTGTCCTTTCCGCCGGCTCCGCACAAGACATAGAAGGAAACCTCAAAACCAGCTTCTTTGGCCTTTCGCCCCGCCTCAATCATCTCCTCTGGCGTGACCCCTTTTCGAAGCCTCTCAAGCACAACTGCGTCTCCTGATTCCAGCCCGATGTGGAGCCGGTCGAGGCCAGCTTTTCGGACGGCGACCAAGAAATCTATCTTCCGCCGTAAAATGGTCTTTGCCCGGGCATAGGCTGTCACCCTCTCAACCTCAGGAAATGTCTCTCTGATAAAAGCCATTATCTCAGGAAATTTGTTGTGGACAAGGTTGTCGCTATCTCCGAGGAACATGGATGATGCTGCAGGGTAAATCTGTCTGGCTTTTAAGATATCACTCTTGACCTCTTCGAATGGCTTGATTTCGAACTTGACCTGCTTGTACATGGCGCAGAATTCGCATTTATTCCAGGGACAGCCCCTCGTGAGACGGATGAGCGCGCTCCGGGCTTCGTTCGGCGGCCTGAATGGAGGAAAATCATACTGTTTGAACATCATATTTTGAATCTAATAAAACCTTTTTTTATTTAGCTTTTACCACAGGGATAAATTGAAGTCAAAACTGAAGATCCCCCAAAAACCTTTCCGTTAAGGGAAAAAAGTTAATGCCCAGCCTGGGCATAGAATCAGAGCTGCTTACAAAATCTATTTTCTTGAAGCGGCGAGCTCTTGCCCGATGAACCAGTCAATATGCTGTTCCAAAACAGGGAGAGGCATAGAGCCGCTTCCCAGAATGGCATCATGGAATTTTCTGATATCAAATTTATCCCCCAATGCTCTCCTGGCTTTCTCACGCAGCTCAAAAAATTTCATGCTTCCCAGCTTATAAGCAAGGGCCTGGGCAGGCATGTCAGCTGAATAGCGCAAGGTTTCACTATTGATCTGTGTTTCAGACTCAAGCAAATTGTCCTTCATGAACTTCACTGCCCGAGAACGTGGCCATTCAAGATAATTCATGCCAGTGTCCACCACCAGCCTCGACGACAGGAACATATCCATCATATATTTTCCGCAGAGGCTGTAAGGGTCCTGGTACAAACCCATATCCAATCCGAGCCAGGAGGCATATTCAGCCCATCCTTCACTGAAAGCGCTTTGAACGTTTTCTCTCCTGAAATCGGGAAGCTCTGCGTTCTCAGACTGGAAGGCGAAATGAAAGTGATGGCCTGGAACGAGCTCATGGTAGATGAGTCCTTCAGCCCAGACAAGAGGCCTCTCTTCAAGGCGAGAGCCGTTGTAATAATAAATCCCTTCTGGCTGGGATGAAGTTGGAGGCTGATAATAGCCGAAAGTCATCGCACCCTCCAGCTCCGGTGCCAGCCTCCTGACTCCGTATGGAGCCCTTGGCTTGCGCAAAAAAACCTGGTCAAGTCTGCTGTTCACTGCATTGACATAGGAAAGAAGCCTCTCCCCTATCTCCTCTGCTGTCTTGGGGAATAATCTTGAATCCGTCTTCAAAAATTGACGGAACTCTTCCATCGTTCCCTTGAATCCTATGGATTTTCGGAGCTCATCAACCTTTTGCCTGTCTTTCTCGACCTGCTCGAGCCCAATCCGGTGAATCTCCTCTGGGGCGAGGTCCATGGTGGTGCTAACTCTGACAAGATACTTATAATATTCTCTGCCCTCAGGATACTGCCAGAGCCCGACTGAAAGAGGCGCCCTCGCCTTATATTCTCCGCTGATGAAATTGACAAGCTTCTCAAGAGAGGGGTTGATTTCATTCTTGATTCTTTGCAAAACTTCATTCTCGAATCTCTTTCTCAAAGATTTCTTTATCTTACCCAGCCTCTCCTGGCTCACATAAAAAAGACTCCGGTCTCCTTCTTTATTCAGCGAGCTCAGGAAAGAAATAACAAAGCTAATTTCTTCTTCAGGGAGGACGATGTTCTTGGTGTATTGCTCCTCGAGCTTGGCTTGAATGCTCTCTATGAAGGAAGGATATTGTGTCAGGAGGTCCAAGTAATAAGTAAGGTCATCTTTTTTCTGGAACTGGAAGCCGGTATAAACCTGATGAACGACCCGAAGAGGTGAGGAATAAGGGGTAACAGGAATGTAAAGCCAGTAGAATCTCAGGCCTTCAATTGAATTTTTTGCTCCCCATTTCAAGATTTCAAGAGAAATTTTCTCTTGATGGCTCAACTCTTCAAGCTTCACCTCTTGAAGCTTCTTCAAGATTGATTCTGCGAAGGCTGCCTGATATTTTGCGTAGGTCAAGGAGATATCCGGCATCTCCACAATTCTCAGCCCGCGCCTCATCCGGATAGCGGGATTTTCCTCGACTGCGAGATTCCAGCACTCCTCCCCCGCATCTTTCAAAATCTTTGAGCTTCGGGACAGGCTTTCCCTAACCTTGATTTCTTCCCCCTTCTTACAAGAAATGCCTGGAAAAACCATGGAAATTGCTAACAGAGCAAATAACAATGCTGAATATTTTTTAGGCTTCATAGCTTGACTCCTTTGAACAAACACAGCATTCTTATTAAAAACCTGAATTAAATTTTATGAAAAAGAATTTCGAAATCAAGGAATATTTTCTAGCCTTTTAGCCTGAGCTTAAACTTGTAAAAAATTTTTTATTGAGTTATGAGATATGAGTCGTGAGATTTTGATTTTTAACAATCAGGAAACAAGGAGACGACATGGATAAAGTGGAGATGCTCGAAAAGATGGGAAGAGCCATAATTGAAGGCGATAAAGAGCAAGTCCAGGCTCTGGCCAAGGCGGCCGTCTCAAGGAAGCTGGACCTCATCGAGGTCATCGAAAAAGGCTTTGTTCCTGGAATTCAAAAGGTCGGAGAGATGTGGGAGAAAGGAGAATATTTTCTGCCGGAGCTCATCACCAGCGCTGAATGCATGAAAGCAGCCATGGGAATCCTCCAGCCAGAGCTTGAAAAAGCAAGAATTTCAACAAAATCGAAGGCGAAGGTCGTTATCGGAACAGTCGAAGGCGACATCCACGACATAGGCAAGAATCTAGTGGCCTCGATGCTCTCAGCCAATGGCTTTGAAGTCATCGACCTCGGTGCCGATGTCAATCTGGAGAAATTTGTGGAAAGTGCTATCGAAGAGAATGCCGATTTCATCTGCCTCTCCGCCCTTCTGACCACAACAATGCTCGGCCAGAAAAGAGTCATCGAAATCTTGAAAGAAAAAAATCTTACAGGAAAGTTTAAAGTCATGGTTGGCGGCGCACCGGTTAACCAAAAATGGGCAAACGATATCGGAGCAGACGGATATGCGGAAAATGCCATGGCTGCTGTGAAAACCGTAAAAAGACTTATTCAGGGATAATGCCAGTATGGCTGCATCTGTGGAAATCGCCAGAAATTTCAAAGTCGAATTCGACGAGAGAAGAATCCTGAGACTTATTGGCTACAAGAAAAAACATGAAATGATTAAAGAGCCGATACACAAGCTCATCATCGAAGAAAAAAGGAAGCTTGTGAACCTGCTTCAGCCTGCAGCCATCTATATCATCATCGACTACAGCCAAACCAACAAGCATCTCATCTTTGACCATGCCGAGAAAGTGGCGCTCTGCATCTGCACTATCGGGCAGAATCTGGAGAAGGAAGTTCAAAACCTGACTCAAAAAAACGAACTCCTCCGGGCTTTGATTCTTGACGCCCTGGGCTCTGAAGCGGTCGAAGAGGTTGCCATCCAAGCTGACAAGATCCTCGCGGAAAAAGCGAGAGAGATGAATCTCTGGCCGAGTAAGCGCTTCAGCCCTGGCTATGGAAAATGGGACATCACCCAGCAGCGATTCATCTTCAACATTCTTCCCGGCCAAGACATCGGAGTCAGCCTCAGAGAATCATGCATGATGGTCCCTCAAAAATCCATCTCCTTCAGAATAAACTTCTATAAGGAAAAAAATTTTTCGACCCGAAGTCAGAGGTAAAGACCCATGATTAAGACCTTAAGACCTAAATTGGAGTTATTAAACAAGGAATTCATCCAGAAAATCATCGATGAGGCGATGGACATCCTCCAAAGACAGGGTGTTTTCGTTGAAAACAAGGAAGCTTTGAGGCTCTTGAAGGAAGGAGGGACGAAGGTCGACGCCTCAGCGCAGAGGGTTAAGATATCTTCCCGTCTTGTCGAGGATTCTCTCTCGTCCGCGCCTTCCACAATCAAGCTTTACGATAGAGCGGGCAAAAAAGAGTTTATAGTCGGCAAGGATTATGTCCATTTTAATCCTGGCTCAGCAGCCATCTTCATCCTCGACCACAAGACATCAACGCAACGGAAAGCGGTGACTGAAGACCTGGTGAAATTCTACCGCCTCACAGAATGCCTGGAGAATATCCATTTTCAGAGCACCGGAATAGTCAGCAGCGATGTTCCTGACCTAATCTCTGATAGCTACCGTCTGTTCCTCGGGCTTCAATTCTCGACAAAGCCCTGTGTGACCGGAACATTCAGAATTGAAGGCTTCAAGCCGATGCATGATATGCTTGTCGCAGTCAGGGGAAGCGAAAAAAATCTGGCAGACAAGCCGCTGGCAATCTTTGACGCCTGCCCCTCTCCTCCTTTGAAATGGAGCAACCTGACTGCTCAGAGTTTGATTGACTGCGCCAGGTCAGGAATTCCTTCTGAGATTATTTCCATGGGAATGACCGGTGCGACATCTCCAGTGACCATAGCTGGAACTCTTGTCCAGCATGTCGCAGAAAATCTTTCAGGTCTTATTATCTGCCAGCTGGCGAAGAAAGGGGCACCTGTCGTCTTTGGAGGCTCGCCCTCGAGCTTTGACATGAGAAAAGGAACGACGCCGATGGGCGCTGTAGAGACGATGATGATTGATTCTGCTTACACTCAGATTGGAAAACACCTCAACCTTCCCACCCATGCTTACATGGGATTGAGCGATTCGAAAATCAACGACTCCCAGGCAGGCTTTGAAACTGGAATCGGAGCAGTGCTTGCAGCTTTGTCCGGTGTCAACGTCGTCTCAGGCCCCGGGATGATGAACTTTGAAAGCTGCCAGAGCTTGGAAAAGCTTGTCGTTGATAACGAGGTCTGCGGCATGGCTTACAGGCTCATAGAGGGAATCTCCCAGCGCGACGAGCCCATCGCCAAGAATCTGTTCGAGAGTTTAACGGCTGCCAGCCAGTTTCTGTCCACGCCCCACACCAGAAAGTGGTACAGAGCTGAGCACACGTTTCCCCGAATAATCGACCGCGAGACTTATGATGCCTGGGCTTCCTTGGGAAAAAAATCGATTGCTGACAGAGCTTGGGATGAGGTTGAAAGGCTTCTCAAGGAAAACCCGCCCTCACTTCTTGAAAAAGAAGTCGTTAACGAACTCAAGAAGATAATGATTACGGATGCCAGGAGCTGTGGAATTTCTTCTTTGCCCGAAATAAAATACTAATCCCTAAAAAACAGGCTTCAGGCATTCATTTTCAATATCATCTATCATTCAGCAATTCGTTAATCACAGCCTCATGAATGCGAAGCGTCTCCTCATCAAACCCAAATTGCTTGAACCGTACATTGCCTTGCCTGTCGATAAAAATGTTTGTGGGATAGCCAACCACACTGTAAAGCTCGGAGACTCCCTCATCATAAAGAACAGGGAATGTTAGGCTATGTTTCTCAGCAAACAGAGGCACTTTGTAGCGATCTTGCTTACTATCCACTGATATGGCAAGAATCTCAAAGCCGCCTTGCTTATATTTTTCATACATTTTCACCAAATGAGGCATTTCTTTAGCGCAGGGACCGCACCATGTCGCCCAGAAATTAATCATGACAACTTTGCCTCTCAGGTCTGAAAGTTTGTACGTATGGCCATCTATTGCTTGAAGATGAAAGTCCTTTGCGGGTTTATTGGTGAATTGCCGTTTCAGAGACTCGAGCCACTCATTCTCAGCCTCAGATAAAAATTTCTGTGCTTCTTCTCTGCGGCCGAGCTTGATCAGAGTTTCTGCTAAGTGCAAAAGTCTTTTCTCAGACTTCTCAAGTTCGATCGCCTGGCGCAACCTGGCTTCAGCTTCGAGATAGCTCCCCTTCTGGCAGAGCACACACCCTAGAGCGTGCAGGGAGAGGGCATGCTGTTTCTTGTAATTATTCTGCTCCCTTTCTACAGGAAAATTCGCTTTAAACCAGCTCTCATCAGTGTTGGCAGGTCTCTGGACTGACCTAAATTTTGGCGCAGACTCTTCGGCGAGGCGGGCGTAGCGAAGCGCTTTTTTGGGGTTTTTTTTCTTATCTGCCAACGCTATGGCCATCTTTGCCAGCAGCGCTGTATCTGTTTTATCCATTGAATACAATCTTTCTCCGTATTTTAATATTGCCGCATTCTCTCCGATTTTTTCAGCTTCAAGGAAAAGCTTTTTGTAAATAAACCACTTCATTCCAGGGCTCGGGCCGAGCTCGAGCAACTTTTCTAATTGTTTGACTTTTTCCTTAAAGTCCAAATCATCCCGGACATCACTCATCTTGCTTCCGATCTCAGCTTGACGACTTGCGGCTACAATCTGTCTGGGAATTCCGCTCAAGTTTGAAGTCGCAATATATATGGCATTCTCACGCTCAGGGTACCAGGAAGGGTCGATGCGATGAATTTTTTCTTCAATGGCTCGCGCACCGTCTGCGTCATTCACCACAAATGAATAAAATGAATGAATTTTCGCCAGTATCTCCAACCCTGGAGAGCTATCTGCGACCCTATTCAACTCGTCTATTAAAACTTTTTTAAATCCTTCTGATCCCTGCGACTGTTCTAATCTCAACTGCCAGAGGATTGAAAGCCCGGAGGGACGAAGCTCTGGCTGAGAAGTCATCCTCTCTGCAATTGAAATGGCGTCATCATACTTTCCAGCCCTGCTCAACAGAAAAGCAATGAAATTGTAGGCCGGAAGTGCAGTCTTATCTTTTTCTATACACTTGAAAAGCTCGGCCACTGCTGAGTCAGGTTCTTTCTCCGCAATGAGAGCCGCCTTGGCATAATTCCCCCATGCCCAGTCAGGAGCGAGCTCTGCGACTCTCTTAAACCATGGGCTTTTGTCTATAGTTAAATACTGCCCCATGGCAAGAGCCATCGGATAGACAGGGTTGTCAGGCTCTTTTTGGATAAGGTGATCATATTCTGATTTTACTTCATCATATTTCTCCAGAAAGTAAGTCTTGATACGGATATACTCGGCATGAGCCTGAAGATAATCTGGAGCCAAGGAAATGGCCTTTTTTAGAACTTTTAAGGCCTCTGATGTTTTATCGCGCTGGGCAAGTCCAACGGCATCTCTGACCATCTTGCGAACAGATTCAGGCGAAGATACGTTCAGGCTTTCTCCTTTCTGATTAGCATATCCCCTGAAGCTGAATGAGAAACAAATGACCCAAAGATAGATGATTATTTTTCTCATGCTCTATCCCCCTTTCTATTGTAAGCTCAAATCCATCTGCACCTTTGAAATTCGCACCGATTTTTCTATTACTTAACTTCCTCCGGCGCCTTGAACGGCTTGAGTCCATTTGCCTCAAGAATTTTGTTAAGCTTGGGAATTTCGTCCTTGATAAAAGCATTAAGCTCAGCCACAAGAGTGTTGAGAGCATCTGTTAGTTCCTTGAGCTGGGATAATTCTGTTTGTGTCGGGGCTGAAGGAAAACCTGAGATAGAGCTGCCCACCGTCATAATCAGCTGCTGAAGAGAGCCTCCTCTTAGAGCATCTTCCATCGAGCCCCGGTATCCAAATCCTTTGGGCATGATTTCCTTCTCTATAACGCTGAATCTCCCATCAAAATCTTTAACGCTCGTTCGGACCGCTTCTGCAATTCCTTCTTTCTTCTCTGTGTCTTTATAGAAATTCGAAAGCTCCTGCCTGATGTTTCTTGTGGCAGTGATAGCCGAATTCATCTTCTTTGAAAGGACCATAACATCAACTATAGTCGAAACCTGCGCTGCTCTATCTTCATCACTCAGACTGAAACGCGGGTCAGGAAGAGCAGTTCCTTTCTGGACAGCCTTTTTCTCGCCAGAAATCAATTCCACAGTGTATTCACCCGAACGGATATAAGGAGAGGAGACAAAGCTTATGGGAGAAGGCTTGATCTCTTCTCCTTCTTTTGTCCTGGGAAGATACTGCAGGTTCCAAGCGACCCTCTGAAGGCCTTCAACTGTGGAAAGGCTGACTTGAAACATCTCTTCGCCCTTTTCATTCTTGACAACAACCTTTGGCTTTTCGGCCGGCTTTGTCTTGAAGTAAGCATAGATATTCATCCCATAAACAGGATTTCTTTCCGCATGATAAGGTCTGCTGTAGATCTCGCGAGTTGTCGCCGGATAGTACTGAGTTGTCGGCCGTATTCTGAAGAGATAAAAATCAGACTGCAAGAGTCCATCGGTCATTTCCTGAAGAGGCGAGATGTCGTCCAGAATCCAGATTCCCCTGCCGTGTGTTCCGATGATTAAATCGTTCTCTCGGGGATGGACGGCAATGTCATCAACAGCCGCAGTCGGCAGGTTGTTCTTGACTGAGAACCAGGTCTTGCCGCTGTCGAGTGAAGCATATATCCCAAGCTCAGTCCCGACAAAGAGGAGATTCTTATTCTTCAAGTCCTCACGAATGACATTCACCCAGCCAAAGAGCAGGTTGCTCTTGAGAGATTTCCAAGTCTTACCGTAATCGCTTGTCTTGTAGACATAGGTGTTGTAGTCATCATTCCGGTGGCCGTCAAAGGCGGCATAGGCTGTCCCTGCTTCAAAATGTGAAGATTCGATGCGGGAGCACCAGGTAAAGGGTGGAAGCCCGGTGATGCTCTTGACCACGTTTTTCCATGTTTTTCCTGCGTCACGGGTTATCTGGACATTTCCATCATCTGTCCCGCACCAGATGACTCCCTTCTCCACAGGAGACTCGGAAATAGTGACGATGGTGCAGTGGATTTCAGCTCCGGTGTTATCCGGCGTTATAGGACCGCCCGAGTCTTTCTGCTTTGCAGGGTCGTTGGTCGAAAGATCAGGGCTGATCTTTTCCCAGGAGTTTCCGCCGTCAGTCGTCTTGAAAAGATAATTTCCTCCGGTGTAGACAGTCTTCGGGTCATGAGGAGAGATATAAATAGGCGAATTCCAGTTGAAGCGGTAGGGAGGCTCCTTGAGAGGGGCTTGAGGCTTGATGTACTTGCTTTTCTTTATTCTCAAATCATACCTGCTCAGCCCGTTCATCTGAGAATTGGAGTAGATGGTGTCGGGATTGGCAGGGTCAACCTGGGCAAAGAACCCATCCCCCCCTCCTATCATGTACCAGTCATCATTGTTGATTCCAGTATAGTCATAAGTCGCGCTCGGCCCTCCCCAGACTCCGTTATCCTGCAAGCCGCAATAGACGTAATATGGGCTTCTCGTGTCAAACCCGACCTGATAGACCTCGGCCAGGGTCATGTTCTGGACAGCATACCAGATCTTGCCGCCATCATAGCTGATGTCGATTCCGCCGTCGTTGCCGTCGATGAGATGAAGAGGGTTGGTCGGGTCTATCCATAGAGCGTGGTGGTCAGGATGAATTCCTGCAGAGATGGCTGTGAATTTTGCTCCCATATCCTGCGAGCGGAAGCAGCCGCCTGAAAAGACATAGACAACCTTGTCGTCGCGGGGGTCGACTCGAATCTGGCTGTAATAGAATGGACGGAAGTTGACCTGGGTAAAGGTCTTGTTGTCGCAGGTTCTTTTCCAGCTCTGGCCTTTGTCCTCTGAGCGCCAGATTCCTCCGTCCTGGTGCTCGATTAAAGCATAAACAACTTTGGGATTGCTTCGAGAAACATCGATTCCTATCCTTCCCATGACTCCCTCTGGCAGGTCTTTGGTCAGCTTTGTCCAGGTTTCTCCTCCGTCCGTAGTCTTATAGATTCCGCTTCCTGGCCCGCCGCTCGAGAAATAATAGGGCAGCCGACGGTGCTCATAAGCTGCGGCGTAGAGAGTCAGGCTGTCTGAGGGGTCGATGGCTAAATCAGCAAAGCCCGTGTTTTCGTTGATATAGAGGACTTTTCTCCATGTTTTTCCGCCGTCAACGGTCTTGTAGATGCCGCGTTCCTGGTTGGAGCCCCAGAGATGACCCATGGCTGCGACATAGACGATGTTCGGGTCCCCAGGATTGATAATGATCCGGCTGATATGAAACGTGTCTTTAAGCCCCATGTTTGTCCATGTCTTGCCGCCGTCGGTTGACTTGTAGGCTCCGTCTCCGATTGAGACACTATTCCTGCATGTTGCTTCGCCTGTGCCCACCCAAACTATGTCCGGATGAGATTGGGAGACAGTCACGTCGCCCACTGAGACTGTGCTCTCTTTATGAAAGACAGGCTCCCAGGTGATGCCGTTGTTCTCTGATTTCCAGACTCCGCTCGGACCGATGGCCGCATAGATAATCGACGGCTTCTTCTCCACGACATCGATGTCCACAGTCCGGCCTCCCATCGGTGCCGGCCCGACGCATCTCCAGGAGAGCTTCTCAAAAAGAGCGCCAATCTTGTCAGCGCTCTGTCCGTTCACTTGCGAATAAAAACAAAAGGAAAGGAAAACAATTCCAGTCAAAACAAAAACAAGAACTCTTTTCATCATTCCTCCTTTCAAAACATGCGGAAACTAATATATACGAAATATTTCATATGCCGTTGCGAAGAGCGTAGCAATGCGGTGATGCGCCGAAATTTATTTAAAGAGATTGCCGCGGCGCTCCGCGCCTCGTAACGACTTCGTCGGATGGCCACGCTCCCTCTGGTCGCTCGCCATGACAATGTAATAAAATTTATTACGTTAATATTTATTATTATTTTGCTTTTATCTGGACAGGCACCCAGATTTCCGTTCTCAGTTCCTCTGGCTTGACCTTGGAAGGGTCTCTATCCAGATAGCTTTCAAAGACAGGGCCTGCGACCTCGTAGCCTTTTTCTTCAACAAACTTAAATACTTTATTGTAGGACTCGCCGACTTTTTCATAGGGTCCGACGTGAAGATAGACAGCAATCTTCTTGAACAGAAATTCTGATTTTTTCAAAGGGGCATTGACAACAGAGTCTTTTAAAACAGGAATGCCGATAGCCCATTTCAGCTCTTCGGGCTTCATCTGCTCAGGCGAATTGAAGTAAACTCCGAAAAGATTCCCTCCAAACGGCAATTTCTGCTTCATGAATTCCTGCATGAAGAGACCGACTTTCACCGGAATCTGCTCAAAGGGTCCTTGGAAATCCATCGAAGCATACCAGAATGGATTTACATCCTTAATAACGACTCCTTCCTGGGCAAGAATAAAAGGAGCAGCCAATAAGAAGATGGACAGAAAAATAGCTTTTTTCATATGACCTCCTGACTTAATCGCTTATATCATACGAAAAAATTGAGGTCAAACAGGTTCATAACAAATTTCTCTTTACTATTCAAAAAATTAGTGATAACTTTCTCGTTCATTTTTCGTAGAGAAAATTAATGTTGCTTTTCCTCGTATTTAGAGATAAGCAATGTGTCCCCTTATTTCCCTTATTTCAAAAAGGAGGTTTGAATGTCTCGCCGATTCATCTACTCTTTTTGCCTTTTCCTTAGCCTCGCTCTCGTCTCTTTTACCGCGCCTGAAAAGCTCGCCTTCGATAAATACCATACGCCGGATGAAGTTGCCTCAGTCCTTAAATCCTGGAGTTCAGCCTATCCCCAGCTCACCAAGCTCATAACAGCGGGAAAGAGCTCAGGAAACAGCGACATCTTTGTCCTCAGGATTGCTGCCCAAGGCAGATCAATCCCTGACGCGGATAAAAGACCGGCTGTATTCGTCTCAGCCAACATCGAGGGTGCTCATCTTGTCGGCACTGAAGCTGCCCTGATGCTCATCGAGAAGCTCCTCACCAAATACGGAACAGATAAAATGGTTACTTCCCTTCTTGAGAAGAGAACTGTTTATGTTGCACCTCTTCTCAACCCTGATGTCGCTCAAAACTTCTTCGCTCAAACCCGCTACGAGCGCCTGACGAACAACGCTCGGATGGATGACGACCTCGATGATTTGCTCGACGAGGATGGGCCTGAGGACCTCAACAAAGACGGATTCATCACCCAGATAAGGGTCAAAGACCCAGAGGGAAAATGGATTCCAGACCCGACAGAGCCTCGGCTGATGAGAGCGGCTGATGCAAAAAAGGGCGAGAAGGGAATTTATGAAATCTACAGCGAAGGCTTGGACAATGACGGAGATGGAAAGTACAACGAAGACCCTCCTGGCGGCGTTGAGCTCAACCGGAATTTCCCCCATGACTTTGAATTCTATGTGAACGCTGCTGGCCGCTGGCCAATCTCCCAGAAGGAAACGATTGCCTTGATAGAGTTCCTTGTCTCCCATCCCAACATCGCCATGGTCTTGAGCTTCTCGACCGAAAACACCTTCCTCAACCTCCAGCAGACAGGCCGGGCAGCTGCTGCTGGAGCCAGGGTTAGAGTTCCCAGAAATTTTGCTTCTTTTCTCGGCCTTGACCCTGAAAAAGAATATGACATCCAGGAGCTTGTCGCGCTCCTCAGAGGAATGAACATTTTCGGAGGCCGCGAAATCGATGAAAGTATGGTAGCTATGATGCTTGGATTAGGCCCTGCCATGACCATCGACAGGCAGGACCAGCCCTACATGGAAGCAGTCCAGAAAGACTACAAGGACGGGCTTAAAAAGGCTAAGGTCGATTATCCGGAAAAGAGAGCTAAAGGTGTTGGCAAAGGCTCATTTGTCGCCTATTGTTATTACCAGTATGGCGTCCAGGTTTTTTCTTCTGACTTATGGACAATTCCCGAGCCTCAAAAAGCGCCGCCTGCAAAAGATGCCCTGACAGTGGATAAATTGAAGACCATGACCTCAGAAGAATTCCTGGCACTCGGCGAGGAAAAAATCGATGCCTTCCTCAAGGAGCAGGGCGCGCCGCCGAACTTCAAGGCTTCGATGCTGATGGAGATGGTTAAATCCGGCCGGGTAACACCCGAAAGGATGGTGGAGATGATGCAGAGGATGCCGAGAGGCCAGGCAGGGCAAGCTGCGGGTTCTGCAGCAGAAGGCGAGCATCCTGATGCCTATATCGTCAAATGGTCTGACACAGCCCTCAATGGCAAAGGTTTTGTCGACTGGAAGCCCTTCAAGCATCCAACCTTGGGCGATGTGGAGATAGGCGGCTTTGTGCCTTACTTAAAGCTGACCCCTCCCCCATCTGAAATTGAAAAGACAATCGCCTTTTACACTGATTTTTATATTGACCTGATGAACCGCCTTCCCCAGCTTGAGATAAAGGAAACAAAGGTCAAGGCACTCGAAGACGGACTCTACCAGGTGACTGTTTATTTCACAAACAGCGGCTGGTTCCCGACTTCAACCGCCCAGGGAAGAAGGGCTGGGACTTCCTGGCCGATAAGAGTCCGGGTTCAGACAACAAAGGACCAGACGATATTTTCCGGGCGAGTGACTGAAACCATCCCTTTCATCGACGGAAGCGGCGATACCAAGAAACTCGAATGGACAGTTAAAGGGAAAAAAGGTTCTAAAGTGACAATCACTGCCAGCTCGCCAAAGCTCGATTCAGTGACGAGGGCTATCGTCCTTGAGTAAACGGAGGAAGAAATGAGAAAGAATAAAATCTTTTTGATATTCATCGGAATAGCCTTTTCTCTGGCTCTCTTGACCACTAAATCCGTTCCCCAGGCTGAGGTCAAGCTCTCTTTCGACCATTTCTATGATCACAAAGAGCTCACCGAAGCCTTAAAGGCGCTGGAAAAAGTTTATCCTCAGTTCATGAAGCTCATTTCTCTCGGGAAATCATACCAAGGCCGTGATATCTGGGCTGTTGTCATCAACAACTCCAAAACAGGTCCCGAGGAGCGCAAGCCCGGATTCTATATCGACGGCAACATCCACGGCAATGAAATCCAGGGGACTGAAGTCACCCTCTATGCCATCTGGTACCTGCTCAAGAACTATGGAAAGACAGAGCTTGCCACGCGGCTTCTCGATGAAAGAGCTTTTTACATCATTCCCTCCATGAACCCGGATGCAAGGGATTATTTTATCGATAAGCGAGAAGCCCATCGCTCAGGCTTTCTTCCTTATGACGACGACAAGGACGGCGTGGCGGATGAAGACGGGCCTGAAGACTTAGACGGTGACGGCTTCATCACCCAGATGAGAAAGAAAGATCCGAACGGAACCTACAAACTCCACCCTGATGACCCGCGGGTCCTCGTTCCGGTCAGGCCTGGAGAGAAAGGCGAATACATTATGCTGGGAATGGAAGGCATCGATAACGACGGCGACGGCTTGATCAACGAAGACCCGCTCGGCGGCTATGACATGAACCGCAATTTCGGCTATAACTGGCAGCCTGAGTACGTCCAGGACGGCTCAGGAGATTTTCCTTTCTGCTTTCCTGAGACTAAAGCCGCGCGCGATTTTCTCCTCGCCCATCCAAATATCATGGGCGCTCAGAGCTTCCACAATGCTGGAGGCATGATTCTACGAGGCCCGGGGGCGAACAACCTGGGCGAATATCCGATGGCTGACATCAGAATCTACGACCATATCGGAAAAAAAGGCGAGAAAATCATCCCTGGCTACAGGTACATCGTCGTCTATAAAGATATGTACACGGTCTACGGCGGAAGCATCGACTACTTCTACAACATCCTCGGCGCTTACACCTTCAGCAATGAGCTGGATTTATCACCGACTTTCTTTTTTCCCATAGGCGGAAGGCAGAGAGGTGAAGCCAGAGCCGGGGAGGCAGAGGAGGATCCAGAGCTGGCGAGGCTCCGCTCGCTTGCTCAGAGGCTTGAAGAGATGTCCTATCTTGACCTAGTTTTGTTGGGTGAGCAGTTTGCCAACTGGAAGCCATATAAGCATCCTCTCTACGGCGATATCGAAATCGGCGGGGTGAAAATATACGGAACGCGTGTCCCTCCTTCTTTCCAGCTGGCTGACACCTGCCACCGCAACTCGGCTTTCTGCTTTTACCATGCTGACCAGCTTCCTCGGCTTGAATTCAACAAGGTCGAGGTCAAGAAGCTGGAAGACAACCTTTACCAGCTCGATGTCAGCGTTAAAAACACGCGTGTCACTCCCACAATTTCTGCTCAGGCCATGCAGAAAAGGCTGCACAGAGCCGACTGCCTGAAGGTCGAGGGAAAAGACGTCAAGCTTCTTGCCGCAGGACGGATGATGGATAATTTCCGCGGAATCACCCGCAAGGTCGATACTCGCGAAAACTACATCTGGGTCGAATCAGGAGTTCCGAGCTTCGGCAGAATTGAGTATCGTCTTCTGGTTAGGGGCAAAGGCAACGTGAATCTTAAATACGATTCACTAAAAGGAGGATATTACGCAGCCACGGCTGAATTAAAGTAGCTAGCTCTTGCTGACGAGTGAGAGTTAAGGCCGCGACTTTCAAATCCCGAGATTAGAGTTTCTTCAATCTATAAACCAATGCAGCTAAGGTTGCAACGATTACAAGTATTAACAGTAAAAAATGTATATTCTTTATCCGCTTGGGACTGAACTTTGAATCTAATCTATCCTTAAATCCCAAGAATGTAAAAAGAACGCCCCAGGAAAAAGGAAGTGTAGCTTCAAGGAACGCTTTAGCCACTGAATCGACTGCCCCGAGAATAATGGCAATTATGCCCGTTACTAAATAGATGATGCTTCCTATCTTGTTCCGGCCCTTTTCAGCCATAAACCCTCCTCCTGCAAAAGCAGAACTTCTTAACCCCTTTGAGAAATCTCTCCAATTCCAAACAAAGTATACATAGCACAATCATATTTAGCTGTCAAACGAAATAGAAGGAAATAGAAGGAGGGAGGAAACCTTTTTCTCTTTTTTCTCGTATATAGAATATGAATCTAATTAGATTTAGAAAGAAAATTCTAATTTATAAAACGAGAATTTTTTTCATTCCTCGTATATATTCCGTTCCCTTATCGCCAAGATGCCCAAAGCAGAAAATTATTCGGTATTTGGAACTTATCTCGATAAGATATTAGAAGGAGTTGCACGGTGAAGAAGAAAGTTTTATTCATGGCCATTCTGTTTTTGATGTGTTTGCCTCTCTGGATAGGGGCTAAGGTTCCCAAACCTCAAGAGCAAAAAACTGTCAAAGCCGTTCAGGCAGACCAACCCATAACCGTGGACGGCATTCTCAATGAAAAAATCTGGCAGCAAGAAGGATACAGCGACTTCCTCCAGTCCGACCCGCACGACGGCGCCCAGCCAACAGAAAAAACTGAGGTCTGGGTCGCTTATGATGAAAAAGCTCTTTATGTCGCAGCCCGTCTTTATGACGCCCAGCCTGAGCTCATAACACGCCAGTTAGGGCGCCGGGACGATTTTGTCGATTCTGACTGGTTCATATTTGCCGTAGACCCTTATTATGACCGGCGCTCAGGCTACCAGTTTGCTGTGAACCCTTCAGGCTCAATCGTCGACTGGACCGTATACAATGACACATCTGAAGATGACACATGGGACGGAGTCTGGGAATGGAAAGTCAGCACTGATGATAAGGGTTGGTGTGTTGAGATGAGAATTCCGTACAACCAGCTCCGTTTTCCCAAAAAAGATGAATACGTATGGGGAGTTGACTTTCAAAGAATCATCAAGCGTAAGAACGAAAAAGTTGCCTTTGTCTGGATTCCAAAAGAGGACATAGCCTACGTCTCCCGTTTTGCCAAACTCGTGGGTATAAATAACATACGACCCGGACGCCACCTCGAGTTTCTGCCTTACACAGTGGGTCAGGCAGGTTTCAGCCCGGCTGAAGCCAACAATCCTTTTAAAACAGGAGAAAAATACCTGGCCAATGCTGGTTTCGACCTTAAACTCGGCCTGAAGAGCAATCTGACACTCGATGCCACAGTCAATCCTGACTTTGGACAAGTTGAAGTTGACCCGGCTGTGATCAATCTCTCAGCCTACGAGACCTACTATCAAGAGAAAAGGCCGTTTTTCATAGAAGGCTCAAACATCTTCGATGAGTTTGGCCGCGGAGGCATGGCGTTGAATGTCAACATCAACTGGCCTCAACCCACGCTCTTCTACAGCCGGAGGATCGGCCGGGCTCCTCAGGGTTATGTAACACAGGACGGATACGTGGACTTTCCAGATCGGTCAACCATTCTTGGCGCTTTCAAGCTCACGGGCAAAGTGGCTAAAGGCTGGAATCTTGCGTTTGTCAATGCCCTGACTGCGCGGGAGTATGCTGAAATTGACTCTTCTGGAGAGCGCTTCCAGGAAGAGGTCGAGCCTTTCTCTTACTACGGTGTGCTGCGCGCCCAGAAAGAGTTTAAAGAAGGACAACGCGGGATAGGCTTTCTTGCAACTTCAGTCATCAGAGATTTGAGGAACGACAATCTTGCCGGAATACTCAACGAGAGAGCTTTCAGCCTGGCCATCGACGGCTGGAGCTATCTGGACAAAAATAGAAACTGGGTCTTAGGCGGCTGGTTCGGAGGGACGCTGGTTGAAGGAAGCCAGGAGGAAATCTTGAGCCTGCAACGTTCTTCACTCCACTATTTCCAGCGTCCGGATGCAACTCATGTCGAGGTTGATGAGAATGCGACTTCTCTTTCTGGCTGGGGAGGCCGCTTCTCTCTTGAAAAACAAAAAGGCAGATTTCTTTTACAGGCGGCTCTTGGCATCCTGTCCCCTGGCTTTGACCCAAACGATATTGGCTTTCAGTTTGGCTCCTCTGATATTATCAATGCCGATCTTCTTTTGGCCTACCGCTGGCCGCACCCCGGAAAAGTTTTCCGCAACATAATGATATATGCTGGTCCCTTCCGGAATTATGACTTTGGCGGCAACAAAAACTGGGACGGAGTTCTTGCAGCAGCTGAAGGGGAATTTTTAAACTACTGGGGATTCGAGACGATGGTCGCCTACAACCCGGAAACAGTTTCAAAAAATTTGACAAGAGGCGGCCCCCTTGCCCTGCTCCCGCCCGGCTACCAGATAGATTTGAGTTTCTACAGTGACAGCCGGAAACCAATCGTGATTTCTGGATACCAAAGTTTTTACAAGAGGCCAACAGAAAGTTATGAATGGAGCGCAGGAGTCAATCTGCGCTGGAAGCCAAGGAGCAACATCAGTTTCTCCTTCGGCCCCGGCTATTATGTCGAGGATGCCTATCTCCAGTGGGTGACGAGTGCGAGGGACCCCTTGATGGCAGAGACCTACGGAGCTCGGTATGTGTTTGGAAGCATTTACCAGAGGACTCTATCCGCTGAGGTCAGGCTGAACTGGACCTTCACTCCAAAGCTCAGCCTGCAGCTCTATCTCCAACCTTTCCTGGCTGTGGGTCAGTATGACGAATTCAAGGAGCTCAGCCGGCCTAAAAGCTTCGAATACAATATTTACGGCGAAGGAAACTCAATAATCACTTTTGCTGATGATATTTATAATATTGACCCTGACGGGCCTGGTCCGGCTCCGGAATTTTCCTTCTCCAACCCAGATTTCAATTATAAATCTTTCCGCGGCACGATTGTCCTGCGCTGGGAATACCTGCCGGGATCAACGCTCTACTTTGTGTGGACTCAGAACCGTGCCGATTATGCCAATCCAGGGGATTTAAAGCTGGGCCGCGACCTCGGCGACTTATTCACAGCGCCTGGAGACAATATCTTCTTGATCAAAATTTCTTACCGCTGGAATATCTGAATTTAAAGCGCCTTTCTCATTCGCCGCCGATCTGCATAAGCTTGATGCGGAATGTCGGTCCGGTGAAACTGCGGTTCAAGTCAAGGTCATTACCCACCATGTCGATTCCTTCCAGCATCTCAAAGGCGTTTCCAGCGATGGTCAGGCCTTTAACTGGAAAAGCAATCTTTCCGTTCTCAATCCAGAAGCCCTGGGCCCCGCCGCTGAAGTTTCCATTGACCGGATTTATCCCGTATCCTGTGACACCCTTGAGCAAGAGTCCGGTCTTCGTCGCTTTGATTATCTCCTCGGGCGTACCCGAGCCCGCGGCCATATAGAAACTGTGAGCGCCTATGTCAGGAATGCTCGTAAAACCTCCTCTTGAGGCGTTTCCCGTGCTCTTGACTCCTGCCCTCTTGGCCACAATCGTATTGTACATAAACCCCTTCAAAATGCCTTTATCCACAATGATTCTCTTCTGGGTTGGTACTCCTTCCCCATCAAAGGGCGCACTGCCCAATCCTTTGGCAAGCGTTCCGTCATCGACCATTGTCACTAACTCCGAGGCAATCTTTTGATCCAGCTTCTGGGCAAGAAAGCTCGCACCTTGAAGGACTCTCTCGCCGTTTATGGCAGCCAGAATTCCACCTAAAATGCTCCTAGCCACATCAGGATCAAAGATAACCGCTGCCTTCTGCGTCTTGACCATCCTTGGGTCGAGCATCTCATAAGCATCCTTTGCTGCCTTGGCGGCAACCTCCTCTGCAGGCTTCAAGTCAGCAAAAAAGCGCCTCGAGCAGAATTCCCCGCCTGAAGATTTTTGCTCTCCCTTTTCAGCAACGACAGAAACGCCAAATGAACAGGCTGAGAATTTCGAGCTCTTGGAGAGCCCGTTTGAATTGGCAAGGTATATCTCCCCTTCCACTTCTGAATAGCCAGCACCTGCGCTCTTGGTGATTCTTGGATCTTTCATCGCCAGCTTCTCTACGCTCTTGGCCAGCTCAATCTTCTTCTCCATAGGAACCTGAGCGATCTGAAGGTCATAGAGGCCCTCGACTTCTGTTATCCCTTTATCATCAGGAAGGACATTGTTCTCATCTGGAGTTGTGCTTGAAGCAAAACCCACAGCGCTCTTGATGGCATTATCCAGGGCTTTGTCTGAAAGGTCGTTGCAGCTTGAGAAAGCCATCCTCTGTTTGACGAAGACTCTGAAGCCGACGCCCTGAGAAGCTGCTTGCTGCACGGTTTCTATCTCGCCGTCGCGAACCTCTATGCTGAGTTCTCGGCCCGATTCCATGTAAACCTCAGCCGCATCCGCGCCTTTAGCCAAACATTTCTTTACGAGTTTTTCCGCTAATTCTTTGTAGTCCATCGTTGTCTCCTTTTTAATCACCTTGCCCTACTTCCGCCGACGTTAATGCCTCGAATCCTGACTGTCGGCTGTCCGGCTGAAACTTCTGCTGCCTGCCCTTTGCCGCAGATTCCAGGGCCAAAGTCAAGGTCACCTGCGACAGCATCGATGTTGCGGATGATATCCGTGGAGCTTCCGACCAGGGTTGCGCCCTTGACAGGGGTTGTCTTCTTGCCATCTTCAATCAGGTAGGCCTCACGGCAGGTAAAGTTAAACATCCCGGTTATGGGATTCACACTTCCTCCGCTCAGGCTCTGGACATAAATCCCGCTCTTGGTCGAGGTCAGAATGTCCTCAGGCTTGTCCTTCCCTTTTTCGATGAAGGTGTTTGTCATCCTCGGAATGGGGATGTAGCGGAAGCTTTCGCGGCGCCCGTTTCCTGTCCGCTCGATTTTCAGCTGCTTTGCCGAGAGGATATCGGTCATGTACTTCATCAGAACTCCGTCCTTGATCAAGACATTGCGCTTCATCTGTGTGCCTTCATCATCAAAATTCGTTGTTCCGCGGAAATTGGGAAGGCTGCCGTCATCGACCATGGTAAAGACATCATTGGCGACTTTCTGGCCCAATTTTCCGGTAAAGACACCGATTTTCTTGGCGATGTTATCTCCTTCCAGAGGATGGCCGACAGCCTCATGGACAAGGACTCCTCCCCAGCCGTTCTGCATGACGACATCCATGATCCCGGCAGGCGCATCCTTGGCCTCGAGCATGGCAATCGATTCCCGAGCGCATCGCTTCGCCGCTTCTTCGGGCGAGAGCTCGTCAAACATCTCAAAGCCGGAATGGCGGCTGAGCCTCTCCCGGCCCATATGCTGGGTATTGCTCCCAACGCCTAAGGTCTGGATGATGAAGAAAAGCAGAGGAAGCTCATCGCTCAGAAGAAGCCCTTCGCTGTTGGCAATCGTCCTGCCTCTAACCTCGTCGGAATAACTGATTGAAGCCATCTTGATTCTGGGGTCATAATCAAGGGCAGTCTGGTTGGCTCGTTTCATCACCTCAAGCCGCTTGGCATCGGCAATGTCTTGAAGGGGGAGCTTAACCGTGATGAAAGAATCCCTTTTGGTTTCTTTGACATTGACCGGACCAACGGCCTGAGTGCCCAGAGCAACATAAGAGGCGACTTCAGCCGCTTTCAACAGCTTGTCTTCTGTGAGCTCGTCGGTGTAAGCGTATCCGGTCTTATCTCCTGAAATGACCCTCACCCCTGCTCCCTGGCTGATGCCGAAAACTCCGCTCTTGAACTTGGATTCTTCCATCAATATGTTGCGTGAGATTCTTTTCTCCAGGTAAACCTCGGCAAACTCTCCTCCCTTTTCAAGGGCTTTTTTGATAATCCTATCGAGAATCTGCGGGTCTATGACCACCTTCGCACTTCCTGGCTTTATGGCCTTGCAGGAGAGAAGCTGGCTCAAAAGCGTCGGCGTTGCTGCCAGAGCAATCCCTCCTTTGAGGCTCACTTCCAGGAATTTCCGGCGAGGGATATCCCTGACAAAATAATTTTTGAATTTCATGTTTGACCTCATCTTAAAGATTTTTGCTCATTATAGGCTAAAAAAATCTTAATATCAAAAAGATTTTTTGATTCATTTTTCCCTCTTAAAAATTTTGCCTCCTTTTTCTTTTTTTGATATAAAAGAGCTTTCTCCATCAAATAATTAAAAAAAGGAAGGAAAAGCGATGAAGATTGGGGTCATTCAAGCCATATCAATTTTAGCTATGCTCATGATTGCTCTTTTAACTCCAGGTCAGAACCTTTTCGCTGCCCAGGAAAAGCCTCTGGAGTTGATGATGGCCAGGATAGAAGAAAAAAATAGCCTCAAAGGACAGGGAGCGCTTTACTTCAAGAAGTTGACTCCCCTTCTCTTCGAATACCTTCAGGCCAATTTCAAGGAAACAGAAATTGAGCCGCTTTACAAGGCTCAAACCGCGAGAGAGCTCAGCACTCTTTTCGAAAAGCAGTTTGGAAAAAACATCATCGAATTCGGAGAGAAGATGTTTGCTTTCTTCGAGGAAAAAGCCTCAAAAGATAAAGATGTTTGCAATGAAGAATGGGCTGACTGGACTTCAGAGCATTTTGTTTTTTTTGCTCATCCTGGGAGTGTCGCTGAGGCGGATCAAGAGCTCATTAAGAGCAGCGCAGAAGAAACTTTTGCTTCTCTTGCTTCCTCCCTTGCCATGGAAGAGGAGCTGGCACGGAGCCTTAAGGTCTTGCATTCAGTCTCGCCAGAAAAAAATAAAAAAGAGCTGACAAAATCATTCCCAGGAAAGATTGCCGTCTATCTGCTTCAAGCGCGAGAAGGTGAGGCTATGAAAAGAATTAGCCGTCGCTCCCAGGGCGCGACCAGCTTTGGGGCGACGATTATCGAGTTGGGAGAAGAAAAGGGATGGGGGAGGCTGACAGCTCAAATCAACATCTTTTACTTCAATGCTTTTTCTCTGGCTGTGCTTAATCATGAAGTCGGACATGCCGTCCTTTTTCTGGGGAGTTTTGACCCGGGCTCATTGACAAAGAATCCTCTAAAGGGTGAATCTGATTTAAAGAAGGCCTTCTTTGCCGGCTACACTCCTCTTTCGCCTTTTCTCCATGAAGGACTTGGCGACTATGTCATCTACTACCACGGCTTTTACCATCATTGGCCCTTGCTCCCCGAACCGGAAAAAATCATTCAAAGCTTTTTTGCATCTCCCATTTATATCTCGCTGAAGAGGCTTATCAAGGAAGATGGTGCATTCCGCAAAGAGCATCATAAGGAATATTCTTTAGAGGCAGCGTCATTCATAAACTATCTCATCAAGACCTACGGCAAGGAGAGGCTGAAAAAATGGTTTCTATCAGGGAAAGATAGTGCAGGGAATTTTGAGAAAATCTACGAACGGTCTATTGATGAAGCGGAAAAGGAATGGCTTGCCTATATAAAAGAAAAAAACAAGGAGGAGTAATGGAAGAAATTATCGCTTATTGCGGCCTGCTCTGCCATGAGTGTGGAGCATTCAAGGCAACCCGGGATAATGACAATGAGAAGAGAGCTTTGGTTGCACAGCAATGGTCAAAGGAATACAAAGCCGACCTCAAGCCAGAAGACATCAATTGTACAGGCTGCCCGTCAGAGGGAGAAAATGTCTTCAGCTATTGCCATGTCTGCGAAATCAGGAAATGCGCCAAGGAAAAGGATGTTTTAACCTGTGCCCACTGCTATGATTATCCCTGTGAAAAGCTCGATAAGTTTTTCCAGATGGCCCCGGATTCCAAGACACGATTGGATGAGATAAGAGAGAAATTCAGAGGGTGAGAATTTTTTAAATTTTTTCTCTGTAAAAATTGAAGAAATGGTATTCCGTGGAAAAAAAGAATATTTTTGCCCACATCCTTGAGAATAGATAGGCCTGCTGCCAGATAAAAGCCATAAAGAGCATGAAGCCTGCCTTTGGAAGAGGCTGATAGACTGCCAGGTAGCCAATGCCAAAAATAAAAGTGATCAATCCCACAAGAAGGTAAAGAAACCAGGCTTTAAAAAAACCCTTCCCGACAAAAGATACATTTAAAAACGTTGCTCTCAAGCTCTTCCGGCTATCCTCAACCACCATTCTGACTTTGACATAATCGAAAAACATCCTGATGATGGAAAAAATTAGAACCAACAATAATAACTTGAGGTTGGATGAAATGAGAAGCGGCCACTCTGTCGAGGCATTCTTCTTCCAGAGATCAAGGGGAAGAGAGATAAGTTTAAAGAGAAATCCGAAAACAACAATATAAACGACCGAAGACAGCAAGAAGACCCTGAAAAATCTGAAGAAATATTTTCCACAATCAGCCAAGAAATTAGAAAGGCTTATTCCTTGTTCCTGGGAGGCAACCCGGCCGATAATGCCGCCGTTCAAGAATACAGAGAGCAGCAGGAAAAAGATTCCCGCGACAATGAGCCATCCGAGAAAAACAGAATAAGAATCTTTCGCTTTATAGATAATATCTCCAAGCCAGAGAAAGTCGACCCCTTTGGCGAGTTGGTCAGCCAGCAGTGAACGAGAAAAGTTCTTGTTGAGCATAAAATAAAAAGGAGTGAGGATGAGCAGCGAAAATAAAAAATTCGAAAGCCACAGGTAGAGCCCAACTCTTATTTTCCTGTTTGTCGTTTCGAAACCATTTCCGAATGCTTTGAGTGTTTTCATGGTTCCCTCCTTCCTTAGCTCCATGATGCAAGGAACTGAAGAAAATTCTGGATTAAGAAAAGGAACTGGGTTGTTGGCCTCAAGACGCCTTTGCGCGCAGGCTTCAATCTCAGGCTGTTGTTGGAGAGGTTGGAATCGATAAGCCAGATATTGTCAGGATCGATCTGAGCGTATTTTGCCTTGACAGGCTTTTCAAAGGAAAACTTTTTCCATCTCTCCTGGCCGTCCCACAGCCTTACCTCCTCTGAGCCATCCTCAAAAACAACCTTGAGCTTGACCAGGACATCGCCACTGACCCGGGCTTCGCCAAAGCGCCTGATTTTTACAGTTGTTGTGAAGAGCTCTTCGCCTTCAGATTTTCTTTCTTTCTTTTCCAGCTGAGAAACTTTCTTCGAAGTGAGCTCTTCCTTTTTCCCCTCGACATCAAAAACACCCCGGACAAATTTCTTGCTCTCCTCGGAGTGAAGGGAAGATATTCCATAGTCAAAATCGAGGGTGTTAGAGAAGAGCTCCTTAAAAAACCAGCTCAGGTCTCTTCTCGTGACTTCATTGACGACAGCGATGAAATCCGATGTTTTCGGGTGCTTGTAGCGGAAGCGCATCTGGAATGTGCGCATGATGCGAAGCATCATCTCCTCTCCCAGCAGCTTTTCCAGTGTGTGCAAACAGGCTGAGGCTCTCATGTAGACATTCAAGCCATAGCTTCCCCTGTCGTAAAATTTCCAGGAAAAAGTCGTGAGCGGGTCTATCTTGACCACGTTTATGGCTGCAGCCCGATCGTATTCGCGGTCGTAATAAAGAGGAAGCTTAAAAAACCAAGCAAGGGGAATCCTGTTGAAAGATCCGGAAAAGACGCCAGGCCCGTAGGCTTTTGCCAGGACCTTGCCTGTAGAATAGCTGTTGATTCCTTCGTCGAGCCATGCTTCCTCGAACTCGTTATTGGCGCACAGCCCGTACCAGTATCCATGTCCGAATTCATGGACGATGACACCCTCTGGAGAAAGGACTTTTTTGCTCTTCAAGACAGAGGTTCCGGCAGTAAAAAGCGTCGGATATTCCATCCCTCCGCTTCCTGTTCTGAAAGGCGGGTCAACCATGGTCACCGTCTGATAAGGATAGGGCCCATACCACAGGCCGTAATACTTTAATGCGGCCTTCAGAGCCTTAAAATGACGGTCAATCTGGGCTTTATGCTCAGGCTCGATCAAGAGAATCATCTTGACCTTGGGAAGCTTGATGTCTTCAGGTAGAAGCCGAAAAATGCGGGCCATTTCCTCGTATTCCTTCTGAGTGACTTCTTTGTCAGAGATGAAATCCTGCTCGACCTTGATAAAATTAGGGTCTGCTGTCCAGGCAAAGTCATGAATGTTTTCCTGGTAATATGCATAGGTCATAGTTTTTTTCTCTTTATTCGCAACGGCGTCTATCTGCCTTCCTGAGGCTCCGACCACAAAATTCTCAGGGACGGTGATATGGACAGTAAACTCTGCAAAATCCGCGTAGAACTCTGAGTTGAGATGATACTCATGGCAATTCCAGCCTTTCCCTTCTTCATAGACGCCAGGCTTCGGAAACCACTGGCCGAAAAAGTAAGAATCCTGGTAATAGCCTGAGCGGAGGATTGTTCTTGGAATCTTTGACTTGAATTCAAGCTGAAGATGGACTTCCTCTCCAGGCTTTACAGGCTCAGGGAAGCGGATGCGCATGACTGTCTGGTCTTGGGGATAGGCGGGCTCATCTGGAATTATGAACTCCATTGTCGGAGTCAAATCTCTTCCATCAGCAAGACTGATGCTCGTCACATCCACCCAGCCCCATTCCCCTTTTTTAACGTCTATTTTAAACAAACCGAAGCCTTCCTCTTTTGATTCCTCGATGACGCTGCTGCGCTCATTCTTGAAGGCATTGTAGTAGAGATGAAGCCACATCTCCGGCACCAGATCCTTGGTCTTGTTGAACCAAGAAATCGCCTCTTTGCCGTAGAGCATCTTATTCTGGTTATCCAGCTCGACCCAGATTTCGTAACGGATGTTGCTAACTTTCGGCTGGGCGAATAAATCCAACGATATTGCAGGTATAAATCCGGCCATGATTAATAAAAAGCAGAGCAAAGATCTTTTATGGCTCACTTCCTCCTCCAAATATTCTTAAAGGGATTTAATTGGGACAGGCAACTTTTTTTATAAAAAGTAGCCTGTCCCATTTTCTTTCTCTTCCATCTAATTCTAAGTCGGCGTTCATTATATGAAAATCCGCTTCAGGTGACAAACTTAAAAAATGCTCAGGTCAATGGCTGAAAAAACAGTCGAAAAAGGGGACTGTTGTTTGTTATTGATGAGGAACAAAAAGGGTAATGTCCCATTTTTGTCAAACCCTGTTGTTCTCGATCATCCCGTCCTTCAGCGTGATGATTCGCTGGGCGCGGGCAGAGATGTTGGGATTGTGGGTGATGACGACAAGGGTATGGCCCTCGTTCCAGAGAGATTCAAAAACAGCCAGGATTTCATCCCCAGACTTTGTGTCCAGGTTTCCTGTGGGCTCATCAGCCAGTATCAGGCTGGGGTTGTTTGCTAATGACCTGGCTATGGCCACTCGCTGCATCTCTCCGCCTGAAAGCTCGTTCGGCTTATGAGAGGCTCTTTGAGCAAGCCCGACTCTATCCAGCAGTTCCATGACACGCGCCCGCCTCGCTCTAGCCTTTACGCCCTTGAATATCATCGGTATCTCCACATTCTCAAAAGCCGTGGCATAGGGCAGGAGGTTGAAATTCTGAAAAATGAACCCTATTTTTTCATTCCTAATTTCCGCCAACTGGTTGTGGTTAAAACGCTCGACGCTCTCTCCCTCGAAAAAATATTCTCCAGAAGTCGGCACATCCAGACAGCCTATGATGTTCATCAAGGTGGATTTGCCCGAGCCAGAAGGCCCGATTAAGCCCACAAATTCATTCGTCTCAACCTCAAAGTTAATATCTTTTAACGCTTCAACTTGAACAGAGCCGGCTCCGTATATTTTTTTGATATTTTTCATTTTAATCATGGGCTCTCTCCTTTTATTCATACCTGAGGGCTTCGACGGGCTTGGCTGATGCAGCCTTTCGTGCAGGGAATATTCCGGCCAGAAAGCCGATCGTTCCCAGGATGAGCGCTGTCAGAATCATAATGTCAAAAGAGATGACTGGATGGGCAAGGATGTCTGCAACCTCACCCTTGAGGTTAAGGGCCTGAAACAGGCTGACTATAGTGAAAGAAAGCAAAACTCCAAACGCTCCGCCGATGAAGGCAATCATCAGCGCCTCTGAGATAAACTGGAGCAGGACATATCTTTTCTTGGCGCCCAGAGCCATTTTTATCCCTATCTCTTTTGTCCTTTTCCTGGCAGAGACATACATGATATTGGCCACACCGACTCCGGCGACGACCAGGGTCAGGCCGCCGATTATTCCCATGAAGACCTTAATCCCTAAAAATATATTTTCCATGAGTTTTTCCTCTTCGATCATGTCCCAGATGCTGAGCGCCTGCTTATCAGTCGGGTCAAACTTGTATTTTTGCGACAGGACTTTGTAGACTTCTTTCTTGACCGTCTCGGCCTGGGATAGGTCTTTTGGCCTGTATATCAACCGGCGCAGATATTTATCTCCATAGATGGCCTGATAAGTCGAAAACGGTATGGCAGCTTTATCCACATCGGGACCGTTGTACATGCTGTTCTGCATCTTATTCGTCATCACCCCGATGACTAAGAAAGGGATACTGTTGACCAAGACGGTCTTTCCCACTGCTCCCTCTTCTCCAAAAAGTCTCTTCTTTAATTCTGTGCCCAGAAAAATAACTCTTTTTTTATTCTTAAGGTCCAGGGAATTGATGAACCGGCTTCCTGCCTGAGGATAATAGCCTCTGAGCTCTTCAAAAGCAGGAAAAACGCCGATGACCCTCTCGGTCAAGCTTTTTCGCTTATAGGTCATGTTATTCCTTGAGCGATCACCTTCAGGCGAGATGAGCTCGATTCCGGCTACCCGGCTTTGGAGAAGCTCTATATCCTCCTCATGAAGCATGATGACCCTTCCCTTTCCTAGGCCTTTATAGGGCTTGGAAGTCTGGCCGCCGTAGAGAATGCAGATTCCCTCTCCAAGGCCATGAGTCGCTTTAATCATCTGTCTTTTCAATCCTTCGCCAAATGCCAGGAGGACGACGATGGAGAAAGTCCCCCAAGCGAGAGCAAAAATGGTTAAGGTGATTCTCTTCTTCTGTCTCTTTAATTCCCGGTAAAATAACCTGAATAGAAAAAGAACTTTCATCTGGCTATGACCTTATCGCCTCGACAGGATTAAGGTTTGCAGCCCGCCGCGCAGGCCCAAAACCTGAGATAAAGCCGATGAAGCCGAGAAGGGCAACCGTAACCAAAGCCACATCCAGAGATAGAGTCGGCCTTCCAATATATTCTTCGATTTTGCCAGCCGGGAAGATGACGATTATTCCATAAGAAATGGCAAGGCCTATCGCCCCGCCGATCAGAGTGACGAGCAGAGTCTCGAACAAAAACTGGGCAAGAACAAACCCCTTCTTAGCCCCTAAGGCCATTTTTAAACCAATCTCCTTAGTCCTCTCTTCGACGAC
The DNA here is from genome assembly GCA_964645765.1 of uncultured Eubacteriales bacterium. Taxonomy (GTDB): domain Bacteria; phylum Acidobacteriota; class Aminicenantia; order Aminicenantales; family Aminicenantaceae; genus CAZGMN01. Next base: position 38,201 of record CAZYBE010000003.1, read on the forward strand.
CACATTCATGATGTTGGAAACTCCGATACCGCCCACGGTCAGGGTAAAAGCCCCGATAATCCCCAGGAAGATATTAAACCCGACCATGATAGCGTTCGTAATCTTCTCCCCTTCCATCGTGTCCCAGAAACTCAGGGCTTCGGTGTCTTCAGGGTTAAACTTGTATTTTTTTCCGAGAACTTGAAGGAGCCTTTTCTTGATGAGCTCATTCTGAGAAGAATCATGCGCTTGCATGACCATGTTGTTGATATATTTATAGCCGAATAAGGAAGAAAAAGTCGTGGCTGGAATAAAGCCAATTGAATCATCAGGGTTTCCATAAGTTGAATTTTGGGTTTTCTTGATCAATATGCCGACAATCTGAAAGGGAACGCTGTTGACGAAAACATATTTCCCGACAGCCGGCTCGTCCTTGAAAAGCTCCTCTTTTATCTTGTAACCAAGAAAGATAATCCTTCTTCTCAGCTTGATATCAACCTCGTTGATGAACCTTCCTCCCCTCTCAGGGATGACATTCCTCATGTTTTCGTATCCAGGATAGATACCCTGGATTTGAGCCGAATAGGTATTCTTTTCATGCTTCAGCTTGACCCCATATCTTGAATATTCCGGGCTGATGGCTTTGATTTGAGGAATTTCCTGCTTGACCAAAAAGGCATCCTCTTCTATGAAGCGAAGCGCCCTGCCCTTGCTCAATCCCTGATAGGCCATGCTCGTCCTTGCCGGCCAGAGAATGATGATTCCCTCTCCCAGACCATGATAGTTCTCGCTCATCTGCTTTCCCACACCAACACCAAATCCCAGGAGAAGGACGACAGATATTGTTCCCCAGATTATCCCAAAGACTGTCAGGAAGGTTCTCAACTTCTGAGAGCGCATGTCGCGGAGGAACTGGGATAAGAACATGAACGATTTCATAATAAACCTTTAAAGTTCTATCATAGGCCGCTTGGATTATCGGTCACTTAATTTGCTTTGGAGGCCTTTCCACTACTTCCTCGCCTTCTTTCAAGCCTTCCAGGATTTCAATGTTGATTCCATCGCTCAACCCCACTTTCACTTCCTTCTTGACGATTTCGTTCTTTTCGTTCTTGACCTCGATAAAAGCCTTGCCTTCTTTAAACTCCACCAGCCTCTCGGGAAGGAAAAGGGTATTCGCGGATTTGTTGATAACCAAATCGGCGTTGGTTGAATAGCCTGCCCTGATGATTTTTTCTCCCTTTTGAATGATTTCGATCTCCACATCGAAAAGAGTTGCGTTCTCCTGCATCCTGGCTTTGGGTGAAATCTTGGTCAACTTGCCGAATATCTTCTGGTCAGGGATGGCTCCAATCTTGAGCTCGGCCGTCATCCCTTCTTTAAGCTTTCCCACGTCGATCTCATCCACGGTGCCTTTAAAAATGAGGCTTTTCATGTCAGCCAGGATGAGAAGCTCTGTGCCTGCCTGGTAGGAGGTCAAGGGAACAATCGGGTCCCCTTCCTGGACCCTTCTCTCAAGAATCATTCCATCCACAGGCGATTTTATAACCGTATCAATCTGCCGGCCAGCGATTCTCGTCTTCCCTTTATCAATCAGAGCCAGCCTTTCCTGGGCAAGGTTCAGCCTCAACTCGAGCTCCTTGAAGCTATTTTCAGCCGAATCAAATTCTTTCTGGGAAACCACGTCTTCCTTCAGCAGCTTCTTCACCCGTTCATACTCATTCCTGGCGTTATCAAGGTTAACCGAGGCTATCTCGACATTCCTCTTAGCCTCGGCAAATTCGAGGGGTGTCGGGTCGGGGTTGATTTCGAGCAAAGGCTCTCCTGCTTTCACCTCATCGCCGACTTCGGCATAAATCCTCTTGACGATGCCTGATATCTTCGACTTCACTGCCACTTCTTTTTCAGGCTCAATCCGCCCGATGGCCAGCGCCTTCTCGATAATGTCGCCCCGTTGAACTTTTACCAGCTTAGTATCGTTGTCCTTTGTATTTGCAGAATTCTTAGCCTTTAAGAATATAATAGCGGCAATGACGAGCAAGACAAAAAGAGGTATGATTATTTTTTTAAACATCCGCTCCTCCTCATTCCAATAAATTTATACGAATCTGATGCCTAAAAGGTTCCAAGTGTGCGATTTCTTCTATATGCTTTGGCCATCCACGATTCAATGGGACAAGAAAAATATTATAGAGGTCTGACATTTTCACGAAGATGATTTCCTCATGGGTGAACTGGGCTGCGGATGAAAACGTGATGGCTATATCGAACTGATTTACTTTTTCTTCTTCTCTTCCTGCTCTTTCTTCCAATAGTCTAAACAATCGATATCGCAGAAATAAAGGACATAATCTCGGCCCTCAGCATGGACAGCAGCGGCTTTGGGAATCATCTTTTTGCAGACATGGCAGGGTATCTTCTCAACTTTTTCTTTCATTTTTATTTTCCTTTTTTCATTATTTGATCTCATCTTTTTCTTTGAGCTTGAAAAAAAGCCAGTTGTTGTCTTTGGCATTCTGAGATTTAAGTTTTATCAAGCAATATCTTCCCTTCAATTTTTTCCCTCTTATCTCAATAACTTTCTTCGAAGGAGTCAGCTCAAGAGGAAGATAGGAGCCCTTGTCCCAAATCTCCACCTTTCCTGCTCCATACTGTCCCTCAGGAATGATTCCTTCGAAATATTCGTAGCCCAAAGGATGGTCTTCTGTCTCGACAGCCAGCCTCTTGACTCCTTCTTCCCGAGGAGGAGATTTGGGGACGGCCCAGCTCTTGAGCACTCCCCCTTCTTCCAGACGAAGGTCATAGTGGAGATGGGAGGCGTCGTGCTGCTGGATGACATAAACAAGCTCTTTTCCCTTCTTTCTTGACTTTGATTCTCCTGGCTCTGGAGTTTTTTTAAAGTTTCTTTTTTCCTTGTAGTCTTTTAAGCTCATCTCATCCTGAAAAAAATTTTCTTTTTATTTTAGCGGTTCGAAGGCGAATTTGCCATTCGTCTCTTTAACCTTGCCAAAGAAGTGCTGGGGGTCGTGGTTAAAGGCGAGTATCCAATCTTCTCTTATGGCCTGCTCGAAGACACTTTTCTTATTCTCCAGGGTATTCAAGGGAAAGAGGTCGTAGCTCATGATGTAAGAAAGCCCGATATGAGCTGAAGTCGGGACAAGGTCTCCAAGGAAAAAAAGGACCTTGCCCTCTGAGCAGACTTTCAAGCATTGATGGAAAGACGTGTGACCGCGAACTTGGATGACTGAAACGCCTTCGGTGATCTCCTTATTTCCATGAACGAGAAGCAGAAGGCCGTGCTTCTCCAGGGGCAAAAAACATTGCTCGAGATAGCTCTGTCTATCTCTCTCGCTGGGATGAAGGGCATATTCCCATTCTCCTCTCTGGATGACATATTTGGCCTTGGGAAAGGTCGGCACAAACTGGCCATCCTTGTCTTTATGGGTGTTGCCGCCGCAATGGTCAAAGTGAAGATGGGTGTTGACAACAAAATCGATATCATCAACGTGATACCCCAATTTTTGAAGTGAGGGAACAAGCCCGGGTTTTCTCTCCACGGAATAATATTCAGAAAACTTCTGGCCAGAGCTCTCGCCGATTCCTGTCTCAACCAGGACCAGCTTTTTTTTTGTTTTGACCAGGATGGAATTCAGGCCGAGCCTGATCCTGTTCTTCTTATCCGCTGGATATTTCTTTTCCCAGAGAGTCTTGGGGACAACACCGAACATCGCTCCGCCGTCGAGATGGAAGAAGCCGTCTCTCAGCCCGTAAATTTCAAATTGACCTAAGGTAACCCTATCAACCATCATCCGAGGAGCTTATCCAAATCATAAATCAAATCCTGGCGGCTGTATTCGGCAAATTCAATCTGGCCTGAATCCATGCGGATCGCATCTTCAGGGCAGGCTTCAACGCAGAATCCACAGAAGCAGCACCGGCTTAAATCGATGATGAACTTGGCCGGGTATTTCTGGATTTCTGGGTCAGGGTCTTCTGCGGCTTCAACATAGATGCACTCTGAAGGGCAGACCGTGACACAGAGCATGCAGGCCACACAGCGAGGCTTTCCACCCTCCCTGGTCGTCAGACGGTGCAGGCTCCGGTGCCTCGAAGCCAGCTCTTTTTTTTGCTCAGGGTATTGAATGGTCACAGCTCCCTTTCTCTTTGTCTTTATCCCGAAGAGCTTCAGGACGTGGAAAACCATATTGACCACAAAATGGCGGGCAGTGATCAGACTTCCGCGGATGATCTCGATGAAATAACCAAGCGCTTCTATCATTTTAAATGCTCATCACAATGCCTGTGCCGATGATATTCACCAGGCTTAAAGGAATGAGTAATTTCCAACCCAAATTCATCAACTGGTCATAGCGGAAACGAGGATAGGTCCAGCGAAAGAGAATCTGAAGCCAGCAGAAGAAAAAGACCTTGATGTTGAAGGCTGCGATTTGAAAGACAACGACAACCCAGTGAGGGAGCATCCATTGCGCTCCTCCCGGAAAATAAAAACCAGTTGAGGCAAGCCAGGGAACATGCCAGCCCCCAAAGAAGAGCGTGGTGAGAAGCGCAGAGACGACGATGATTTCCATGAAATCTGTCATCATGAACAGGCCCCATTTCAGGCCGCTGTATTCAGTGAAAAACCCGATGATCTCGGACTCGCCTTCAGGAAGGTCAAACGGAACTCTCTTTGTCTCGGCCAGGGCAGCAAACAAAAAGACGATGAATCCCAAGGGCTGGAGGAAGATTCCCCATTTCGGCAGGAAGCCGAAAAGAAGCTCTCCCTGTTCCTGGACAATGCCGGAAAGTCTCAAGGAGGGATAGACCATGATCAGACCGACGAGAGAAAGCCCTAATGCAACCTCATAAGAGATTAGCTGAGCAGCACCTCTCAACCCTCCGATGAGGGCGAATCTATTGTTGGAAGCCCAGCCGCTGAGAATGATGCCGTAAATTCCCAGGGAGAGCATGGCCAGGATAAAAAGCAAGCCGACATTTATGTCCAGGATTTGGAGGTTTATTATCCTCGCGCCTATCCTTATAAAATCGCCAAAAGGAATGGCAGAGATGGTTATGGCCACAAAAAAGAAAGAGACAAAAGGCGCCAGGGTATGAAGGAATTTCCTGGAGAAAGTCGGCGTAAAATCTTCCTTGAAAATCATTTTTATGGCATCGGCAAAAGGCTGGAAAAGGCCGATAATCCGGACGCCAAAAATTGAAGCTCGGTTGGCTCCGATTCGGTCCTGGATGACTGCGCTTTCCTTTCTCTCCAGCCAGGTCAGGTAAAGAGTCAGGGTTAGGAACCAAACCAGGGCGCAAACAATCTTGATGATAACGATCAGCACTTCAATCACTTTCTTTCCTGAAAAAAGAGATTTCCTTTCCCATCCCGGCGAAAATCGTGCCCGGAGATGAGAATTGTCTGTAGTATCCAAAATTTATGTCCAGCTCTTTTGCCAGGTCAACAAGCATCTTCCACTCGGGAAGGCTTTCTCCAGGAGGCTCCAGAACAGGCGTAAAACTCTGAACCTTGCCATCAATATTCGTCAGGGAGCCTCCCTTTTCTGCAATCAAGGCTGAGGGACAAACGAGATCGAACAGAGAGTTCAAATCACTGGAAAAGGGAGTGAAGAGGACTTTTATATCTATCCTTTCCAGTGCATTCTTGATGTCTGCCAAATTGAAAACCTCGGATAGAGACGGGCTAAAGACAAGGATAAACTCGATTCCTTCGGTTGGGCCTTCCAGGCTCAGCGGCTTGAGCTCAAAGCCTGCCTCCTGAGCTCCTCTTCTGTTGGGACTCCTCTCTGAAGTGAGTAAAAAGCCGTCCCCTTCACCCGGCTTGGGGTCTAAGAAATATATCTTTTCAATCTTCAGGTCATCTTTGAAGATTTTGCGTAGGAGGAAGAGCTCTTCGTTTGAGAGCCAGGCATCCACAACTAATGCGACTGCAGTTGTCTTTTTCATGTAATGAAGTCTTTTTATTCTTTCAGTGATGAAGGCTAAGGCATTTGACCAAGAAGGCTCTTTCATTATTCCCTTGTTATTGACGATAATTTTATCCAGCCTGTTCTGGTCGAGGTAAGAGTAGCCATACCGGCCGCGGTCGCAGATCCAGAAGCCGTTGACCTCTTCATTCTCCTGGGCTCTGATTCTATAAACTTTTTTTGTCCTCGGAATGCGGGGGAAACCAGGATGGTATTCGATGATGATATTGCAGCCCCGGCTGCACAAGGGACAGATGGATTCTCCGCTGCGGAGGAACCAGTTTCTCGTCTTAAACCTGAAGTCCTCATCAGTTATCGCGCCGACCGGGCAGATTTCTGCCAAGTTTCCTGAATAATTGTTCGAAACTGACTGACCTTCATAGATGTTGATTTCCGAATGCAGGCCGCGGTTAAAAACTCCAAGCTCCTCGGTCTTCATCACCTCAAGCAGGAAACGAACACAGCGGGTGCAGAGGACGCATCTCTCCTGGTCGAGGATGAGGCTCTTTCCAATCTTGACCTTTTTCTTTCGTCTTTCTTTGTTTTCGTCAAACTGACTCTCAAAAAGCCCGTATTCTTGGTAATAATCCTGGAGCCTGCAATCCCCTGCCTTGTCGCAGATTGGGCAATCGAGTGGATGCTCAGCCAATAGAAATTCAAGCACGCCCTTCCTGGCTTCGATGACTTTCTGACTCTTGGTCGAGACCTTTAACCCTTGCCTGACCACAGTCGAGCAAGCCAGCTCAAGCTTGGGAAGGCCTTCTATCTCCACCAGGCACATGCGGCAGCTTCCTTCTGGCGGGAAGGCAGAATGAAAGCAGAAATGAGGGATAGGAATGCCAGCCTGCTCCGCTGCTTTGAGGACAGTCGTCCCTTCCCTGACCTCAAGCTCATTTCCATCTATGAAAACCTTAACCATTTTCGCCTATTTCTTCTGCTTCTTTCCCAGAATGTAGGAATTAAGCTCTTTTCTGAACTTTCTGGCGATAGAAAGAATGGGCATGGCCGCAGCGTCTCCCATCGGACAGAGAGTCTTGCCCTGGATGTTCGAAGCCAGGCGGATGATGTTATCGATGTCTTCTCTTTTTCCTTTCCCGGAAGCCACGCGATCGACAATCTTGTCAATCCACGAGCTCCCGATCCTGCAAGGCGTGCACTGGCCGCATGACTCATGAGAATAGAATTTGGTAACTATTTTTAAGACATCGAGCATCGAGGTTTGCTTGTCGATGACGATAATCGCGGCTGAGCCGAGCATGGAATTGGCGCCTACCAGAGAATCAAAATCCATTTTTATCTCGATCTCGGCTTCTTTCAGAATCGGTGCTGACATGCCGCCGGGAATTACCGCCTTCAATTTTTTCCCTTCCTTCATTCCTCCAGCATAATTGAAAATGATATCCTTCAGGCTTGTCCCGAGCGGAAGCTCGTAGATTCCAGGATTCTTGACAGCACCGCTCACCCCGAAAATTCTTGTTCCTCCATCCTTGGGCAATCCCTTCTTGCAAAACCACTCAGCTCCTTTGAGGATGATGTGAGGAACATTGCAAAGAGTCTCAATGTTGTTGATCACTGTCGGGCATTGAAAGAGGCCGACAGATGCTGGAAAAGGAGGCTTCAGCCTCGGATATCCCCTTTTCCCTTCCAGAGATTCAAGAAGAGCGGTTTCCTCGCCGCAGATGTACGAGCCTGCCCCGCGATGGACCACCACATCGAGGTCAAAGCCGGTCTCGAGGATATTCTTTCCCAGGAATCCCTTCTCGTAGGCCTCTTGAATGGCCTGCTCCAGCCTTAAGGCAATGGACTGGTATTCGCCCCGGATATAGACAAAAGCCAGATGGATACCGACGCAGAAGGAGGCGATGATAATCCCTTCGAGCAGGAGGTGAGGGTCGTGGCTTAAGATGTAGCGGTCTTTGAACGTTCCCGGCTCGCCCTCATCGGCGTTGACGCACAGATATTTTGGCTTGTCCACCTTGGGAACGAATCCCCACTTGACTCCAGCCGGGAAGCCTGCCCCGCCTCTTCCTCTGAGGTTGGCCTTCTTGACTTCTTCCAGGATTCCTTCAGGATTCATAGTTAAGAGCGCTTTTTTCGCAGCTTCATATCCTCCTTCTTTCAAATAGACGTCTATCTTGTAAAAATTCTTAAGGCCAAAATGCTGGGTTAGAACTTTATCTTCCATGTTTTATTTCAGGCCATCCAGAATTCTATCCACCTTCTTCTTATCCAGATTCCCGTAATAGTCAAAGTTGACCATCATACAAGGAGCTATCTCGCAGGCGCCAAGGCATTCAACCAGGGAAAGGGAAAATTTCTTATCTGGAGTAGTCTGGCCTGGCTTGACCTTCAGCTTCTTTTGGAGATGGTCGATAAGCTTCTCCGCTCCAGAGAGAGAGCAGCTCAGGTTGGAGCAGACTTGAATATGGTACTTTCCCAGAGGCTCCCTGCTGAGCATGGTGTAAAAAGTTACGACCTCCCTTACTCTGATAGGCTTCACTCCCAGAATTTGTGCGATGAGCTTTTCGGCATCGGCCGAGATGAAGCCAAACTCCTGCTGGGCTGCGTGCAAAAGGGGAAGAATGGCAGCTTCTTTTCGAGGGTAGCGGGCGAGCGCTTCATCAATCTTCTTCTTTGTTTCCGCTCGAAACTCGAGGCTCATCGGTCCAGCTCTCCTCCTATCATGTTCAAGGAGCCAAAAGTGGGAATGACATCAGCAAGGTAATGTCCTTGAATCATCTCTTCCAGGGCTGAGACAATATGAAAACAGGGTGCTCTCAGGTGAAGCCGGTAAGGCTTGTCCGTTCCGTCAGAGACAATATAATAGCCCAGCTCTCCATTCCCGCCTTCCACAGAGAAATAGACCTCTCCCTTTGGCGGCCTTATCCCCTGGTCTTTCATGAAAAATTTGAAATGGCTGATAAGGCCTTCGATCGAGGTGTATGTGTCTTCTTTGGGCGGAACAACGCTCCCTTTTGAAGCCGCGAGAATGTCGTTGTATCTCTCCTTCTCCGAGCCTTCAAGGTTTGGCGAGAGCCTGATTCTATCTTCGACTCTCTGGACCCGGGAAGCTTTGATCGCGGTTGCAGGCTCCATCCCATCAGCCATCACCCGGGCAGGAGCCGATGGCCTTGGGATTTTCTCCAAAGCCTGCTCGATGATCCGCAAGCTCTGCTCCATCTCCTTCATCCGGACCAGATACCTGTCATAATTATCGCCTCGCTCGCCAAGGGGAACTTCAAAATCCAGCTGGTCATAGGACGAATAAGGAGAAGCTTTGCGCACGTCGTAATAAACGCCTGTGGAGCGGAGGCAAGGCCCGGTCCAGCCATAGGAAATGGCTTTTTCCTGGGGGACAACGGCGATGTCCCTCGTCCTGTTCAGGAAAATCTTATTCTTATCCAGGAGGCCATGGACATCCTTCAAGACTTTTCTCGTCTCGACAATCGCCTTGGCCAGAGTTTCCTTGTAATCAGGATGAAGGTCAGCCCTGACTCCTCCGATTCGAATGTAGGAAGTCGTCATCCTGGCTCCGGTTGTTTCCTCGATCACATCCCAGATGAACTCTCTGGCCTTCATCTTGTAGAGAAAGACAGTGAAGGCTCCGCACTCCATGGCCATGGCGGCAAGGCAGGTCAGATGGTCGGAAATGCGGGAAAGCTCGCTCATGATGACCCGAATGTATTGAGCGCGCTCCGGGACTTGCAGCCCAAACATCTTCTCTACAGTCATCACATAGCCGAGGTTGTTAATCAGCGGAGAAACATAGTTCAATCTATCCGTGTAAGGAAGCAGGTTGAAATAAGTCCTGTTTTCGCAGGTCTTCTCAAAACCGCGGTGTAAGTATCCAACCTCAACTTCTGAGTTGAGAATGCGCTCACCGTCGAGCTCGAGCATGATGCGGATCGTTCCGTGCATGGCCGGATGAGAAGGACCCATGTTGAGCAGAAGGCTCTCTTTCCTTGCTTCTTTCTGTATTCTTGCCGGCATCTCACTCTCTCAACGGAATTCGCGGCTGGCGCCTGCGCAGAGGATAATCCTTGCGAAGAGGATAGCCCTCGAATCCATCGTACATAAAAATTCGGCTCAAATCAGGATGCCCTTTGAAAAAAACGCCAAACATGTCAAAGACTTCGCGCTCCAGCCAGTTGGCGTTCTTCCAGAGGGGAGTCAGGGAATCAATCGAGAGGTCTTTCTCTGAAAGCTGAGCTTTTATCCTCAGGCGATGCTTGTTCGAAAGAGAATAGAGATGATACGCCATCTCGAAGCGCGGCTCCTCGCCCAAGTCATCGACGCAGGTCAGGTCAAGGAGCATGGTGTAAGCATAGGGCTCAGCCTTCAAAAAATTGACGATATCCAGCAGGGAGTCTTTATCAATGACAAGAACTTCATCCCCGAATTGAACAGAAGTCTCTTTGATCTTATCCTGGAACCGCTGTTTGAGTTCTTCTAATATCTTCTTCTTTTCCATCTCCACTCTTGTTGTTGTTTTTGAATTTTTTCCTGAAGCTTGATCAGGCCGTTCAAGACCGTCTCTGGCCGGGGCGGACAGCCTGGAATATAGATATCCACTGGGATAATCTGGTCGATCCCCTGGACAACAGCGTAATTATCGTAGATGCCTCCGCTCACGGCACAGGTGCCAAAGGCAACAACCCACTTGGGCTCGGTCATCTGTTCGTAGACTGTTCGAAGAACTGGGGCCAGCTTCTGGGTGATTGTTCCCACGACCAGAAGCATATCCGATTGACGGGGAGAGAATCTTGTCCAGCCAGCGCCAAAGCGGTCGATATCGAAATGGGCGCAGGCCGCAGACATGTACTCCATCCCGCAGCAGGCCGTGACAAAGGGGTAATGGAACAGGGAATATTTCCGAGCCCAGCCAAGGATGTAATTGAATTTGGTTGTGATGAAGCTTCCTTCCATGGCGAACCTTTTTATCAGACTTTCAGCAACCCGCGCCTGAAAGAGACCAGCTGCTTTCTCTCAATCCCATTTGAAAGCGCCTTTTTTCCAGGCGTAGATGAAACCGACGACAATAACAAAAACATAGGCCAGCATGACGATCGAAGCTGTCTGCCGCATCTCCTTGAAGATTAGAGCCCAGGGGAAGAAAAAGGCGACCTCGATGTCAAAGAGAAGAAAAATAAAGGCAACGAGATAAAACTTTATGGGAACAGGGCTGATTCCTTCCTGAAGATAAGGGCTTCCGCATTCAAAAGGACTTTCTTTTATCGGAGTTGTCCTTTTCGGCCCCAGCAGCTTGTTCATGAAGAGCAACACAACTCCCAAGAAGCCAAAGATGAGAAAAACAAGGAAAAGTTCAATCATCGGTCTCTTTTTTTAAAGGCATAGATTTTATAAAAATCAATATAAATTTGCAATCAATAAAATTTCAGCTGAGAGGGTTGCCTCAGCT
>CAZYBE010000003.1:49685-112447 GCA_964645765.1 uncultured Eubacteriales bacterium
CTCAGCTTTATCTGCGCGGTTAAAAAAATTAAATATTCAAGATGTGGATAGCCTTTCCTTCGGCTCTGAGGGCTGCTTCCATCACTGCCTCGGATAAAGTCGGGTGGATATGAATTGAAGAGGAGACATCCTGAATTTGTAACCCCTTGCTCATGGCCAGGGTGACTTCAGAGATGAACTCGCTGGCGTTTGGCGCAATGATATGAGCACCGATGACTTTGTCCTTCTTGTCAGCGATAATCTTGACCAGCCCTTCCTGAGCCATCATGGTCAGACTGCGGCCATTAGCCGAGAGAGGAAACAGGCCAACCTTTATTCCTATTCCCTTTTCCCGCGCCTCTTCCTCTGTCAAGCCGACAGATGAAAATTCGGGGTCAGTATAGACAGCCATGGGAAGGGCTTCATAATCCATCTCTCTCTTTGCCTCAGAGGCGTTCTCTGCAGCCAGAATCCCTTCATGGGAGGCTTTATGGGCAAGGAGCTTGCCTCCGATCATATCTCCGATGGCATAGATTCCAGGCGCACCTGTTTCGAGGAAAGAGTTCACTTTGAAAAAGCCCTGGGAATCGAGCAAAGCTTTAAAATCTCCTTTTTTTAAAACGTCAGAGTCAGGCTTCCTTCCTGTTGCCAAAAGGACCTTTTCTGCCTCGAATTTGAATCGGGCTTGAGTCTCCAGGTTCATCCCCTGCAAAGAAACCTTGTCTTCTTTGATTTGAGCGCTATCTATCCGCATCTGAGTCTGAATTTTTAATCCTTGGAGCTTGAGAATTCTATTCAGCCTTGTCACCATTTCCTTATCGCTGCCAGGCAGGATTGAAGGCATAATTTCAAGGACGGTAACATCCGAGCCGAGCCTTTGATAAATTGTCCCGATTTCAAGGCCGATGGCTCCGGCTCCAATGATCAACATCTTCCTGGGAATGGCCTTGAACTCAAGGGCCTCACGAGAGGTCACGACTTCCTTCTCATTCGGCGCAAGAAAGGGAAGCTTTGTCGGCTTGCTGCCTACGGCCAGGATAATTTTTTCAGCCTCGATAAGCTTCTCCTCCCCTTCTGTCTCGACAATAACCTGCCTTTCGTTTTTTAAGAACCCTGTTCCTTTGACGACCTCAACTCCGTTCCTTTTCAAAAGAAACTCGACTCCTTTCACCATCTTAGCCACGACCCCGCTCTTTTCCTTCTGGATTCTATCCCAGTCGCATTTTATCTCCTTTAACGGTCCCTTAAGGTTTTTACTTTCCTGAATTTCCCTGAAAACCTTCGTCTGCTGAAGAAGATACTTTGCCGGGATACATCCATAGTTCAAGCAGGTGCCGCCTAATTTATCCTTTTCAATCAGGGCCACTTTTTTTCCAAGCTGAGCCGCCCTGATTGCAGCTATGTACCCGCCCGGCCCTGCTCCGATAATTGCTAAGTCATATTTTTTGTCCATCTTTTTCCTCTTAACAAAATTTGCCAGTATTATAACCTTTTAGCTCTTTCTCAGTCTATTTGGTATTAATAAAAGGGGACTGTCCCCTTTTTTTAATTTCTTGACAGTCCAGGCCGAAAAAATAAAAATAAAAACCTCTATAAAAACATATTATGAACTCTAAGAGTCATAGGAAAATCGCTCATCTTCTTCTTTTCTTTGTCTGCTTCTTATTTTTTAAATCAATTTACGGTTATGAGATATTTATCTATCGTCCTTACCCTGATAAAAATCCATTCAGCTTAGAAAAGAAGGTTCATCTTCATGGGGAGTTCTTCGGTCAGCGCCAGTTCCCATGCACTTTCCCCAGTTATAACGACCTCAGCGGGGACAAAGACATATGGAGCTATGGGTTCAGAAATATCATTTATCTTACTGAAAAGACAAGCTTTCTCGCCCAGCTCGTCACTCATGACGACTCCATCGACCGGACTAAATTCGACTGGAACTTCACCCTCAGGCACATGCTTTATGAGAATCTGGTCCTAGTCATCGGCCATGACAGCGACCATGATTCCGACCATGTAAGTTTAATTAACGGCAGGCGCTATTATGTCAACAGGAACTACCTTGGCTTGGGCGTCCCTCTTATGAAAGGCAAGGTCTATCTCGAGCCATTTTTCTGGGCATTCCTTCCTAACACAAAGGACAGAGTCCATCTTGACCTTTCCGGAAAAGATCTGCGTCAGGAATACGGAGCAAGGATTGGATTCTGGCAAAAGGAACGAATCGGCTTCCATCTTCAAATCAAATCGCAAGCTGACAGGCTCTTTTCTCTTGGTCAGGCTTTCCTGGCAGACCTCATCATCCGGGTAAAACTCTCAGCTTGGCTTGAGCTCTCGACTGGCGGAGGTTATTGGCAGGATATGAAGGCAAGCCCTCTTGGCAACAAGAAAAATTTCTACAAGTTGATCTGGGGCATTGCCATCCCTTTCTAAGAAAGGAGACATGATGCTTACATCCTTGGAAAAAATCATTTTTTCTTTTCTTATCCTCGCTACATTTTTTGCTTTTTTGATTCCAGTTTTTTACCGCTACAGAATTATACGCTCTGGCAAACCAGAAAGAAGATTAGACAAGCCTGCGAAAAGAGTGAAGGACGCATTGGCTAAAGTTTTCCTCCAAAGGTGTACTCTTAAAAACGAAAGACTCTTCACAGGATTCATACATGTTTTCATCTTTTATGGCGCCTTGACCTTTGACACAATGACCATCAATCATATCCTTGAAGGATACCTCGGGAATTTTTATATTTTTGGCCAGACAAATTTCGCCCTTTTCTTCTCATTCATCGTTGATATGTTCGCCATTCTGATCCTTTCAGCTATTGTTTTTTTCATCATAAGAAGATACATCATCAGACCGAAAGCCTATGCGACCACACTTCTCGATTCTGGAATAATTTATCTCCTCATCATTACGGTGACATTGAGTTATTTGTATTTCGAATTTTTTGCAATTGCCAACCATCCTCAAACAGAACGTTTTTCTTTTCTGGGAAGCACCTTTGCCAGCATCCTAAGAAATTCAGGACTCTCCCCTGCCCTTCTCTCGACTCACCTCAAAGTCGCTTGGTGGCTCCATATTCTCATCGTCTTCGGTTTTATTGCTTATGTCCCTCACTCTAAATATTTCCATATGTTCACAGGTCCCTTTAATCTCTTTTTCCGTTCTCACCAGCCTAGTGGTGAGCTAAAAGCCATGGATATCGAAAAAGCAGAAGTCTTCGGAGTCGAAAGAGCATCAGATTTCACATGGAAAGACTTCCTGGATGCTTTTGCCTGCATGGAATGCGGACGTTGCCAAGATGTCTGCCCTGCTTTTGCAAGTGAAAAACCCCTTTCTCCAAAAATGATCCTTTTCAATTTAAAAAACTATATCCTCAGAAAAGGCGAGAAACTCATCCTCAAAAAAAAGGACGAGATAGAACCTTTAATGAAAGGCATCTACAAAGAAGGAGAAATCTGGACCTGCACAACCTGTGGGGCATGCATGCATGTCTGCCCGGTGGAAATAGAACATATCCCTAAAATCATAGGTCTAAGACAAAGTCAGGTGTTGATGGAAAGCAAATTCCCATCTGAATTAAACATGTTTTTCCGGAACATGGAGGCAAACAGCAATCCATGGGGCTTGGGGTTTGCCACCAGAGCTGACTGGTCCCAAGGGTTAAACATAAAGTTGGCCAGCGAACATCCTGAGGCAGAATACCTCTTCTGGGTAGGATGTGCAGGTTGCTTCGATGAAGAAGGGAAAAAAATCTCAAAAGCCATGGTATCCATAATGAACAAAGCTGGAGTGGAGTTTGCTATTCTGGGCACCGAGGAGAAATGTTGCGGTGATTCGGCCCGGAGATTAGGAAATGAGTATCTCTTCCAGGCTTTAGCCGGAGAAAATATAGAACTCTTTAAAAAATATAAAGTTAGAAAAATTATTGTCACCTGTCCTCACGGATACAACACCTTTAAAAACGAATATTCAAAAATACTTGACCTTGTTCCCGGATTATCCGCTGAGGAAAAAGAGAGAATCCGAAAGATTGAGGTCATCCATCATGTCCAGCTTATCAACAACCTTCTCAAGGAAGGAAGGTTGCATCTCCTCCCAAAACCAGATTTCCATTTTACACTTCACGACTCCTGCTACCTCGGCCGACACAACGGAATTATTGATGAACCGCGCGAGATATTGTCAAATTTAAGCGAAGGGAAATTGATCGAGCTCAAAAATAACAGAGACCACAGTTTCTGCTGTGGAGGGGGTGGAGGCTTGATGTGGACAGAGGAATCATTAGGGAAACGTATCAATCATATCAGAACAGATGAAGTGATCTCCTCTCAGGCTAATGTCGCGGCAACAACCTGTCCCTTCTGCTTGACCATGCTCCAAGACGGACTCAAAGATAAGGAACGGACAGATATAAAAGTAAAAGATATCTCTCAACTGGTCGCTGAATCCTTAATTTAATCTTGCTTTAGACTTTAGTGAGTCAATATCTCGCGAAAGGCGGAGATGGCTCTTTCGATGTCCTCGTCATCGATATCCTTGTGAGTCACAAAGCGAATATCCCCTGTTGTGGCCAAAGCAAGGACTCTCTTTTCTTTCAA
This sequence comes from uncultured Eubacteriales bacterium, assembly GCA_964645765.1. Lineage (GTDB taxonomy): Bacteria > Acidobacteriota > Aminicenantia > Aminicenantales > Aminicenantaceae > CAZGMN01. Next base: position 54,264 of record CAZYBE010000003.1, read on the forward strand.
CTTGGACAAAAATTCAGGAACAGAGAGCCTCGGATGATTGAAGCCGAAGAGGAAGATGTTTGTCTGGACATGCTCAGGATTGAGCTTAATCCCGGGAAGCTCGGCAATGGCCAAAGCCAGCCTTTTTGCCCGATCATGGTCTTCCTTGAGCCTATCCGCCATCTCTGTCAAGGCCACGATTCCTGGCGCAGCTAAGACGCCGACTTGCCTCATACCTCCACCAAGTGCTTTTCTCACCCGGCGGGCATAATCAATAAAAGCCTTGCTACCAACTAACATAGAACCTACAGGAGCTGAAAGACCTTTGGAAAGACAAAACATTAATGAATCGCCAATGGCTGCATATTCTTTCACAGGAATTCCAGAGGCGATGCTGGCATTGAAAACCCTGGCTCCGTCAAAATGAATCTTTACATCATGTTTGTCAGCAATTTCCCGAATGGCCTTTAGATTATCCATAGGAACAACAGCTCCACTCCAGTTATTATGGGTGTTTTCGACGCAAATCAGGGAAGTTCGAGGGATATGGACAGAAGGCTTCCTGATATTCCTCTCCACCTCCTGGGGGTCCATTGCTCCTCTGTTCGAAGCCAGGGGACGCGGGGTTATCCTCGAGATAAAAGTCAGATGAGTGGATTCCATGTTGTAGATATGAGACCTGGCCTCGATGATGACCTCTTCCAGCTCCCTGGTCCAGACTTTGACCGCAACGGAATTTCCCATTGTTCCCGAGGGAACAAAGAGAGCAGCCTCCTTGCCCATGATGTTCGCTGCCAGAGATTCCAATTTCTGGACAGTCGGGTCATCGCCAAGGACATCATCCCCAACCACGGCTTCAGCCATAGCCTTTCTCATTTTTTCAGTGGGCCGAGTGACTGTATCGCTTCGAAAATCGGAATATTCATGCATTGAGCTTTCTCCTTGTCTTGTGGCACCATTATAGAAAAAATCCTTTCTATCAGCAAACTTGCAAGTCAAGGAAAAAAGCTTGGCGAGGGAACCCGACGAAGTCGGGCGGCGAGGATGCATGAGCGAAGCGAGTGGCAACCGCCGAGAAGGGCAGTGAGGGAACGGCGTTAAAAACCTGAATGGGAGCGAGGCCATTCTGGATAGGCTCTTCAGAGAAGCAATAAAAAATGGAAGAGAACCAGGAAACTTTTTCCCCGTTTACTTGGTTAGGAAACTATGGTATAGATTTACCTGATTTCTTGATGAGCTTGGACCATGGCTTCGAATAAATTTTTTCATGCTTTTCTTTTTACAGAAATTTTTTTCATTATTCTCTTTTCGAGCGCCATCCTTTCCTACCGCCTGGTCTTGAAGGGCGAAATGGTCACTCTGCCCGACCTTGTCGGAAAAACTTATGAGGAAGCAAAAGTCGAGCTGGAAAAAAATAAATTGTCCCTTGATAAAAAAGGGGAGCAATTCAATAGCAAATGGGAGCGAGGAAGGATTATTTTTCAGGACCCCTCGGCGGGATCAAAGCTAAAGATAAATAAGGCCGTAAAGGTTATCCTGAGCTCCGGCAGTGAGAGAGTCATCGTTTCCACGTTCATCGGAAAGAACTTCCAGTTCTTAAGCGACATTCTCAGGGAATCGGGCTTAACCAAGGGCAAAATATCTCAGGTCCATACCCCATCATCTGCTGGAAAAATAATCGCTCAAAATCCCCCTCCCTCTGAGGAGGTTTCAAGAAATTCACCCGTGAGCCTGCTCGTAAGCCAGGGAGAGACGTTAGAAAAATATCTGATGCCTGATTTGATCGGAAAACACGCTGAGGCTGTTGTCGCCAAGCTCAAAGAACTGAATTTCAGAGTTGAAGATGTTCGGCCCACCTATTATCCTGGCCTTGATGCTGGAATTGTCATCAAACAATTTCCGCCCTGCGGCTATGTGATTCAAAAAAATTATCCAATAACTCTGGAGGTCAGCAAATAATGGTCCTCTTAGCCCCATCTATCCTTTCCGTGGACTTTGCCAGAATAGAAGAGGCTGTCAAGACGGCTGAGGAAGCAGGGGCTGACCTGATTCACATCGACGTCATGGACGGCCACTTTGTCCCTAACCTCACTTTTGGGCCGCAGCTCGTCGCCTCCCTCAAGGAAAAAACCTCTTTGCCCCTGGACGTCCATCTCATGGTCGAGAACCCTCATGCCTTCATCCCTCTTTTCCATCAAGCTGGAGCAGACTGGATCTCCATCCATATCGAAGCCTCAGTCCATCTTCACCAAGATATTTCAATGATTAAAGAGTTCAAGAAGAAGGCGGGGCTTGCCCTGAATCCTGCCACTCCCATCCACCTGATGAGCGAGATTCTCAAAGAGCTCGATTATGTCCTGCTGATGACGGTCAATCCGGGCTGGGGAGCTCAGAAATTCATCCCTTCCTGCCATTCCAAGATATCCCAACTCAAGAACTGGATAAAGGGCCAGAAGCTTGAAATTCCGATAGAGATTGACGGAGGAGTCAGGCTTGAAAACATGGAAGAAATGATTAAGGATGGAGCTGAGATTATAGTCGCCGGCTCTGCCATTTTTGGCCATAAAAATCCAAAGGACGTTATTATCAAAATGAAAGAGCTGATCAAGAAGAGCGAGCAAAGATGATGGAAAACAGAGTTTTGGATCAGGCCGGGTGTTTCGAAAACACGCCGCCTGATCCTATTCCTATCGCAGATCTGAAGATGGGTATTGTTAGAAAAGGATAGGATGATGAAAAAAATCACTTTTGCGCTCATGGCTTTAATGCTCTCTCTCCTGATTGGCCTTGGCTGCAGGGGAAAGAAAACAGAGCTCACCCCAGAAGTCGCTTCCTCGGATGAGAATCTTTTCAAGCTCGGAGCAAAATACATCAAGAAAGACCCGGAAAGAGCTCGTCTTTATTTCAGGCAGGTCATCGATTCCTTTCCTAAAAGTTTTTATGCCCAGCAGGCCAAGCTGGCCATCGCCGACTCCTATTTTAGAAAGGGAGATGAGGGAAACATGATCCTTGCAGCCTCAGAATACAGGGAATTCATCCACCTCTATCCTTTCAGCCCTTCGGCACCCTATGCCCAGCTACAGATTGCGATGACCTTTTTTAAAAAGACTTTGAAGCCAGGAAGAGACCCGACAAAAACAAAGCAGGCCCTGGATGAATTCAGGCTTGTTATCAGCAGCTTTCCCCTGGGTGAAGAGGCGAAACAGGCGCGGGAAAAAATTCTCGAGTGCGAAGAGAAACTGGCAGAGTACATCCTTCAAATCGGAAAGCTTTACTACACGATGAAAGCATATAGAGGGTCGACAGCTCGATTGTTAGAGCTTCTGAACAATTATCCCAATTATTCAAAGATGGATAGGGTCTATTTCTATCTTGGAGATTCCTATTATCGATGGAAAAAAATCGACGAGGCTGTCCCCTATTTCACAAAGCTGATCAGCGATTTCCCCAAGAGCAAGTATGCAAAGAAAGCCATAAAAAGAATGAAAGAAATAGAAAAAAAGAAAAAATAAAAAGCTTGTCAATAAGAACTTGTCAATATTAAGAGGAGGGACGATTGAAAAAACTCTTCTTTCTCTGTGCCACGATTCTCCTGACTTTATCTCTGTCCCGCTTCTCTTTAGCCCAGGCTGAAGAAGAAGGGATGTTGCATGCTCAAAAAATAAAAACATCTGTCGGTTTCGAATATTTCTCCCGAAAAATTGGCTGGGATGTTACGTACAGCTCGAATCTCAGATCCCTTTTTTTCACTATCAACCTGGAGATCGAATTTCCAAAAGAACTTTCCTCTAACACCATTTTTGGCTATTCGTTTTCCAATTATAAAGACCTTACGTTCAGGGGATTGCCTTTCTCACTGAAAATCGGAGAAGAAACCGGAACTGTCGGAGGATTCATCATTGGAGAGGAAATCAGAAAAGGCCTTATTGCCAGCGAGAAACTAAAGATAGACGGCCTGGGCCAAATCCTCGGTTTTCTTGGGCTCAAAAAAGAATGGAAGATTCAAGACTTGGCTGTGCCAGGAACAGCCGAAGGGAAAGCATACTGGTGGAGAGTCTCATTGGGCCCGGTTTTCACTTATAGGGGCTCCACAAAATTCCTTCCCTACCTCTATTTGAATCTCAACACGCTTTGGGGGACTTTCAAGATGCAGGAAGCAGTTGGCGAATTACAAGAAACAGAAAAACAAAAAATGTACAGCAAGAGCTTTTTCTGCATTGCTGCTGGCTTTAACTATGAATTAACCCCTGCTTTCATCCTTAAAGGAGAAGTGAGCCTTTTGCCCTACAATGGCGGAAGCGATCTTGGATTAATGATTAAAGCCATGTATTCTTTTTGATATCTCAAGGAGGAAATCATGAATAAAAAGAGAATCTTCTTCCCCTTGTTCATCTTTCCTCTCTTTCTTTTTTCATGGAATTTTAGCTATTTGAAGCTTGAAAGCTACAAAAAGCCAAACCTTTCAGAACAGTATAATCTGTATTCAAAAAGAAATGAATCTGGTCGCCAGGGAAACGCTTTCCCTGAGCGAGGCAACGTCTCAGCGAAACCCAATCGCTTTCTCGAAGAAAGAGAAAATGCCACCCCTGAATTCGACCGAAACCAGATATTAAAAGAAAGAGAGCCTGTCAGCCCGAAGAAGCATGAGCTTCGCCAAAAAAGGGGGGAAGACTCTTCGCTCGGGGAAAAGATTGGATACTTAAACCAAGGCAAAGCCTATCATCCGAGCGGCCCCCGCTTTCATCCTGAGCAAGTCCTGGTGAAGTTCAAGGACTCCTTTTCAGATGAAATGAGAGAAACTGCAATTTCTGCCTATCGGGCCAAAAAGCTTAAAAGGATTCCAGGCTTGAACATCTACAAGCTCCAAATCCCGGAAGGGACAAGCGTCGAGGAGATGGTTTATGTCTTGAGCATGAACCCTGATGTTGAATTCGCTGAACCCAATTATGTTGTCCACATAACAGCCTGGCCGAATGATATGCTTTTTGGCTATCAGTATGCTCTTAATAATACCGGCCAGCAAATCGGGTCTTCTGGGCCCACAGGAAAATCCGGGGCTGATATAAAAGCAACAGCATCCTGGGAAGAGACAAAAGGAAAGGGAGAAACTATCATCGCCGTCATCGACACCGGCGTTGATATGGAGCATCCGGATATAAAAAATAAAATCAAATCGCAAGGCAAGGATTTTGTCAACGGCGACGACGATGCAACCGATGATAATGGACATGGAACTCATGTGGCAGGAATCGCTGCTGCCGATACGAACAATAGTGAAGGCATTGCCGGAGTCGCATGGAATTGTAAAGTTTTGCCGGTAAAAGTTATAGATCAAGATGGCACTGGCTATGACTCTGATGTCGCCGACGGGATAAGGTGGGCTGCGGATAACGGCGCTGATGTCATCAGCCTCAGCCTGGGCCAGGATACGCCGTCCATGACCTTAGAATTAGCTTTAGAATATGCCTATGACAAAAATGTTGTTATCGTTGCTTCTGTGGGAAATGAGGGAGGAGCTGTTTGTTATCCTGCTGCCTACGATAAATACTGCTTAGCTGTGGCTGCAACAAACTATAACGATGAAAGAGTGACATCCTCAAATTCAGAAGGGGGCTGGGAATCAAACTATGGACCTGAAATTGATGTGGCCGCACCTGGGGAAAGAATCGTCAGCCTTGTCCCAACCTGGTATTTTCCACCCGGCCCTAATTCCTACTATGGCTGGGGTTATGGGACATCGGCTGCAGCTCCTTATGTCGCCGGCCTTGCCGCTCTAATTAAAAGCATAAAACCCCATCTTACCGCTTCAGAAATTATGAATGTCATCCGCTATGCAGCAGATGATGTCAATTCCTCCAGCTACCCTGGAAAGGATGACTATATCGGCTACGGCCGCATAAACATGGAAAAAGCCCTTGTCCCGATCATCATCATTCCCTTAAGTCAAATAAAATGATCAGGTCTCTGCGCATCAAAAGTCTGGCCACCATCGAAGACCTGGAAATCGAGCTTCAAGAAGGGTTTTCCATACTCACTGGAGAGACAGGGGCTGGGAAATCGATCATCATCGAAGGAATAAGGCTTGTCTTAGGGAAAAAAGGCTCTCCTGATATGATTCGAACCGGCGAAAAAGAGACATCCGTCGAAGCCATCTTTCCTTTAGGGACAGAAGAGGCTGGTTTTAAAACACTCATCCCTGAATTAGAGCAGGAGATGTTCATCCAGAGAAAGGTCTCAGAGCAGGGACCAGGAAAAGGATACATAAACGGAACCCTGGTGCCAATAAAAAAGCTTAAAGAAACAGGAGAAGACCTGGTTGATATCTACGGACAGAATGACCATGTCTTCCTTCTCAACCTAGATTATCAACTGAATTATCTGGATGAGTATGCCAACGCCCTATCCTTGAGAAAAGATGTCTCTGAGATTGCCCAGGAGCTCAAAAAGCTCATCAAAGAAAAAAATGAGCTCGAAGCCCGGGAAAGAGAAAGAGAGAGACGCCTCGATTTCCTGGACTTCCAAATCAAAGAAATTGAAAAAGCGCAATTGAGGCGCGGGGAGGAAGAAGGACTCCGGCAAGAGAGAGATATCCTCAAGAATGCCGAAAAAATTGGCTCTCTTTTGGAAAAAGCCCTGGACATCGCTTACAGCCGGGAAAACTCGATCGCCTCGCTCTTGTCTCAGCTCCAAAGCACAGTCAGCGGCCTGAAAGACTTTGACAAGACATTCAAGGAAACAGATGAAGCCATCAGCCAATTTTCGATATCCATCCAGGACTTTTCTGATTTTTTGATCAAGTTCAGGGAGAGGCAGACAGCGGCTCCTGAAAAACTCGAAGGAATCGAGGAGCGCTTGAGCCAGGTCGAAAAATTAAAGAGGAAGTATGGAGGAAGCATCGACGATATCCTCTCCCATTTGGAAAAGGCCAGGGAAGAATACAAAGAACTGAGCACAAGTCAGGAGAAACTCGCTGACCTGGGAAAAGAGATTGATAAAAAATTCAACGCCTACAAAGCCAGCGCTAAGAAACTTTCTTCTCTAAGGAAAAAAAGCGCTTCAGAGCTTGAAAAAGAGGTGGAAAAAGAGATCAGCCTGCTTGGAATGAAAAAGGCGCGGTTCAAAATAAAAATCGAAACCTATCCCCCCAGCCTCGAGGCCATGGACAGAGTCAAAGATAGCGGCGCAGAAGAAGTGGAATTCCTGATAAGCCCCAATCCGGGCGAAGAGCTGAGGCCGCTGAGAAAAATTGCTTCGGGAGGCGAGCTTTCGCGGGTGATGCTGGCCTTGAAAGCCATCGGCAAGGAGGCAGGAAGGTCAAAAACCCTGATTTTTGATGAGATAGACTCAGGCATCGGAGGAAAGACTGCAGAATTTGTGGCTCAAAAACTAAAAAACTTATCAGGGCAGCACCAGATTATCTGCATAACCCATCTTCCCCAAATTGCCTCCTTCGCTACCCATCATTATCGAACCGACAAGAAGGTGGAGAAAGAGCGGACTTTTACTACGGTAAAAAAGCTTTCCTTCGAAGAAAGGGTGACAGAGATCGCCCGACTGCTTGCCGGAAGCCGCATCACAGAAACAACCCTCAAGCATGCCAGGGAAATGCTCGAGCACAATCTCGGACGAGCTGGGAAATAGCCTCGCTCCCAATCGGATTTTTAACGCCATTCTCCGTTCGCTCTTCTCGGCGGCTGCCACTCGCTTCGCTCAGACATCCTCGCCGCCCGACTTCGTCGGGTTCCCTCGAAGACCGAACTCCGAAGGCTAAATCCTCAATGGTCGCTGCGGCTGTTTCCCAAAACTTATGTCTTAAATAATGAAAGGCGTTATAACGAATTTGAAAATGCTTCAGAAAGAAGTGCGTGCCTTTTCATGACTTTGAGTTTGTATTATATTTATCTACTAAAAGGTTAAAGCCCGGAATGGAAAAAGCAGGAAAGAATCTTAAAAACTTAAAATTCTATATCCACACCTTTGGCTGTCAGATGAACGAGAATGACTCGGAGAGGATAGCGGGAATCCTCAAAACCTGCGGGGCAAATGCTTCGAATTCTCTTGAACAAAGCGACCTCGTCATCGTTAACACTTGTGCTGTGAGGAAGAAGTCGGAGGAAAAGCTCTATTCCTATCTCGGCCGCTTGGCCTCGCTCAAAGAGAAGAAAAAAACGATCATCGGCGTTGTCGGCTGCGTCGCCCAGCTCTATAAATCCGAGCTTTTAGAGAAAAGACCTTTCATCGACTTTGTCCTGGGGCCTGATAATTATAGCCAGCTTCGAGAGGTCATCCTCAGCAGCGATGAAGAAAAATTCATCTCCACTCGCCAGAGCCGCGAATTCCAGGAAATTCCGCCCCATCTTCTCTGCCGGGTGAGCGCTGTCAGTTCTTATGTGACCATCATGGAAGGATGCAATAATTTCTGCTCTTATTGTATCGTCCCCTTCGCTCGAGGCCGAGAAAAATTCAGGCCGATGAAGAACATCCTCGAGGAAGTTCAATATTTAGCTGATAAAGGATACAAAGAGATCCAGCTCCTCGGCCAAAACGTAAACTCTTACCAAGACCCTGAGACTGGCAAGGATTTTTCAGAGCTGTTAAGGGAAGTCAACCGGGTTGGGGGAATCGAATGGATCAAGTTCATCACATCCCATCCTAAGAACTTCAACGAGAAAATCGCCGCAGCCATGAAAGAAGCCAAAAAGGTCCGCCGCCAGCTTCACCTCCCGATTCAGTCCGGCTCCTCCACTGTCCTGAAAAGGATGAACAGAGGTTATACAAAAGAAGACTATCTTGAAAAAATATCCATCCTCAGAAATCTTATGCCTGATATCAGCCTCAGCACAGACATCATCGTCGGTTTTCCTGGAGAGACAGAGGAAGAGTTCCAGGAAACGATGAGTCTTCTAAGAGAAGTTCATTACACGAATATCTTTTCCTTCCGCTACTCTCCCAGGCCTCTCACTGCAGCTTCAGAGGAAAAAGATACAATCTCCTTTGAGGAAAAAAAGAGGCGGCTCACCTTAGTTCAACAGCTTCAGAAGGAATTGCAGCTTGAGCTCCATAAATCTCTCGTCGGCCGGGTGATGAAAGTCCTCTGCTTGGGAAAGAGCAAAAAGGACTCTGACCTCTTCTCCGGCCGCAACGAGGGATATCAAGTTGTCAATTTCAAGTCAAAGAATGACGTTATCGGCCGCTTCGTCGATGTTCGCATTACTTCCTTCGGCCCCTACAGCCTCATCGGAGAGAAAATCCCATAAACCTCCATTCTTACTTCAAGCTAAAAATCATTCGAATAAGGGATTAGCGGAGAAGTAAATCAATGATTTTTTGATATTCGTAAGTAAAGATATTTTTGAAAAACTGGCGTCTCAGAATTCTTCCGCTCGATGAATCCAGCTCGACAACCGCAACATTCACCATCTCCTCAATTCCCAAAGCAGAATTAGAAATCCTCTCGATGATTTCCACATTCCATTTATAGCCAGAATCATAACTTGAAATCCACTTGCGAGAGACAATTTCAGGGCTCTGCTCCGGATAAGAGAAATTCGTCTTTATGAAATAGCTTGTCTCTGAATCTTCAAGAGCAATTCTCAAGGCTTCGGAAGCATTCACGGAGAATCTCGATTCTTCCTGTTTCTTTCCCCTTCTCTCTTTCCTGGACATTATTCTTAATCGAAAAGCCTTCAAAAGCTTACATTCAATCCTTATCCAGTGACGAAGGAATGACGGAGTCTTTCTCATGATTCAAATGAATGTATCTTGAGAAAGAGCTTTAGAAGGGCTGAAACAGGTTTATATTTATTCCCGTTTTGTATCAGCTGGATGGAAACTTCAATCTTTCTTGGGAGGAGAATCTTTTGCTTGAAAAATTTCTTTCTTCCCTGGCCTCTTGGAATACCAGATGGCCGCAGCAACGATGATAATTCCCACAGCCACGACAGCTATAAGCCCTGAAGACGGCCGATGGTACTGAATGATTACGGGTGCAGCCAGAACCGAGACCAGGTTTATGACTTTAATCATCGGGTTCAAAGCAGGACCGGCTGTGTCTTTTAACGGGTCACCGACCGTATCCCCGACCACAGCTGCCTTGTGATTCTCAGACCCCTTTCCGCCATAAAAGCCGTCCTCGATGATCTTCTTGGCGTTATCCCAGGCCCCGCCTGAATTGGCCATGAAGACAGCAAGAAGTTGACCGGAGAGAATGACTCCGCCAAGGAAGCCGCCCAAAGCTTCAACCTGCAAGACCAGGCCGATGATGAGGGGCGTGAGCACGGCCAGAAGAGCAAGGCTAACGAGCTCTTTCTGAGCAGCCACTGTGCAGATGCGAACAGCATGCCGGTAGTCAGGCTGGACTCTGCCCTCCATCAAGCCCGGTATTTTAAACTGGCGGCGGACCTCATTGACGACCAGCGATGCAGCCCTGGAGACAGCATGGATCGAGAGAGAGGAGAAAAGCCAAGGGACTGCTCCACCAATCAGCAGACCGATGAAGACGCTGGGGTTTGAGATTCTGATGCCGATGTCCAGCAGCCTCTTGCCCGCTTCAAGGCCTTGCAGAGCCTGAACTTTGCTGACATCAGTCAGGTATGACCCAAAAAGAGAGACTGCGGCGATGACTGCCGAGCCTATGGCCACTCCCTTGGTGATGGCTTTTGTGGTATTGCCAACAGCGTCAAGGTCAGCCATGATCTGACGAGCTTTCTTGTCCATCTTTGCCATCTCGCCGATGCCATTGGCATTGTCCGAAATCGGGCCGAAGGAGTCCATGGCCACATTGTTGCCGGTCAAAGTCAGCATACCTATCCCTGTCATGGCCACGCCGTAAAGGACATAAGCCACAGGCTGACCCCAGTAAATCAAAACGGCCGAAAGGATAGTGCCGGCGATGACCAGGGTAGCCCAGACTGTGGATTCAAAGCCGACTCCAAGCCCTGATAGAATGAGCGTCCCTGTTCCAGTGGTGGATGACCTTGCAATCTCTTTGACAGGCGCATGATGAGTGTCGGTGAAATATTTTGTCAATTCGTCGATGACAATCGCCAGGACGATGCCCACGCCGACAGAGAAAAATGCGCGCCATTCATGCATGTAAAAATGAGCGAGAAAGGCAAAGGAAACAACACAGAGGGTTGCTGAGGTGTAAAATCCCCTGTTGATGGAGGCCATCGCGTTTCCCATCTCCCCTTCTTTTTTGCCGCGCACCTGATAGGTCCCGACGATGGATGAAAAAACGCCGATTCCTCGGACAAGGAGGGGGAAGATGATCCATTTGATCTGTCCGGTGAGTTGCACAAGGCTCAAGCCAAGAATCAATCCTGAAACGATGGTCACTTCATAACTCTCAAAGATATCAGCAGCCATCCCTGCGCAATCTCCGACGTTGTCGCCGACCAGGTCGGCTATAACCGCAGCGTTGCGAGGGTCATCCTCGGGAATGCCGGCCTCAACCTTTCCCACAAGGTCTGCACCAACATCAGCCGCCTTGGTGTAAATCCCTCCTCCAACCCTCATGAACAAGGCCAGAAGGGTTCCGCCAAAGCCAAAGCCCAAAAGAGCATCAGGAGCCGCTTTCTGGAAAATGAGGAAGATCACAGTTCCGCCTAAAAGCCCCAAGCCATCAGTGAGCATCCCGGTGATGGTGCCGGAACGATAAGCAATCTTGAGCGCTTGGTCAAAGCTGGTTCGGGCTGCCGAAGCCACGCGAACATTACCCTGAACAGCCATCCTCATCCCGAATTGGCCAACCATCAAGGAAAATAGAGCTCCCAGCACAAAGGCTGCGGTCCGTCCAAGCCCGATAATCATCCGAATCGAAGCCGCACTTATGCCAGGAAATCGCTCCAGCGCTTCTGCTGATGGCGGCACGATATAGACGCTGAAAAAGAGGGCACCTGTCAAGAGGATGATTAGAGGAAGAATTGTTCGCAGCTGGCGGCTCAAATAAGTATCTGCACCCTGCCGGATGGCATTCCAGACCTCTTGCATCTTATCTGTTCCCTTGTCTTTGGCCATGACTTGGCGCCTCAAGAAGAGGGCATATCCCAGACCAAGCAGCGCAATGACAAGGACAGCCCAAAGAGCAAACCTTTCAAAAACGGTGGCTTCGATCATGGCAAATTCTCCTTAATTCCTATCCAAGCACTGTCTTCTGTTTGCCGGCCAGATTTTTTCAGAAAATCCAGTTCTTTATTTTTAGAGCAATAAAATTACCATTCTTTATAAAATTAATCAATCAGTTGACACGCTCCGGGCTTCATTTTATACTACTCTAATCAAAAAAGGGTTTGCATCATCGAAGTAAGTCCAGAGGATGAGAGCACCAGACCGAACTGAGTTGGGCAGACGACGTTTCCCCCGTCTAAAAACGCCCGTTTTCTACCGGCCTTCCAGCACTTTTGGAACGAGCCGCCAAGCTTCAAATCTTAGTCTTGGAGGAGTGCGCGTCTACAGCAACAAGCCCTTAAAAGAGAACGAGCTTCTGGATATCGAACTCGCTCTTCCCAATGGAAAGTCCGTTGCCGCCTCAGCTCGAGTGATCTGGATAATGGTTCTTCCCCCGGGCTCAAACGCCCTTTATGACGTTGGTCTTGAGTTTACCCACATCCCCCCTGAATCACTTCAAGAGCTCAAGTCTTATTTGGACACCATCTCTTCCCAAGATTAAAACCAACCTTCTACTCTTTCTCCTTGCTGTTTCTCCAAGCTCTGTATCTTCGGAGATAATCCTCAACAACCTTTTTGGGGTCGAGCATAAGATAGCTGGCATAATTACTGATATGCCCTTTAAGATAAACCTCGTGTGGAAGCGTGTCGAATTTTTCGAGTTCAATGTTTTTAAGAAGCTCCATGCGGATTTTTGTATCGAGGGCGACATCAAACAATTCTATTCCCATTCTCTCCCTTATTTGCCTCAACGCTTGCCCGCTGTAGGCGGGAATGTCTTCTATTTTCTTCTGGATATCTTCAGAAGTCAAAGCTTTTTCTGCTGGGGCGATTCGAGTTTGTTCACTCTTCAAGAGGTCTATCAAGTTTCTATAAGCCTCTTCTATCTGCTTCAATATTTCATCTCTCTGCTTCTGGGGAAACTCATCGGCGATGGGAGAAATGACCTCTGAGTCAGAGGAATATAACTTTTTCAGACGCAAGTAAGCATTTCTAATCTCCAGCAGAGAGGCATCGGGATTGAGCTCAAGGACATCAAAATATTTTTTGTATGCCTCTCTTGACATCGTCAGCTCCTCAGCAATTTTATCTCTTTTCCCTGCAAAATATTTTCTGTTAAAACTTCGATCTCCCTTCCGCAACGGGAGGTGGCATAGGTGAACATAAAGGGCTCTCTTCGACGCACAGCTCTCCAGATCGTATCATCATACTCAATATAGCCAACAAATTGGGTATTGAGCCCCAAGTATTTCAAAAAAATGCTCTTGATCGAAGCTCCGACCAACACATCCTGAGTGCTTCTGACTTTGTTCAAAATGAGATTGATCTTGAACTCAGCGAGCTCTTTGTCAAGAATATCTCCAATGTAAGAAAAGCTGTTTTTCAAACAATCGACAAGCTGTCTCAAGTTTTCAATCCCGTACTTCTGCCTCTTCTCCCACATGTGCTCAACAATTTCTTTAAACCCATAATCCCGCAGCACCATTTTTAGCTTCCTGAATAGAGCATTCTTTATAAAATGATATAAATTCTCAACCGCAATGATCTCCGGCTCTAAAACAACAATCATCTTGTCAGCTATGAGAAAAGTATCGAGGGTATTGTTATGACTTCCACTCCCTAAATCAATGAGGACATATTGCTTATTGAATTTCATGATGTGCCTGAACAATTTGAGCTTTTGGGTGAATTTGATATTATCCGAAGCAAGGGAATGAATGTCTCCACTGATCAAATACATATTCCCCATATCAATCTTCAAGGCCAGTTTGCTGAGAGGAGTCCCGTTCTCAAAAAAATCAGTCAAAGATTTTTTAGGCCTGTTGATTCCCAGGAAGGAGTGAAGGTTTGCGCCGCCGATGTCGACATCAACCAAGACGACACTTTTTCCTTTCAAGGCGAGATAACTTCCTATGCTGCTGACGATGAAGCTCTTCCCTGTCCCTCCTTTGCCGCCGCCAACGGCCCAAATCTTGCCTTCCTGGTCTCTGTGCGACACTTCCATAGCCATTTTGTTGAATAAACAATATAATAAATATGACTTTTCCGTCAACTATCAATCCTGATAAGCAAGCATTTTTTCTATAATAAAAATGAAGTATGAATCAGGCTTAGTATTTTGAAAACATGCAGCTTATATCAAACCTATTTTGACCTTGCGAAGGCCAGTGGGTGAAAAAACCGTTTGAATGGCTCAGGCAGAATGGTTCGAAGGCACGGCCTTCTCACCATTCTGCTTTCGCCCGGAAAGTCTGCAAAAGCTGCGTGTTTTTTCACCCACTGGCCTGAGCGATTCATTTGCTATTCTTTCTCATTTCAGTTATAATTCGCGTTCTTAACTCCTCAGGAGTATCATTGAGGCAACGAGATGAAGGTCAATGTCTGGAATACCATCCTCCAGCTCAGCAAAGAAAGAGGAGTGGGCACAGAGACCATTGTCAACGCTATCAAAGAATCTCTTAAAGTTGCCTCCTCGAAATACTTTACCCACAATGAAAAAATCAACATTTCCTTTTCTCCTGAAAAAGGCGAGCTAAGAGTTTATGCCATCAAGAAAATCAGCAAGGAGCCAGAGAACTTGGCTGAAGAAATCTCCCTTGAAGATGCAAAAAAAATTGCCCCGACAGCGACAATCGGAAATTACGTAGAATTCGACCTTCCTTCAGAGACCTTAGGGCGCATTGCGGCCCAAGCTGCCAAACAGGTCATTCTTCAAAAAGTCAGAGATGCAGAGCAGGAAAAAATTTATGACCTCTTCGCTCCCCGATTGACTCAGATCATAACTGGCGTCTTAAGAAGATTTGAACTAAACAAGAACATGTGTCTCGAAATGGATAAGGTTGATGTTCTCTTACCCTATCGTGAAAAGCTGCCCAACGAGGAATTCCAGAGAGGAGATAGAATCAAGGCTTTGGTCATCCAGGTCTTGAAAGAGAATAAGGGGCCGCAGGTCATTGTCTCTAGGGCTGACCCAAAATTCTTGGCAAAGCTCCTCGAGCTTGAAACCCCTGAAATTGCCAACCGAAATATCGAAATAAAAAATATCGTTCGCCAACCGGGAGAGAGATCAAAAGTTGCGGTTTACACAAAAGAGAAGGATATAGACCCTGTCGGGGCCTGCATAGGAGTGAAAGGCAATAGAATCATGGCCATCAGCAAGGAGTTGAACGGAGAAAAAATCGATATTATCGAATGGTCAGAAAATCCTCTGACTTATGCCAAAGCGGCTCTCAATCCGGCAAAAGTTGATAAGGTCTTAATCCTCAATAAAGAAGAAAAAGTCATGCAGGCCTTTGTTTCACCAGACCAACTCTCCTTGGCCATCGGCAAGAAAGGGATCAACGTCAGACTTGCCTCAAGACTCGTCGGATGGAAAATAGAAATTAAGCAGGAATAAAGCTCAAAAGATAGAATTTATTGAAACGATAGATTATGGACAAGCAAGAAAAGAAAAAAGCGGCTCAGCCAAAAGCCAAAGCCGCAAAAGCTGCGCCGAAAAAAGTGCTGCTAAGGGAGGGTTTAAGCTTAAAGGAACTTTCTGATAAGACAAGAATCAAGGTCAAAGACATCGTCGAAAAGCTCTCGCAAAAAGGTTACGACATAAGCGCCAATGATGTGATCAATGAATCTCTGGCTGCCGCCATCTCTCGAGAATTTAACCTTGAAATCGAGTTGGTTTCAATCGAGAAAGAAACACGACTTATGGCTGAGAGTCATCCGGAGGACATGATTCTCAGGCCTCCCGTTGTAACCATCATGGGTCATGTTGACCATGGTAAAACCACTCTTCTCGATGCCATCAGGCGATCCAATCTTGTCGGAAAAGAATTCGGCGGGATTACCCAGCATATCGGCGCTTACCGAGTCCTTCACAATACGCGGCCGATAACTTTCATCGACACCCCCGGCCATGAGGCCTTCACCCAATTGAGGGCTCGAGGTGCGAGTGTCACCGACATCGTTATCCTGGTTGTCGCCGCCGATGACGGAGTGATGCCTCAAACAAGGGAAGCTATAAGCCATGCCAGAGAGGCCCATGTTCCGATTATAGTGGCTATTAACAAAATTGATAAACCCCAAGCCGACGTGGAAAAAGTCAAGCACCAGTTGCAGAAGGAGGGGTTGACTGTAGAGCAATGGGGAGGAGACACGGTTAGTGTTGAGGTCTCTGGAAAAGAAAAAACAAATTTGAATGAGCTTCTGGAGATGATTCTTCTTTTGAGCGATGTTATCGAAATCAAGGCCAATCCCAAAATTAAAGCTCACGGCGTCGTCCTGGAAGCTCGTTTGGACGCCAAAAAAGGTCCAGTGGCCACGGTTATCATTCAGCATGGCATCCTCCATCAAGGAGAGACCTTTATCTCAGGCCTATGTTACGGAAAAACGAGGGCACTCTTTGACGAGAACGGAAAAGCAATGACAAAAGCAGAGCCTTCGATGCCTGTTGAAATTCTCGGCTTCTCCGAGGTCCCTCAAGCAGGAGAGCTTTTCCAGGTTGTCGACAATCTAGACAAAGCCAAACAAATCGTCAACTATCGGCTCTCCAAGATCAAAGGAGAACCGCACCGGCCAGAGCATCTGACTCTTGACGCCCTTTTCAAGAAAATGGAGGAAGGCACGGTTCAGGAGCTTCCCCTGATCATCAAGGCCGACGTTCAGGGCTCAGCCGAAGTTCTGAACGACATTCTTCCCAATTTGAGTGGCGAGAAGATAAAAATAAAAATTGTTCATTCAGCCACGGGGAAAATCACCGAATCCGATGTCCTTCTGGCTTCTGCCTCAAATGCCATCGTCATCGCCTACAACATCAAACCAGACCAAAAAATCCTGGATTTATCCAAAGAAGAAAATGTTGAGATCCGAACGTACAATGTCATTTATGAATTGACCCAAGATTTAAAAAAGGCCATCTCCGGAATGCTGGAACCGGTCAAAAAGGAGACCTGCCTTGGGAGGGCAGAAGTCAGAAGAATATTCGATTTATCGAAGGTTGGAAGAGTTGCTGGCTGTTATGTTGTCGATGGGAAAATAACTCGAAACTCAGAAATCAGGGTTATCAGGAACAAGGAGACCATCCATCAGGGTCGAATTTCTTCCCTTAAACATCTCAAAGACTCTGTCAATGAAGCCCTCAAAGACTATGAATGCGGTATCCGACTCGAGAAATTCAAGGATTTCCAAGAAGGCGATATTCTCGAAGCTTTCATGACTGAAACCGTGAAGCCTGAGTAACAAAATTCAATGGTTATCGGGTTTTTATCTTTGGAGATTTACCTCCCTTATTCCCATTCATTGAAGGACAAAAGGCAAAGATTATCCAGCCTCATCAATCGCTTGAAGACAAAATACAATGTGGCTTTTGCCGAGCTGGATTTTCAAAAAAAGTGGCAGAGGACAATAATCGGCATTGTGACTCTTAATAACCAAAAAAGGGTCATCGAAGGCCTCTTTCAGAGAATCGTAGCTGACGCAGAACAAAATATTGACGGACGGATCATCAATCAACACATATACTACTTCTGACAAAGACAAAGCGCAAAGCAAAACCATTGATCAAAGGAAAAAATCTCTTCACATCTTGAAAAAGAGAAGCAGGCTTAAATGAGCACTTCTTTAAGGCAGAAAAGAGTTGCCAGCGTGATCAAGGAAGAGATTAGCCGTCTTCTTATTGAAGGAATTCAAGACTCATCCTCAGGTTTGATCACAGTCACCCGGGTTGAAATGACCCCCGACCTGATGACAGCTCACATCTACCTCAGCATTTTTGGCGGCGGAGAAAAAGAAGCAACTCTTCGACTTCTGGAAAGAAGAAAGGGCTTTCTGAGAAAATCTATTGCCTCCAAGGTTAAGTTAAAGTATAATCCGATGCTAATTTTTTCTTTTGACCCGAGCCTCGATTACGAAGCAAGAATAGACAAGATCTTAGAAAAAATGAAGAAAAATGAAAAATGACCCTGTAGGTTCAATCTGCAAAAAGATTCTCGAAAGCCAGCGCATCGCTATCACCTCCCACCTCAGACCTGATGGCGACTCCATCTGCACCAGCCTTGCCTTAGCCTTTACGGCAGAGCTTTTAGGAAAAGAGGCCAAGATTATAAACAAAGACCCCACTCCTTTTCCGTTCAACCGCTTTCCTGACATTGAAAAAATCCAAATTGGACAAATCGCACCTGAAAAATTTGACATCGTCATCCTCTTTGAGTGCGCCAATGTTTCCCGCTCCGGACAGGAGGGTCTTGATAAATACTTCAAAATCAATATCGACCACCATTATTCCAATGATTATTATGCCGACATAGACTGGGTTGAACCTAAAGTATCCGCTGTGGGAGAAATGGCCTTCGACCTGGCAGAAAAACTTGATATCCGATTCACGCCTCAAATAGCAAACCATCTTTATTGCGCTATCGTCTCCGACACGGGCTCATTTCAATTTTCCAACACCACAGCCAGAAGCCTTGAGGTCTGCTCGAAACTCATGACTCATGGAGCCAATTCCATCAGAATCTCTGAGCTTTTATTCAACACGAATTCCCCTGAAAAAATTAAGCTGTTGGGCCAGGTGCTCTCCACCTTAAAGATAAACAAAAAAGGCAATATTGCCACCATCACCATGTTCAGAAAATACCTGGATTCTCTCAACCTCAAGGAAATAGACACTGAAGACATCACAACCTTGGCCCGTTCGATCCAAGGGGTGAAAATGGTCCTCTTCTTCAAAGAAATGGAAAAAGATACTTTCCGTGTCAGCCTCAGAGCAAAAGGCGAAGCCGATGCAATTTTTGTTGCTGAACATTTCGGTGGAGGCGGCCATCTCCATGCGGCCGGCTTTACAGTCACCGGCAAATATGAAAAACTTTTAAAAGAAATCCCTGCGGAAGTTGAAAAATTGTTGGAGAAAAACAAGCTCAAGAAAAAGAATAAATCGGCTGACCTTTTTTAAATCATGGACGGGCTTATCCTCGTCAACAAGCCTCAAAACCTCACTTCCCACGATATCGTCGCTCGAATCAGAGAGTTCCTAAAGGTCCGAAGAGCCGGGCACTTTGGCACTTTGGACCCCTTAGCCACAGGACTGATGATGGTGGCTGTGGGTAAAACAACGAGGCTCTTTCCTTTTTTTTCTAAAGCAGATAAATCCTACAGAGGAGTGATGAGATTGGGCTTCTCCACTGAGACCTATGACTCAACGGGAAAGCCAACTTCAAGAGAAACAAAAGACTATCCCACAAAGCCAACCGTCCGGAAGGCTATGAAAAAATTTGAGGGAGTGACCGAACAGATTCCTCCCGCCTATTCGGCCAAAAAATACAAAGGCAAGCCTCTTTATTCACTCGCCAGAGGGAAAAAAGAATTTGAATTAAGGCCAACTCGAGTCTCTATCCATTTCCTGCGCTTAAAGAAATACAATCCTCCTTTTCTTGAATTCGAAGTGCGGTGCTCTTCTGGAACTTACATCCGCTCTTTGGCACACGACCTGGGTCAAATCTTGGGATGCGGAGCCCATCTCTCCGAGCTCACCAGGACAGCCGTGGGCAACTTTCATCTCAAGGGTTGTCTCACCCTTGAAGAAATAAAAAAGTTGGCTGAAGCGAAGCAAATCGAGAAATTTCTCCTCCCCCTCGAATCTCTCCTCCCTGAATTTCCTAAGATTATCCTTGATGAGCGGGGCGAGGCACTGGCTCGAAATGGCAACC
Source organism: uncultured Eubacteriales bacterium (assembly GCA_964645765.1). GTDB lineage: Bacteria > Acidobacteriota > Aminicenantia > Aminicenantales > Aminicenantaceae > CAZGMN01. The sequence goes on from CAZYBE010000003.1 coordinate 74,108, forward strand.
TCATCCTCGCTGAAAATGTCTTGAAAATCACTCCTGCCTTTCCTTCCCTTCCCACTGACTCTTCGCAGCTCGACATCATCTTCAGAATGTTCAGTCGAGAAGGAAAATTTCTTGCCATAGCAAAAAAGATGCCAGAGAAAAATTGCTTCCATCCATTTTTGGTCATCGACACCGGGGAAAACCCGAAGTAACTGAAAATAAAGAAAAAGCGTTTCATTAATCGAATTCTTGAATTCTGATACAAGATATTGTATTTTATAAGAGACATGAGGATAAACAAGAATCAAATTGAGCACCTGGCTTTTATCGCCGTAAGAAATCTGATCAAAGAGAAAAAAATCATCTTTGAAGACAAAAACAAGCTCATTGAAAGCCTTGTGAATCTCTTAACCGAAGATTTCCAGAAAGAAGATAAGCTTGACCAGGAGGTGAGGGAAATACTCAACAAGTACATGGAAAAAATACGTAATGAAAATATTGAATACCAGACCATGTTCAGAATGATAAAAACAAAGCTAGCGAAAGAAAGGAATATCGTCCTTTGAGCCTGAAATTATCAAGAGAAAAAATCAATTTTCTGGCCCGCCAGATTCTCAACTTGCTTTTTGAAAACGAGCAGGTCGAATTCCTTGTCGAGCCTAACGAGATCAGGCTCTCTGTGGTGAGAAGCATCGAAGAAGAGATGAAGCTCTATGATCAAATCGACAAAAGGGCTGTACAAAAAATCCAATCCCAGAAAAAAGCCATTGAAGAAGGAAGCAGGGAATGGGAGATTCTCTACCGTAAATATTACAATGAAGAAATCTCAAAGCTCGGAAAAATTGCCGAATAAAATCTTCTTAAACCAGGGGAAAAATAATCTCATAGAAATCGAAGAAAGAGTCCGTTACTCTGAAGTCGACCGCATGGGGGTTGCCCATAATAAAAATTATTTTGAATGGTTTGAGATTGGCCGGACTGAATACTGCCGCCAGAAAAACATACCTTACAAAACCATCGAAGACCAGGGTTATTATCTCGTCGTCGTCGAGGCTTTTTGCAGATATAAAAAGCCCTTGGGATACGACCAAAAATTTCTTGTCCGCGTCTCTTTGGAAAAAGCCACTGCGAAAAAATTTGTTTTCGCCTATGAGTTATTGACCAAAGGAGAGAAAAAATTGATTGCCTCTGGCTATACTGTCCACATCGTGACCAATTCAGATGCCAAGGTCTGCTCTCTTCCGCCTGAGATCATGAAGAAAATAAAGGCATAAAGGAATATCCCCTAAAAGTCGCTAAATGGAAGCTCCAGCGATTCAGGCTCTAAGATAGTCCTTTTTGATGAGGTATTCCTTCAGGGCTTTTTCCCAGGGCGAAAACTCAGTTAATCCAATTTTTTTTGCATTCCTTTTCTCTAAGACAGAATAAAGAGGCCGCAGAGCACGAGCCCCATAAGTTTTTGAATCAACAGGGATAAGGTCGGCTTTTTTCCCGATCAGGGAAAATATCATTCTGGCAAACTCAAACCAGGTGCATTGACCCTCATTGGTCATATGGTAGAGGCCATAATGTTTTGTCCGGATGAGCTCAGCGATTCTTGAGCCAAGCTCTGCTGTCGATGTCGGTGTAACCCACTGGTCGTTGACAACTCTTAACGGTTTTCCCGCTTTCTCTAAAGAAATAACCGTATCGACAAAATTATAACCTTTTCCCCAGCAGCCCGCCTCCCCATAAAGACCGCAGGTCCTGATGAGGAAGTATTTCTCCAGGGCATTCTGCACAAAATATTCTCCAGCCAGTTTTGAGACTGCATAGACATTCAGGGGATTTGGGGCATCGTCCTCAACATATGGAACCCTTTTCTTCCCGTCGAAGACATAATCTGTGCTGAAATGGACTAAGGCCAATCCAAGCTCCCGACAAATCAGGGCGACTTTCCTGACCGCTATTGAATTGACTTTAAAAGCTTTCTGAGGATTATCCTCACATTCATCAACCTTATGGTAGGCAGCAGTGTTGATGACAACCTCAAGGTCAAGTTCAGAAAGAACCTTCTTTGTCTTCTGAGGATTGGTGATGTCAAGGTCAGGGTAATAAAGGGGAAAAGGCTTATCGTCCTTGAGTGCCTTCATTAAATCAGACCCGAGCTGACCGTCAGCCCCGATGATGGCGATTTTCATCTTTAAAAAATCCTTGATTCTCCAAGAAAACTTCCCGCGTTTCTTTGCGACTCTTTCAAGATGAACAAAAAAGGCCAAGGATTTCTCCTTGGCCTTTCTATCTCTGGCTAAAGTTTCCCGAGCTTAGAGAAGGAACCTGAACCCGGCCATCACTTTGCTGCTGCCTGAGATACGGCCCTCTAAGAAGATTGAGCCTTTCATTTTGACTTTATCAATCACATTATACCCAGCATTGGCGACGAGCTCGACGGTCGAACCTTCACCAGCTCTAACGCTTGTTGAGAATCCAGCTCCAGCTCCAAAGTAAGACTTGCCTGAGTGGAAATTGGCAAGGACATTGGCCATGAAGAAAGAGTCCCAGCCACCGCTAAAAGGAAAAGCCCCTCCTCCGGAGACGATTAAACTCCATTTATGAGGAACAAACTCATACTCAATGCCCAGCCTCCCTCCAAAGGCGCCAGAAGAACCGCCCCCTGCAAAAACAGCCATTGGGCCTGCGTCGACCAAGAAGAAGAGTTTCTTGTATTTTTCCTTGACTTCGACTCTCGCCGGTTCAGAAACAGCTCCAAAATCATCAGTAACAATGGCTGTGACAGTGAAAACTCCTTCCTTATCGAATGTCTTTTCCCAAGTGAAGGGCTTTTCGGTCGCTGTCTGCTTGTCAACCACATTCCCTCCTTGATCTGTAATCTCAAAATCAACCTTACGGACTTCACCATCAGGGTCGGATGAGCCGGAAGCGCTAAAAGTGACGGGCAATCCAACATAATCTTCTTTCGTGGAGCTCTCCAAACTGCTCACAGGAGGAAAATTGATGTAGACCTTGGTTTCGCTGGGATTCGTGGAAGCGTTGCCTTTGATATTGTAAGCCTTTCCTTTGAAGGGGTACTCTCCAGGCTTGTCAAATTTTGTCTGCCACTTGGCAGAGTCTGGCGTCAGCTTCTGGGAAGCGATCTTGGTTCCTGCTTTATCGAAAACCTCCACTTCCATGGATTGGGCATTCTGGGAGCCGCTCATATCCACAGAGATTGGGTCATTGATGTTGGCTTTGGCAGGAGTAACTTTCATATCACAGATTGCATCAGGAATAATTTCTTCCACTTTGCGCAGGGCAATATTGCCGCAGGGCTTGGGCATAACGAATTCGTAGTGGTTGTAGCCTTTTACGACCGTGAAAGAAAAAACTGCAAGGGGCGTCTTGCCTGCCCACTCAATGTCTTTGGCCACTTTTACTCTTTCTCGAGAGCGAAAAAGCATCCACATCAATTTGTCTCCGATGGGCAGCATTTTCTCCTCAAAAGTCGCTGCTTTAATCTGATCGATAAACGGGAAAAACAAGTCCCCATACCCAGCCGTATCAAAGCCATATTTGATATCCCCGGTGTATTTATCGACAAGAATCTTCATGACCTGAGCTACAGGCACTTCTCCCTTGATTCGAACTAAAGTGTATCGCCCGATTTCCTTAAGTTTTGTTGTTTGAGCATAAGACGCGACAGAAAAAAGGAGAAAGCCTGCCATCATCAGAATGCATAACTTTTTAAATTTCATCTCAGCCTCCTTTTATCAAAAAATGAATTAAATCTATATAAGTAACATATAAAAATACTGCTTATGTTGTCAAGGAAAATCGAAAAAAACGGTCATTCGCTATTCCGTGATTGAATGACGTTTGCGAATTAGCCCCTTCTGGGTCAGATTTTTAAAGCCATCTCAATTCATATCTCTCGACATTAAAAAATATTTGACGATTCGCCGGATAAGACCGGAGTCTCTGGGTCTTGAGTTTAGGGCCGCTTCAAAAAAAAGCTTTGTCTTTAAATTCAAGGAGATGAGTTTATTCAAGAATTTCTGGGCGCTTGAGATATCGATCTCAGGATGGATTTGAAGACCCCAGATCGGTCTTTTTTTCATCTGAAAGGCCTGAATCTTGCAATCCTGTGAGGAAGCGAGAACCGCAAAAGCATCGCTCAGATTGACGACTTCATCAAAGTGAATGGAAAAGGAGAAAGCGGTCCTTTTTTTGCCAAGAAGTTCACTCTCTTTTTGAATCTGGACAGGAATCCAGCCCACCTCAGGCATAAGACATCGCTGAACATACGACTTCCCTAAGAGAGCCAAGACAAGGAGCTGATGTCCGTAGCAGCTTCCGAGAACCGAGAGTCCTTTTTCCACAGCTTCCTGGACAAGCTCAAGCTCTTCATAAACCCAGCTTTCCCTATCCAAGATGGAAGCTTCTGAGCCAGTCAGGATTATGTGTGTGTATCCTCTTTTCGGGTCTGGAAAATGGCTTCTGGTCGCTCTGAAGGCTTCCCAAGCAACATCCAAATAAGGACTCCAGTGCTCAACGGGATTGTAAACAGAAGAGTTGATTGAATTATCGACGATTGCCACTTTTATCTCATTCTTTCTCATTCTGACTTTCCGACTTTGAATTCTCATCTCAAATTATAAACACCTAAGGCAGAAATACAACTCATATCCTTTTTACTATAAATTTCGTTTTAGCGTTAGGCGAAGGCTAAGCGGTTCGAAAACCGTTTGAATAGCTCAGGCAGAGTGGTTCGTCAGCACGCCGCTTTTGCCCCAGCCAATCAATTATTAGGCGAAGGTCAGTGGGTGAAAAAACCGTTTGAGGGCTGAGCGGGCATGGTTCCTCGACCAAAGGTCGAGGAGAGCGAAGCCTGAAACCGAACAGCTTTTGCCTCGCTGGGGCAAAAGCTGTGTGTTTTTGAACCCACTGACCTGAGCCTCTCATATTGTCTTTGTGTTTAAGACGTTGATTCTGGTATAATTCATTTTCAATAAAGGAGGAGAAAACTTGTACAATGTAAAACAAGAGACTGAAATTGAGGTGATCACTCCAAACGAACCTGGGATACTCGGCCGAGTCTTGGGAACTCTTGCTAACGCCGGGGTCAACCTCAGAGCTCTTCGTGTTCATTCGGAAAAAAAGAAGGGTATCTTCTTGCTCGTAACTTCAGATAATAAAAAAGCTGAGAAATGCCTTAAGGAATTGGGATACACTGTCAAGACCAATGATGTCGTCACTGTTCAAATTGATGACCGTATCGGGGCTGGAGCCGAGGTGGGAGCGCTTCTTGGAAATGCTGTCATCGATATCGACTACTGCTATGGAACTTCTTCTGGAACAGGGAAAGTGTTTTTGGTCTTCAAAACGAATGATAATAAGAAGGCGGCTGAAACTCTGGCATAATCACGGTTTCGATTTGATTTTAATGACAGGCCTTCAGCTCTTTTGACGCAGCGAACCTTAAATCAAAGCAGGAGATTCAAGGCAAAGTTGTCACCTTGAAGACAACTCCTTGAGGATCAGGACAACAGAGAGTTTCTGTCTCAGAAATCCAATCGTCATGAGGCAATTCATCTTCCCGCTGCTTGGCAGTCAAAAAAGGAAAGAGACTGTTGAGAGCATAAATGCAGACCCTCTTCTTCAGCGGGATCTCAATCGTCCCCTCACCCCTGACAAAAAAAACATCCCCTGCTTTATGCTTGGCCCCGCACCGCTCTTTAACCTTCACAACCTCCACTTTTAGCTCTTTCATCTTTACTCCTTTCTTAGACCAATATATGGACCATTATCTAAAAAATCAATAGCAGCATCCCGAAGTCCTTGATATAAAGATAATTGTGAGGATGAGGGTTTGGGGCGAGGAGCCCCCACGAAGCCTGAGCGGGCGTTGCTATGCTTCCAGAAATCAATAAACACGTTGACAAAGCAAAAAAACCTGTCGTAGAATTAATTATAGGTTTATAAGGAAAATTAGGAGGAGACAATGCAGCTGAGAGCTGAACCCAATGTCGTCCCTCTTTGTGATGTTCTCTTGGTCTTACTCATCATCTTCATGGTCATCACGCCAACAATTCAAAAAGGAATCGATATCAAGCTTCCCGAAACATCGGCAGGTGAAGGCTCAAACCCTAATGTCATAGTTATGACAATCCATAGAAACTACCGAGTGGACATCAACCAAACATACTATGATTTCGACCAGGTCAAGGATAGACTAGAGGCAATCTACGGCGCCCGCCAAGAGAAAATCCTATTCATCAGGGCCGAAGCTAAAGTTCCCTTTAGCAAAGTCGTTGAGCTTATCGACATTGCCAAAGGAGTAGGAATTGATGTCCTGGGTCTAGTCCCGGAATTATTTGAGGACCAGCAGCTTCCTTGATTTTCCTTTCTTAGATAAATCCCTTGAATAAAAATCCCTTTGTCCTTCACCTTAAGGAAAAAACATAAGAACGCCTCAATCCTATCAGCCCTCGATTCTATTTTATTTTATTGGCCCGATGACCTCACGCGAGATGATCAGTCGTTGGATTTCGTTCGTCCCCTCATAAATCTGAAGGAGCTTGGCATCTCTCATCAGTTTTTCCATAGGATAATCCCTCATATATCCGTATCCGCCAAAAATCTGGAGGCACTCCGTCGTGACCTTCATCGCCACATCCGAACCAAAGGATTTGGCCATGGCTGATTCTTTACTGCACGGTTGACCTTCATCCATCAGCCAGGCTGCATGCCAGACAAGATGGCGGGCGGCGTTTATCTCTGTGGCCATCTGGGCGATCTTGAAGCTTATGTGTTGGAAAAGAGCAATCGGCTTCCCAAATTGAACTCTCGTCTTTGCATATTCTGTGGCATATTCAAGAGCAGCCCTGGCCACTCCCACACCTGCTGCACCCACAGGGGCTCTTGTCTTATCCAAGGTATTCATGGCAATAACGAAACCAAGCCCTTCCTTTGCCAGGAGATTCTCCTCAGGGACTTTCAGGTCATCAAAAAAGAGCTCGACTGTGTTTGAAGCTCTATGCCCCATTTTATCTTCAACTTTTCCTATGGTTATGCCGGGGGTTTCACGAGGGACGATAAAGGCACTGATTCCCCGCATTCCCTTATCAGGAATGGAATTAGCAAAAACAATATAAAGGCTGGCGATTCCTCCATTAGAGATAAAACATTTCGAGCCATTGATAACGTACTCGGAGCCAACTTTTTTAGCGTGGGTTTTCAGAGAACCGGCATCCGAACCTGCCTCTCTTTCAGTCAGACAAAAAGAAGCAAAAGACATCTTTTCTGTCTGAAGAGTCAAGAATTTCTTTTTCTGTTCATCGCTGCCAAAGAGAATGATTGGCGTATAGGCCAAGGCATTGACCATCATCGTCGTATACATTCCAGCGCAGCCTGCAGCCAGCTCCTCGCTGATGATAACCGTATCCAGGTCGCTCAACCCGCCTCCTCCATATTCTTTGGGGATGGTGCAAGTGAGAAACCCAACTTCAAAGGCCTTTTTCATGATGCCTTCAGGAAACTCCTCTCCTTTATCATACTTTGCCGCGCTAGGCTTCATTTCTTTTTGGGCAAATTCTCGAGCCATCTCCTGAAGAGCCTTTTGCTCCTCGGTTAAACTAAAGCTAATCACTCTTTCCTCCTTATTAAATTTTTTGTTGCGGCATTATTGAAATAACATCATATACTGAAAAACATTTGGGATGTCAATTCAAATGCTTTAAGCAAATAGAATCTCTTCTCGGGTCATGAAAAAGGCAGGATTTTCAACTCTGAAGATGTCCTTGACAATCTTCAAGGGACTCGCTCCTTTATGGGGAAAGTGCTTCAGATATAAGAAAAGTTTCTTCTTCTCTTCGTCAACAAATATTCTTTCGACGAACTCATTCGGATTTCGGGCTAAAAAATCACGAACCAACTCCTCAGCCATTCTGGAAGTATTCGTGGGAGAAATTTTCTTTTCTAAAGACATCTCTTCTAAAGCTCTCTTCATCCTGGGGTATTCAAGGTTAACTGAATAGACCAGGCTTTTGATTTCTTCATTCAAGGAGGGGGCTGAAGATTCCGTCCTCTTCAGAGATCGAAATCTGATTCCTTTGGGAAGGAAATTATTCATCCGGTCGATAAACTCTTTCTCAGAAAAGAGATACTCGGACTTGAACTCGATGACTTCGGATTTTCCTCCCATTCCCAAGGGAAGGGCGGGAAGGTAGGAAATCATCATTTTCGGGTGGAAACCCTCGGAATGGACGACCGAGATCGAAGCTCTTCGGAATGTTCTTTGTATAATATTGATTAAATCCAAATGCGAGACGCATCTTGCCTCCTTCTCTTTTGAGTAGAAAACACGGTAGCGAAAAACATTCTCTGTTATTTTTCCAAAAGGAGAATAATCATCAGGAATTTCTATTTTCTCTATAAATTCTCTCTCCAATAACGAGGAAAAAATGCATCCTTGACACAGGGCACATTTGTTATCAAGGCAGGATAAGCTTGATTCTTCTTTCAAGGCTTTGTCCAATTCCTGGAGAAGGTGAGTTTTTTTAATACCGGTATGGATGTGGTCCCAAGGAAGCACGGCATCTCTGTCCAGAGCTTCCAAGTAAAGATTATAATCGATATTTTTTTGCTTAAAAGCTTCTTCCCAGACTCGAAAATCAAAACAATTGCTCCAGCTGTCAAACCTTGCTCCTCCTTTCCACGACTCAAGCAAGACCTGGTTCAGCCGCCGGTCGCCCCGGGAGAAGACTGCTTCCAGGATAGAATTTTTCAGAGGATGCTTTTTGAATTTGACAAAAGGATATCTTTTCAAACTGGATATGAGAAATCTGTGTTTCTCTCTCAAGGTTTCCTCACTTTCCATCTTGAGCCATTGAAAGGGAGTATGGGGCTTTGGGATAAAAGCAGGAATGCTGAGGTTGATCTGGGGAGAGAATTTGAGAATTTTGTATCCGACCCTTATCACCTCTTTAACCAGCCTCACAATCCCATCCAAATCATCGTCTCTCTCTGTTGGAAGCCCAATCATGAAATAAAGCTTGAGCAACCTCCAGCCATGCGAGAAGGCATTCTCCGCTGCCTCCAGGACATCATCATCGTTCATTTTCTTGTTGATGACGCGGCGCAGCCGCTCTGTCCCAGCTTCTGGAGCTAAAGTAAAACCTGTCTTTCTAACTCTGACAATGTTTTTGGGTATATCTGAAGTCAAACCCTTGGGACGCAAAGAAGATAAGGAGAGGGAAACTTTTTCTCTTGAAAGATTCTCCATCAGAGCTTCGACGAGTTGGCGGAAATAGGGATAATCACTCACAGAGAGAGAAGCTAGAGAAGCACCTTCATAGCCTGTAGAGTGGACTGAGGCCATAATCTTTTTAATCACAAGAGAGGGGCTCCTCACTCTCTGGGGAAAATAGATACTGGAAGCCTGGCAAAATCGACATTTATGAGTACATCCTCTTGCCACCTCAACCGCCACCCTGTCAAATATGACTCTGATATTGGGGACAATGATTTTCTCTGGAAAAGGCGCTTGATGAAAAGGGAAGAGAACTCTCTTTTCGATCTTTGCCGGGACTCCTTCTGAGGGCTTTTCAGCCAGAAGAAACGACTTGGAATCTGGGTGCGGACTATATAAGGAAGGGACATAGACTCCTCGGATTCTGGACAACTCTCTCAAGATTGAAGCCTTATCCCCCGATTCCTCCTTCAACCTCATGAATTTTTCAACGATCTCCACAAAAGCCTCTTCCCCATCCCCTATTAAAAATAAATCAAAGATATCAGCCACAGGCTCAGGGTTGAAAGCGGCAGGCCCGCCGCCGATAACCAGAGGATTGTCCAGATCACGTTCAGAGGAAAAAGTGGGAACTTGGCCGAGGTCAAGGATGGTCAAGATGTTGGAATAATTGAGCTCGTAAAGGAGGGAAAAGCCCAAGATATCAAACTGAGAAAGAGGGATTTTGTTTTCAAGAGAGAACAAAGGAAGGTTGAGAGCGCGGAGCTTCTTTTCAAAATCAATCCAAGGAGCAAAAACCCGCTCAACTACAAAAGACGGTTGTTCATTCAGAATAAAGTAGAGGATTTTTTGACCGAGATAGCTCATCCCAACCTCATAAAGGTCAGGAAAAACGAGGGCGATTCTGGCTTTGGCCCTGCTCGGGTCTTTATTTATCTCATTCCATTCGCCGCCCATATACCGACCGGGTTTTTCAACATCATGGAGAAGTTCCTCCCAATCCATTCTTTCATTAAAAAGAGACTTAAAATCTTTCATTTCTTATCCGTGAAACATTTCTTTACAATTATCTCCTATCAATAATGAGATATCAACTCAGCGCGAGGGAAATTCCTCGGGCTGCAGGCGGGCCTGGAGCACGCCGCGACACTGCCCTGTCAAAGGAAATCATTGGCTATCAAGTCAACCTTGGAGGGGGAACCGCTTCGCGTTCCCCCTTCCAACGGTCGCTTCGCTCCCTGCCTCCCTTTCTCGGGCGGGGCATGAAACCCCGCCCTGCGACCAAGGGGGCATACCCCCTTGGAATCCCCGACGATCGGTTCCCCGCGGCAAGCCGCGGGGCATATGAACCGATCGTCATTCTTGAATCTTGGCGGGACTTAAAAGCGACTCTGTCTTCAGAATTGAAAAAAGCCAAATAAAAACGAGCGGAAGCTTAGTTTAAGTGAAGAAATCGTTCATAGGCCCGACTTCTAAACATTCACGAATCTTCTCATCTTCACATTCAAGACAAGCGATATTCCTAAAAAATTCGTAAGCAGAGAAGACCCTCCATAGCTATAGAGCGGCAGAGGAATCCCTGTGATAGGGAAAAGTCCGATGACCATCATCACGTTGATCATAAACTGAAAAGTGATCATCATCGCCACCATAAAAACAATATAGACCCCTGCCCTATCTCTTGACTGCCCGATAGATTTAAACAACCTCAACAGCAATAGAAAGTAAAAGCCAATAGCAAATGCCACACCCATGAAGCCAACCTCTTCACCGATAACGGAAAAGATAAAATCTGTGTGTCGAGCCGGAAGAAATCTGAGCTGGCTCTGTGTCCCTTTCTTATACCCTTTGCCCAGAAGACCCCCTGAACCGACCGCGATTTTTGACTGAGTGATATGATAGCTCGAGCCAAGAGGATCCTGGCTGGGAAAGATGAGGGTTGTCAGCCTCTTTTTTTGATAATCTTTAAGCACGAAATTCCAGCCAAGAAAGCCAAGAGTCAAGCTGATGATCAATAAGAAAATAACTGTCTTTCTATTTAATCCGGCCAGAATGGTCGAAGCCAAGAAAATGGGAATATAGCTCGCAGCCGTTCCCAAATCAGGCTGCAAGGCGACAAGAAAAAAAGGCAGGCCAACGACTCCACTGCTAAAAATTCCCTTTTCCCAGGAAAGATGATTCATTTTGAATTCAGAAAAGATCAAAGCAAGAACAAGAATGACGATGATTTTTGTAATCTCAGAAGGCTGAGCATGGAAAAAGGGGAAGACAATCCAGCTCTTAGCGCCTTTGAGGAATCTGCCAAAAATAAGAATTCCCCCAAGGATAAAAATAATAACGAAGTAGAGATAGATGGAATAGGTCACGAGAACTTTATAATCTATGAGAAGAAACAGAAAGAGAGCAACCAGGCTGAAAATGATCCATAGAGTTTGTTTCAAGTAGTAATTTCCAGGTGAGTCATGGGAGCAACTGTAAATAAAGACAACTCCAATCGCAGAATTCAAGAGCAAAAGAAATATCAGAGTCCAATCAATATTACCGAGAAGATTTCTGTCGATCATTATTCTCTCTATACAATTCAAATAATTGCCTGGCTATGGGAGCTGCTATTGCACCACCCATTCCTCCATACTCAACAAGGACGGTCACAACAACTTCTGGATTATCCTTCGAGGCAAATCCCGTAAACCAGGAATGGGTTTTTACTTCTTTTCCCGTCTCCCTTATTTGTTCAAGTTTTTCTTGGCTCATAATCTGAGTCGAGCCCGTCTTCCCGCAGACATCAAATCCATCAACCTTCGCTGCTCTTCCAGTGCCTTCCCTGTTGGCACTTTCCCACATGCCTCTGATGACTTTTTCAAAATTAGAGGGGGAAATCTGCACCTGATCACTTTCAGAATCATAGGCCTGGCTCTGGCTCTCTTCCATCTGTCGAGAGAGGGATTTCAATAAATGCAGATTGACTCTTCGGCCTCTGTTGGCAATCAAGGCTGTATGAGCTGCGACCTGAATGGGGGTCACCAACAAAGGACCCTGTCCGATAGAAACAGAAATTGTCTCTCCTGGCTGCCAAGGCTCATTCTTGACTTTCTCTTTCCAGGCAGGATTTGGAACCAACCCTTCTTTCTCACCTGCGATATCAATCCCAGTCTTCTTCCCGAAACCGAGCAGCTCTGCATAGCGGGAAATGTCTTCAATATCCATCATTTTCCCCAGTTGATAGAAATAAATGTTGCATGAATTTCTGATGCCATTGTAGAAATCCATTAAGCCGTGGCCTGATTCCTTCCAGCAGTTTAAGAGTTGGCCATAAATTCGAATCGTTCCACTACAGAAGAAAGATGTCCTGTCGTTGATTAAGCCTAAATCAAGAGCCCCCAAGGCCATGGTCAGCTTGAACACAGAACCAGGAGAATATAAGCCACGAATCGCTCGATTCTCCAGAGGAAAGGCTGGGCTGTTGACTAAGCCAAGCCACTCTTCAGATGTGAAACGGTTGATAAATTTATTGGGGTCATAAGTTGGATAACTGACTAAGGCGAGCACTTCTCCTGTCCGCGGGTCTAAGACGATAATGGCTCCTTCCTTGCCCTCTAACAGCTCTTCAGCTTTTTTCTGGAGGGTAAAATCCAAGGTGAGTGTCAGATCCTTGCCCTTTTCTGGCTCACGCCTTGAGACCTCTCCTTGGTTTCTTCCCAAACTGTCCACTATCTCTATTAACTGTCCGTCCTTTCCAGTCAAGGTCGATTCATGCTCTTTCTCAATTCCCGATTTCCCAACCATGTCGCCCAAGCGCTTCTTTTCATAGAGGCCATTCTCTATATCCTGCGGAGAGAGCTCCTGGATATATCCAATGACATGAGCGGCAACATTCCCAAAAGGATAAAACCTTTTAGGCTCTGTTTGGAGAATGAGTTCTGGGAATTCAAGTTTTCTGGCTTCGACCCGCGCAACCTCATCTAAGGATAAATTCTCTTTAACGACAATGGGCTTGAAAGAAGGTAAAGACTCATACTTTTTCACTCTTTCCCTCAAAACAGACTCATCCATCTTCAAAAGGCGGGATATCCTCCGGCAAGATTTATCAAAATCCTTGCAGTTTTCTCTGATGATAGAAGCTTTGAAAGAGCCTTTATTGTCAGCCAAAATTTTTCCGTTCCGATCTAGGATGAGGCCTCGCTGTGAAGGGAGAGCGATTTCACGCATCCGATTGGCCTCTGATTTCTGCCAGTATTTTTCATGGTCGAGAATCTGAATTTTCCAGAAACTCAGAATTAAAAAGATAAATAAGATTTTAACAAGAAATAAAATCCACTTGGCTCTTCTTAGAATGAGAAAAAGGTCTTCATAAATCCTGTTGCTTGCCATGGATTAGCCTCTGGTTGACCTCTTCGTTGCGCCCACTATAGAAAATATAAAACTTCCCAAAAGAGCCGTAGCCAGAGGCTGGAAGAGAAGTATGCCTTTTCCAATGCTGATTTTTTCTGAAAAGACAAAGGAATAAAGAAGCATCCACAAAATGAATTCTACGCTGACCAAGAAGAGAATAAAGACAAAGATGCGAAAGATCGAGAGGAGGTCGATTTTTTTTGATAGGTATCCAGCCAAATACCCTGTGATTGTCTTTGCCAGACCGTAGACGCCAAAAACCCCCAGGGATAGAGAGTCCTGGATAAGGCCGCAAGCTGCACCAAGGCAGGCTCCTAAAACTTCTTCTTTTCTGATGGCAAAATAAATAACAACCAGGCTGAAAAAATTAAAAAGATAAATCAGAGAAGGAAAAATTTTGCCGAGGGTGGTGTAAAGGAGGATGACAATGAGGATACTCAGAATAATTTTAATGAAATCTCTCATCCGCTCTCACTCTTAAAAGATAATTCTTTTCTAAAAAACCTCCATCGGCTCTCTTATGATGACTGCCACTCGATTGAGATGGCGAACATCAAAATAGGGTTCAACTTTTATTCTTTTAAAAAGCGAGCCGTCCTTGACTATGGAAATAATCCTTCCCACCTTGATTCCTGAAGGAAAAATGCCATCCTTACCGGAGGTGACGACCTCTTCTCCCTTAGAGATATCCTCGTTTGTGGCCAGGACATAGTTAAATAAACACATTCCGTTGCCGTCACCGCTCAACAGGCCTGAAACACCTTTTGACTCAGAAAACACACCCACTCCACTTTCTCTGTCTGTAATCAACTGGACTTTGGCCTCTTTGAGCGAGATAGGACCAATAACTCGCCCTGCCAAATTACCCTTTTCATCGAGCACGGCCATATCCTTCTTAATGCCATGCATCGAGCCTTTGTTTATCATGGTGGATTTCAAGAAATTACTGACATCAAGGCCGATCGTCTCAGCCAGCAAAATATTCTCATGCAGCTCAGAGAGACTGTTCTGAACGTCCCTCTCTTTTTTGAGCTTTTGGAGAGCATTCTGGAGAAGAAGGTTCTCCTGTCGAAGAAAAAATATCTCATCTTTCATTTTTTGGTTCTGGCTTTTGACTCCACGAAGGTCTAAATAACTTTTCCACAGATTTCCGATGGAGTGGAAGAAAGAAATGATTCCATGCTGAACAGGAGAAAATATAGAAAATATGGCTTTTTCAAAATAGTTGCGTTCTGAGCCCCTGGGAAGTTGGACGGAGATCAGCAGGAATTGGAATAGGATGAGAGCGATGAGGACAAAAGGTTTCTTTTTGTCTTTTAGGAAGAGCGCCATAAAATCTAAATTATATAAGGGAAATCTTTCTCAGCAGATCCAAGTCATCAAGCATCTTCCCTGCGCCGAGAGCAACCGTGGCCAGAGGGGCTTCGGTAATAAAAACAGGCAGTTTTGTTTCTTCTCGTATCCGTCTGTCCATGTTTTTAAGAAGGGCGCCTCCTCCGGTCAAAATAATGCCGCGGTCAATGATGTCTGCCGCAAGCTCAGGAGGAGTCCTTTCGAGAGCAACTCTGATGGCATTGATGATCGAAGAGACAACATCCTCGAGAGCTTCTCTTATTTCCTGGTCATCGACGACTATGGTTTTCGGGATTCCCTCCCTCAAATCTCTTCCTTTTATCTCCATGGTCATGGGTTCATCGAGAGGATAAGCCGAGCCTATCTGCATCTTGATCTGCTCAGCAGTTCTTTCGCCGACGAGCAAATTGTACTTTTTCTTAAGATACTGAATAATTATCTCATCCATCTCATTGCCGGCAATACGGATCGAATGATTGAAGACAATGCCATTCATGGAAATGACCGCAATGTCCGTCGTCCCACCTCCAATATCCACGATCATATTTCCTGTTGGCTCTGAAATAGGAAGGTCAGCTCCTATTGAGGCTGAAACAGGCTGCTGGACAAGGTAGACTTCGGAAGCTTTGGCTCTCAAAGCAACGTCTTTAACCGCACGTCTCTCCACTTGGGTAATCCCTGTAGGAACTCCGATGACAATTCTTGGCCTGAGCAAAAAGACTCGCTTATTTGTGGCTTTCTTGATAAAGTAATCAAGCATTTTTTCCGCAATCTCAAAATCGGCAATCACCCCATCCCTCATCGGGCGTATGGCCATGATGTCGGCAGGCGTCTTTCCCAACATCTCCTTTGCTTTCGTGCCGACAGCTTCCACTTTCCCGGTATTTTTATTGACAACGACGATTGAAGGCTCGTTAACGACGATCCCCTTCCCTTTGACATAAACCAGAGTGTTGGCGGTCCCCAAATCGATCGCCAGGTCGCAGAATAGCCTTTTCTTAATCCAACCTGATAAGCTCATCTTTTTTCTTACTATTATTTATCACAATTTTGGTTTTCATGCAAATTAAAACATTAGGCTCGCCCGCTCAGCCTTCCATACGGTTTTCGAACTACTTGGCCTTCGCCGATTGCTAATATTAGTATCTCTTGAGATTATTAAAGATTATTTGCATCATTAAAAATAAATGAAGCTTTTTACACTGAAAAGAGCTTGACTTTGTTTAAGGAAATCTAATATACATTAAGTCAGTTTCTGAATCATAATAAAGGAGTTATGGATGAGCAATCAGTCATATGTTCCGGAAAAGACAGAGCTAAGGGAATTCACTTTAAAAGCCTTGATTCTGGGAATTTTGATGACAGTCCTTCTCGGAGCTGCCAATGCCTACCTAGGACTCCGGGCAGGAATGACCATTGCCGCCACTTACCCCGCAGCTGTGATCGGCATGGCAGTCCTCAGACTCATGAAAGGCTCTATACTGGAGGAGAATTTCGCCAGAACAGTCGGCTCCATAGGAGAATCTGTTGCGGCAGGCGCGATATTCACCATCCCTGCTTTCCTCCTGGCCGGAGCATGGACAAAGTTAAACACTGTCGACGCCTATCTTAAATCTTCAGCTCTCATGTTTGTCGGCGGGTTTCTGGGAATCCTCTTTGTAACTTTCCTGAGAAGGGTCATGGTGACCGACCCTGAACTTCAGTTTCCGGAGTCTGTGGCAGCCTCAGAAATTCACAAAGCCGGCCAGAAAGGAAGCGCCGGTGCTAAATTCTTATTTCAAGCTATGGGAGCTGGGGCTCTTATCTACGCCTTGGGTGTTGTCAAGCTCTTTTCGGCAACCAAGGAATTCCTCATCAAAATCGGTTCCATCGGTTCAAGCTTTGTCCGCATAGGAGCGGCCAAGGAGGCGCCCAAGGTCGGTGCTGGCGGAAAAGTCTCGGTATCCGGGCCAGCCATCTCACCTGCCTATGTCGGTGTAGGCTACATCATCGGCCCCAGGCTCGCCTCCTTGAACTTTGCCGGCGGTGTCCTTGCCTGGGGGCTCTTTGCCCCGCTTCTCATGTTTTTCCTGGGACCCCAGCTCGTCGAAAGATTTTATGGTCCATCCGCATCTTTAGCTCAAGTGGGATGGGAATCGATGATGGTTGAGGTCTGGAGGTTCATCATCAGACCCATTGCTGTCGGTGGAATGCTTGTCGGCGCGGGCTATACTCTTTACAAAATGAGGAAAAACCTCGGCGCAGGGATTAAAAGGTCAATCAGAGACGTAAAAAAGGCTGCAGGGCAGACAGAGGTCGTGTCAAGACTGGAAAAGGACCTGGATTTTAAGCTTGTTTTTGCCGGACTCGCCCTCGCCTTCATCTTGATGATCTTCGTCTACAATATCTTTGCCGGCTCAATCGGCCCGGCCATCCTTGCTGCATTTGTTATGGCTTTGGCTGGATTTTTCTTTGCTGCCGTATCCGGCAATCTTGTCGGTCAGATTGGCTCTTCCAACAATCCCATCTCAGGCCTTACTCTTTCGACTCTGATCGTTGCCGCCCTGACCATGGTCGCCATCGGCGCTAAAGGAATGAGTGGAGTGGCTGCTGTGCTCGGTGTGGCTGCTGTGGTCTGCGTCTCATCGGCCGTAGCCGGGGAAATGCTCCAGGACTTGAAGGTTGGTCATATCCTGGGTGGGACACCATGGAAGATGCAGGCCGGGGATATGTTTGGAGTGCTCATTTCCTCGTTTGTTCTCTTCTTCCCCTTGATGATTCTCCATGGGGCATTCGTATTCGGAAGCAAAGAGCTTTCCGCTCCTCAGGCCGGGCTGATGGCAGCTCTGGCTAAGGGAATTGTCGGAGGAGAAATGCCCTGGGCTTTGGTCATCACCGGAATGTTCCTGGGATTTGCCATGATTCTCGTTCAGGTTCGTTCCCCCATGCTTGTGGCCGTCGGCATGTACCTTCCTCTTGAAACCACCTTCGCTATCTTTTGTGGAGGCATGATAAGAGGAATAGTCGATATTCTGGCTTCCAAGAAGAAGTTTAATGCTGCTCAGAAGGCAAGAGTTGAAAACGTCGGAATACTGATCGCATCCGGGCTTATCGCTGGTGAGGCTCTCACTGGACTTGTTCATGCAGCCCTAAAGTACTTCAAGGTCAAGATCCCAGAGATTTTCGTCGGTACGAGCTTTCTTCCCTATCTAGGAGGCCTGGTGGTGCTGGGCATCATCGGTATTTATCTTGTTCTCGTTCCCTTTAGAAACGCAGGCGCTGCCGACGAACCTCCGCCGCCCTCAGCAGTTATTTAAAGCCTTAACGATTTCTCAGAAGCTATTTTCCAAAAAACAAATAATTGAACCCAGGAAAGAA
This sequence comes from uncultured Eubacteriales bacterium, assembly GCA_964645765.1. Lineage (GTDB taxonomy): Bacteria > Acidobacteriota > Aminicenantia > Aminicenantales > Aminicenantaceae > CAZGMN01. Next base: position 92,415 of record CAZYBE010000003.1, read on the forward strand.
ATCTTTTAAAATATCAAGAAAGGAAAAATGGCTTTGCTTAATATTATAAAATATGGAAACCCAGTTTTAACCAAGAAAGCTGAGGAAATAAAAATTATCGATAAGGAGATAGAGGAGCTGGCTCAAAACATGGTCGAGACCATGCATGCTGCTCCGGGAATAGGTCTGGCTGCTCCTCAAGTGAATGTCAGCAAAAGGCTTATTACAATCGACCTCTCCATCGGGGAGGAAAAACAAAACCTGATCATCCTCGCCAACCCCGAGTTCATCCATCAAGAAGGAGAAGATTCTTTAAAAGAAGGTTGTCTTTCGCTCCCGGATGTCAGCGAAAAAATCACCAGACCTTCTCGAGTTATCGTCAGGGGAATTGATCTAAAGGGAAACGAAAAAATCATCGAAGCCGAAGGCATTTTGGCCCGTGTCTTCTGCCATGAGATCGACCATATAAACGGAAAACTAATTATCGATCACTTTTCGCCCCTTAAAAAAAAGCTTGCCAGGAAAAAACTGAAAAAGCAATCTCAATTGGGCAAGATTTGATGAGAATTGTCTTTTTCGGCAGTCCCGCCTCAGCACTGCCTTCTCTGAGGAGAATCCTCGAAGCAGGTCACAGCGTCGAGCTCATCATCACTCAACCGGATAAGCCTTCAGGAAGGGGGAAAAAAGTCATGCCTTGCCCAGTGAAACAGGCAGCCTTGGAGCTGAATATTTCCACTTGCCAGCCTGTAAAAATCAAACAAGACCTTGTTGCGCTCGAAAAAATAAAGGAAATCCAGCCCGAGCTGATTGTTGTCGCGGCTTATGGCCAGATTATCCCCGCCTCGATCATTTATCTTCCAAAATATCGCTCTGTCAATGTCCACTTCTCTCTGCTGCCCAAGTACAGAGGAGCTTCTCCTGTTCAGTGGGCTCTTTTAAACGGAGAAGAGAAAACAGGAATTACCATTTTTGAGCTCAACGAAAAGATGGATGAAGGAGACATTCTCTCTCAAGAAGAGGTCGAAATTCTTCCCGAGGAGAATGCCGCCGAGCTTGAAGTGCGCTTGGCCCAAAAAGGCGCAAAGCTTCTGGTTGACACAATAGCCAGGATCGATAGCGCAGAACATCGCAAACAGGACCATTCCCGGGCAACCTATGCGCCCAAACTCTACAAAGAAGATGGAAGAATCGATTGGGGAAAAAACGCACTCCAGATAGAAAGACAGGTGAGGGCTTTTACTCCCTGGCCTTCAGCCTATGCTTTTCTTGACGAGAAAAGGATAATAATTTTAAAGGGAAAGAGAATAGAGGATAAATTCAGCCCATCCTCTTCACCAGGAGAGATTTTAGAGCTCAAAAAAGAAGGCATCGAAGTCTGTTGTGGACAGAGAACAAAATATCTTGTTCAGAATCTTCAAGCTGAAGGCCGAAGAAAGATGGATGCTTTCTCCTTCTGCCTGGGAGCAAGAGTCAGAGTCGGGGATAAACTCGGCTAGTTAATGGGCTAGAAAAGGTCTCTTATGATGATTGAAGGCAATTTGGAAGAAAATTTTATTCTTCTAGAATAAAATACCAAGGATTGCGAGGCTTTCCGTTGAAGCGCACTTCATAATGGACATGGGGGCCTAAGGCTTTCCCAGTACTTCCCACAAATCCGATAATATCTCCTCTTTTTATCTTTTGCCCTTCCCTGACATTGAATCTGCTCAAATGACAATAAACAGTCGTGTATCCACTCATGCCATGGTTGAGGATGATGGTATTTCCTCCGATCTTATCATCTTTCTTCAGCTCTAAAACGTACCCATCAGCCGTAGCTACGACAGAATTCCCATAGCCAGAAGCAACATCGATGCCGTAGTGGAAAGCTCTTTTTCCCGTAAAAGGGTCTGTCCTTTCCCCAAAACCAGAAGTTTGCAAGCCTGTTGTTGGCCAGATGGAAGGAGTGGTGGTAAGTTGCAGAGTCTTGTCCTCCAAGTAGTGCACCGTGGAGTTCAGATTCTTTTCGAGACCCTCTGCCTTCAGGCTGATATTCTCCGCCTGGTTCAGTGTGGTTTGCTGAGAAGAAGCTGAAAAATTCGTATCCTGGCCGCTGGCCCTCTCCCCTCCTCCCACACCGACTTCTCTCAGGACTTCAGGCGATTTGATTCCGAACATAAAATTGATTTTGTTGGCGTAGCTCTCATATTTCTCGACCGTTGTCTTGAGCTTATCCACTGAGGCCTTTAGCTGAGTCACGGTCTCTTTCTGAACCTCATTCTCCGCGCGCAATTTTTTATACTTCTGTCTTGTGCCGCTCATTAAAGAATAATCAACGACCAAAGCGCTTAAACAAACGAAGAGAAAGGCGAAGATACCTACCAGGGTTTTAACTTTTTTTTCAGAAAAAGTGATAGTCTTAGACTTGCCCTTGTGGTGGGGGACGATGATCAAAGAGAAAAATCTCTTGGTCATGAAAGTTTTCCCTCATTATCATAATTAAAAAATTCAAAGTCAAGCATTTTATTTAGCCTTCGAAGATGCATTCCTCTTCATATTCTTATCGATCCAGTCCACAATATTTTGAGTCGATGATCCGGGCAAAAAGACCTCGGCTATTCCGATTTTCTTTAAAAAGCGGATATCCTTGTCAGGGATGATTCCCCCGGCAATGACTGCGATGTCATCCGCGCCCTTTTCCTTGAGGAGATTCATGATCTTGGGAAAGAGGACATTGTGGGCGCCGGAGAGAATGCTCAAGCCTATCAGGTCAACGTCTTCTTGAATGGCGGAATGAACAATCTCCTCCGGTGTCCTCCTCAAGCCAGTGTAGATGACCTCAAACCCCGCGTCTCTCAATGATCGGCAAATAACTTTGGCTCCTCGGTCATGTCCATCCAGCCCAGGCTTTGCTATCAGGACTCTGATTTTCTTCTCCGTCATTCATTCCTCCGTATTTCCGGCGGCTTGCGCGACGCCTTCAATATGTAATCGGCTCTTTGAATTCTCCATAAACCTCCTTCAAAGAATCCATGACCTCCCCTAAAGTAGCATAAGTCTTGACGGCTCTTAAAATATAAGGCATCAGGTTCTCTTCATCTCTGGCCGCTTTCTTCAGGTCGAGAAGCCTTTCTTTGACTTGGACACTGTGCCTCGTTTTCTTGACTTCTCGCAACCTGGCCAGCTGCTGCCGAGCCGCTGTCTCATCAATGCAGAGAATCGGAATTGGCTCATGCTCCATTTCAAAAGCATTGACCCCGACAATAACTTTTTCTTTTTTTTCCACTGCTTTTTGATAGCGGTAGGCGGCGTCGGCTATTTCTTTTTGAGGGAAACCAAGCTCGATGGCCTTGACCATCCCTCCCATGTCATCAATCTTCTTGATGTATTCCTTCGCTTCTTTCTCCATATCGCTTGTCAGTTTCTCGACAAAATATGAGCCTCCCAAGGGATCAATGCAATTGATCACCCCGCTTTCGTAAGCAATGACCTGCTGGGTTCTGAGGGCAATGGTCACTGCTTTTTCAGATGGCAAAGCGTAGGTTTCGTCAAGGGAATTGGTATGAAGGGATTGAGTCCCCCCTAAGACTGCTGCCAGGGCTTGAATGGCCACTCTGACGACATTGTTATATGGCTGTTGAGCCATCAAGGAAACTCCTGAAGTCTGGGTGTGGAACCTCAACCAGAGACTCCTTGGACTCTTTGCCTTAAATCTCTTCTTCATCACCTCTGCCCAAATCTTTCTGGCTGCTCTGAACTTGGCAATCTCCTCAAAAAAATCATTGTGAGCGTTGAAGAAGAAAGAAAGCCGAGGGACGAACTCATCGACATCCAGGCCTCTCTTAAGAGCCCACTCCACATACTCTATCCCGTCCCTGAGAGTGAAAGCCAGTTCCTGGACGGCTGTTGAGCCAGCTTCCCTAATGTGATACCCAGAAATGGAGATGGTGTTCCATCTGGGAACTTCTTTTGCTCCGTACTCAAAGGTATCAACAATCAGCTTCATCGAAGGCTTTGGAGGAAAGACGAAAGTTTTTTGGGCGATATACTCTTTCAGGATATCGTTTTGAATTGTCCCTGAGATGACTTTGGGAGAGACTCCCTGTTTCTCAGCAACGGCAATGTACATCGCCCATAAGACGGCTGCAGCCGGATTAATGGTCATCGAGGTTGATATCTTATCTAAAGGAATGCCGTCAAAAAGAATTTCCATATCCGCGAGAGAATCCACGGCCACGCCGCACGTTCCTATCTCTCCTTGAGCCAGAGGATTGTCAGAATCGATTCCCATCAAAGTCGGCAGATGAAAGGCGACACTCAGCCCTGTTTGGCCTTGAGAGAGAAGATACCTGTACCTTCTGTTTGTATCTTCGGCTGTCCCGAAGCCGGAAAACTGGCGCATTGTCCAAAGACGGCCGCGATACATGGACGGATGGATTCCTCTTGTGAATGGATATTCCCCGGGAAAGCCCAATTCTTTCAGATAATCAAAGCCATCTAGGTCAAGAGGCGAGTAAAGCTCCTTGATTTTTCTTCCGGAGACTGTGGTGAATTCAGCCTCCTTAGAAGAAAGCCCTTCTTTATTTTTTTCGCACCTCTCCTTTTTCCAGGACTGAAGGCGCTTCTTCAAATCCTTATCAGAGGGAATATTCCGCCTCACAAAAGCCTCTCCTCTCTATAAACTTCAAAAATATGAATTCCAGCCTCTCTCAATCCTGGCAGAGGCCGCGGCCTCAGTCAATCGCTGAAAAAGATGATTCTGGGGGTGATTTTTCATCCTGTGTCCTCACCTTTAAAGGGCAATTTGATTCACCAGAATTGATTATCAATTTCAGAAAAAGAAGCCAACAGCAGGCTTTTAATCCTCGGTAACCTTAAAAATCAGGTCATGCTCTCTGACCGGCCCCTCAACTCTAATTCCTACCGGTTGACCCGGCTTGGCTACCTCCACAGGGGCATGCTCCACCTGCATGGATTCAACCTTTTGAAATAAATCTGTTGTGTGTCCTTTGATATGAATTGTGTCTCCAACCTTGAGCACTCCTTTGGAGAGCTCAAGAACTCCCACGTTTATCTTAGAGAAATAGTGAGTTATTTTTCCGATTTCTTCCTCCATCATGACCTCCTTCCTTGAATCTACGCTAAAAAGCTATCAAAATTAGCTCACTTGCGCAAGATATTTATGAACAGAGCACGGAGCCGCCGTTGACATTCAAAACCTCGCCGGTGATGTGGCGGGCAAGGTCAGAGGCTAAAAATAAAATCGGCCCGGCAATATCCTCTGCCAGAGCGATTCTTTTGAGCGGGATGGAATCTTGAACCTTGTTTCGAAAATCTGAATCGCTGAAGACTTCAGAGCACATGTCTGTATCGACCCATCCCGGAGCGACACAGTTGACATGGATATTATACGGCGAGAGTTCTACAGCAAGGGATTTGGTCAAGGAAACAATAGCCCCTTTGCTGGCTGCATAATGGGAGTGATAAGCTTCGCCCCTTATAGCAGCCGTCGAGGCAACATTTATGATCCAGCCTTTTTTTTCTTTTTTCATAAAAGGAATGACTGCGTTCAAGGTGTAGTAAACGCCATCCAGGTTGATTCTCATCGTCTCTGCCCATATTTCTTCGCTCATATTGCCCATCTCTCCATAAGTCCAGATTCCAGCATTGTTGACCAAGACATCTATTCTGCCCCATTTGGCCATGATTCCCTTGACCATGGAATCGACTTCTTCCTTTTTCGAAATATCGGCTTTGAAGACCAAGCATTCCCTTCCCAACCTGGCAATCTCGTCCTTAACTCTCTCTGCGGATTCTCGATGCTTTACAAAATTAATAACAACATCGCTTCCAGCTCTGGAGAAAAGAATCGAAGCTGCCCGGCCGATTCCCCTCGAACCACCTGTGATCAAAGTTTTTTTCCCTTCCAAATGAATCATGCCTCCTCCAATTAAAACATGAATTCAAAATATGGATTCATCCTTAAAATTTTCATGGTCTTTAATCTAGCAGGTAAAACTTTTTAAATTAAAGCTGTTTTAGCACAGCTCCTTGAACCCTTTCCGGCAAGGTCAATCATCAATATTCAAGTGACAGGCTTTTCATCTCATTAAACTGGAGGTATCTGTAAATCTTATCTTGATGAGGGATAATCTTTTCTTTGAAGATTGCAAAATATTCTTTAGGACTGGGGAGATAACTCGAAAGAGCAGAAATGGCTGCCAGTTCTGCCGAGCCGAGGTAGACACGAGCTTTGTCTCCCATTCGGTTATCGAAGTTACGGGTGGATGTCGAGATGATTGTCGCTCCAGGCTGAACCCTGGCTTGATTTCCCATGCAAAGGGAGCATCCTGGAATTTCTGTCCTTGCTCCAACGCTGGCATAGATAGCATAATAACCCTCTCTCATCAACTGGGCTCTATCCATCTTGGTCGGCGGCGTCAACCAGATGCGAGTATTCAGATAGCCTGCGCCTTCAAAAATTCTTCCTGCTGCTCTGAAATGGCCGATATTTGTCATGCAGGAACCGATGAAGATTTCATCTATCCTGTCACCAGAAACCTCAGAAAGCAGCCTGACATCATCCGGGTCATTGGGACAGGCGACGATTGGCTCTTTGATGGTCGAAAGGTCTATTTCCAGGACTGCAGCATACTCGGCGTTTTTGTCTGCGCGGAGAAGAACAGGATTCTCAAGCCATTTCTTGCAGGCCTCGACCCTTCTCCGTAAAGCATCGGCGTCTTGGTAGCCACCCTCTATCATCTTTTCCATCAGAGTCACATTGCTCCTGAGATAACGGGCCACGCTCTCTTCGCTGAGGGCGATCGTTCCGGCTGCTGCTGACCGTTCGGCAGTAGCATTGGTAAGCTCGAAAGCCTGCTCAACCGTTAAATTGGGGAGTCCCTCCATCTCAAGGATTCTGCCGTTGAAGATGTTCTTCTTGCCTTCTTTGGCGACAGTCAAACGCCCCTCTTTTATGGCGAAATAGGGAATAGCGTTCACCACGTCCCTGAGAGTTATCCCAGGATTCAGCTCACCCCGGAATCTCACCAAGACTGACTCCGGCATGTCCAAGGGCATGAAACCCAGGGCTCCAGCAAAAGCCACAAGTCCCGAGCCTGCAGGAAAGCTTAGACCCATGGGGAAACGAGTATGAGAGTCACCAGCCGTTCCCATCGTGTCAGGAACGAGGAAGCGGTTTATCCAGGAATGGATGACTCCATCACCAGGCCTCAGCGAAACTCCTTTTCGCTCGATGATAAATTGGGCCAGAGTTTTATGCGTCCTGACATCAGCCACTTTCGGATAGGCAGCTGTATGGCAGAAAGACTGCATGAAGAAATCTGACTGGAATTCCATGCAGGCAAGCTCCTTCAGCTCGTCGGCTGTCATCGGGCCGGTTGTATCCTGGGAGCCAACCGTTGTCATCTTAGGCACACAGGCTGATCCAGGGAGAACGCCTTCTCTGCCGCAAGCTTTGCCGACAATCCTCTGGGCCAGAGTATAGCCCTGGCCTCTTTTCGGCGAAAGACTTTTTAGGGTTGTGAAGAAATCGGCCTCTGGCATCTTGAGCACTTTGCGTGCCCTTGCTGTCAAGGCGCGCCCGATGATCAATGACAGACGCCCTCCGGCCCGGTATTCATCCTTAATTGTTGCTGGTTGAAACTCGAAGGAGGCAAGCTTCTTCCCTGAATCATCGAGAATAACACCCCGCTTGGTGTCGATGATGATCGTATCGCCAGTTTTTATCTTGGTCACATCACAGATGATCGGCAGCCCTCCTGAGTCCTCCACCGTGTTGAAGAAGATTGGTGCAATCAAGCCGCCAAGGACAACTCCTCCCCTGTGTTTGTTAGGAACAGAGGAAATATCCTCACCGATGTGCCACAGCATGGAATTTGTGGCAGATTTTCTGGATGAACCTGTGCCGACAACGTCCGCAACAAAGGCAACCCTCTTCCCTTCTTCACGGAATTTCTTGATGACTTCGATTCCATCAGCAAATCTTGTCTCTCCCATGGAAAGGGCATGGAAGGGAATATCAGGCCTGGTCCAAGCATGCTTGGCTGGGCTAAGGTCGTCGGTGTTGACCTCGCCCTCGACCTTGTAAATTTTTAGCTGAATCTTTTCTGGGAGCTCGGGCCGGGAGAGAAACCACTCGCCGTTGGCCCAGGAAATCAGAACCTCTTTGGCACATGGGTTTGTCTTCGACATTTCAACAACTTTCTCAAAGGCGCCGTAAACAAGGATCGTCTGCTTCAAGGCCTTGGCCGACTCTTCGGCAAGTTCTTTATCCTCCAAAAAAGAAACCAAAGGCTCAACGTTATAACCTCCGAGCATCGTTCCTAGCATAACGACTGCTTCTTTCCTTGAGATTAGAGGCGAAGTGTCTTCTCCTCGGGCAACTCTCGTCAACCATTCGGCTTTAACCTTTGCCGCTGGGTCGACTCCTGGCGAAACCCTGTTCATTAAAAGGCTCAAAAGGAGCTCTTCTTGACCTTTTGGCGGTTTTTCAAGAAGCTCGCAGACCTCTGCCGTCTGTTCTGGATTGAGCGGTAAGGGTGGAATTCCCAGCAGCTTACGTTCAGACTCATGTTTAAAATAGGATTCTAACATCTCATTGACTCCGTCTTTCATTGAGAGGATAAAGGTTTTGTTTCACTGCGAGGACAGGTTGATAATATATAATATTAAAAGAAAAAGTTCAAACAATGTCTTGAAAAAATATTTTATGGGCTGTGTTGATTTTCATCTAAAAAAATTATAATATTCTTTGTTCATTTTGAGTCAAACATTATTATATTTTAGGGAGGACTAATTATGGATCTTTCCGCAATCGAAAAAGCAAAAGAGCATCTTGCCAAGATCCTTGAAGAGCAGCTCAAGCGCGTCGAGGAGATGAAAAAGGGCGCTGATTGGGTTGACTATTCAAAGCTCAAGCCGATTATCATCGGCATCATCGGCGGAGACGGTATCGGGCCTTATATCGCCAAGGACACTCGGCGAGTCGTTGAGTTCATCCTCACCGACGAGGTTAAAAAAGGAAAAATTGAACTCAGGAACATAGAAGGCTTGACCATAGAAAATCGGGCGGCATGCAACAAATCTATCCCGGATGATGTCCTGGAAGAGATTAAGAAGTGCCATGTCGTCCTCAAAGGTCCGACAACAACTCCCAGAAAAGGAGACCCCTGGCCAAACATCGAGAGCTGCAATGTGGCCATGCGGCGTTATCTGGACCTCTTTGCCAATGTCAGGCCGGTGAAAATTCCTAAGGAAGGAATCGACTGGATCTTTTTCCGAGAAAACACCGAAGGAGCCTATGTTCTTGGAAGCCAAGGAGTCAATGTTACAAATGATTTGGCCATAGATTTTGCTGTAACCACAAGCCAAGGCGCGGAGCGGATTATCCGGCTGGCATTCGAGCATGCCAGGAAAAACAAAATCCGCAGAGTCACTCTGGTGACGAAAGCAAACGTCATCAAGACCACCGACGGCAAATTCCTGGAGATAGGCTATCGCATCGCCAAAGAATATCCGGAGATTACCTGCGACGACTGGTACATTGACATCATGACCGCCAAGCTTGTCGACCCCAAGCGACGGACTGAGTTCAGGGTCTTTGCCCTTCCCAACCTCTACGGCGATATCCTCACTGATGAGGCGGCAGAATTTCAAGGAGGAGTGGGGACAGCAGGAAGCGCGAACATCGGAAAACGCTACGCCATGTTCGAGGCCATCCATGGCTCTGGGCCCCGCATGGTCAAGGAGGGCAGGGCCATCTATGCTGACCCAGCGAGCATGATCAGGGCAGCAGCCATGTTGCTCAACCATATTGGCTTTAACGAAAGAGGAAAGAGCCTGGAAATGGCTCTGGATATCTGCGGCCAATACGAGAAAAAGCTGGTCGTCACCGGCAGGGACAGCGGAGCAACTGGCGAAGCCTTTACCGATTACATCATGGAGACTCTTAAAGACCCGAAGGCCGGAGAAAAGTGGGAAAAATACACAAAGGCTTGATTGAGCAATCAAGTTGTCAGCTCATTTGACAGAGGATTGACAATGGACATAAGCTGCGAAGAGAGAGGACGAATCAAGGAAATTTGCAGGTTAAGAGGAGAGGCAAAAATTTAATATATCTTATATCATCAACTCAAAAATCATAAGGAGGTTAAATTATGAGTAAAAAAATATCAGTGATTGGAGCCGGCCATGTTGGAGAAGTTACCGCCTTTGCTATCGCCGAAAAAGAATTGGGAGATGTTGTGCTGCTGGATGTCGTCGAAGACATGCCTATCGGAAAGGGCCTGGACATCCGCCAGGGCGGTCCTGTAGGAAAATATGACACCAAGATTGTCGGCACAAACTCCTACAAAGACACCGCCAACTCTGACATTGTGGTCATCACTGCCGGCATTCCACGAAAGCCTGGAATGAGCCGGGATGAGCTGGTCGGAACCAATTTCGGCATCGTAAAATCCGTAACTGAGCAAGTCGTCAAGCACTCCCCCAAAGCCATACTTCTTGTCGTCTCCAACCCTCTTGATGCCATGGTTTACACAGCCTACAAGGTCAGCAAATTCCCCAAGAACAGAGTCTTCGGCATGGCTGGAATTCTGGATACGACCCGGTTCAGGACATTTATCGCCATGGAGCTCAAAACCTCTGTGGAAAGCATCCAGGCTTTGGTTCTGGGAGGACATGGAGACACCATGGTGCCGATTGCCAGATACACAACCATCTCCGGCATCCCCCTCTCCCACTTCTTGCCAAAGGAAAGGATCGATGCCATCGTTCAGAGGACAAGGGACGGAGGCGGCGAAATCGTCAAATACCTGAAGACAGGAAGCGCCTACTACGCTCCTTCTCTGGCTGTGACTGAAATGGTCGAATCCATTGTCAAAGACAAGAAAAAGATTCTTCCCTGCGCAGCTTACCTCGAGGGTGAATACGGTATTAAAGGCCTTTATTTCGGTGTTCCTGTTAAACTGGGTGTTGGCGGAGTTGAGGAAATTATCGAGATCGATTTGACCAAAGAAGAAAAGGAAATGATCAAGAAGTCAGAGGCTGCGGTTCGGGTTGTCGTTGACTTGCTGAAATTCTAAAAAGATGGCCGAGCACAGAATCACAACACCAGTTTCTGATGAAGTCATCGCCAAACTTCGAGCCGGCGATAGAGTCTATATCACGGGATACCTTTTGACAGGCAGGGATTCGGCCCACAAAAAGCTCGCTGACCTTGTCAAAGAAGGTAAAGCACTTCCCATCGAGCTCAAGGGACAATTCATCTATTACGTCGGCCCCACCCCTTCGCGGCCTGGAAAGCCCATCGGCTCTGCAGGACCAACCACAAGCTACAGGATGGATTCCTACACGCCCTTGCTCCATTCCCTCGGTCTCAAAGGAACGATCGGAAAAGGCTCGAGGAGCGAAGAGGTCAAAGAGTCGTTGAAGAAATACAAGGCTGTCTATCTCGCTGCAGTCGGAGGAGCCGGGGCTTTGATCTCCAAGAGCATCGAAGGCTCTGAAGTCGTGGCCTATCCGGAATTGGGGCCTGAAGCCATAAGAAGAGTCAAGGTCAAGGACTTTCCCTGTATCGTCATCAACGATGTCTACGGCGGCGACCTCTACCAAGAAGGGAAAAAGAAGTACCGAAAAGGCTGAAGCAAAGAGCAGAAGGCTCATCTCCCTCGATTTGGCTTAGCCCAAGAAAGTTTGGGTGATAATTTCTCTTTTTTCAAAAAATGAAAAAAGGATAATTTCAGCAGAGGATTAATAAAATGAAAATTCACGAGTATCAAGCCAAAAAAATTCTCGACAGGTTCGGCGTTCAGATTCCCCGGGGAGATGTGACAGACAATCCTTCCAAAGCTCGAGACATAGCCGAAAAGATTGGCCCAAAGGTTGTGCTCAAAGCTCAAGTCCATGCTGGTGGAAGAGGAAAGGGTGGAGGAATCAGGCTGGCCAACTCTCCTCAGGAAGCGGAAAAGATTGCCCGGGAAATGCTCGGCATGACTCTCGTCACCCCTCAAACCGGGCCAGAAGGGAAATTGGTAAGAAGAATTCTGGTTGAAGAAGCTCTTGATATTGCCCGGGAGCTCTATCTGGGAATCGTCATCGACCGGGCCTCAGAAGCTGCAGTGGTCATGGCTTCTCCACAAGGAGGAGTTGAGATTGAAAAGGTTGCGGCCGAGACACCTGATCTCATCTTTAAGGAATACATCAACCCGGCCGCCGGATTTCTTGCCTTCCAGGCGAGAAATTTGGCTTTCAAACTCAGGCTCGAAGGAGAAACCCTTAAGCAAGGCGTTAAGTTCATCACCAGCCTCTATCGAGCCTTTGAAGCCACAGACGCCTCGCTGGCAGAAATAAACCCGTTGCTCGTCACCAAGCAGGGCAAGGTTCTTGCCCTTGATGCCAAGATGAACTTCGACGATAACGCCCTCGCCCGTCATCCTGAAATCCAGGAGATGAGGGACCTTAACGAGGAATCTCCCCTGGAAGTCGAGGCTTCCAAATACAACCTGAATTACATCAAGCTCGATGGAAACGTGGGCTGCATGGTCAACGGGGCTGGCTTGGCCATGGCGACCATGGACATCATCATGCACTCCGGCGGAATGCCGGCAAACTTCCTCGATGTCGGCGGCGGTGTATCCGAAGAAGCGGTCAAGAATGCCTTCAAGATTCTTGTCTCGGATAAAGACGTCAAGGCCGCTCTGATCAATATCTTTGGAGGAATTGTCCGCTGCGACCTGGTGGCCAACGGCATAGTCAAAGCCGCCAAAGAGATCAGGCTCAAAGTCCCGATGGTTGTCCGACTCGAAGGAACAAACGTCGACCTTGGAAAAAAAATACTCTCGGAGTCTGGACTTTCTTTCCATACGGCAGAAACGATGAAAGAAGCGGCAGAAAAAGTTGTCCCTCTGGCCAAGAGCCGGTGAAAGGAGCGGAAGATGAGTATAATTATTGATGAGAAGACAAGAGTCGTTATTCAGGGAATTACAGGAGGAGAAGGAACTTTCCACACCCAGAAGATGCAGGAGTACGGGACAAAAGTCGTGGCCGGGGTCACTCCTGGAAAAGGAGGAACAACCCACCTCGGAGTCCCGGTTTTCAACACTGTGGCCGATGCCGTAGAAAAAGAAGGCGCCAATGCTTCCGCCATCTTCGTTCCAGCCTTCGCTGCTGCTGACGCCATCATGGAAGCAGCCGCTTCAGGAATTCAGTGCATCGTCTGCATCACCGAAGGAATCCCGACTTTTGACATGATCAAGGTTAAATCATTCCTCAAAGGTCGAGACCGCTACCTCATCGGGCCGAATACTCCGGGCATCATCTCTCCTGGAAAATGTAAGATCGGCATCATGCCCGGCCACATCCATAAGCCAGGGACAATCGGCATCATCTCCCGCTCTGGCACTCTGACCTATGAGGCCGTTGACCAGGTGACAAAGCTTGGATACGGGCAATCGACCGCAATCGGGATAGGCGGCGACCCGATTGTCGGCCTTAAATTTGTCGACCTTTTAAAACTCTTCAAGCAAGATAAGGGCACTGAAGCAGTCATTCTTATCGGTGAAATCGGGGGGACTGCAGAAGAGGAAGCCGCCGAGTATATCGGAAGGGAATTCACAAAGCCGGTGGTGAGCTTCATCGCTGGCCAGACCGCTCCCCCGGGAAGAAGGATGGGCCATGCTGGTGCCATCATCGCTGGTGGAAAAGGCACGGCCAAGGAAAAGATGGAAGCTTTGGAGAAAGCCGGGGCTTTTGTGGCCAAAAGCCCGGCTGAAATCGGGACAAAGGTCAAAGAAGAATTGACCAAGCGAAGAAAATGAAATAGGGGGTGTGGAAATAGGGGGACACATTACCTAATTCAAATCAACCCTACAGAAGCAGAATATTTTCCGATTTCTAATTCAGAACATGTGCCTATATTTTTTTATTTTCTTAATGTTGACATCATAATCTGTAAAAAGGATAATTTTTGCCGTGTCGAAAAAAATATAAAGCATTAAAGGAGGCATGTTATGAAGAACAAATGCAAGCTTTTCTTTTTATCCATCATTGTCCTTTATCTTTTCATTTTTATTAATGCCCAACAGCAACAGCCAACCCAAGCCAAACCAACGCCTCCGCCGATTACAGTCAGCCAGGTCAGAGCTGATATCTATGAAGTCAAAGGCGGAAGCGGTGCAAATTGCGGATTCTTCATAGGCGAAAAGGAGGTCATGGTCATTGATGCCAAAATGGATGCAGATTCAGCCAAACAGATGATTGCAGAAATAAAAAAATTGACGCCAAAGCCCATAAAATACGTCCTCATCACCCATAGCGACGGAGACCATGTCAACGGCCTGACCGGGTTTTCCCAGGATGTAGCAATTATTGCCCATCAGCAGACAAGAAAGGATATGGATGAAGCCTTCAAAGAGCCGCAGCAAAGATTCTACCTTCCCAGTCTGACCTTCTCTGAAAAATTGAAAATATATTCCGGGAGCAAGGTGATTAAGCTTCTTTATTTTGGCCCTGCCCACACAAGCGGCGATGTCGTCGTCTATTTTCCGGATGAGAAGGTTGCCTTTATCGGAGACCTTTTCTTTCGCGGCAGAGACCCGCTCGTTCATCGCCAGAAAAATGGAAGCTCCTTTGGGTTGGTCAACGTCTTAAAAGAAATCTTGAAGCTCGACGCCGATACCTTTCTCAATGGCCATAGCGACCCTGCCAGCAAAGCTGACATCGAGGGCCTTATAAAATCCATCGAAGAAAAGCAGTCAAAGATAAGGGCCCTCATCCAAGAAGGAAAATCCCTGGATGAGATCAAGAAAGTTTTTAATGTCGAGGACCGGCCAACTCAGCCAGGAGGACGCCGCTGGATGAGCCTGGTCGAGGTGATGTATCTCGAATTGACAGAGAAAAAATAGAGTATAGGCTTTGCTCTCGCTTTAAATCTGCCTTAATCGCAGTCTTTCTATACTCTTGAATCGAGATTGATAGCTCTCTCTTCCTTGATAAAATTAGAGCAGAATAAGAAAGAATTAAGATTGCAAGCTAAGACCTTAAGTTAAGTTTTGAGGCTAAAGTGTTGAGTTTTAAGGTCTGGATAAGTAGACGCAATCATTTCAAAATGTCTGTCTTGGTGAAGAAGCAACAAATTATTTTCAATAGCAATGGTTGCAATCATCAGGTCTACAGTTGGCACAGTGAGTCCTTTTCTTCTCAATGAAAAAGCAAGTTCATAAGCCCTCTCCCAAATCGATTTCGTGATGGAAAAGACATCAAGGCTTTCCAATCTGATCCTAAGAGCATCTTGTTCCTCTTTAGTCCGACAGCCTTGAACGAGCTCCAGGATGATAATTGGAGAGGTTGAAGCCAAATCAGCCCTAACCGTTTTTTTTAGGAACTCTTTTAACTTTAGATTTCCACCTTTCTTAAAGCTCAAAATCCAAGCTGAGGTATCCACTAAAACCTTTTCATGGTTCATGGCGCATCTTTTCTAACTTTTTAATCGTAAGGGCAAACTGCTCATAATTGCCTATGATTTCACTCAATTCCTCCCTATGCTTGGCACGGAGAAACTCTTTCATGGCCTGCTCTATAGCCTTCTTTTTTGAACGCGCACCGGTAGCTTTCACAACTCTCTCAAGAAGCTGGGCGTCAATATCCAATGTTGTTCTCATAATTATCTCCTATTTTTTATGCATCAATTCTAACAATATAAATGCATAATATCAAATTAATTTTATGCATTAATTTTTCTCAATTTTTCATAATTTACCTCTCTGCAAATCTATCAGCGGGGCTCCCTATCTCTGCCAGTTCTTGTAGGGAATGAGAGGCAGGGTCTTTGTCCCGATGAACCTGGAGAAGGGAAAGAAATTGCCAGCTTCAGGAACGAGCTTGAAATTCCAGTAGCGGATGAGCCCATACTGGGACTGCGGCTCAAGGAGGCTGGGGATCAGGTTAGCAGCGGGCTGGCCGCAGGAGACATAGAAGTCCCCTTTCTTGACCAAACTCTGGATTTTCACCTTCTCCACTTCAATCTTTTCTGGCGGAAGGTAATCATATTTTGAAGGGACGACATTGGTGACCTGGTAAAACTCAACCTCAAGAGGCAAATCCTTGTCAAACATCTCAACCTGGATGTCATGACGAAGAAGAGTCTCGATAACATCCAGATGCTTAGCAGGGATAACATAGCCCAAAGGACGGGGAACGCTCAGAGTCGGCTTCACATCTGGGAGCCAATTCTTGATGACATCTTCCGTAACCTTATATTCCGAAGGATAGGGATAAGGACTTACATCCTCGAACTTCAGAAGGTCGCCAGCTTTTTTATCGACTTTAAGAATCCCCCTGATTGGAGATTCCGAGCGTTCGAACCTTTTAAGGATTAGCTGCGGCTCTTTTTCGTTCCTGACATAGTCCATGCTCAAATGAACCAAATCTTGTTCTGAGAAAACCTTCACCCTCTCCACGAACTTCTCCCTGAGCCCTCTGACGAGAGAGAGAATTTCTTCGGCGTGAGCGGCAATGCTCTCAGCGAAATATCTAATTCCGAAATACTGCCACCTCGTTCTGTCTCTCAAGCTCTCAAGGTCATGGCGGGAAGCCCCTTCCTGGATAAAAGAAAGGGTCTCATAGATTCCCAAGCTGTTGCGGCCGTCATTGAGGTCAGTTGTGCTGTAGCGAAGCACCATCTCTCTGCCTGTTGTCTCCTCAGAAATGTATCTTACCCCTGCGGAAGAGTTGATTCCCATCGGTTGACTGACAAGATATTCAAAAAAAGTGATTCGTCTCTTCTCCAGCGCTTTTGACACTTCGGTTAATATCTTATTCCTTGAAAATTCCTGAAGACTGGGGTGGATGTTGGCATTGGAGACGCAGCCGATGGAGACCCGGTAAAAATCATCGCCTTTTTCGTGGACATCGATCGTGACCTCAGGCATCCAGCTCCTGAAGACGCGATGGATAGCTTCGACTTCTGGCGTCTCAAGCTTGACATGGTCCCGGTTGAGGTCCAGATCCTGCTCATTGGCCCGTTGGTTGCGCCAGTTGCCAAAAGGATTGGCCTGAGGGATGAGCAAAAAGTTGACTTTTTTGAGCAGAGGCTTGAGCTCTCCCAGAGCCAGGTCTCTCGCCAGCCAGAGCGCAGCCTCCTTGGCTGACTGCTCATTCCCATGCTGGGCAGCGGTAAGGAGGAAGGTCGGCTTGCCGCGGTTCAGCTTTTGCGGGCAATCTGCACCCTCTTCGCTGATGATGCAGAGATAGATGTCTTTTGAAGGATAATCTCTCGTCTCCTTTGTCTGGCCGATGATCTGGACCACGGCCTCTTTGGAGAGATGGGCGAGCCGGCTCAAGAATGAAGCTATCTCTTCATTCTGGCTATATTGCGTGTAGTTTGTCTCTTCGGCCGGAGTCTTAACAACATCTGCTCCTGAAATAAAGGGAATCAAAGAGACGAAGAAAATAACCGTGATGAATGCTTTGAAGTGTCTTTGATTTGACATCATAAACCTCCTTTTTTTCCGTGGCGAAAAAAGAAGCAATGGCTCAGGCTCGGCGTCTCGAAAACACCAAGCCTAAACTATTGATATCATAGATGCGTGCATGGTTCTTTGAATCACTCGAACATTATCGCTGTTCATTCTTCTTCTCTGGAGGCTGGAACTTCAAGATGACATCTATCTGCTGGGCATTACGAAGAAAGCTAAATTTGACCTCATCATTCCATTTGAATCTGGCTAAATAAATTCTCAGCTCATTGATATCCAAAAACCTTTGTTCATCGACTGAGAGAATGATGTCTCCTTTCTCAAAATTGGCTTTCTCGGCAACTCCTTCCACAGGCTTGCTCTCGATGACAAGATTGTCCAAGCCCTGGAACGTCTTAAGCCTCAACCCGACCGAGGGAAATGCAGGCATCTCCTCCTCTTTCAGGCCGCAGATATAATCAGCAAGACTGCTTGCGACTTGGACACTGCTCTTGCCTTCAGGAACGACAACAGAGATGACGGTTTTAAAAGGGAGACGGCTTTTTTCGTAAGCACGTCGGTTAATTCCCAGATTGTAAAGGAGATGGCCTGAGCCGGCAAGAACGGCCATCTTCTGCCCGCTACTTTGCACAGCCTTGAGGGCATTAAAAGCCATGACTTCGTCCCAGGCGGATTGAGCACGGTAAAGGCCTTCAAAAGCCATATCCAGGCTCGCGCCTTTCATCTGATGCGGAATCTCGGTTTCCTCAAAAATGGAGCGGATAAGGGCTCTATGCTCTTCATGGGAGAGGCCAGGCTGCGGAACAATATTTTTCTCGTCATCCGAGAGGGCATCCCAGCCCTGACGCCTAATCTTGGTAATGATCTCGCTCGGAGCATTCAGCGCACACATGGGAATCTTATTGTTTTTGGCAAATTCGAATATCTTTTCATAAAAGCCGAAATTGTAATTCCAGTTGACATACCAGCGGGATTCCCGGACGAACTCATCTTTATTAAGAAGGGCAAGCGACCACTTGTTCAAGACTTCTTGAGAAGCTGATGGGAACATCTCCAGGCCGATGGATAGATTTCTGTCTTGTTCGTGCAAAGCTTGAATAATCTGCAGCTGCAGGTCATGCATGGGAAGGCTGTTGTGAGTTTCACCAACATAAACAAAGCGGCTACTCTTCATCTCCTTGATCATCTTTGAAAAAGGAATGGGTCTCCCTTCTGCGGTTGAATAAATCATTCCCGGAGAAACATCGATTGTTTTATCTTTTAGCCTTTTATCGCCAATTCGCAGAAGTAGAGTTTTATCTTTCTTGTCCTGAGCAGCGGCTATGGAAAGCGAAAAAATAATAATCAAAATTGTTGCAATTCTTTTATAGCTCATTCTTCGTCTCACCTCAGATTTTTCGTAATCATATCTCTGAATTTTCTCTTATGTCAATTTCTATTTCCCAAAACCTTCTTATTTACATTTCAGACATAGAAAATTATACTTTTCGAATCGGAATAAAAACGATGAGCAAGCAAGAGAAAGAAACAAAGAAAACAATCCGCACTTTTGCCATCGCTTCCTTCCTCAACGACCTCGGCTCTGATGTCATCTATCCCATCTGGCCCCTTTTTGTGACCACGATTCTAAAAGCAAACATGGCTGCTCTTGGCCTCTTGGACGGCCTCGGAGAAGCCTTGGTCTCCCTTTCCCAGGCTGCCTCAGGATACATCTCAGACAGAATTAAGAAGCGCAAGGTCTTCATCTGGACAGGCTATCTTTTTGGTGCTTTCTCTAGATGGGGTTACTCCATCTCTTCCATCTGGACCCATCTTATCCTTTTTAGAATCATGGATCGAATGGGAAAAATGAGAGGCGCGCCTCGCGATGCGCTGGTCGCCGATATTTCGAGTGACGAAAACAGGGGAAAACACTTCGGCCTGCTCAGAGCCATGGATAACCTGGGCGCTGTCTTCGGTATCCTCATCTGCATCGCTTTCTTCCAGCTCCTTGGATACAGGCTGCTCTTTGCTTTGGCAGCCATCCCCTCTGTTATCGGCGCCATCCTCATCCTTTCCTTAATCAAGGAAAGAAAGGCTGCGGAAATCAAGATCTACAAAGGAATCGCCCTCAAAGACCTTGATAAAAATTTCCTTCTCTTTCTTGCTTTGAGCTCGTTCTATGCCCTGGGCGCTTTCAGTTATTCTTTTCTTCTGATCTACGCCAGTAAATTTGGCTTTAAGCTTGGCTTTGTTCCTGTCCTCTATTTAATCTTCACCGCATTCGCTTCCTTGTCTTCTTACCCTTTCGGAAGACTATCGGACAAAATCGGAAGAAAACCGGTTTTGCTCCTCTCCTATTTTTTCTGGATAGCCGTTTGCCTGGTCATCATTTCTCATCCCAACAGGATGCTTATCTTCTTTATCTTCATCCTTTATGGTCTCCATAAAGGAGCCTTAGAGCCTGTGCAAAAAACATTTGTCTCCGAGCTTGCACCGCCCGAGTTTCGAGCGAGCTGCCTGGGCGGATTCCAGATGGTCATCGGCTTCTGTGCCCTCCCCGCCTCCCTCATTGCCGGCGTTCTCTGGGATACTCTCGGC
>CAZYBE010000003.1:112547-117376 GCA_964645765.1 uncultured Eubacteriales bacterium
ATGCAAAGGGAATCTTCAGCCACGCTGCAGAGAAGATTCCTGGATTGGAATGGTGAAGTAGAAGGTGGACCCTCGGCCAGGCCTGGATTTAACCCATATTTTTCCGTCGTGGTTCTCGATCACCTTCTTGGCGATGGAGAGCCCGATGCCTGTGCCCTCCTTCGAGACTCCAGAGCCTCGATAGAATACATTAAAAATTTTCTCATGGTCTTCTCTCTTGATGCCCATGCCATTGTCCTTGACCCAGAATAGGTAATGGTCTTTATTCTTGCTCCAGTCAATCTCGATCTTGGGATGGCTCTGGGAGCCCATGTACTTGATGGCATTATCGAGCAGGTTGTTAAAGACCTGTTGCATGCCGGTCTTATCGCAGTAAATGGTTGGAAACTCAGAAGGTTGTTTGAGCTCAATATGCTTTTTTATAATAAAGGATTCAAGGCTTTTTAAAGAAAGGCCTAAGATAGATTTGACCTTTGTTTCTTTAAATTCCCCTGCTTTCTTACCGGCCCTGGAAAGCCCTAAAAGGTCTGAGACCAGCCTCTCCAACCACTGGCTGGCACTGGAGATTCTTCTGATGTAGGGAACCATGCTTCTGTCCATCTTGTCGCCGTACTTTCTGTACAACATCTCAGAGAGCCCCTGGATTGTTATCAGTGGCTCCCTGAGGTCATGGGAGACCGTGTAGGTGTAATCGTCGAGTTCCTTGTTCTTCCGCTTCAGCTCTTCCAAGGCTTGGATGAGTTCTTTCTCAATCTTCTTGCGGTCGGTGATATCTCTCATCAAGCCCTGAGCGGCGATGATTTTCCTTCCTTTTCTTATGGCAGCTACGCTGATTTCCATAGGAACTTTCTTCCCCCGGCTATCCAACTGGTTTATCTCAAAATTCTTGATGGCTTTCCCGGATAGAATGCTTTTTAAAGCCTTCAGAGCTTTGGGGATTTCAGCATTAGGAGTCGTTTTTTTCAAATGCTTTCCTATAAGGTCTTCAGGCTTATACCCAAAGATTTTTTCGACGTTTGGACTTACGTATTTGATAACCCCTGACGGCGAAAACTGAAAAATCACGTCGTTGACATTTTCTATGATGACCTTAAGCCTCTCCAAACTCATCCTGAGGTCATCGGCAACGATTTTTTCATCCTCGACAATCAAAATACGTTTTTTGCTCATTTTCCATCCGCGAATAAAATTCTAAAAAATTGAAGGCCCATTTAATATCAATCTCTAATCTTTTATGATCTTCTTTGCCTCTTCATCAGTCAGAGGCCTGGCGATATAAATCATGCTTTTCTGGGAAAGGTCAACTGTCTTTGCTTCGCCGAGGTATCGGCCTTTCCAATCTACAAAAATTTTAACTATCGGCCGAAGGAGCATTCCCTTGTTTGTCTTGACGACCCTGCCTATCTCCTTGGTCGAAAGCTGAACCCATGTCCCTCGTGGATAAAGGCTCAATTCTTCTAAAAGAATTTTTATAATACGCTTATCAAAATATTTATCAGTTTCAATAATCGTCTTTAAAGTCTCATCAGGCATCATGGTATGCCTATAGACCGGCGGATGGGTCAAGGCATCGTAAACATCCGCCAGCTTGAAAATATCCTCCATATCTTTGTCTTGCCTTGTTCCCTTATTAAGTCCTTCAGCAAATCCCATATCCTTTCCAGCATGAATCAAACATATAAACCCCAGGTCATTGAGACGCGCCTTAGCGAAGTTTAACCTCATTCCGATTCTCATCCCTATCAAGCAGACGTTCAAAGAGTGGGCGAAAATATAATCTTTATCAAATATTTTGCTGGTGTAGAGCAGCAGGGACTCCTCAGCTAGAGACAATTTTTCTATGATGAAATCGATCAATTCGTACAGGACTTGTCTGACTAAAGTTGTATCCTTCCTGCCCGCGAGCTCCTTCAGACTCTCCAGCAGCCCATCGTAAGCATTTTCTATCTCTGCTGCATCGCTTTCAGAAATGTAGAGTTTATGGTCTTCCTCATCTTTCATCTATTCAAAACCCTTTCAATTTTTTCCAATAAGTCTTCCATTTGGGCAGTTTTCCGGCAAAAATCGGCAACACCCAGATTCCGGGCCACGATCTCATCCTCCCCTTCTTTAACCGCGGTGCACATAATAATCGGAATGGACCTCGTTTCGTCGCTGCTCTTCATTTTTAAAATGGTAGCGAGGCCGTCTAATTCAGGCATCATGATGTCCAGAATGATAATATCCGGAGACAACTTTTTTGCCCGCTCAATTCCTTCTTTTCCACTTTTTGCAGTAAAAACTTTATATTTGGCGTCGGAAAGGATGTTTTCCAGTAGAAAAAGCATATTCTCATCATCATCGATAACTAAAACCTTGTTCTTTTTCCCCAAGACAATCTCTTTTTGTGTCTAATTATAAATCATAACCGATAGTATCTTCAAGCCAGATTATTTTCAGAGAGCAATTGTCATAATTTTAAAAGCAAGATGACGTATTTTTTTCCGTCTGCCAGAGGCGTAAATAAAAACTCTTTCTGACTATTTCTCTTCCTCTTCAGGCCTAATCCGGCCTTCTTTGACGGCCTCGTTGATGACTTTTTGCTGGAGGTGGCTTGGAATTTCTTCGTAGTGAGAGAATTCCATGAGAAATGAACCCCTGCCTCCGGTGATCGAAGTTAGAGTCGGCTCAAAATCGAGCATCTCGGCCATAGGAACCTGGGCTTTTATGATACGCAGATTCCCTTTCTGCTCCATTCCCTGCACCCTTCCTCTCCGGCCGTTCAGGTTTCCCATGATATCCCCCATATAGGCGTCAGGAGAATAGACTTCCACGTTCATGATGGGTTCAAGCAGAGTTGGCTTTGCCTCTTTCATCGCTTTCTTGAAGGCCATGGAGGCGGCAATCTTGAACGCGATATCAGAAGAGTCGACCTCATGGTATGAGCCGTCATAGAGAATAACTTTAAAATCAACCGCAGGATAACCAGCCAGAATACCCTTTTTCTTCGCCTCACGAATGCCTTTTTCAATGGAGGGAATGTAGTTCCTGGGAATGGAGCCTCCGAAGATGTCATCCTCGAATTCAAAATCCTTTCCTCTGGCAAGAGGCTCCATCTTTATCTTGACATCTCCATACTGGCCGCGGCCTCCTGTCTGCTTCTTGTACTTGCCCTGGACATCTGAGCGTCCCTTTATAGTCTCTTTGTAAGGAATCTTGGGAGGCTTGAGGTCGACGCTGACATTGTATCTCTTTCTCAGGCGGTCGGTGATAATCTCCACATGGAGCTGGCCGTTGCCCGAAATAATCAGTTCATTGGTTTCCGGGTCTCTTTCGATTCTTACTGTCGGGTCCTCTTCTGTAATTCGATGAATGGCTTGCGAAATTCGATCTTCATCCGCTCGAGTCTTAGGCTCGATGGCAAAGGAAATCGAAGGCTCGGGAAACTGAATGGGGAAAAACCTGACAGAAGCTCCTTTGGCACAAAGAGTGTCCCCGGTAAAGGTTTCCTTCAACTTGGCTGTGGCAACAAGGTCACCCACCTTGGCCTGCCCGGCCGGTATCTGCTCTTTCCCTTGAACGAAGAAGAGGCCTCCCAGCTTTTCATCCTTGTCCCTGCTGCTGTTGACGACAGTCGAATCCGGGTTTATCTTTCCCGAAAAGACTCTCATCAAGGAAATCCTGCCAGTGTAAGGGTCGGAGATCGTCTTAAAAATTAGAGAAGAGAAAGGCTCGTCAAAAGATGACTTGACCGCGCCCTCCTCTCCTTTGATTTCTCCTCTCTCCACAGGAGAAGGCAAGAAACTTAAAATTCCATCGAGGATGGGCTGAGTCGCGATGTTAAAGATGGCTGAGCTAACAAATATGGGAAAAAGCTGCCTGTTGAGCACGCTTCTCTTGAGGCCTGCGACGAGCTCCTCAGGAGAAAGCTCTCCTTTTTCAAAATATTTTTCCATCAGCTTTTCATCATTTTCGGCAATCATTTCAGCCAGCTCCCCGGCCTTTTTGTCGACCTCCTCTTTTAAGTTCGAAGGAACCTCTTCTTCTCTAAACTTTCCGCTCTCGTCCTTTTCCCAGATGTAAACCTTCTTCCTGATCAAATCCACGACTCCGGAAAAATTCTTCTCCTCTCCGATCGGGACCTGGACTGGAACGGCTTTGCGGCCGAAAAACTGATGGATGGATTCCAGAGTTCTTTTGAAGTTGGAATTTTCTCTATCCAGCTTATTGATGATGATGATTCGAGGCAGATCGAACTCTTCGAGCATTTCCCAGACTTTCTCAGTTCCAACCTCAACTCCTGCCACTCCGCAGACCAGCAGCGCTCCTGCATCTACAGCTCTCAAGCTGGCTCTTGCATCCCAGAGAAAATTGGTGTAGCCAGGGCAATCGACGATATTGACCTTGTGGTCATTCCAGTCCAAGAAACAGAGTGCGGAATTGATAGAGATGTTCCTTTCAATCTCCTCAGGGTCATAATCGGTGACCGTATTGCCCATTTTCACTTTTGTAAACCTCGAGGTCACGCCGCCGTTGAACAAAAATGCGGCGGTCATAGAAGTCTTGCCTGAAGACCCGTGTCCAACCAGGGCAATATTTCTAATTTTTTCAGCTGCATAACTTTTCATCTCGAAGCCTCCCTAGAGTCGTAAAATTCAGTTTACGAACAATGACGGCTCAATCTCTTTCGAAAAGCGGCACCTCATATAATACAATAAAAATTCCCTCGCTCTCAAGATAGAAATTGGAAAAGGCTATAGGAAACAGCCTCGCTCCCATTCAGGTTTTTAACGCCGTTCCTTCGCAGCCCTTCTCGGCGGCTGCGGAACTCGCTTCGCTCAGACATCCTC
>CAZYBE010000004.1:0-30025 GCA_964645765.1 uncultured Eubacteriales bacterium
TTATCTTGTCAGGATGATTCCTGACCTCATCCATCAAGGTGCGCATGATGACTGCGCCAGTGTAATCTCGGCAGGAGTGCATCCTTTTTCTTGATGTATCGCCTCCATGAAGGACGAGCATGTTTCCTTCTGAATCCTTGTCCCAGACAACTCCCAGCTCTTCAAGCCACCTGACAACATCAGGACCGTCTTCGGTCATGGCGCGCACCAGATCTGGCTTGTTGTCGAAATGTCCCCCGCCCATCGCATCCAGGAAGTGGCGGGTCGGGGAGTCCTGAGGCGTGACCGCAGCCTGCATTCCTCCCTGGGACATCATCGAGTTGGCATCACCGATGCGGAGCTTGGTGCTTATAATCGACTTTGCTCCATTCTGCATGGCAATTAGGGCTGCTGCGCAGCCTGCGCCGCCCCCGCCTATAATTAAAATGTCTGTCTCATAATCAGTATGCTCCAAGTCAAAAAGCTCAGGCTTAATTCTTGAATGCGACTCCAGTATATCAACCACTTCAGTGGTTAGCAGCTCACCTTTATTCGGGCCAATCGATATCTTCCGTCTTGATTCAGGCTTGTAGTCAGGGTGGAACTTGTTGAGGACTTCCTCCCTCTCTTTGGCACTCATCGGTGGATAGACGGCCTTTCCTGACTTTTCGAGCTCGAACCGCATGGCCCTGGTTTGGGCAACTTTCTCAAGCGAAGGTTTCATGTATTCTGGATACATATTTCACTCCTTGAATTCCTTATCTGAAAAGGGCGCAGGCTGGGTGTTGAGAAAACCGTTTGAAGGCTGAGCGGGCATGGTTCCTCGACCGAAGGTCGAGGAGAGCGAAGCCTGAAACCGAGCAGGCTTTGCCTCGCTGGGGCAAAGCCTGCGTGTTTTCGAGACACCCAGCCTGCGCCCTGGTCACTTCTATTTCTCCATGTCCCTTTCATAGTATTTCTTTTTCAGTCCTTCTTTTTTTATGTTCATCAGCTCTTTGTATTCTTTATCGTATTTGCGCTCTTTGATTTCTTTCAGTCTTTTCTCCAACTGCACGCTTTTCTTGGATAGATATTTTCCATAAAGGCGCCTGGCTAAAACCCCGACATTGTACTGGACGATTTCTGCCGGGCATCTGATGGCGCACATGCCGCAGGAAAGGCAGTCAAAAGAGAGGTCCATGACTTTTTCGATATCCCCCCGGATTGCAGCCTGGATATAATCCATGACCTCAAGGTCTTGAGGGCAGGCTTTGGTGCAGGTGTTGCAGGCAAGGCAGCGGAAGATTTCAGGATAGAGCTTCTGAAAGGTGGCAACGTTTGGGTCCAGGTTTTCGATGTTATAAACGGGCCTCTGGGCAGGAATCGCAGGAAGCTGGGAGAGCCACATTCCATCTTTAACCAAAGTTGTGCAGGCCAGCCCGGTATAGATTTTGTAGTCGCCAGGGAGACGGTAGACCGTGGCGCAGGCGCCGCAGAATCCCTCACGGCACCCTGCTCCTCTCTTTATCTGATATCCGGCGTACTCGATTGCTCCCATGATCGTCGCCTCAGACGGCACCTTATGGGCTTTTCCCATGATATACACTGTCACCATTTCTTTCTTTGGAGTTTCAACCGTCGATTTCATTTTGCTTTGTTTTACGGCCGTCTTTTTCGCTGCTTTCTTTTTTGCCATCGCCAATCTCTCCTTTTAATATTCTTGAGGTAAATTTTTTAATTCAGCCCAGGAATAGACAGGGCCGTCCTTGCAGACATAGTGCAGGCCGATGTTGCATCTTCCGCATTTGCCGATGCCGCACTTCATCTTGTTCTCGACAGTGGTGTAAATCTGAGCGTCCTCAAAGCCGAGGTCTTTGAGGGCTTTGATGACTGTCTTGATCATGATCGGCGGCCCGCAGGTGATGGATATCGCATTTTTCGGGGAGGGCTTTTTATTAGTGACATTCTGTGCGACAAACCCGACAAACTCTTTCCAGCCAGGCTCGGCGACGTCGATCGAAAGATGCACCGGCATTTTCTTGCGCAGCTCCTCCAGCTCTTGTTTGAAGACAAGGTCATTGGATGTCCTGGCACCGTAGATGAGCATCAGCTCTCCATACTCTTCCTTTGTCTCCAGGGCGGTGTTGAGCACAGACCAGATAGGAGCCAGGCCGATGCCTCCGCCGATGAAGATGATGTTTTTGCCTTTCCATTGTTCCATAGGAAAGCCGTTTCCATAAGGCCCTCTGATTCCGATGACGTCTCCGACCTGCATCTCGTGAAGGGCGGAAGTGACCCGGCCCATCTTCAAGATGCTGAACTGAAGGTAATCCTTGACAAGAGGGGAGGAGGAGATGGAGATCATCGATTCTCCCTTGCCGAAGACAGAAAGCATGGCGCACTGCCCGCAGCGGAAGGAGAAATCGTTCTGGCTTATAAATTGAGTCCTGAAAGTCTTGATCGGCCTTGCCCCGCCGACCTCTTCTTTAATCTGAATAATTTTTGCCAGACTTGGAAGATAAACATTATGAGCCATAATCTCTCACCTTATCCAGAACTTCGATGATATCGATCCTGACCGGACACTTTGAAACACATCGTCCGCAGCCTGTGCACTGGTAATTCTCGAAGCGTTCGACAAAATATTGGAATTTATGAAAGATTCTCTGACGGAGCCGCGAGGCTCTATCAGGCCTGGGGTTGTGGCCTGAAGAGTGCATGGTAAAATCAGGAAACTGACAGTTATCCCAGTTCCTCACCCTTTCTCCTTTAAGAGGAGAGGAAGAGAGAATTTCATCGTTGATGTCAAAACAATGACATGTCGGGCAAAGATAGGTGCAGATGCCGCAGCGGATGCAGCTCAGAGATTCCTCATCCCAGAAAGGGGATTCAAACATTCCTTTGAGTTTAGCAGGAATTTTTTTGAGCTCTTTGACTTGACGCTTGATTTTCTTCTCGGACTCAGCCCAGATTTTCTCGATGTCCTTCTTATCCGCAGCTTTTGGCTCCTGGAAGAGTTCCTTGCCCGCCTTGATGAGCTCATTACCTTTTTCTGTCAGAGATTCCAGGAAATATCTGTCCCCTAAATCAGTCATCAGTATATCCAGTCCATCCTTGGAATGAGGGGAGCCCTCAACTGATAAACAGAAGCAGTTCAAAGATGGGGGAGGAGTGCAGGCCAGCCCGATAAGCGCTGTTGACTTTCTCCTTCTCCAGTAATAAGGGTCTTCGAAGTCGCCGCTAAAGACTTTATCGGTCAGGATGATGGCTCTGGCATCGCAGGGCCTTACGCCAAAGATGACGCTTGGCTTTTCATCAGGCAGGGTTTCTCTGACCTCGACTCCATCCTCGTTCGAGTTGAATTCTAGAAGGACTTCCCGCTGGGGGAAAATGATTTTCTTGGGAGAAAGGACGGTCTGAGAAAAATCCAGCTGGACGCTCTCCGGGTTATCGATGAGCTTAAAATTCCAGAGCTCGCCTTCCTTGGCTGGAGCATAGACTTTATAGGATGAAAGCTTCCGGAGCCACTTGGCCAGGGATTTTTTTTCGAGTATCTTTTCCATCATCTCACCTGATAAAATCTTGCGGGTCTTCATCTTTGAAGCAGGCTACAAGAGAAGGCTGTTCAGGGTCAGAGCCCGGCTCGTAGCCGAAAAGCTCTTTGGCTTGCTTTTCCAAATACTTATTAAGGAATCTGAGGGGGATATCCAGAGGGCAGACTCTTTCGCATTCTCCGCAGTCGATGCACCGGCCGGCAAGATGGATGGCCCTGACCATGTGATAGACGAAATTTTCCGAAGAGGCCGGAGATTTTTCCAGCCATTTTATTTTCTGCGCCTTTTCTTCGGCAGTTGTATCCGCTGTGACAGCGAAGTTTATCGTATCCACCACGCACTCATCGCAGTAGCACATCGGGCAGACAGAGCGGCAGGCATAGCAGCGGATGCACTTATCGAGCTCGGCTTTCCAGAAGGCCCATCTTTCCTCCGCAGACAAGGATTCGATTTTTTCCAGCGATTTGAAGGGACTGTCCGATTTTCGTTTGGATTTCTCTCCAAGAAGGACATCAGAGATGAGCGGAAAATTGGCTTTGCATTCAAGGCATCTTTCGGCAAGAATTTCTGAGGCTGGAATTTCGACCTTTCCCTCAGAAGTGGTGATAATAAAATTATCCTTTTCGCCGAACTCAATCTTTTCGACTTTTTTGCCTTTCAATTTTTTTTGAAGCTTTCGCTCGTCGACAACGCCTGTATTTTCACAGGAGACCCCGATGAGATAGATATCGCCGCGGTTTATGAATTTCTCCTGGAGGAGCACAACCACGGCCCGGCTGTCACATCCTTTGATGACGAGTCCAACCGGCCTTTGATCAGGTTTTTTCTCCTTTGCTTTTTTCCGTTTTTCGTCAACAAGAAAGCGCGTAAGGTTATAGACACATGTCGGGTCCCAGATGAGCTTGTCCGCTTCTTCAGCTTTTTTTATAAAAGCAGGCTTGGGCAAAAGCCCGTTTGTATCCCGCTCATAGCCGATCATGTATTTGACTTTTCCTTCCTTCAGGATTCTTTTGACTTCGTTTTTGAGCTCTTCGAGCTTAACCATTATCGATTTCTCCTCAGCTTTTTTTGAGGGCCGAGCGGTTTAATTTCTTTTACAAAATCCTTGATGATTTGCGTGTATTTTGTTCCTTCTGCGGCTGAAACCCAGGACATCCGGAAGCGCTCCGGCTCAAGGCCGACGTATTCTAATAGCTTCTTGACCATGGCTATTCGCCTCCGCGCATAATAATTCCCTTTGATGTAGTGGCAGTCGCCTGGATGGCAGCCTGAAATCAAGACTCCGTCCGCCCCTCGATTGAAGGCAGAGAAGATATAAAGCGGAGAAACGCTTCCTGAACACATAACTGTGATCGGGACAACGTTGGGAGGGTATTCCATCCGTGAAACTCCAGCAAGGTCGCTGCCAGCCGAGGAACACCATTTGCAGAGGAAAGCGACAATCGTTGGTTCGAATTCTTCTGCCATATCAGCCTCCGAGCGACGCCCTTATCATTTCATGAACCTGGAGAGGAGTCAGGTTTTTGACCTGGATGGCTGTTCTCAAACAGGTTGCCGAGCAGGTTCCGCATCCTTCGCACAGGACTTCGTTGACCTCAACTTTTCCGTCCTTGAGCGAGATGGCGTCATAGGGACAGACAATGACGCACATCCCGCAGCCTGTGCAGAGGTTGAGGTTAACTTTAGCCACAGTCGGAGCATGGAAAAGCCTTTCCTGGGAAAGGATGGCAATGGCCTTGGCCGCTGCGCCGCTGGCCTGGGCCACAGCTTCAGGGATATCCTTGGGAGCCTGGGCAGCACCGGCCAGAAACATTCCTGAAGTCACGCTCTCCACAGGCCTGAGCTTGGGATGGGCCTCGGCAAGAAAGCCATCCTTATCCATGGCGAGCTTGAGCTTCTTGGCCAGCTCCTCTGCTCCTTTTGAAGGCCGCATGGCCATGGCCAAGACGACCATGTCGGCATCAATCTCGATATCTTTCCCGCTCAGAGTATCAACACCCCAGACCTTGATTTTTCCCTTCTCCTCGAAGATCTTGGAGACTTTACCTCTTAGATAGAGGACGCCGTCTTCTTCGACCGCCCGCTTGACGAATTCCTCGTAGCCTTTTCCTCCTGACCTGATGTCGATGTAGAAGATATAGGCCTGGCCGTCATGGACATGATGCTTATAGAGCATGGCATGCTTGACGGTGTACATGCAGCATATCTTGGAACAATAGGCGCAATGAAGCTCAGGGTCTCTGGAGCCGACACACTGGATAAAGACAACCTCTTTCGGCTCTTTTTTGTCAGATGGCCTGAGGATTTTTCCCTTTGTCGGCCCAGAAGCAGAGCAGAGCCTTTCGAACTGAAGTCCATCCAGGACATCAGCGTATTTTCCGTATCCATATTCAGCCATGAGCTGCTTGTCATAGAGGTCGAAGCCTGAGGCAACGATGATCGCTCCTACTTCTTCTTCGATGATTTTAGGCTTCATGTCGTAGTCGATGGCCTTGGCCTCGCAGACATCAAAACATTTGCCGCAGGCGATAGGCAGAAGGCCTGGACAGGCACTTATATCTAAAGTGTAGCTTGCCGGGATAGCCTGGGGGAAAGGAATATAGATGGCCCGCCTTCCGGTCAAGCCAATATCAAACTCATTGGGAACAAGGATAGGGCAGACCTTGGTGCACTCATCACAGAGGTTGCACTTGCCCGGGTCGACATAGGTGGGCTTTTTCAGAATCTTCACTTTAAAGTTTCCCACATACCCTGAGACGTCTTGGACTTCGCTGTAGGTCATGAGCCTGATCTTGGGGTGCTTGGAGACCTCAACCATCTTCGGCGTCAGGATGCACTGGGAACAGTCAAGGGTAGGGAAGGTTTCTGAGAGCTGAATCATGTGGCCGCCGATGGAAGGTGATCTTTCGACCAGTATGACTTCAAAGCCGCTGTTGGCTAAATCAAGCGCGGCCTGGATGCCGGAGATTCCGCCGCCGATAACCAGAGCCTTGCGAGTGACAGGGATGCTTATCGGCTCTAAGGATTCATTCCTGCGGACTCTCTCGACAGTGCTCTTAGTAATCTTTATCGCTTTTTCCGTCGCCTTTTTCATATCTTTGTGAACCCAGCTGCACTGTTCGCGGATGTTGGCGATTTCGCATTGGAAGGAGTTGAGTCCTCCTGATTTGGAGGTGTTCCTGAAAGTTGTCTCGTGGAGAGTCGGAGAGCAGCAAGCGACGACCACGTTGTCGAGCTTTTTTTCCTTTATGGCTTTTATAATCAGATTCTGCCCTGGATCAGAGCACATATAGACATAATCCTCAGAATGAACGACTCCCTTCTGCTTGGCGAGCTCGCTTGCAACTCGCTTGACGTCCACAGTGCCTGCGATGTTGATGCCGCAGTGGCAGATAAAAACTCCGGTTCGCTTCATTTTTTCATCCTTTATTTTTTGCTTTTGGTTTTTTCCCTTCCTCCAGGATTTGGATGCCGTATTCGTAGCCTTTATCGAATCCCTGGATATTAAGGTCCATGACTCTTTTCGGGACCAGGCCAGGCAGGGCTTTCTTGATAGCGTCTGGAGAGACGACCTTGGTCACAGCCGTGAAGAATCCGAGCATAACCAGGTTGGCGATGATTCGATTGCCCAGCTCTTCAGCAAACCTGGTGGATGGAATGGAGTAGGTTTTGATTTTTCCCCGCGGCGGCCTTGTCTTGACTAAGTCTTTATCGATGATCAGGACGCCATCATCGCGGAGCTCTGGCTCGTATTTGTCATAGGCTTCCTGGGACATGGACACAAGAACTTCTGGACGGGTGATGTAAGGGTAAAGAACCCGGTCTTCAGAAATAACGAGCTGCGAGCTGCAGGCGCTTCCCCTTGCTTCAGGGCCGAAGCTCTGGGTCATTGTCGCCTGCTTATTGTCGAAAAGGGAAAGAGCCTTCCCTGCAATAAGCCCAAGTCGAATGATCCCCTGACCGCCAAAACCAGAAAACCGAATCTCGTTCATGGCTTAACTCCATAGGGCCTGTATTTTTCGCCCAAAACTTTAGCAAGATGCTCATTCATGCAGTCGAGAAAAGTCGGCTTTTGGATATCGACAAACTTGCCGACGATCAATTTTCCCTGATAGCTGATATTAAGAGTCCGGGTGTCGGCTCCGTGCTGGATTTCAGATTTTTCATAATAATATTTCATCAGATTCAAGCCGTCCCCGAGCCGGTTGCGCCGGGCATAAAGAGTCACACAGGGAGTGATGACCTCGATGAAGGAGAAGCCCCTCTTAGCTAGAGCTTCCTGGATGGACATGGTCACTCTTCTCAGATGGAGCGCAGTCCAGCGCGCAACATAGGTGGCGCCGCTGGCTTCAGCCAGGTAGGGGAGGCTGAAGGGATATTCAAAATTGCCGTAGGGCGCGGTGGAGGCATTAGCCGTGAGAGGAGTCGTGGCTGCGACCTGGCCGCCGGTCATGGCGTAGTTAAAGTTATTGACACAGATAACCAAGATGTCCATGTTGCGCCTTGCCGCATGGATGAAATGGTTTCCTCCGATGCCGAAAATATCTCCATCGCCGCTGAAGACGACAAGTTTTAATTCCGGATTTCCAAGTTTCAAGCCTGTGGCAAAGGGAATGGCCCGGCCGTGGGTTGAATGGAAAGAATCCAGCTTGACATAGCCGGCCACTCTTCCTGTGCAGCCGATTCCGGAGACAATGCAAACCTTATCCAAATCTAGCTTGCTTTTGCGCAGGGCTTCGGCGAAGGACGAAACCACGACTCCTATGCCGCAGCCAGGGCACCAGATGTGAGGAATCCTGTCCATCCTCAGGAATCCTTCCATCGGATTTTTTTCTTCAAAACGTTCTTCTGCCTTCATCTTGCCGCCTCCTTGATGGCCTTGAAGATGTCATTTGGATTGTGGACCCAGCCGCCGCAGTGAGGGACATGGATGGCCGGCGCCTGACCGAAGGCGCAGCGCTCGACTTCAATGACCATCTGACCATAATTTATCTCAGGAACGACAAAGGCTTTGATTTTCTTTGCCAGCTCTTTTATCTTTTTTTCAGGAAAAGGCCAGACAGTGATGAGCCTCAGCGTCCCGACCTTGATGCCGGCTTTCCTGGCCTGCATGACCGCTCTGGTCGTGACGCGGGAGGTGATTCCGTAAGAGACAACGACGATCTCAGCATTATCTGTTTCATCCTCCTCATAACGGATAATCTTGTCGGCGTTCTTCTTGATCTTATCGACAAGATGGGGAACGCAGACATTCTGGCATTCGGCGTTGATCACAGGATAGCCGCGCTCATCGTGGGTCAAGCCCGTGGTGTGGAAGCGGTAGCCATCACCAGCCTTGATCATAAAAGGAATCATGTCCTTGTCAGGCTTGTAAGGGAGGTATTTATCTTTAGGCCCTTCGTACCATTTCCTTTCGACAAGCTCAATCTCTTCAGCCGGGGGAATGACAACCTTCTCATTCATATGCCCAACGCACTCGTCAGTCATGATAAAGGTTGGAACCCGATAAATTTCGGAGAGGTTGAAGGCATCAATGACCAGGTTAAAGCACTCTTGAGGAGAATCAGGACAGAGGGCGATGATTTCATAATCGCCGTGAGACCCCCATCTGACCTGCATCATATCCTGTTGTCCAGTCAATGTCGGAAGCCCTGTCGAAGGTCCTCCCCTCTGGACATTGGCAATGACAAGGGGTGCTTCCATCATGCAGGCTAATCCTATGTTCTCCATCATCAGCGAAAAACCCGGGCCTGAGGTGACTGTCATCGCTTTCTTCCCTGCCCAGGAGGCTCCAATCAAGGCCGCGACAGAAGCAATCTCGTCTTCCATCTGGATAAAGATTCCTCCCACGTGGGGAATTCTTTCGGCAAATCTCTCTGCCGTCTCTGTGGAAGGAGTGATAGGATAGCCGGCAAAAAAACGGCATCCTGCTGCCAGAGCCCCCTCGGCAATGGCAAAGTCTCCGTCTAAATAATGGGCTCCGGTTAAAACTCCTTTAGGGTCTGCTTTCACCTTTTTCACCTTCTTCCTCCTCTTTCTTGAGAATGACAAATAAGGCAAATTCAGGACATATTGTCTCGCAGAGCTGGCAGTAACAGCATGCATCCTCATTCCTGACAAGGGGAGGATGATAGCCTTTGATGTTGAATTCCTCTGAAAGCTCAAGGACATCCTTCGGGCAGTACTCCACGCAGAATCCACAGCCTTTGCACCGGTCTTTATTGATGTGAATCTTGCCCTTTTTCGCTTTTAAATCGCCAAAGTAAATCATTTATCCCTCAGATTAGCCCTTTTCCTTTTAACAGCGGCCTTGGGTCAATGTAGTGAAGGTCAAACCTTAATCGCTCCTCTGGACAGCCCAGAGCAATAGCCATGAGCTGGGTGAAGTAGAGGATAGGGATGTTCTTAAAGTCAAGATACTTCTGGGCAGTTTCTTTCTGCCGGTGGTCCAGATTGAAAGCGCACAGAGGGCAGCTGACGCTGATGACTTCAGCTCCCAGGGTCTGGGCAGAGGTGATAATCTGGTAGGTCCGGTCTGCCACGACCTCAGGCTTGTCCACAGTCTGGTAGGCTGCGCAGCATTCTGTCTTGTAGGGAAAGTCTACGGCTTTTGAACCGAGAGCATTCATCAGATTCTCCAGAACAACTGGGTTTTCAGCATCGTCAAGACCGATCTCTTTGGGGCGGACAAGAAGGCAGCCATAATAGCTGGCAATTTTCAGGTTTTTCAATGGCTTGACCACTTTTTTGGCTATGTTTTCGAATTTTATTTCATCCCTGAGCAATTCCAGGAGATGGAGGATCTGGACATCGCCTTCGTACTCGACCTTTTCGCGCGGAGCCATGAACTTATTGATTTTATCCAGACTTTCCGGGTCGGCTTTAACCCGTTCATTGGCCCTTTTCAGGGTGTTGTAGCACATGGCGCAGAGGGTCATGACCCTGTTTGTGTTGGATTCTTTGACTCTGATGAGGTTTCGGATGGGAGCGACGTGATGGATCAGGTCATCTGTAGCCAGGGAAAAGACGGTTCCGCAGCAATTCCACCGCGGAAGCTCTTCAACCTCCACTCCCAGGCTCTTTAATGAACATAAAGTTGAATCTTCAAAGTTTTTGGCATTGTTCTTCAGGGTGCAGCCGGGATAATAACTTATCTTCATTATGATTCCTTAAGAAATAATAATTATAAAACATATTTATCATAATAAAAACTTATGACGTGAATTTCCTCATGCTGCTGATCATGGCAATGGGCGGAACATCGCCCTTTTCTGCGTCCGAGAGTTTTTGAACCTTGAGATGGTCCTCTCTTTTCCGCAACAGAATCTGCCTTAAAGCTTCCATGACTTCGGCGATGTTGACCCCTTTCGGGCAGCGGGCGTTACAGGTCATACAGGAGGCACAGATCCAGATCGAGTTTGAATGGAGGAGCTCATCCTGCAGGCCGAGCTGGGCGAAGCGGATGACCTGGTTGGGGAGAATGTCCATCTGCGAGACAGCCGGGCAGCCTGCAGAGCACTTGCCGCACTGGTAGCAGGCAAGGAGGTTCTGGCCGCTGAGTTCTTCAACCTTGGCGACAAAAGTGTTTTTGATTTTTCGTCGGGATATGTTGATTCTCATCAAAAATCTCTCATCCGGATGATGGAATCCGAAATCCTATATTCATTATAGGATTAATATGAAGTGAATTATATTTTAGTAAAACATAATTGAGAAATTAAGTCAAGAGATGGAAAATTTTAGTAAGCATCCTAAATTCCGTGATAATCAAAAATTTATGAGGGGTCCTGTCACGGCATGCTCCCCGTCCGTCCTCGCTGCACCCATCCCCCCGTGGGGAACCCCTGCAGCTGCGGGCGTTGCGGGGAGCATGCCGCGCCACCCCGCTGTCAATTATTGGCTCTCACGGAATTTAGGATGCTTCCAAAATTTTACCTTCTCTTCATTCCTACGAAAAGGAAAAGAAGGCAGAAAGAGTTGAAGAGGAAGAGGTAGCGGAGAAGGGGAATGAGCCCGACAAGAGGAATGAGAAAGGAGGACGCGGCGAGTGCACCGAGAAAAGAGCCAAGCAAATCCAAGCCATAGCCCAGGCCGTAGTTCTTTTTTTCTTTCAAGAAAAGATGATTGGAAACGACGAACAAGTCTCCTCCAAGATAGCCAAACATTAAAAGAAAAACAAAGAAAGGCAGCTCTGGAGGATGGAGCTTTAAAAGAGCCGAGAGGAGAAGGAGAAGAACAAGGAAGCCAAACTGAATGAGAAGAAGCTGACCAAAGTCAATCTTCTTTCTTCTTTTTCCACGAAGAGCGCCTAAAAAGAGGCCGGTCATAAACGAGGCAAGAAGAAGGGCGATTCTTTGGTAGAGATAGCCGTAGAGGGTCTGGAAGGAGATGATAACGATGATTTCAGCGATTATGGTCGTGAAGCCCATGACAGCCAGAGGGACAAGGAAAATATTTGTTCTTCTTCCTCTCAGCCAGAGGATAAGTAGAAGCAGAATAAAAAGAAGAAGGGGAAAGTCGAGGAGCCAAAAGGAGCGAAGCCGGGAAAAGAAAGAAAAAATTCTGCTCTCAATGCCTTTAAACTTTGTGCTCCAGAGCACAGAATTGAAGAAGTAGCTAATCGGAGAAAAATCTTGGTTGATGGTCTTTTTGCCCGAAGAGATTTTTTGCCTTATCAAATCCACTCTGAGCGGACTCAGCCGGGAGAAGAGAATCTGGGGGCTGACGAAGCTATTCTGGAGATTTAGGTCTTCGATTTCCTTGGAGAGCTTATCGAATTCTATGGAGAGAGGCTCGAAAGAAGCGAGGAAGATATTCGTATCCCCAGGCACGACCTCGACAAAAGGAAAAACTTCCTTGAGACTGTAATAGAGCGAAGCCAGGAAGTTTTGAAGCTGCGGGCTGATATAATTTTCTGCAGAGGGAACCCGGAAGGAAAAGATGCCTTTTGTGTTTAACCGCTCTTTGGCCAGAATGAAAAATTCTTTGGTGTAGAAGCGGTTGATTTGGGCTGTGGCTGGCTCTGGAAGGTTGAGGATGATGATATCGTATTTATTCTTTGTCTTGAAAAGGAAAGCCCTGCCATCACGGAAGAAAATATGAACGCGCTCGTCGTGCAGAATATTCCTTTCAACTTCAGGCAGAAATTGCAGGGAAAATCGGATGATATCAGGGTCAAGCTCGACATAATCAACCTCAACTCGAGGATATTTTAAGACCTGCTGCAAAGCTCCGCCAGCTCCTCCTCCGACCAAAAGGACATTTTTTGCCTCGGGATTCTGGAGAAGGGCAAAGTGGATAGATTCCTCTGCCGCAGCCAGGTCAGGGTAGGAATAGACGAGAAGGGAATTGCTGTAAAGAGAAATCTGCTCTTCAGTTTGAATAACCTGGAGTTTTCCGTATAGGGTGTCTTTGCTGCGCACCAGGTGAAAAGGCTGCCAGTAAACCTCCTGGCTGGGAAAATCAAAAAGGCTGAAGCCTGCAAGAAAGAGGAGGATGAAAAGGAGGAGCAGCTTTTTTTTCTTCATTCCGATGGATAAGAAGAGCAAAAGAGATACGACTGCTCCACAGATGGCCGCTCCTTGCCAGTTAGAGAAAAAAGGAATGAGGACGAGGTAGACGGCAAGACCCGCTGTGGCTGACCCCAGGGATTCCAGCAGGTAAACCTTAAAAAGGTCTCCATTCTGGAAAAGGACGTTGAAGACAAAGAGAACGCCCAGAGGAAAGCTGACAAAGAGAGATAAGACAAGGGAGGAGATGAGAATGGGAATGATTCCTGTGATTTCGCCAGGGAGGATTTTGAGCAAGAAACGGGAAAGCCTGAGGCCGGCAAGGCAGAGAGGAAAGAGAAGGACGATGAGATAATAATTCTGGGGAAATCTTGAGGGTTTGAACTTAAGCCTCGAGGCTGAGATGCTTCCTATGCCGCCCCACAAAAGCCAAGCAGCCAAGATAAAGCCAAAAGTGATTTCGTTTCCATAGAAATGGACTGAGAATTCTCTGAGCAAGTATATCTGGAAGGAGAGGGCAAGAAACCCGAGAAGAAAAGGCGGCAGAAAGCTAATCAACTCCAGATTCCAGGAATGGGATTATCACAGAATTTGCATTTTCCATGCCTGAGTTCGACCCTTTCGATGGTGTAGCCAACTCGCTGGATGACCAGGTTCTTGCATTTGGGACAATAAGTGCTTTCTGCAGAGTGTCCTGGGACATTTCCGATATAAACATAATGCAATCCTTCCTCAAGGGCGATTCCGCGAGCTCTCTCCAGGGTGGATATTGGGGTTGGCGGAAGATTCTGGATTAAGTATTTTGGGTAAAAGCGCGAAAAGTGCAGAGGGACATCAGGCCCTACCTCTTTCATCAGCCACTGAGCGAGCATCTTGATTTCGTTCGGGTCATCGTTGAGGGTGGGGATGACAAGATAGACAATTTCCAGCCAGACGCCGCTTCGGGCGACAATTTTTATGGCTTCAAGAACAGCCTTCAAATCTCCTCTGACATAATTCGTGTAAAAGTCTTGGTTGAAAGCTTTGAGGTCGATTTTTATGGCGTCGACGACTTTAGTCAGGTCTTGGAGAGGTTCGGGGTTGACATGACCGCCAGTGACAACTACGCTCCTGACTTTTTTGAGCCTTGCTTCTTTGGAAGTGTCATACATATACTCATAAAAGACAATTGGCTCAGTATAGGTAAAAGCTATCGAGGGGCAGTTGTATCTTTGGGCATAATCAACAACCATGGCTGGAGGAAAGTCGTAATGTGTAACCTGTTCCGGTCTGACCTGAGAAATCTCCCAGTTCTGGCAGAACTTGCAGTTGACGTTGCAGCCTGCAGCGGCGATGGAGAGAGCATTGGTATTAGGGAGGAAATGGAAGAATGGCTTTTTCTCTATAGGGTCGGGGTTGATGGAGCAGGCCTTGCCGTAGACGAGCGTGTAATATTTTCCCTCATTGTTTTCCCTGACGCCGCAATACCCTCTCTCCTTGTCCCCCAGCTTGCATTGGCGAGGGCAGAGAAGACATTCAATTTCCTTATCAGGCAATTGCTTATAGTAGCGGGCTTCAACATGTGAGAGGTTTTCGTTTCCGGAGAAAGCGTAGAGGTCAGCGAGAAGGCCCGGGATTTGTTTGGTTAAGCCCGTCGAGGCGAGAAGACCCGCCCCTGCAGCGGTTTTGAAAAATTGACGTCTTTTCATCTCAATTATTATACCTCATTTTCAATAACCTGGATCTCCCCTGGATTGGCTTTTCCCAATCCCATTCTCTCCGCCGTCCTCAAATAGAGCGGCGCCCTATTTTCTTCTTCCAGGCTTGGAAGCCCGTTGCCGGCTCTGAGCTTTTCGATGAGCTGCCAGCCGACAAAGTCAGCAGCCACAGGGTCGAGACTGAAGACGAGGGCTTCATATCTTTCAGCCCAGCGGGGATGGTAGGAAGGACCGCGATGATACTGGATAATAAGGCAATCCAGGATGGTCAGCTTGTGCTTTTTTCTGATGAAATCTGTGTCAAAAAGCTCGGCAACAAAGGGATTACAGTTTGAATCATGGTACTTATTGGGATTGTGGATTGCACCAAAATAATTTTTCATCCCTGCTGTAACGCCTGCCATTCCGTGGTCTTTCAAGACCGCAAGGCTTATCGAGGCTGAAACCATATCCGACTGGATCGATGAGAAGAGGCTTCCGATGTTGAGGTGAGAGACCAGGTCGCGAGTGTAGCCGACACCCTGGGTATCTGTGCCGAAGACCCTGAAGCCGCTGCCGCTGAAGTTCAAGCGGTATCCAGCATCCTTCAATTCCCTGTTGGTGCGGTCCCAGATCATGATGTTCCTTTCGCTCGTTCCGACCTTCAAGAGAAGTTTGGCTAAAGAGAAAACGACTTCTGGCCGTGTCGAAAGCATTTTTCCGCTGATGGTGTTGATCTTGATCCCGACCTTATCGTCAGCCCTGAAAAGAAGCCGAAGGCTTTCTTCAGGATTCTGTTTATCCATCAAGAGCTGGAATCCTCGGTTGAACATCTCGAGGAGCTTGGTCTGGTCGATATCTCCTTCTTGATTCAGGACTCCTCGTCCTCTGACCAGAACAACTCTTGAGCTTGCCATATCATTTAAAAATTACATTGCTTCATTAATTCTGTCAACACAGAAGGCTCAGGCTTAGTGCTTCGAAAACACGCCGCTTTTGCCTCGCTGGGGCAAAAGCTGTGTGTTTTTGAACCTACTGACCTGAGCTCTCAAACGGTTTTCTTAGCACTAAGCCTTCGCCAGGGGATATAATCATTAAATGAATAAATATACTATTGAAAAAAAATGAGCTTATTCTTATAGTGAAGAAGTTGATTATCAATGGTGGAGCATTGAGGATGAGAGATTCAAAGTCAAAAAAATTTTTCTTTATCTTTTTTCTTTTTATTCTTCTTATTGCTTTTTCGAACGTCAAAGGAATCTTTTTAGAAACGCAAGATGCTTCCTTCCTTCATTCTCTCTTGCCTGAGGTTGAATCTTGGAAATTTACAGAGGCTGCGAAGAGCTATGTCCCTCAGACACTATTTGAATACATCGACGGCGCAGCTGAGATTTATCTGGCCTACGATTTTAAGGAATTGGTCGTTGGCCAGTATAAGAGAGAAAATAAAAATCAGTCCCTCACTGTTGAAATCTATGATATGGGAAATGAAAAAAATGCCTTTGGAATCTACAGTGCTGAACGATTTACTGATAATAAATTTATTTCCATCGGCAACCAAGGATATCTGGAAGACGGGAGTCTGAATCTTATCGTTGGGAAGTATTACGCGAAACTTCTCTGTTTTGACCGCGGAGAAGAGTCTGCGGAAATTCTCAAGCTTTTTTCTCAAAAAGTTGCTGAAAGAGTCAAAGATAAAGGCCATCTCCCTCACCTGCTCGGTTTCTTCCCTAAAGAAGGGCTTGTTCCGAACTCCGAGAAGTTTATCTTGCG
Organism: uncultured Eubacteriales bacterium; assembly: GCA_964645765.1. GTDB lineage: Bacteria > Acidobacteriota > Aminicenantia > Aminicenantales > Aminicenantaceae > CAZGMN01. The sequence goes on from CAZYBE010000004.1 coordinate 16,471, forward strand.
AGATTTCTTGGGCTACAATTTCCTCCACGATGGCTACACAGCCAGCTATCAGCTTAAAGAACTTGATTTTGACTGCTTCCTCGCCGAAGGGAAAAATGAAGAGGATGCTCAGAAGATGTTAGTCGAGTATCTAAAAACAAGGAATAAGGCTGAGATCCAGGAAATAGCCAAAGGCTACCGTCTGAAAGACCGCTACTATCACAACATCTATTTGGCCAGAGTTAAGAATTATCTCTGTGGAGTGATGAAGATCAAGGATGGGCTAGAAGAGATTGGGGAAAGATATTTTGGGATGTTGGTCGAAGGCTTGAAGGATTGATTTTTTTATTGTTGCTCGCCTTCCGGAGAGGAAAAGAATTCGACAATAACCGACTGATTCCGTCCTTGATTCTTGGCCTGGTAGAGAGCCTTATCACTGATTTGGATGAGGCTGGTGCTGGAGACTTGAGTTAAATTATTTGAGTATGTTCCACCCAAGCTTATTTTAACTTCAATGGATGCCAGTTCTGTCGTTATATCTTTATCCATAATCACATGTCGCAGCCGCTCGGCAGTTTCCTTCAATCCATTCAAGTCAATGTTGGGGAGGACAATGAGCATTTCATCACCGCCGTAACGGCCAGCTCTATCATGAGGCCGCATATTTTTTTTAAAGCGTGCCGCCACTTCAGCCAGGACCTTATCCCCGATGAAATGGCCATGGGTGTCATTGATTTCCTTGAAGTTGTCGATATCAACCATGATAACTCCGATGGGATGGTTTTCCCTCCAGCCTCGTTTGATCTCTTCTTCCAGTATTTCGACGATTTTTTTCTTGTTCCATAATTTCGTCAAAAGATCATAGCTGGAGAGCTTAATGCAATTGTCTTCAAGGTCCATGGTTCGCGCGGCATTCTGAAGGCGGACTTTCAGCTGATAGAAGTTAAAAGGCTTGATGATATAATCATCAGCTCCGGCGTTAATACCTTTGATGATTTCATATTCTACGCCCTTGGGTACCATCAGGATGATGTATTTATTTTTTGTTTTCTGATCTTGGATTTGCTGGCGAATGTGGTGACAGAGTGCAAGTGCATTTAGGCCTCCTGTGCTCCAATCTATAAGCACCAGACGAATATCATTTTTTTCTACGGCTTCCAAAGATTCTTGGCTGTTATGGGCACAAATAGCTTCGTACCCCCACTCGTTGATATCGATTTCCAATGACTTGGAGTAGGAGATATCAGGCTCAGCTATTAGAACTTGCAAAGTTTTCGCCTCTCTTTGAAAAATCGATCATGGCATTTTTTTTTATCCATTTTATATATTTAAGCGAGACTGGTCAACTATCTTTTTTTAGGTTTTCGGGAGGTTAAGACTCAGGTGATGGTTATAATCTTCTTCTGGCGGATGAAGTCTTCCATTTTTGAGTAACGGCCGATGAGCTGCTCGATATAGTTTCTTCCTTCTAAGTTTCCTTTGGACAGGAACCGGACAGAGAGCATAACCCGTTCTAAGCAGCGAATTTTCTCCTCTTTCTTGTAGGTGTTCGTCGTCCCAGGGATGATGATTTTCCCCTCATAGCGACATTTTTCGATATTCTGATAGATGGCTTCTACGACTTCATTCTGTGGCCTTTTCTTCTCTTCTGGCATGTAGAGAAGGCTTTTTCCTTTTTCAACTTTTTCTCTGGCATATTCCAGAGTCAAGAGTGCATCCTTGTCCGTGAAAGATTTTTTCTTTTCTCCATATTCTCTCAAAGGCGTTTCAATATGAAAGGCAAGCCAAGCCATCCTCTCGTCGCTCAAGATATCTTCCTCGGACAAGGCCTTGCGCGGAGAGGGAGAATGTTTTCTTTCGATGATTCGCTTTTCCTGGTAGGGCTTGTGCTTTTCAAGAAAAACGCAGCTTTGCGGGCAGCTTATCTCCTTCTCGCGGAGTAAACCACAGCAGAGGTTGCAGAGATAATCCCCCAGGGCAACGCAGTGGCGTTTCCCTATCCTCTTTTTACATTTTGAGCACTTAGCCATTTTTTCCTGAAGAAGAAATTATTTCCAGAAGGACAGGCTTGTCTTCAGCAAGTCAGGTGGAAAGCACCTATCGCTTTTTTTTTAGAGGCGGTGACGTTAAATTTTTGCACAGCCTTTTCCGTTTTTTCGATGATGAGTGCTATCCCCTTGGCCTGCGCTTCGCTTTTTACTTCCTCGTCAACTTTCATCAGGCCGTTAAAGCCGGTGCCCAGGACAAGGACTTCGGGTTCCTCTTCGAAGACATCCTCCAAATCTTCAAGGCAGAGCCTGTGGCCGGATTTTCGCCACCAGGAGGTATTTATTTTTTCGGGGAAGATGATGAGGTCAGAAGTGTAAGTCTGGCCGTCAACGACCATGCAACCAAAGGAGTAAGATTCGATCATGATTTTTTTCTCAATAGGAATGTATCAGAAGTCAATGATTTCATTCTTCTCCCCAAAATTTTCTTGAGTGCTATCTGGGCAGCCTTCTTTTGAGCATCTTTTTTGGTGTTGCCCTCTGCCCTGGCCAGAGCTTCATTCTCAAGCAGGACTTCGACCTTGAAGAGCCTTTTGTGGTCAGGACCTGAGGTCATGATCGTTCTGTAGACAGGCGAAGGCAGGTTTGACTTTTGAAAATATTCTTGCAGGGCTGACTTGTAGTTGTTGATCAAGAAATTGCGGATTTTGATTCTTTTGAGGAAGGGTCGAAGATGCCACTGAAGAAATTTTCTGGCCTGCTCCAGCCCCCCATCCAGATATATGGCTGCCACCAAAGCTTCCAAGGACCCGGCCAAGATTGTCTTTTTCTTGCGGCCTCCGCTTTTTTCCTCGCCTTTTCCGAGAAGGATGTTCTTATCCAGCTTGACTATTTTGGCGAAGAATGAAAGGGAGGAGGTGTTTGAGGTCGTGGCCTTGAGTTTGGAGAGGTCGCCCTCGGTGGAATTAGGATAGGTGGCGAAGAGGTAGTCAGCAATGACCAGGCCAATAACCGAGTCTCCCAGGAATTCCAAAGTTTCGTTGTCTGCATTAACTTTTTTTTTATTTTCATAGGCATAGGAGCTGTGAGTCAGAGCTTGGGCCAGAAGATTTCTGTTTTTGAAATTATAGCCAATCCTTTTTTCGATTTGCTTGAAATTGATTTTTGCCGGGAATGACATCTCTTGCAGATTCCTCACAAATTAAGAAGAAAAGACGATTTTTCCTCCGACAATGGTCATGACCGCAGCTCCTCTCAGCTTCCAGTCATGGAAAGGGGTGTTCCGGCTTTTTGATTTGAAGCTCTTGACATCAACCACAATCTCCTTGTGGAGGTTCAAGATGGTCAAATCAGCATCTGCTCCAGGAGAAATTTTGCCCTTTTTCTCAAGCCCGAGAATGAGAGCAGGGTTGGTGGATGACATCTGAATAAATTTTTGTAGTGAGATGACATTTTTATTAACGAGCCTGTCGAGCAGGAGAGAGACAGCAGTCTCCAGGCCGCATATGCCAAAAGGGGCAACATCAAATTCAACATCCTTCTCGTCGGTTGCATGGGGAGCATGGTCGGTGGAAAAAGCATCGATAACCTCTTCCTTGACAGCCTGGACGAGAGCCTGCGTATCCTCCTTGCTTCTGAGAGGAGGGTTGACCTTTAGGTTCGTGTCATAGGTTTCAAGGCAGGCGTCGGTCAGAAAGAGATGATGGGGAGTGACTTCGGCTGTGACCTTGACCTTCTTTTTCTTTGCCTCCTTGATCAGGTCCACCGCGCCTTTAACACTGAGATGGGCGATATGGATTCTGGCCCCGGCCTTTTGAGCGAGGATGATGTCGCGTGCGATCATTATCTCCTCTGAGGAATCAGGCATTCCCCTCAGGCCAAAAAGATAAGAATAGTATCCCTCGTTCATCACTCCTTCGCCACTCAGGTTTCTGTCTTCGCAGTGGTCGATGATGAGGGTGTTGAGAAGCTTGGAATATTCCAGAGCCCGGCGCATGGTCTGGCTGTTTTCCAAAGGATGCCCGTCATCAGAGAAGGCCACGGCTCCGGCCTCAACCAGGTCAGCCATATCTGTCAGCTCTTCACCTCTCAGTCCTCTGGTGATTGCGGCTATGGGGAAAACATTGACCGCAGCCTTTTTCTTGGCCTCGGAGAGGATATACTCAGTCACCCCGCGATTATCATTCACGGGATTTGTGTTGGGCATGCAGGCAATGGAGGTGAAACCTCCCTTGGCCGCTGCCTGGGAGCCGGTCGATATTGTTTCTTTGTCTTCCTGTCCCGGGTCGCGGAGATGGACGTGCATGTCGATGAAGCCAGGGGCAACAACGAGCCTCGAGGCATCGATGAGCTTTGCCTCCTTGGCATCAATCCTGGCCTTGAGTTCAACGATTTTCCCCTTATCTATCAGAATGTCCAATGTGTCATCTGTTCCTGAGGAGGGGTCGATGACCCTGCCGTTCTTAATCAGTAGCCTCACTCTCTTTTCCTCCTAACAAAAGGTAGAGAACAGCCATTCGGATGGCGATCCCGTTTTCAACCTGTTTGAGTATGACGGATTTTGCCGAATCGGCCAGGTCGGCTGAGATTTCAACGCCTCTGTTGATCGGGCCAGGATGCATGATAATCGCATTTTTTTTCGCCAGCTTGAATCTCTTTTCTGTCAAGCTGTAAAGATTCCTGTATTCTCGAATCGAGGGAAAATAGTTTTTTTCCTGCCTTTCCAGCTGGATTCTGAGCATCATGACCACATCCGCGCCTTTGATAGCTCTATCGAAGTTAAAATCGACCTCCGCACCAAACTGCCTGAATTCCAGGGGAAGAAGAGACGGAGGGCCGACAAGAACAACCCTTGCCCCCATCTTTCGGAGAAGAAAGATGTTGGAGCGGGCAACTCGGCTGTGAAGGATATCACCGACAATGACGACTTTCAGGTCCTGGAAGTTCTTTTTCATCTGTCTCATGGTAAAGGCATCAAGAAGCGCCTGCGTCGGATGTTCATGCGCTCCATCACCGGCATTGATGATATGGGAGCGGCAGAAGGTCGTGGCGAAGTGCGGGGTTCCGGAAGAGGGATGTCTGATGATCAGAGCATCGGGGTTCATGGCTTCGAGGTTCAAAATCGTATCCTTGAAACTTTCTCCCTTGGTGACACTGCTCGCCTGTTTGTTGAAGTTGACAATGTCCGCACTGAGTCTTTTTGCCGCCAGCTCGAAAGAACTCCTGGTCCGGGTGCTGGGCTCGAAGAAGAGGCTGATGATTGTTTTTCCCCTCAGGGTTGGAACTTTCTTAACCTCGCGGGTGGAAATTTCGATGAACGATTCCCCTGTATCGAGCACGGTCAGGATCTCATCCGGGCTCAAGTCTTGGATGCCGAGCAGATGCTTATGCTTGAAGGCCAACCCTGCGCTCCTATTTTATCTTTGCTGGCTCTGCGATCAGGACTTCATCGCTGCCATCGACTTCTTTTAGCCTCACCTGAACCAGCTCCCGCTTTGAGGTCGGAAGGAATTTTCCGACGTAGTCAGCTCTGATCGGAAGCTCACGATGGCCGCGGTCGATGAGCACGAGAAGCTGAATCGTCTGAGGACGTCCCAGGTCGATCAGGCTGTCCATGGCCGCCCGTATCGTTCTTCCGGTGAAGAGAACATCATCGACAAGCAGGATGTCTTTTTTGGCGACAGGAAAAGCTATTTCTGTCTTCTTAACCATATGCTGAGCCTCTAACCTCGAAAAATCATCCCGATAGAGAGTGATGTCCAGAACTCCAACAGGAATATCAATTTTTTCCAATTCTTTAATCAGCTTCGATATTCTTTTTCCGAGATAAATCCCTCTCGTCCTTATTCCGACGATGACTAAATTTTTTAAATTTCTGTTTCTCTCGACGATTTCTGTGGTCATTCGGTCGAGGGCTCTTTTCATCTTGTGGGAGTCCATGACCCTGGCTTTAATTTTTTCTTCCATGAGCCAACTCCTCGTTCAGGGGAAAGTTCATGCTTTCCTAAAGAAAATGCAATATCTGCCCGAAAAAGTCAAGGAAAGCTTCGGCCGAGTGGCTCGAAAACACGCCACTTTTGTCCCAGCGAGCCAAAAGCGGCTCGGTTTCAGGCTTCGCTCTCCTCTCCCTTCGGTCGAGGAACCATGCCCGCTCAGCCTTCAAACGGTTTTCTCACCACTCAGCCTCCGCTAAGACATAAAGATATTGATCATAATAATTGCTAATGTTTTAATCCAAAGTGGAGTTTTGCGATTTGGAGGTCTTTTTTCATCTGCGCCTTCAGGTCTTCTGCGGTTTTGAACTTTATTTCATCCCTTATTTTTTTTATAAAGCCGATTTGAATTGTCTTTCCGTAAAGATCTCTTGCGAAATTGATGATGTAGGATTCGATGTTTGTTTCTTTCTGGTTAAACGTCGGGCAGTTTCCGACATTGGTCAGCGAGGGAAATGTTTCTGACTCTATGCCGACAAAGGAGATGAAGATTCCAGGAGGAACAATCTCATTTTTTGTCTCAATATTGGCCGTAGGGAAGCCGAGGGATTTCCCTCGGGATTTTCCCTTTATCACTTTTCCCTCTATTTCATAATTTCTTCCGAGCAGAAGATTCGCTTTTTCCACTTGCCCTTGCTGAAGGAGGTTTCGGATGAGGCTGCTGCTGGCCATCATTTCTCTCTTTTTTACTGTTGGAATAGAGTGGACTTGGAAGTTTGACTCTGAGGCAAGCTTGCGAAGAAGGGGAATATCCCCCTCGCGGTTTTTGCCGTAGCGGAAATTTTCTCCGACAACAACTGCTCTTGTCTTCAGGGTATTGACAATAATTTTTCGAACGAATTCCGGCGCCGAGAGGTTTGAAAAATTTTGGTCAAAGGGAACGATGAGCACGGCATCGATGCCAAATTTTTCAATTTCTCTCTTCCTCTGCTCGAGCGTTTGAATCATCTTTGTCGCTTTTTCTCCAAGAATTTTTTCAGGATGAGGGGAAAAGGTCAGAACAAGAGATGAAAGGCCGAGCTTGCTTGCCTTATAAGAGAGAAATTTTAAGATTCTTTGATGTCCGGCATGAACACCGTCAAAATTTCCTATGGCGACTGCCGAATGGAGGAAGGATGGCGGGAAGTTCTTAAAGCCCCTTATGACTTCCATGGGATTACAGCTTGATGATATTTGCTTTCTCCATGTAAGCCATTTTGAGCTGTTGAAGACAGGCAGACAAGAATTTTTCCTCTTCTGGCTTGAGATTCCCTTCTGTCCTTTCTTTCAATAAGTCAAGCAAGTCAATCAATCTTTTTGCCAGCTCTAAGCTAATTTGTTCTTTGTTGGTAAAAGGGTCTTTGGCCATGCCCAGCTTGATTATGGCCTGGGTGTAGAAAGGGAGGATGAGAGAGCTGAAGTCGAGAGGAGGGATGATTTCCCTCATCTTGCTGGCTTTTTCCTTTTTGGCTTGATTCTTTTTATCGTCTTTTTCCGGCATTTTTTCCCTTTTTTTGAAAAGATTTTTTAAAACCGGCTGGAGTCGAAATTCTTTCAGTTTTTGAATATTTCTAACAATGAAAAAAAAGCATACAATATTAAAGAGAAAAATTCAAGGGAAGGTAAAACATGAAAGATGCTAAGACAGCAGGAAAAAGACCTCAACGAAAAAAGAGGCCCTCGCCTTTTGATGGCCTGGCAAAGTCTCTCCCCTCCCTTCTCAGGGCCTTTCGAATTGGGCTGCGAGTTTCCCGCTACGGCTTCGACTGGAGCAAACCCTTAGAAGCTCTGCAAAAGGTCAAGGAGGAGATACTGGAATTGGAAAAAGCCTTGAAGGCGAAAAGAGAAAAGGAGATATTTGATGAGATTGGCGATCTCTTCTTTTCCCTGTCCAATGTCTCCCGGCTCCTCGGCGTCAACCCTGAGATAGCCCTCCAAGAGGCCAATGAAAAATTCATCAGAAGGTTTGAGCTTGTCGAAAAAGGATTAAAAGAGAGAGGCAAAAAGCTCGGCGAGGTCAGTCTGAAAGAGATGGATGAGCTGTGGGAAGAGGCTAAAAAGGAGCGTCCTTGATTTTATTTTGGTCTGTTAAATCTGATTAAAATAAGGATATCCAATTGAGGCAGGAAAAACCTGCGCACCGTCCTTCACCCCGATGGCGTTTTTGGCGAGAGTGTTTGATTCTGAAAAAATTTCAGTATGTCTTGTTTGTTGAAGATGTCGGTTAGAGGCATAAGGAACTATTTTAGCGTATTTTAGGCTAGAAGCCGTAATCGCGGGATCCGCCGGGTCCGCCAAAGCCGCCTCCGAAGCGCGGGTTGACGACATTGCTGTAAACCGAGCCGAAGGTGTAGCTGAAGCCGAGGGAGATGGAGTAGTTGAATTCGGTAGGCAGCTCTCTCCGCCGCAGGAGTAATTCTGTGACTGAAACCTCGCTTTTCCGCAGGGCGAGCTGGTCATTAATGACGGCATAACGGCCGTCTATGGTCAGGGCCAATCCTTTCAAAATGCGAAGGGACAGGTTCGATGAGATTCTCAGCCTGTTATAGCTGAATTTTTTAAAATAGTTGGATCCTTCGACCGAGAGTTCGGCATTTCCCCAGGGCTCGGATAAGGAAAGAGTGATGGTGAGAATTTCATTCAATAGCCTATCCATTTTCTTGTCGCGGATGGTCTCTTCGATATATCTGCTGTAATTGCAGCCGATACGGTAGAGAACGCGCAGCTGGCGCCGGGTCGAGATGGAATAGGGGAAGAAATTGTATTCAACGGCCGGGGCGACGGTAGACCCGAAATTGATATTGCTGTAAGTCGAATGGCTCAGATTCATAAAGGCGCCTGCAGACCAGTGCTCGCCAAGGCTTTTGACATAGAGACCGTCAAAAGCGCCGGATTTTGTAGAACTCTTTTCTTTATAGTAGATCCCTTCCTCGGTTTCGGAATCGAACTCGCTTTCATCGAGGCTCGCCGAAAAGCCCAGGCGGAGCCTGGATTCAGGAGTCACGCGGTTGATGGAGACGTTGCCGAAGATCGATGTGTACTTTCGGGATTCTTCGCCGCTCAGTCGGCCTCGGCTAGAGAAACTGAAGACCCAGAAATTCCATTTATCGACGACCGAGGTGGGCTTCACTTTGCCGTTGATGCCTAAAGAAAGAATCTTGTGGATTGGAGTGCGGGCCGCATAAGGAGCCAACCCGAGTTTAAGGATCTGGACTAAGCCTTTGCGGATTTCATCTTCGGTCTCTGTGCGGTTCGAGTAGAATTTGAGCACATTTTTCAGGTCTTCATAGGTGTTCAGGCCCATAAAAGTGATTGTATATTCCCGGCCGCCTCCGCCCGTGCGCTGCTGGGTGATTAGGACATGGACATCGGCTTCCTTGCGGTCCCTGACATAATTGACGAAAGTGATTTCGGTCCGGATGTAATCGATGTCGAGGCGAGTGCCGTCAAGGAAGACTTTGGGCGCGGCTTTCTTCAGCTCGTCGAGGTTTTGGGCGTCTTGTTGCGAACGGACGAGCGGAACAGCAATTAGAAAAAATAGCGATAGGCCGACAAGGATAATATCAGCTCGCTTTTTCATCGTCATGCTCCTTCCTGAATTCTTTTTCGGCTGTCATGCGAAGCCTACAAGGATAGAACTCCGCGCATATAAAATTCAATCTTTAGACATAAATTTATACATTTTCTTCCAAAATCTTTGTTGATTTTATCCACAAACAAGAAAATATCACATAAACTGATTAAAATTTTAAGAATAAAGACCGCATTATAACAAAATTAGAGAAAATCTCCCAATATTTTTCTGTAGGGGAAAGGAATTTCTATTCAGAGTGAGGCAGGCTAAGGATTTTTTCCCTGGCTCTTGCTGCTCTCTGCATTCTGCTTTTTGCTCTTCCGCAACAAGAGATTAGCCTTGATGAATTCGTCGAGGTCGCCGTCCAGGATTCTGTCCACATCACCGGTTTCGGTGTCTGTCCGCAGGTCTTTAATCAACCGGTAAGGCTGGAGCACATAGGAACGGATTTGGTTTCCCCAGGCAATCTCTGACTTTGAATCCTCCAGTTTCTCGCGCTTCTCGAGCCTTGCTTTCTTCTGCATTTCATAGAGCCTGGCTTTAAGAACCTTCATGGCTGTGGCCTTGTTTTTGTGCTGAGACCTTTCGTTCTGGCATTGGACGACAATGCCTGTGGGAATGTGGGTTATCCTCACCGCAGAATCGGTGACGTTGACATGCTGGCCGCCATGGCCAGAGGAGCGGTAGGTGTCGATTCTGAGGTCTTCAGGGTTGATCTCAACCTCGATATCTTCTTCAACCTCAGGATAAACAAAGACAGCGGCAAAGGACGTGTGCCTTCTTTTGTTTGCGTCAAAAGGAGAGATTCTGACCAGACGATGAACTCCTCGTTCCTGGTCTAAAATGCCATAGGCGTAATCTCCTTCGACTCGGACTGTCACACTCTTGAGCCCGGCTTCTTCTCCAGGCAGGAGGTCGAGGATTTCAGCCTTGAATCCCTTTCTCTCTGCAAACCTCAGGTACATTCTGAGCAGCATCTTGGCCCAATCTTGAGATTCGGTTCCTCCTGCGCCAGGATGGATGGTGAGAATGGCCGCTCGATGGTCATCCTCTTCAAAGAAGAGCATCTGGATTTCTGCCTCAGCCAGGGCTTTTTCAAAAGATGCCAGGCTCTGGCGCATCTCCTCATTGACATTCTCACCCTCTTTGGCCAGCTCCATCAGAACTTCAATCTCTTCTTTTTTTGTATAGAGACCAGAGATAAATTTCAGGTCTCTTTCCAATCTTTTTCTGTTCTGCTGAAGGGATTGAAATTTCTTGGGGTCTTTCCAGGTTTCGGGAAGGGAAAGCTCTTTGTTTATGGCCTCGAATTCAGCCTTTTTCTGGCTGAGGTCAAAGGAAGCCTCTCAGGTCTTCAAATTTGGAGAAAGATTCTTTCACTCTAGATAGAAGCTCGGTTTGGTCGATGCTGGACTTCATTTCTTTTTCTCTCATTTTTTTCTTTTTACAGTCTTTCTTGTTACAGCCAGAATAAGGAATGTTGCGGTTAAAGTCAAGCTGACAAAAGGCAGGATATCCCCGGCTCTTGTGTAAAAAGTGAGCTTTTGAGAAGGATAGACATTTCCCGTAAGATAAGTGCTCGTCATCAGCTCAGTCTTGGCCAGAATTCTTCCGTAGGGGTCGATGATTCCGCTTATGCCTGTTGTGGCTGCCCTGAGAAGATAGCGCCTGTTCTCCACTGCTCTGAGAACAGCCATGGAAAAATGCTGGTATGGAGCTGAGCTTTTTCCGTACCAGCCGTCATTAGTGATGGTCACCAGAAAATTCGCTCCTCTTTTGACAAATTTTCGGACCAAATCAGGAAAGATGATTTCAAAACAGATAGGGGAGCCGAATTTGTTGCCCTCGAAGCTGTGGAGATGGTATTGAGTTCCGGGAGTGATATCTCCGATGGCATGGGTCATTTTTTCGATAAAGAAAAAAATTTTTTTATAAGGAGTGTATTCCCCAAAAGGGACAAGGTGCATTTTGTAATATTGAGTCATGCCCAAGTCAGGATGAAGGCACAAGGCCGTGTTGTGATAGAGCTTGTTTTCAGGGGGACCCGTGGTCTCATTCGTCCCGAGGAGCAGAGTGCAGCGTTTTTCCTTGACAAGCTCGAAGAGCTTTTCTTTGAAATCCTGGTAAAGCTCATCAGAGCAACTGAAGCAAAGAGGGACGGAGAATTCCGGCCAGATAATCAGGCGGGACCCTTTTTCATAAGCCAGGCGCGTGAGTTCAAGGTGGTGGTTGAAGAGACGCCGGATTTCCTCGACAGGCGTTGCATTCCAATAGATATCCGAGGAGACATTTCCCTGGATAACAGCAGCAGGAAAAGATTTCTCTGAGGGACGGCTCATCTTCAAGCTGAGAAATCCTCCAAGATGAATGAGAAGCACAAGGGCCACGACTGAAAAGAAAGGAGCTCTCTTTTGAAATTTCATGGAGAAGACAAACAGGCTTTGAAAAAGAACAAGGACAAAAGAAAGTCCATAGACTCCAGCGAGCGAAGCAAGTTGGATGAAATAAATGTTTAAATACTGGCTCGAGCCGAGCAGCCCCCAGGGAAACCCGGTGAAAATATGGGTGAGGAGATACTCAAAAGAGACCCAGATGAAGGGCAGGACGAAGAACGAAAGACTGGGGAAGGACTGATAGATTTTTGTAGCTGCCAGAGAGAAAAAGGCCCAGTACAGAGCCAGAAAGAGCACGAGCAAGATATAGATGACGATGCTGAAGCCCAAGGATAGGTTGCCATAGTGGGCAGGGACAGAAGGAATCCAGTACATGAGCACGGCATAGAATGCGAATCCAGCTGCAAGTCCCAAGAGGAAGGAATGCTTGGGTCTTTTTTTCAGCACAACGGACAGAAGGGGGATGAGGGAAACCCAGGCGAAAAAAGAAAGATTGAACTTAGGATAAGAGAGAGCTCCGAGCACCCCGCTCAAAAGAGCCAGAGAGACATCAAGAACTTTGACCTTCAATGCAAGTCACCTGATGAAGCTTTCCCCATTTCCTGAGAGAAGAAAGGAGAAACAGCTGCAGCGTGTTTAGCTTCTGGTTATAAAGTAATCGACCTTCCTTTTTGCCTCCGATATGAGCCGGGCTTTCGCTTCTTCCGCTTTTTCCCTTGTTTCGAATCCTCCAACCCTCACCCTGAAGAATGGCCTTTTGTCTGAGGGAAGCGGGTCGATGACTATGGTGCTGTAGCCTTTCTTCTCAAATCCCTTGGCAAAAGAGAGCGCCACTTCTTTGGAGTCAAATGCCCCGACCTGGATGTAAAAAATATTCTTTTTCTGAGTCACAGGGGCTTTCTTTTGAGTTTCCTCCATGGCTTTCTGATGAGAGGCTAATTCTTTGCTGATCAAGTCTTTTGCTTCTGGAGATGGAGAGGGAGGCGGCTTTTCTTTTGGCTTTTCCGCAACGGCCGGAACAGGCATTTCTGTTTTCTTGATGATTTGAGCTTGCTTCTTCCCGACTGATACCCCCAAAAGAAAGATGACGACTCCCAGGATCAGGATTCCAACAAAAATTAAGATAAGATGTGAGCTGGAGAATTGGACTTCTCTATATTCTTTATTTTTCACTGCCTTTTATTTTTTTGTCTCTAGCTTTCTATACTCGAAGGCTTTTATCATTTCAAGAGGAAGAGGGAAGACAATGGTTGAATTTTTTTCTGATGCAATCTCGGTCAGTGTCCCCAAAAATCTGAGCTGGAGAGCCTGGGGATTGTTGGAAATGATATCAGCGGCCTTGAGTAGTTTGTCTGCAGCTTGGAATTCTCCCTCAGCATGGATGATCTTGGCCCTCTTATCTCTTTCTGCTTCGGCCTGCTTGGCAATGGCTCTGATCATATTTTCTGGCAGGTCAACATGCTTCATTTCAACGAGCTGAACCTTGATTCCCCAGGGGTCGGTGTGCTTGTCGATAATTTCCTGAAGTCGGGCGTTGAGCTTTTCCCTTTCTGAGAGAAGCTCGTCCAGCTCAACCTCTCCCAGCACGCTTCGCAGATTTGTCTGAGCAAGTTGCGAAGTGGCGTAGAGAAAATCCTGGACTTCGATGAT
>CAZYBE010000004.1:30125-40999 GCA_964645765.1 uncultured Eubacteriales bacterium
ATTTTTATCACATTCAACACGTAAATCACAACGATAGCAATGATGATAATTGGGAAAGTTAACATTTTTTACCTCCTAAATTAAGAGTTAGCTTTTACAACCCATTTTTTCAGAGTTTGCTAACCCTTATTTTTAAGTTATTCATGACTTCTAAGATTTTGACTTTTGTGCCCTTGGTAATTTTCTCGGTGGCTTCTGCATTCCATAATTCCCCATGGACGAAAACCTTGCCTTCAGGCATGAGGTCGCTCTGGGCAACTCCGATTTCTCCAACAAGGCCTTCTTTGCCGGTCATAACTTTTCTCATATGAGTCTTGACCGTAATGTAAACCAGAAAGATGAAAATCAGGGAAAGACCCAGGGCCATAGGGATGATGAAATTAAGACTGGGTCGTAATTCCGGGATAGGAGCTTTGATGAGCATAAGCGAGCCGATAACCATAGATATTATTCCTCCAAAAGATAAGATTCCGTGGCTATGAACTTTTATTTCAAGGATGAATAATGCGACTGCAAGTATGATCAGAAGCAAAGCGACGTAATTAATGGGCAAAATTTGGAAAGAAAAGATAGCTATAAGAAGACAGATTCCACCCACGATGCCTGGCAAGATAGCACCGGGGTTTGAGAATTCAAAATAAAGGCCAAGTAAGCCAATCATGAGGAGGATGTAAGCCAGGTTGGGGTTGGAGATGGTCAGGAGAAACTTCTGTCTGGCTGTCATCGGGATTTCAACAATCGGGGAGTCTTTGAGCTCGAGTCGTTCCTCTCTTCCATCGAATCTTTTAATTTTCTTGCCGTCAAAATGTTCGATGATTTCCTGTTCATTCTTGGCGATTAAATCGATCAGGTTTCCTTCCAAGGATTCCTTTTCAGTGTAAGAAAGGCTCTTTCTAACAGCATCTTCAGCTAACCGGACATTTCTTCCCCTTTTTTCGGCGATCGTTTTAATATAAGCGGCGGCGTCGTTGGTAGCTTTATCCTCGCTGGTCTTTTCCATGGGCTGTCCGGTTATGGAGATACCGACAGGATGGGCTGCGCCAGTGTTTGTTCCAGGAGACATGGCAAAGATATCGCAGGCGATAGCAATAAAAAAGCCAGCCGAGGCAGCTCGAGCACCGCTGGGTGTGACATAAGCCGCGACTGGTGTTTTCGAGCTGAGGATTCTCTCGATAATTTCTCTCATCGATGTATCAAGACCGCCCGGGGTGTTGAAATTGATAATAATCAAACTGGCATTTTCCTTTTCCGCCCTGTCAATGGTCTTGCGGATATATTCTGAAGTGATGGGATGAATGGGCGCATCGACGGTGATTTTTAAAATGGAGGCAGCGCTTATCGCTGGGAGAATAAAGATGAGAGAAAAAATGAGGAAATTTTTTTTCACGGTGAATTCATTATAGGGAGTCACTGAGAACAAGTCAATAATTTATCTTGACTTTTTATCTTCAATAACCTATTTATAATAAATCTATTAGATTCAAGGAGACTTAAATGATTAAGAATGATATCGCCCTTGCTATCGAAAAGAAATCAGAATTCAACAGGGCAAAATCATTGTTAATCGTGGACGCTATTCTTGCTTCTTTGAAGGAAGCCCTTAAAAGAAATGAGAAGATTGAAATTAGAGGATTTGCCAGCCTCAAGGTTGTTGACAAAAAGACGGGATTTGGAAGGGATATTCGAAGAAAGAAGCAGATTAAAATAAAAGAAGGAAAAAGGATAAAATTCAGACCTGGGCAGGAATTGAAAAACATACGGTTGACATAAGTTCAGCCAGGGCCAAAGAAATCACTTCCTTTTTTTCCAATAGAGCCGATCAAACACGATGAGTAAGTATAAGGTCAAACCCCTTTCGCCTGAAGGATTGAAGACGTATTCCCTCCGTTCAAGAAAAAATAAAGTGGAGATCAAAGACTTCGCTCGACCCTTGCCTGCTCAAGAATCTTTTAATCATTGGGTCCGAAGCCTCCCTGAAATCTTGGCCGGTAGAGATTTCAGAGAATTTATTTCTGCAATGGCTGAGGCGAAAAAGAAGAAAAAAGCGATCCTGTTCGCTCTGGGAGCACATGTGGTCAAGTTAGGATTAAATCCCATCATCATCGACTTGATGAAGGAAGGATGGATAACAGCTCTGGCCATGAATGGAGCTGGAGTCATTCATGATTTTGAGATTGCGTTTGCGGGAAAGACTTCAGAAGATGTTGAGCTTCAGGTTAAAGAAGGGCAGTTTGGCATGGCCCAGGAGACAGGGGAGATTGTGAACGAGGCGATAAATTCCAGCGAGAAAGAAGGCCTGGGTTTAGGAGAGGCTGTGGCCAGGATGATGTCCAATTCCGATTTCCCCTATAAAAGTGCAAGTCTGCTCTGCGCTGCCTATAACCTGAACATTCCCATCACAGTCCATGTGGCCATCGGCACAGATACAATTCATTTTCATCCCAAAGCAAAAGGGGAGACATTAGGAAAGGCTTCTCTCAAGGATTTTTTCCTCTTCTGTGCTCTGCTGGAGAAACTTGAGGGTGGAGGGGTTTTTGTCAATATCGGCTCGGCAGTCGTCTTGCCTGAAGTTTTTATCAAAGCTTTATCTTTTGTCAGAAATAAGGGGCGACGCCTGGAGGATTTTACCACTGCCGTTTTTGATTTCATTCACCATTACCGCCCCTACCAGAATGTGACCAAGAGGCCTCATGGGAAGAAAGGAAAAGGATTCTATTTTATCGGACATCATGAGCTGATGGTTCCGCTCCTTGCGGCATCGTTGAAGTCAGCCGAGCTTGGAAGCTGAAGTTTTTTCCTTGTTGAGACGTTTTTTGCCGCATTTGACTTCATAGTCCAGCACGAGATTCCTGTAGACCCGTTCTGTTTGCTCCAATGTGCTCTCGATCGAGCCAGAGGTGTCGATGATATAGTCTGCATATCTCAACTTTTTTTCGGGTTCCATCTGGCTTTTTATTTTTTTCATGGCTTCTGCGCGGCTAATTTTATCTCTTTCCATCAATCTCTTGACCTGGATTTCCTTTTTGCAGAAAACAATGATGACCTTATCGAAAAAACCGGCAAAGCCGGCTTCAACGGTCAGGGCAGCCTCGGAAATAAAGATTTTGTAGCGCGCTTCTTTTTCAAGAAGATCGATGGCTTTTTTTTTCTCTTCAAGGACAAGGGGGTGGATGAGCCTGTTGAGGAAAGCTCTCTCTCTCTTGTCGGCAAAAATGATCTCTCCCAGCCGCGAACGATTTATGGTTTTATCTTCGTTAAGGATTCTTTGGCCAAAATGGGTAACAATTTTTTCCCAGGCTGGCTTTCCTGGCTCCATGAGCTCATGGGCTATTTTATCAGCGTGATGAATGTAGCAGCCTAATTCTTCCAGAACTTTTGCCACTACAGATTTCCCGGTCGCAATTCCTCCTGTTAAGGCTGCGGTCAACATCTTCTTATCGCCTATTTTATAGAAAAGTTGAGAAGCATTCAAAGGGAGGCATGACTGATGTGTTGTTCAATATCGAGGTTTGTATTTTGCTGTGACTGTGATTTTGGATTGAGTTCAGAGCTTTGGATTTTATTTTTTTTCTTTCTCTGAGGGAATGACCTTGAATTTTCTATGGAAGCGCAGCGCAACGCCCTGTCTTTTGTCTTTCTTATCCTTCTCCTCGAGACGAACGGTGAGCCCTCCGATGCAAAGCTTTAATTTTTTTTGGCCGGCTAACTGGCTGGGCAAATCAATCGCCAGATTGAGCTTAGACCCAATGATGACTCCTGAGTCAAGGCAGAAATAGACTCCTTTTGCACTTATATTTTCAATGGTTGTGTCCTCTTGAAATTTTTTTCCATCGGCAAGCTTTCCCTCAATTTTTGCCGAAAGCGGAAGCTCAAGCCGCCATTCTCTCCGGCGATTGACTTTGGAGTCGGAGAGGCTGGCCTCTTTCCTGGATATTTTTTTAGGAGGTTTTTTCTTTGGCACTATTTTTTTTGTCATGGATGACCTCTCGGTTATTATCCCCGATGAATTAAAACAGAGCAGAATTTATAGCATACAGCGCGAGCTGGAGCCGGCTGTGGGTGTTGAGTTTGGCATAAATGCTTTTGATATGGGATCGGACCGTATTCTTGCTTATGAAGAGAGCTCCAGCAATTTCATCATTGCTTTTGCCTTGACCGATGAGTCTTAGGACTTGAAATTCCGTAGGGGTGAGTTGATCGAGTGTCTTTTCCTTAAGGTCCCTTCCGACGACTGAGATAATTCTGTCCATGATACTGCTCATCTTATCGCGGGGGAGCCAGATTTCTCCTTTATGAACTATTCTCACGGCATCTGACAGTTGTTCGGAAGGGTCATTTAAATCAAAATAACCTCTCACACCTGCGTTCATCAAGCTGACCACTTCTTCATGGGAGGGGATATTCCCCAGGAGCAAAAGCCTGGATTTGGCTTGGGCGGCTGAAATCTCGATGACAGCCTTACAGATTTCCCGGAGATTGGGCAGGGGTTCGGAATTTGTGAAAAGGATGACATTGGGCTTGAGATTTTTTATGGATTCCAAGAATGCATCGATTGTGCTCTTCTCGATGTTGACGATTTCTAACTCAGAAGCACTTTCTAAAGTTTTCAAGATTCCATGAAGGATTAAATCCGAGGTGCAATAGACAAGGACGCTTGTTTTTTTCACTTCTGGGGGATGAGTGACTTTGCTTGGAGCAGGCTCTTTTTTTTCGGATTTTTTTGGAGCTTTGGATTTTTTCATATTTTTTAACTGTATGTTATTAAATCAATAGCTGGTTGTCAAGAAAAATGATGAAGTTGATGATATCAGGATGGATGCTTCGAAAACACGCAGGCTTTATATTAGCAGGCGAAGGCAGAGTGGCGAGAAGGCCGTGTGGAGGGCTGAGCGGGCATGGCTCCTCGACCGCAGGGAGAGGAGAGCGACCTTGGAGGGGGAACCGCTTCGCGTTCCCCCTTCCAACGCTTCCGCTGCCTCCCCTTCTCGGACGCTTCAAAGCGTCCTGCGACCAAGGGGTCATACCCCCTTGGAACCCCCCGCTGCTTTGCCGATGGGCAAAGCAGCGAAGCCTGAAACCGAGCCGCTTTTGACTCGCTGGGGCAAAAGCGGCGTGTTTTCGAGCTACTCAGCCAGAGCCATTCAAACGGAATTCTCAGCATCCATCCTGATATCAAATCCTTTGCAGAATAGAGGTGGTTCTGATTAGATATTTTTGAGGATTTAAGATAGGATTTAAGATAGGGAGTTTAAGCTTTATTTTGAAGGATGGAACGTATGCGGTAGCTCTTTTCCAGCCGGATAAATACGAGTTGTTTTTTCTTGCTATTTTGTTCAGCCTTGATGAAGGTGACCTTTCCCGATGTTTCAAGCTTTAGATTGTTTTCCAGAAAATAAGTTTTGGGAACATCCACAAACAGATTCAATCTCGAACCGACCATCACTTTCGAGTTGAGCTGGAAGGTGGCTTCCTGGGAGCTGATGGAGACAAGCTGAGTGTATTCTTTAATTTCCTTTCCTGCGGCGTCGAGTCCAGCAACCAGAATTGGAAGAGGGAGCTCAAATCTTCGCTCCCTCTTCTCAACTCTTGGAGCGCCTTGGAAGGAGGACTTATCGTCTATTCTTATGGAGTTCATTTTTGAGAATAAAATCTTGCCACAGGCTTTGGAATCTATCAATCGCTCTTAAGGATGATTTGTTGGGTGATTTTTTTTTGTTTTTTCTCATCGAAAGAGGTTATGCCCGTGGCTAATTGTTTTTGGTCTTTTTTCTAGCATTCGGCCGGTTTTAAAAGAGAACTCCATTCATTTTCTATCTTTTTGATTTTATTGAAGTTATAAATAGAGAGAACGACAGAAGATGGTCTTCCTTTGAGTTTAAGGGATGGATGAGAAATAATCATCGGCAAAAGTTCCATCACCTTTGGCGACGAGCGGGGATGTGAAAAATTCTCATAATTTAAAACTTTTTTAATTGGGAGAAGAATAGACCAGGTCAGGTATTGGAAAATTCCGTCCCAGAGTCCACTTTTCTTGACAAAAAAAAGGGCTGTGGATAGAATGACCGAGAACTTTAAGAGCGGAGAAATCATTGAACAAGGTTGAGCGCTTTGTGAAGCAAATCACTCTCAAGAGTGAAGACTTCTCAAGATGGTATGTGGAGATTATTCAAAAGGCAGAACTGGCTGACTACGCGCCAATCAAGGGGATGATGGTCATCAGGCCGTATGGATTTGCCATTTGGGAGAACGTGCAGAGCTTGATTGACAAAAGAATAAAAGAAACCGGTCATTCGAACGCCTATTTTCCGCTCCTCATCCCCGAAAGCTTTCTTAGAAAAGAAGCAGAACATCTGGAAGGATTTGCGCCGGAAGTCGCCTGGGTCACGCATGGGGGGAAGGAAGAGTTAGAGGAAAGACTTGCCGTGCGGCCCACTTCAGAAGCCATCATCGGCAATATGTATGCGAAATGGATCAAGTCGTGGAGGGATCTGCCGCTGTTGATTAATCAGTGGGCGAATATTGTTCGCTGGGAAAAAGTAACGCGGCCTTTTTTGAGGACGACCGAGTTCTTGTGGCAAGAAGGCCACACGGCTCATGAAACGCTCGAAGAAGCACAGAAAGAGACATTGATGATTCTTTCTCTTTACAAAGAATCCGTGGAAACGGACCTGGCCATCCCGGTGATATCGGGAAAAAAATCAGAAAAGGAAAGATTTGCCGGAGCATTGGAAACTTATGCTGTCGAAGCTTTGATGTCAGACGGAAAAGCCCTACAGATGGGAACGTCCCATAATCTTGGCCAGAATTTTTCTAAGGTCTTTAACATCAGGTTTGAGGACCGGAGCCAGAATCTTCAATATGTCTGGCAGACATCTTGGGGGGTATCCACTCGCTTGATTGGAGCTTTGGTCATGGCCCATGGCGACGACTCTGGGCTAAAACTCCCTCCCCGGGTCGCTCCTATCCAGGCCGTCATTGTCCCTATTTCAATCGGAAAATGGAAAGAAAATGTTCTTCCCGTAGCTCAAAAAATAGAAAGTGAATTGAAGGGAGAAGGGTTGAGAGTTAAACTGGACTCAAGAGAAGAGAATACTCCGGGTTGGAAATTCTCAGAATGGGAGATGAGAGGAGTGCCCCTGAGGGTTGAGATTGGTCCAAAAGATATAGAGAAGAAGCAGGTTATTGCTGTCCGGCGCGATACAGGAAAAAAAGAATCCATTTCTCTCGCCTCGTTGAGCACAAGATTGCCTGAAATCCTTGATGAGGTCCAGAAGAGTATGTTCGAACATGCTCTAAAGTTTCAGCAGGAAAACACACACGATGTCCAAAGCTATGCTGATTTCAAGGCGATAATGGAACAGAAGAGAGGATTCATAAAGGCTTTCTGGTGTGGAAGAAGCGATTGCGAAGAAAAAATAAAAGATGAGACAATGGCCACCATCCGGGTTATCCCTCTCGAACAAGATAAGAAAGTGAGCAAAGGAAAGTGTGTGCTCTGTCAGAACAAAGCGGAAACAATTGTCGTTTTTGCCAAGGCTTATTAATTCTTTTTTATGGATATTTTGTTTGAAGCTCTTTCGGGGCAAAGGCATAAAAAAAAGCAGCAAGATGAGTCAGAATTTTGAGCAAGAAAGGGAAAGGATGGTTCAAACACAGATTGAAGCCAGAGGAGTGAAGGACGAAAAAGTGCTCAAAGCCATGAGAGAGGCCCCCCGCCATCTTTTTGTTCCAGAGAATATGAGGGTATATGCCTATCAGGACGAGCCTCTTCCTATCGGCGAGGGACAGACTATCTCTCAGCCCTATATTGTGGCCTACATGACAGAGGTCCTTCGCCTGAAGGGTGATGAAAGGGCTTTAGAAGTGGGAACTGGTTCAGGCTACCAAGCAGCCATCTTGGCCAGCATTGTTAAGGAAGTTTTCACGATTGATATTGTGGAGAGTCTCTCTTTGGGCGCCCAGAAAGTATTGTCAAGCTTGGGATATAAGAATATATATTTTAAAGTTGGAGATGGAACTTTAGGCTGGGAAGAGCATGCTCCTTACGATGTGATCATGGTTACCGCAGCCCCGGACACGGTGCCCCAGGCTTTAAAGGAGCAGTTAAATGTTTCAGGGAGGATGATCATTCCTGTGGGCGCAACATTTCAGGAATTGGTCCTGGTCATAAGAGAGAGGAAAAAATTCAAGGAAAAGAAGCTTCTCCCTGTCCGGTTTGTCCCTTTGGTTTCGATACATTAAGAGCTCAGACTGGGTGGTTCGAAAACACGTCGCTTTTGCCCCAGCGAGTCAAAAGCGGCGAGGAGTAAATTATGCTTAGGATGAAGCTTGAAAGAGTTTTAAAATTGAGAAATTTTCATAATTTAAAAAAGCTTTTAATCTCTTTCCTCTTAATTTTTATTTTTTCTCTTGCCTTAGCCTCATGCGGTAGAGAATTTATCAAGGTCTTTCTTCCCAACGGAGTTTCGATCACTGCCGAGCTGGCCGTCACTGACGAAGAAAGGCAGCAGGGCCTGATGCACCGAGAGAAGATTGATTCGGACCAAGGAATGCTCTTCGTTTTTGAAGAAGAGAACAAGTATTCTTTCTGGATGAAAAACATGAAATTTTCTATCGATATCCTCTGGCTGGACCGGGATAAGAGGATTGTCCATATCGAACGAAAACTTCCTCCTTGCAAGAGTCTTCCCTGCCCATCCTATTCGCCTTTGATTCCTGCCATGTATGTCTTGGAATTGAAAGCAGGGGGCGCGGATGAGAATCACTTGAAATTGTATGACAAACTTGAGTTTATTCTTCATCAGAAGAATTGATAAACAACAGAGTTTTTGACTTTTCAGAGGAAAGGTCATCAGAATCGTGGCTAACTCATTCTTAAAAAAGAAAAAGGGAGGTTTGACATCGGAAAGAAATTTTTAGAGTTGGTCAGAGCGAAAGTGCTCCTTTGCGATGGCGCTATGGGCACAATGCTCTACAACAAAGGAATTTATCTCAATCTCTGCTTCGATGAGCTTAACCTCACTAACCCAGAGATTGTGAAAGAAGTTCACAGGGATTATATCCGCAGTGGCGTGGATATCGTCGAGACCAACACTTTTGGCGCCAACCGTTATAAATTAAAGAAGTTTGGACTGGAGGGAAAAGTCCGGGACATAAACCGTGCTGGAGCTCTTATTGCCAGCGAAGAGGCGGGTGAGGAGGTTTTTGTGGCTGGCTCTATCGGACCTTTAGGATTGAAGATTGAACCTTGGGGAGCAACCTCGATTAAAGAGGCAGAAGAAGCCTTTCGAGAGCAGGCACAAGCTCTGCTCGAAGGCGGGGTCGACCTTTTTATTTTAGAGACCTTTTCTGACCTCAACGAGATCCATCAAGCGATAAAGGCGGTCCAGAGCCTTGGCAAGGGTCTGGTATTCATTGCCGAGATGACCATTGAAGAGAGCGGGAACAGCCTCTACGGGACAACTCCAGAAGTCTTCACCAAAAAGCTTGAAGAATGGAAAGCCCCGGTTGTCGGCGTTAACTGCAGCGTGGGGCCGGCCCATATGCTTCAGTGCATCGAAAAGATGGCTCAAGTGACCTCACTTCCGCTCTCAGCCATGCCCAACGCAGGGATTCCCAGGGAAGTGGAGGGAAGAAATATCTACCTTTGCTCTCCTGAGTACATGGCAGAATACGCCAAGCGCTTTATTTTAAGCGGAGTTAAAGTTGTCGGCGGATGCTGTGGAACCACTCCTGCTCACATTAAGGCTATTAGAAGCGCCATAAAAGCCTTGCAGCCGCCGCGAAGAGAGAGAATTCAGGTTGTTCTTCCCGAAATAGAGAAAGAAGAGAAGAAGGGAATCAGGCAGAGGGATAAATCGAGAATGGCTCGGAAGCTGGCTGATAAAGAGTTTGTGAAAAGCGTTGAGATACTTCCTCCGAGGGGGCATGACCCTTCAAAGACGATTGAAATCGCTTCCAGGCTTGAGCGAGAAGGAATTGACTGCGTCAACATCCCTGACGGTCCCCGGGCCAGTGCCCGGATGAGTCCCATAGCTTTGGCTTTTATGCTTATCTCTAGAGTCAAAATTGAACCGATTCTTCATTATACATGCCGGGACAGGAATCTCCTGGGCATGCAATCCGACCTTCTTGGCATGTATGCTCAAGGGATAAAAAATATCCTGGTCATAACCGGAGACCCTCCCAAACTTGGCGATTATCCGGATGCCACCGCAGTTTTTGATGTGGATTCAATCGGACTGACGAATGTCGTCAGCTCTTTGAACAGGGCTATCGATATCGGAGGCAGGAGATTGCCCGAGCCGACTGGGTTTCATATCGGGGTCGGAGTCAACCCCGGAGCCACGAACCTTGATTATGAAATCTCCCGCTTCGAGCGGAAAGTTGAGGCAGGAGCCGAGTTTGCCATCACCCAGCCTGTTTTCGATGTCAGAATCCTGGAAAATTTCTTGAAGAAAATTGTGCATTGCCGCATTCCTATACTCGCCGGTCTATGGCCGCTTTCAAGCCTTAGAAACGCAGAGTTCATGCATAACGAAGTTCCTGGAGCATCGGTCCCTGACGAAGTCATGAAGAGAATGAGGAATGCCCAGGAGATTGGCGCAGAAAGGGCAAGAGAAGAAGGAATGGCCATTGCCCGGGAGGCTCTGGCGGCAATAAAAGATATGGTGGAAGGCGTCCAGATCAGCCCGCCTCTGGGCAAATATGAGCTGGCACTTGAGGTTCTAAAGGTTCTTTAGGAAAAGGGGACAGTTTCCATTTTGCTATTTTCTTCCTAATGAGAAATCGGCTGCGACATAAAAAGCGTCAAAATGGGGGATGTCCACTTTTTTGAAATCGATTTTCATATTCATTTATATATAGCTGAATCC
>CAZYBE010000004.1:41099-116938 GCA_964645765.1 uncultured Eubacteriales bacterium
GCAACCTTTTCGCCGAGAAGCACTTTAATCCTTCTGAAATGGCTTTTCATCTCTGAGCTCGGCTCTTCATGGTTCAGTATCTTTTTTGTTTCAGCAAAAATGTTCTCTGCGGAGAAGTTTCTCTGGATGAGCTCAGGGATGATTTTCTCTGCAGCGAGGATGTTGACGATGCTGAAGTTTTCAATCTTGGCCAGTCTGGCCAGCTTGTAGCCGAAGAAATAGGTGAGGGGAGAGATACGATAAAAAGAGATGAGTGGAGCCTCCAAGAGGGCTGCTTCCAGGTTGGCTGTTCCACAGGCAGAGAGAATGAGGTCGCTGGAAGCCATGGCTTCATAGTGGTCATCTGAGAGGATTCTTATCTCTTTAAGCTCGGCTGGGATAAAACTTAAAAGGAAATCTTTCTCAAGACTCTCAGCCAGAAGGAGAATGAATTGAGCATCCCACTCGCCCCTGATGAGCTGAATCGCACGAGCAAGGATTGGCATGTGAAACCTTATTTCGCTTTTCCTGCTTCCCGGCAGGAGAGAGATGAGCTTCTTTTGAGGGTCGAGTCCGTGCTTTTTCTTGAATTCCTCTTTGGAAAAGGAGGTTTTGACTCTTTCTTTGAGGGGATGGCCGACATAAACCGCCGGGATTCCTTGCTCTTCATAAATCTTCTCCTCGAAAGGAAAGATGAGCATCATGCGGCCGACTGTTTTCTTTATTGTTCGAAGCCTTCCCTCTCTCCAGGCCCAGACAGTGGGGCTTATGTAATAGAGGACAGGAATCGAGAGGCGTTTGAGCTTTTTAGCCAGACGGAGGTTAAAGTCAGGCGAATCGATGAGGACAGCGGCCGACGGCTTTCGAAGCCTTACCTCTCTTTTTATTCGATCGAAAATTTTCTTGATGCGAGGAAGATGGGAGATAACCTCGAAGACTCCAACAACGGCCAGCTTTTCAACCGAAAAAACAAGCTCCACTCCTTGTGCGGCCATCTGCTTTCCGCCGATTCCAAAAAAGGAGTAAGAGGGGTCGAGCTTTCTAAACTCCCGGACAAGAGAAGCCCCGTACTTTTCTCCTGAATTCTCCCCGGCAACGATCAGGATGGAGCCTTTCAATCCTTTTCGCTCTCTCCGTAATGGACGATCTCAGGCATTTTCTTGGGGTCTTGACCGTAGAAGAAGAGCCAATTGTCGTAGGATTCCTGTTCAAGGTAAATTTTTATCGATTTCTTCTTGGAGGAGCTGACCACTCCAATAATTTGAGGATTATCTACAGATTTAAGAAGATTGTAGGGAACAACCATGACTCTCTGAGCAGAGTCTGTTCTTTTTGCAGAGACTCCGGCATAAGGGAGGATGAGATTCCATTCTCCATGGTCGGTCATCGGGTCTTTGTAGAGCTTGCGGATGCATTTCTCTTTGAGCAACTCATCAAGAGTTTTGGGAAAAGCGCCCGGCTTTTTCATCTGGAGCATTCGGATGGCCTCAGCGTATTCGTTTCCTCTGAAGATCAACTCTTCTTCTTTTTCACGCTGAATTTCGGTTTGCCAGACAGGCACGGCAATAAGGAGCCCGATGCTCAATACAGAAATGGCGATCATGAGCATAATCAGCATGTATCCTTCTTTTTTCATTATCAACTCCGAGGCCAAAAGCCGAATCAGAAAATCACCAGGCGTTATAGGCCGTTCCGTCAAGAGCGGTCTTGTCCGAGCCAGAGGAGATGTCCACTATTCCTGGCTCGACTCCCAAGCTTAGGTCATCCTCGGTTTGAGTCTCCCAGACCACAACCCAGGTTTCCGAGGATTTGGTGATCGGGTCGATGGGAATGGCTTTCAGGTATTGTGCGTCGACAAGGGTCTGGAGAGAAGGAGGATATTTCCCTTTGTCCGAATAATATAGGTTGATCAACTTTCTCAACTGAAAGAGGTCCTCTTTTAGAACAGCTTCTTTTGCCCTTATCGGGGCTGACTTGTAATAAGGAATGGCCAGCCCCAACAGGATTCCTATCAGGCCCATGACGATGAGGATTTCAAGGAGAGTAAAGCCTCTTTTCTCTTGAATGAAAGATTTTTTATCCATTTCCTCACCAATCCTTGTATTTGCTTCCATCAAGAGCAGTTGCCTGACTCTTGGTGTAAACATCATAGACATTCTCTTCACCCCAGGAATCAGAATCAGGCTCATCCTGATAAGACCTTAATCCCCATTCATAAGAATTGGTCAT
Organism: uncultured Eubacteriales bacterium; assembly: GCA_964645765.1. Lineage (GTDB taxonomy): Bacteria > Acidobacteriota > Aminicenantia > Aminicenantales > Aminicenantaceae > CAZGMN01. The sequence continues at coordinate 43,308 of CAZYBE010000004.1, forward strand.
GGGGTCAATGGGGATTCGCCTCAGGAATTTGACAATCTTTTTTTCCGATTTATCCCCTTCTTGCTCTCCTTTGAACTCCACACCTTTAACCAGGGTTTCTAAATCCGGAGGATATCCCTCACTTTCACCTTCAACTTCTATTTTTTTTTCATCGGCAAGCTTCTTGTAGGCGTCGATGGCCTCTCTGATTATCCTTAAGTTTCTTCTCAGGTCTATCTCTCTTTCCCTTTTTATGGCCGTCTTGGCCAGGGGTATGACGGCTGCAGCCAGAATAGCCAGGATGGTCATGGTTACCAGCATCTCGATAAGAGTAAACCCTTTTATTCGAGTCAAATGCTTGGTCATTTTCCCTTGCTAAAATTTATCGCTGCGATATCGTCTCTTGAAAGTTGAGAATTTTTTTTCATTCGATGAGGGAGAGCCGTAAGGACGCTGGGAATCCTGCTCCAGGACTTTTTTGCTCAGCTTGATCTTGTTATCCTCGTCAATGGCCAAAACTTTAACTCGCACGGCCTGCCCCAACTTGAGAACATCCCGGACATTCCTAATCCGGTAAGGAGCTATCTCTGAGATATGGAGCAGGCCAACGAGGTTGGGAAGAATCTCGACAAAGGCTCCATATTCCTCGATGCGGACGACTTTGCCATCGTAGATTTTACCGACTTCAGCCTCGGCCGTGATTTCCCTTATCATCTCCAGAGCTTTTTTCGCGGATTCGGTGTCTGAGGCGGCTATGGTTATTTTTCCACTCTCTTCAATCTCTATCTTGCTGTTGGTCTGGGAGATAATTTTCTTGATGACCTTTCCTGCCGGCCCGATGCAATCAGCGACTTTTTCGGGATTAATCATCAGGATTATGATTCGAGGAGCATAGGGAGAAATATCCGGCCTTGGCCCTGGAATCGCCTCTCTCATCTTGGCCAGAACCTTTGCCCTGGCCTCCTTGGCTTTAAGCAGACCTTCTTTGAAGATCTCGAGAGGAATAGAAGGAATCTTTAAATCCATCTGGATGGCCGTGACTCCTTTATCAGTTCCCGCCACTTTGAGGTCCATATCCCCGAAATAGTCTTCGTAGCCAGCGATGTCAGTGAGCAAAATATAACGGCCATTTTCTTTGATGAGCCCAATGGCGATGCCAGCGACGATCATTGACAGAGGAACGCCGGCATCCATCAGAGAAAGGACGCCTCCGCAGACAGAGGCCATCGATGAAGAGCCGTTTGATTCCAGAATATCAGAGACAATCCGGATTGTATAGGGAAAGACTTCTTCATTAGGGATGGAGTAGAGGACAGCTTTTTCGGCCAGGGCGCCATGGCCGATTTCTCGCCTTCCTGGAGCCCTTAAAAAAGCAACTTCTCCCACGCTGAAGGGTGGAAAATTATAATGGAGCATGAACCTCTTTTCTGCCCTTTCCCCAAGCCCGTTCAGTCTCTGGACATCTTCAAAGGTTCCCAGGGTGACTGTTGCCAGGCATTGGGTTTCGCCCCTAGTGAAGAGGGCTGAGCCATGGGTGCGGGGAAGAATCCCAATTTCAATCGAAATCGGTCTGATCTCATCGAACTCTCTTCCGTCAACCCTTTTGCCTTGATTCAACATCATATCCCTGACCAGCTTTTTCTGGATTTGATAGAAAATGTCCTTGACCTCGTTGATTTTATCTTCATCCTCCTCGGGAAAAGGCTCAAGCAGACCGTCGAGGATTATTTTTGTTTCAGTTTCTCTCTCTTTTTTGCTCTTGATGACAATCGCTCTGGAAAGGGAAGGGGAGATTTCTTGTTCGACTTTCTCAAAGTAGACCTGGTCGGTTTCTTTGACGCTGGACTCTCTTTTTTTTATATTTAGCCTGCTGAAGAGGTCTTTCTGGGCATCGATGATTTGTTTGATCGTCTTTTGAGCCAGAGCCACGCCTTCAATAATTTTTTCTTCATCGATTTCTGCGCTTCCGGCTTCGATCATCACGATCCCTTCATCTGTTCCGGTAACAACCATGTTCAGACAGGATTTTTCGAGCTGCTTCACTGTTGGGTTTAAGATGAATCCGTTATCGACATAGCCGACCTTCACAGCCCCGATGGGAGTCGTGAAGGGAATGTCAGAGAAATAAAGGGCAACAGAAGCACCGATGATGCCCAGAGTATCAGGCTCATTCTCCAAATCCGCAGAGAGGAGAAGAGCAACAATCTGCGTGTCGTAAAAATAGTCTTCAGGGAAGAGCGGTCGAATCGGCCTGTCGATCAATCGGCTGACAAGAATCTCTCTCTCCGAAGGCCTTCCTTCTCGCTTGAAGAAGCCGCCGGGAATTTTACCGGCAGCATAGGTGTTTTCCCTGTAGTCCACAATCAAAGGAAGAAACGACCTCCCCTCTTTCGCTTCTTTCTGAGAAGTGGCGGAGACAAACATAATCGTGTCTCCATAACGGAGCAGAGCAGAGCCGTCAGCCAGCTTTCCGATTTTGTTTATTTCAATAGAAAGAATTCGATTGTTTATTTCTAAACTGATTTTATTATCAGACATCCTGGTTCCCCTGGCAGCAGCTTATTTTCTGAGGCTAAGCTTCTGAATCAGGCTTTCATAGCGATTGACATCTTGCTTGCGCAGGTAGTCGAGAAGCCTCTTTCTCTTTCCGACCAGCTTCATCAGGCCAGTTTTGGAATGGAAGTCTTTTTTATGTCTTGAAAAATGCTCTGTTAAATAGTTGATTCTACTGGTCATAATGGCAACCTGGACTTCTGGTGAACCGGTGTCGTTAGGATTGATTTTGTTTTCCTTGACGATTTTTGTTTTTTCTTCGTTAGTCAACAATCGTTTTCTCTCCTTGGTTTGACTCGGTAATAGTAACAGAAAAATCTTTTGATGTAAATCATTATTTATCTATTATTTTAACGACAATATATTTTCTTTATTGATGATTGGCGTCTTATATTTTACTATAAAAGCAAATGGATTTAAATTTGAGATTAGAGGCGAGAAAAGGGATCGTTTGGATGCTCTTGGGGGCTAATCTGTTACTCCTCTGTTTGGGCTGGATAGTTGCCTTTTATACTTACCTACGACTTCCTCAGCAAATGCCTCTCTGGCTTAACTTTTTCGGACAGGAAGTCATCAGGATGAATAAATCTCCGCTGTTTTTTGGCTATCCGCTGGCTCAGACCCTTTTCTTTGTCATTTTTTGGCTTCTTTCGAGAGTAGAATTTTCCAAGATTAAAAGCTCTCAGCGAACTCTTGGAAAATCCCATGAAAAACAGTCAAGCCTGTATTCGAATTTGATGAAAGAGATGGTATTCCTCGTCCTTATTTTTTTCAATTTGATTTTTATCCATCTTCAAAGAAGCCTTATCCTTTTAGCTTATGGTGCGGAGAGAGGAGTGCGCGAGCTGTACTTTTATTCCCTTTTCGGGATTATCTTGGCCCTTATCCCTATTTATCAAATCAGGGCAAAAATTATGGCCAAAATGTTGAGGTTGAGTGAATAAGGAAGAGGGGATATTTATTTTAAGGATTTCAGATATTCTTTTCTCAGGATAAGCTGCCGAGCATATTTTGAGTTGAGCCCGCCCATTGCGCTCTTGACTTCTTCTAATTTTGCCTCGATCTCGGCCATGTTCATTTTGTTTATCTTTTTATTCTTCGGCCCAGCAACCTCAGCTTTTTCTGGCTCAGGCTTTTCTTCTTCTTTTTTTGGTGGTTTTTCCTTAGCTTCGGCTTTCTTTTCCTTTTTTTCTTTTTCAGGCTCTTCCTCTTTTTTTGCCTTGGCAGGCTCCTTCTCTTCTGGAGCCTTTTTCTTGGCCGTTGTTTTTTCTTTCTTCTCTTCAACCATTTCTCTTCCTTTCACATTTTTTCTTTGAGTTCTGACGGAGCTCGCGACCTCTGCTGTAGATTATCAGAATTCGGGCTAAGAGTGCAATCATTTTTAATAGAAAGCATCTTTTTCTGTGGTAAAGGCCTCATAGGGGCCTCCTCACCCTCAACCCTCACCCTCGCTTAAAGCAATGCATCACGGATTTGCTGATGCTTCCTTGATCGAATGTCGGAAGATCGATTCGTGCTAATCTTGCACAAGAAATTGTAATTTAGTATAGTCGGTGCACATGTACATTTTTTATTCGGTTCTTCTTTTTCTCTCTCTTCTTGTTTTCGTCCCCGTTTATTTTGTAAGAATAAGGCTGGGTAGGCGGGAGTCCCTTTTTCTTAAAGAAAGACTTGGTTTAAAGCTTCCGAAGAGAAGTCCCTTGAAAGAATCCCTCTGGGTTCATGCTGTTTCTGTGGGTGAAGTTCTTTCCCTCCAGAATTTGGTCAAGACAATCAAGGAAAGACATCCCGGCTGGGCCGTTTATTTTTCGACTCTCACCAACACCGGGATGCGAGTGGCAAAGGAGAAATTAAAAGGCGTGGATAAAATCTTTTATGTTCCCCTTGATTTTGCCTCTGTGGTCAGGAAATTCTTTGAAGCCTTAAAGCCCAGTCTATTCGTCCTGGCCGAATCTGAATTCTGGCCAAACCTGGTCAAAGAAGCAAAAAGAGAGACAGGGAAAGTGCTTCTTATTAACGGAAGAATCTCAAGGCGCTCTTTCAAGAGATATTTTAGGTTTAAGATTTTTGCCAGGAAAATTTTAAGCAATATCGATGCTTTCTTGGTTCAGAGCGAGGAAGATAAGGAAAGGTTGAATAAAATTGGAATAGATTCCGGGAGAGTCAATGTGGCCAAAAACTTGAAGTCCGAAGTTGACCTGCCTCCTCTCGGCGCGGATGAAATCATGAAGTTAAAGAACAGTTTGGGCATTGCCGCAGCGAAAAAAGTGGTTGTCGCTGGAAGCACACGGAAGGGCGAAGAGAGAATGCTTCTTGATGCTTATGCCAAAGCAAAAAGCAAGAGAGAAGAGCTTCTTCTCATTCTCGCCCCGCGTCATCCGCAAAGGTGCGATGAAGTGGAAAGGCTCTGCCACAATTTTCCTTTTAGGTTCGTAAGAAGAACAAGGATTTTGCCGGATAAAGAATGGGATATTCTAATTCTCGATACGCTCGGCGAGCTGGCTCAATTCTATGCCCTTTCTGATGTTGCCTTTGTCGGAGGGAGTCTTGTTCCCTGGGGAGGCCAAAACCTGCTCGAGCCGGCTTTTTACCAGAAGCCTGTTTTTTTTGGCCCTCATATGGAGAACTTTGCTTTCTTAGCCGAGAAATTTATCCAATCCGCAGCAGCCAAGATCGTTCATAAAGAAGAAGACTTGGTTGAAATGTTTCTGATTCAGGATGAAAGGCTTTTACAAGAAATGGGGAAGAAGGCTAAGGAGACTTTGAACTCTTTGCAGGGAGCTACAGAAGAAACACTCAAGGTCATCGAGAGCCTGATGGAAAAATATTAGCCAAGAGTCCGATGGATAAGCTTAAGAAAAATCTGGGAATTATCTTCTTAACAGGGTTGTTGTTCCTGCTGCCCCGAGGGTTTCTCCTTGCTGAAACTCGTCCGGCTGAGAACAAGATTAACCGTGAGTTCTTAAAAAACTTCGCTGATGATTTTTCTAAAGTTCTCATCTCGCCCAAGAATTGGGGAAAAAGAGACTTCCTGAATTTTTCTGCAGTTTTTTCAGCTGGCTTGCTTTTTTATGCTTTTGACCAGGACATTCGCAGCTGGGTCCAGGACAGACGGAGTCAATCCTCTAATGAAATCTTCAAGGTTATCTCCCATTTTGGCGATGGAGGGATTCTTCTTGGCTCGATCGCAGCTTCCTATGCTGCAGGTGAGGTTTTTAATAGCAATAGTCTGAGGAAAACAGCGCTTCTCTGCCTGGAGAGCTGGCTGACTGCAGGGTTTATCGTTGAAACATTGAAGTTTGTCACAGGAAGAGCCAGGCCAGGGAGCGGAGAATCCAGTCATACTTTTCATCCCTTTTCCATGAGGTCAAGCTTCACTTCGTTTCCTTCGGGCCACTCTGCTTCAGCTTTTGCTGTTGCCGAGACAATTGCCGAGCAATCCAGGGAGACTTATGCTGACATTCTTGCCTATAGCCTGGCCACTCTGGTGGCTCTATCCCGGGTTCATAATGACAAGCATTGGGCTTCTGATGTCTTTATTGGCTCGTCTATCGGCTACTTTGTGGCCAAGAAGATTTGCTCTTTAGACAGGAATAGAGACTCGAAAAAACCTAAAGTCGGCTTTCAATTTTCTGCACAGAACCGGGCTCTTTCTATAGCTCTTTCCTTTTAAATTAAATTTCAAACCACTTCGCCGGAGCCATCGTTCTGGATTTCACTGGAAAAAAGAGGAAAGTCCCTTTTATTAAGAGAATGTTGTATGGGGAAGGCTAAGTGTTTCGAAAACCGTTTGAAACACTTAGCCGGAGCCATCTGGACTTCAAGGAAATGATTTTATATATTAATCTCGACTTTAAGGAGAGAAGATGAAAAAGATAATCAGTCGAAGGAGTTTCCTGAAAAATTCATCAAAAATTTTTGCGGCTGCCGGGCTTGGCGGCTGCGGAATTCTGCTCAAAGGATGCACCTCAAAAACGGATTTTGACCTTATCATCAAATCCGGGCGCATCTTTGACGGATTAGGAAAAGAGGCCTTCGAAGCTGACATTGGAATCAGCGGAAATTTAATAAAAGAAATAGGAAAAATTCAAAGCTCAAGGGGAAAATCTTTAATCGAGGCCAAAAACCTTGTTGTCTCGCCCGGCTTTATCGATGCCCATGAGCATACTGATGTCCAGCTTCTGGTTAATCCCAGAGCTGAAAGCTCAATTCGTCAGGGAATAACGACTCTGGTCAGCGGAAATTGCGGTGATTCGCCTTTTCCCATTGCCGAAGAAATATTTGAAGAGACAAAACAGAATTTAAAGGAGGTCGATCAGCTTGATCTAACCTGGAGGGATATAAACGGATTTTTCTCCAGGCTCGAGACACAAGGCATGGCCCTCAATTATTCAAGTCTGGTCGGGCAGGGCTCGATCAGGGGCGCGGCAATGGGGTTCAATGACCGTCCGCCAAAAAAGGAAGAGCTGGAAAAGATGAAGATGATGGTCGAGGAGAATATCAGGAACGGAGCGTTGGGTTTATCCACAGGGCTTGAGTACGCACCAGGCAGCTATGCTCAGGCTGAGGAGATAACCGAACTGTGCAAAGTTGTCGCTCGATTGGGCGGAGTCTACGCCACGCACATGCGGGATGAGGGAGACCGACTGCTCGAATCCCTGGATGAGACCATCGGAGTTGCCCGCCAGTCAGGAGTCAGCCTTCAGGTCTCCCATTTTAAAATTGCCTATCCCCGCAACTGGCACAAGATCGATGCTGCTTTAGCCAAGATTGAAGAGGCAAAGAAGGAGGGGATATCCATATTCTGCGACCGGTATCCTTACATCGCCGGGTCAACTGGCCTCAGCTTATATTTTCCTCTCTGGTCCAGACAGGGAACGACCGAGGAGTTCTTGGCCAGGCTGAAAGACCCTTCACTTCAAGGCAAGTTTCAGGCTCATCTCACTGAGCAAGAGCAAAAGCTTGGCTCCTGGGACAAAGTCGTCATTTCGTCCGTGGTTTCCGAGGAAAACAAGCGCTTTGAAGGCAAGAACATTCTCGATGGAGCAAAAGAGACTGGAAAGAGTCCCTATGAATTCATGAGAGATATCCTGATTGAGGAGAAAAACCGGGTGGGCATGGTCACATTCATGATGAAAGAGGAGAACTTGAAGAGAATCCTTGCCCATCCCTTGGTTGGCGTGGGCACAGACGGGGCAGCTGTCGCTCCTTACGGACTTTTAGCGAGGGGCAAGCCTCACCCCAGGCATTACGGCACTTTTCCCAGGGTTCTGGGAAAGTACATCCGGGAGGAGAAGATCATTCCCATGCCCGAGATGCTGAAGAAGATGACCTCTCTGCCTGCTCAGAAGTTTGGCTTTGAGAAGAGAGGCGCCATTCTCAACGAATATTATGCCGACATTGTCATCTTTGACCCCGATAAGGTCATCGACAAAGCCACCTGGACAAATCCTCATCAGTACCCGCTGGGCATAGAGTATGTCCTTGTCAACGGAGTCGTTGTTATCCAGAGAGGGGAGCACAGCGGAAGCTTGCCCGGAAAAATCTTAAGAAAAACAGTAAAAATTTGAAGAAAGAATATTTTTTTATTGAAGAAAAGCCACGTTATGGCTGAGGCTTTTTCATATCACAGATTTAAAGGTGACTCCAAGTTTGATAGATATTAATTTGCCTGAAAAATATATCCAAGTCAGCGGAAATAGAATCCGCTTTGTTGAAAAAGGCAAAGGCTCTCCAATCATTCTCATCCATGGCCTGGGTGCGTCGCTCGAATGGTGGCAATTCAACATCGATAAGCTCTCAGAAGGATATCGCGTTATCGCCTTAGATTTTCTCGGTTTTGGACTTTCGTCCAAACCGTCGAATGATTTCAGCCTGAATTTAGCCTCTGAGTTTATGCGCTCATTCCTGGATGTATTGGAGCTGCGCCGCGCTTCACTCGTCGGCAATTCTCTGGGAGGTCTGATCGCTCTCTACACGGCTTCAAGGATGCCAGAAAGGGTTGATAAATTGGTCTTGGTCGATAATGCCGGCCTCGGCCAGAAGCTTTCCATACTCCTGCGCCTCGGCTCTGTTTATCCTGTCGGTGAACTGGCACTGTCCTTGAGAAACCGGCTAACAGTTAGAATGTTTTTATCCCGGCTTGTCTATGACAGCAAGAAACTTCCTCCTCAGCTTATCGACTGTGTCTTGAGGATGTTCAGCCTTCCCCAAAGCGCCGAGGTCTGCCTTCAAGTTTTAAGAACTGGGGTGAACCTAAAGGGGGTAAAAAAAGAGATATGGCGTTCGCTTCATGAAGCTGCCTCCTCCTTGCCTCATCAGACACTGATTATCTGGGGAGCAGAGGACAGGATAACTCCTTTATCTCAGGCTCATATCGGAAAGGAACTGATAAGAAACTCCAGGCTTCATGTTATTGAGAGTTGCGGCCATATCCCCCAGGTGGAATGTCCTGAAGAGTTTAATCAGGCCCTGCTTGATTTCTTAAAATCATAAAATGCTGAAAAAATTATTCCCGATTGATTCTCTTCCATCTTACCTGGTTTTTCCGAAGGTCCTATTCGGAATGGCCTTACTCCCAATCAGGTTCTTAACGCCGTTTCTTCTTTTATTATTTTTTGCCTTTTTCTCCTTTCCCTATCTTCGCAGCCTTGAGGTTGAGAAAATTGCGACTCCTTCCGGGTTTATTGTCGAATTGACCTACAAGGTCTTCCAGCCCGGAGAAATCATTGTTGTTTCCGTAAAAAACGATTCAGCAATAAAAAGTGCGCAGGTTTGGTTCTTGAAAGGAAAATATTTTTTGGGCAGGAATCAGTCAAACACCGGCCTTTTAGCTTTCATCGGGCTTAACCTCGACCTTGAGCCTGGCCTTTACACCATGAAGATTTTCATCGAAAAAGCCGGAGGCTCGGAGTCTGTCGAGAAGCAGATTCAAGTCATAGCCAAGGAATTTCCACTCAAAAGACTTTGGGTTCCAGAGGAATACATAAAGCCTCCCCCAGAGTTCAGGGATAGAATCAGAGTCGAAGCTGAAATCCTCAGCATTATCTACGGCACAGAAACTGACCAATGGCTTGGAGAAGGTCAGTTCATCCTGCCTTCTTCAGGAGAGCTCTATCCTAACTTTGGCCAAAGAAGAATCTATAACAATGAGGTTCACTCTTTGCACAGCGGAGTGGACATCTCGGATACCTGGGGCGCTCCGGTGAGAGCATCAAATTCAGGGAGAGTGGCTCTGGCCGATAACCTCTACTTTGCCGGGAATACGGTTGTCATCGACCACGGCATCGGCCTCTTTACCATCTACTGCCATTTATCACGAATGAGGGTTAAGAGGGGAGAGCTGGTCAAGAAAGGTCAAATCATCGGATATATTGGAGCAACCGGACGAGCGGTCGGGCCTCACCTTCACTGGGCAGTTAGCGTTTTTGGCAAAAGCATCGACCCTTTATCCCTCTTAAATTTTAAGTTTGATTAGACAGCTTTTTACTTCCCTTGCTTCAAGTATTTATCCAGCCAATCAAGCACAGTTCTCCACCAGAGCTCTGCGTTCTGCGGCTTCTGGACAAAATGGTCCTCATCGGGAAAATAGAGCATCCTTGACGGCACTCCCTTCCTCTGTAATGAGGTGAAAAGTTGAAACCCCTGGGTGACAGGAACTCTGAAGTCGTTCTGCCCATGGACAACCAGACAGGGAGTTTTAAAATTCTCAACATAGGAGCTCGGAGACCATTTCTCGTAACTTTCCTTGTTTGACCAAGGAGTTCCTCTTAAATCCCATTCAGGGAACCAGAGCTCATCTGTTGCCCCGTACATCGAACGCAGGTCAAAGACACCTGAATGGGAGATAAGGCATTTGAACCGGTCGCTGTGGCCTTCAATCCAGTCGATCATGTAGCCTCCGTAGGAAGCCCCGGCAGCTGCCAAACGGCTTTTGTCGATGAAATTGTAGTGGGAGAGAAGATAGTCCAGGCCGAGCATGATATCCTCAAATGGCTTTCCGCCCCAATCGCCGCTTATGGAGTCTGTGAAGAGCTGGCCATAGCCGGTGCTTCCGTGGAAGTTGACCATGGCCACCACATAGCCAGGGGAGGCAAACATCTGGGCATTCCAGCGATAATGAAAATTGTCAGACCAGGCATTCTGCGGCCCGCCGTGAATGAGCATGACCAGGGGATATTTTTTAGAAGGCTCAAAAAAAGGAGGCTTGACCAGGAAGCCGTGCACCTTTTCCCTTCCTGCACCCTCAAACCAGAATTCCTCTGCGGGGTTCATCTCAAGCTTGGCGAGAAGCTCGCTGTTCACTGCGGTCAATGGTTCTATTTTTTTTGTTTTTAGGTCAAAAGAATAGATGTCAGCCGGGCAGTTGGCAGCCTGTTTGAGAAAGAATATCTTTCTTCCGTCAGGGGAAAGGCAGGGAGAGCTGATATAGTGGCCCTCCAGAATCTTTTCCATTTTTTTGTTGTTGAGTGAAATTTGGGAGAGGGAGATGCGCCCCTTTTCCTCATAGGTGATATAAATAGAGGAGCTATCCGTGGACCAGAGCATTTCATTGACCGAAATGTCCGCATTTTCTGAGAGGTTTATCATCTCCTGGGTTTTTTGGTCATAGATAATGAGGCTGTATTTATCAGCTTCGAATCCAGGCCTGGACATTGCCTTGTAAGCGATAAACCGTCCGTCAGGAGAGTAGCAGGGTGAGTTGTCGTTGGCTCTGTTCTTTGTGAGCTGGGTCATCTTCCCTCCTTCTGGAGTAGTCAGGAAGAGGTCGTTGTTTGTTCCGAGAGAGAGTCGGAATTCAGGGTCGATATTCCGGACAAAACAGATATTTTTCCCGTCAGGCGAGAAGACATAGTCCTCTGAGCCTTCCAGTGCTATCGGCGGCGTGTCATAGTCTCCAGGAGTGACATCGACTGCCTTTCCTCCTTCAGAGGTAATAACAAAGAGATGGCTTCTCTTTCCCTCTGTCCATGAGTTCCAATGCCGGAAAAGAAGCCCGTCAAGAATCTGGGCCTTGACCAGGCTTTCCTCTTTCTTTTTATCTCTTTCTTTATTGCATTCTTCATCGGGGCAATTAGGATAGACAGAGGAGACAAAAGCCAGGTGTTTTCCTGTCGGAGACCAGACAACTCCGATTGCACCAGTAGAAATGGTCGTCAACTGATATGCCTCACCACCGCTGGGGTCGATCATCCAGACCTGAGGCGCTCCGCCTCTTGTGGAGATGAAGGCGATTTTCTTTCCGTCTGGAGACCAGCGTGGGTTGAAATCAGCTTTGGGGTTTGAAGTCAACCGCCAAGCCTGACCTCCTGCCGCGGGAATGACCCAGATATCGCTGTTGCTCGTGTTCCGGTTTTTATCCATCTCGGTGATGACAAAGGCAATGAGCTCGCCGTTGGGTGAGATTTGAGGGTCGCTCACTCTTTTTATCCGGATGAAGTCATCGAAAGAGACGGGTTTGGCAGAAGAAGCCCAGACAGAAAAAGTCATAAATATGATTGCCAGAAATATTATGCATGTTTTTTTCATTCATCCCTCCTTCCTTAATTTAAATCAAGGAGGCATCCCATTGTCAAATTCACCTCATTCAAAAAAGTTGACATCCATCATTTCTGTTACTTAGTATAGGTTTGTTTGAGAAATCTTACGGATAAAAAGAGGCAGTCATGAGTTCGCCGTTGGTGAAGGCTATAAAAAAAGCCTACAAGATGGGGCAGGAAGATGAAGCCTTGGAGCCGATTGTCGCTCTTGGCTCTTCAGGCCAGCCTTTGGGGAGGTTCAAGCAAGGAGATTATGTCATCTTCTATGATATCCGGGGAGAGAGGGAAAAGGAGTTGACCGAAAGCCTTGTCCAAGAGAATTTTAATCATTTTCCGGTGAAGAAGAATCTGAACTTGAATCTTGTGACCATGATTGAGTACAGCCCTTCCTTGAGAGTAAAAGTCGCCTTTCCTTCAAGCTGCAAAATCGAGAATACTCTGGCTGAGGTTCTCTCCAAGGCAGGGCTGCGACAGCTTAAAATCGCAGAATCCGAGAAGGCCGTCCATATCGGTTTCTTCATGAACGGAAGAAGCGAAGAAATCTTTCCTGGCGAGGAAAGGATAATCGTCCCTTCACCCCGTGGCCTCTCTTCCTATGCCCTTAAGCCAGAGATGAGCGCCGGTCAGGTTGCTGAAGAAATTTCCAAGAGTCTTAAAAATCCCTCTTACCCGCTCATCACAGCCAATTTGGCCAACGTCGATGTCGTAGGTCATAGCGAAGATAAAGTCGCTGTTCTTCGAGCTGTGGAAGAAGTCGATCGCCAGCTTGGCCGAATAATCGAGGACTGTCGAAGCCAGCAAGTGTCACTTATCGTTGCCTCTGACCATGGGACTGTCGAAGAATGGCTCTATGAGGATGGCTCGATTAACACCGGTCACACTAGAAATCCAGTCCCTTTCATCTTGTCCGATTTTTCTTCTCAAAGGCCGAATTCCTGGCTGCTCAAACCTCACGGGGAGCTGGCCGATGTCACGCCTACGATTCTTGAGCTTCTCGGCCTCGAAAAGCCCCAGGAGATGAGCGGTGAGAGCCTGCTTTTGAATTTCGATAAAAGAAAAGAGCCAAGAAGAAGGATTCTCCTTCTCATTCTCGACGGCTGGGGGATAAGGGAAGAGAAACATGGAAACTTAATAGCTGAAGCCAGAACGCCAAACTTTCGCAAGCTCTGGTCTTCCTTCCCCCACTCCCTGCTCAAGGCCTCGGGCCAAGCCGTGGGAATGCCCTCCCGCACTGTTGGGAATTCTGAAGCAGGCCATCTTCACCTCGGCGCAGGGCGGCGAGTCATCCTTGACCGCTCCAGGATTGATAAGGCGATTGAAGACCGCAGTTTTTTCAGCAACGAAGCTTTTCTCTGGGCAATGAAAGGAGCGAAGAAGGAGCGCAAGGCGCTTCATCTTCTGGGAATTGTCTCCCATTACAGCTCTCACGGCACGATCAAACATCTTTTTGCCCTGCTCCGGCTGGCTAAAAAAGTCGGAGTGCAAGAAGTCTTCATTCATTGTTTGATCGGCCGAAGAGGGGAGAAGCCGGAGAGCGGCGCGGCTTACGTTATAAAAGTTGAGGAGACATGCAAATCTCTATCCCTGGGCCAGGTGGTTTCTATCATCGGAAGATTCTGGGCGCTGGACAGGGAAGAGAATTGGAACCGGGTGGAGAAGGCTTATAGAGCGTTAGTCTATGGAGAAGGAGTGGAAGTATCTCTCATTTCGTCATGAAAAACGAAGCTATAGCTCAGGCTGTGTGTCTCGAAAACACGCAGCCTGATCTTTTTTAATATTTATTTTGTTTTAGAAATTATGGTATAAATGGTGGTTAAATTTAGATTGAGAACTTTAGAGGATAATATTCGTATATAGATGAGAGAGTTTGCAGAAAGATGAGCGTTGAAGTCAAAGACATCTATTTCAGCTACGGAAAAATCAAAGCGCTTCAAGGAGTCGACATTGACCTGCCACAAGGAGCCGTCGGCCTTTTAGGGCCAAACGGCGCTGGCAAGAGCACTCTGATTCGCATCCTTCTCGGCTTTCTCACTCCTGACAGGGGTGAAGGACGGGTCCTCGGCTATGATATCAGGACCCAGCAGCCGATGATTCGCCGCTATGTGGGCTACATGCCTGAGGATGATTGCTTCATTCCGGGAATGGACGCGGTTTCCTTCACTTCTTATCTTGGCGAGCTCTCAGGAATGCCCCGCCAGGAAGCCATGAAGCGGGCCCATGAAGTCCTCTTTTATGTCGGGCTCGAGGAGAGTCGCTACCGTCTGCTCGAAACCTATTCCGGTGGGATGAAACAAAGGCTCAAGCTGGCCCAGGCCATCGTCCATGACCCCAAGCTCATTTTTCTCGATGAGCCGACAAGCGGATTGGACCCTCAGGGAAGGAAAGAGATTCTGGAGCTCATCAAGGATATTTCTTCCAAGAAGGACATCCAGGTTTTAATTTCTTCTCATATCCTCCCTGATATCGAGTACACCTGCAGTTATGTTGTCATTCTAAACAAAGGGAAGCTTGCAGCCCAGGGCGAAATCAGCAAGCTCAAGGAAATTGGATACAACCTTTTCGAGCTCAAGGTGAAGGGCGAGAAACAAGGTTTTCTGCAAAAGCTGAAGGATATGAATTGCAAGACTGAAGTGAGGGAAGACGGAATCCTCAAGGTCTATATGCCGTTCGATCGCTCCAAGCAAGAGATTTTCAGGATTGCGGCAGAAGAGAAAATCCAGGTCAGGCATTTTGTCAAGAGCCAGTCTTCCCTTGAAGACAAGTTTGCCAGCGTCGTCGGAGTGGATTGATGGCCATCAAAGAAAAGGGTTATGCCCATTGGGACGGCGAACTCAGCGAGCAAAGGTTTCCCTGGTGGCCGATCGCCCGGGCCGGGATTAAATTGACCTTCAAGAAAAAATTTTTCAAACCTTATTTTATGCTGAGTTTTATTCCTGCGGTTGTCTCTCTTGCCATAATTTATGTTTCAGAGAGGATACAGGATTTCAAGTTCATGATCCGGGATTCAGCTACTTTTCTTAAGATCGACCCCAAATATTTCAAGACCTATTTTACCTTAGATGGCCTGCTTTTTTTGATGGTCGTCTTAATGATTTTCTGCGGGGCAGGTCTCATCTCCGATGACCTCAAGCACAATTCTCTCCAGCTCTATTTTTCCCGGCCCATAAAGAAAAAGGACTATTTTATCGGCAAAACCGCTGTCATCGTTTTCTTTTTATCCCTTTTAACCCTTGTTCCCGGCCTCGGCTTCTTCATCATGAAGCTCGTTTTTTCGGGGAGCTTCAAATTCTTTCTTGCCTATCCCTGGCTGCCCATTTCTATTATCGGCTATTCCTTAATCCTTACAGCCTTTTTTTCTTTCTATACTCTCTTGCTCTCTTCGATAAATAAGAATAGAAGATATGTGGCTATTCTCATCATCGGCGTTTATCTTTTTTCTGATATTCTTTATGGAATATTTTACGGCCAATTCCACAGCCAATATTTCTCACTCATTTCGCTGAGAGCTGACCTGCAGCAGGTGGGAGCAGTCGTTTTTAACCAGAAGAATCCCTACAATATTCCCTGGATTTTTTCATTCCTTGTTCTTTGCGCTGTATGCCTTTTGGCCGCATTTGTCTTGAAAAAGAAAGTTAAGGGAGTTGAGGTCGTCAAATGAGCCCAATGATCGAGACCAAGGGCCTCTCCCGATGGTATGGAAACGTTCTAGGGTTGAGTGATGTCTCGATTCAGATTGAGCAGGGAATTTCGGGAATTCTTGGACCAAACGGAGCAGGGAAATCAACTTTCCTCAAGCTCTTGACCGGACAGATAAAACCCAATATCGGCTATGTCAGAATCAAAGGCAAAAAAGTTTGGAATAACTATACCCTGCTTCGAGAGATCGGGTTCTGTCCGGAGCAGGATTCTTTCTACGAAGAAATGACAGGCTGGCAGTTTTTGACCAGCCTTTTAAAGCTTTATAATCTTTCTAAATCTGAAATAGAAAATCTGGCTCAAAAGGCTCTGGAGATTGTCGAGCTGACTATGGACAAAGATAGAGTCATTAAGTCTTACAGCCGGGGCATGCGTCAGAGAATAAAATTTGCTCAGGCCATTGCCCACAATCCTGAAATCCTCATCCTTGATGAGCCTTTGAATGGCCTCGACCCTCTGGCCAGGCGCAAGATCATCCGCCTGATCAAATCCTATGAGAAAGAGGGAAAGACGATCATCGTCTCCAGCCATGTCCTTCCCGAAATTGAAGCCATGACCAATCAGGTCATCCTCATCCATCAGGGAAAGATTTTTGCCCAGGGCGATATTCATTACATCAGAGACTTAATCGAGGACCATCCGCATATCATTTCCATTAAATGCAACCGGCCTCGCCAGCTCGCATCGAAGTTCATCAATGAAGACTATGTTCTGAAGGTCCACTTTGGCTCGAACCAGGACTCGCTTCTTGTCGAAACGAACAACAGGGATAAGTTTTTCAGCCTTTTGCCCTCTCTCTTTGTCGATGGCAACATCGAAGTCGAAGAAATCACCTCTCCAGACGACAATTTA
Source organism: uncultured Eubacteriales bacterium (assembly GCA_964645765.1). Taxonomy (GTDB): domain Bacteria; phylum Acidobacteriota; class Aminicenantia; order Aminicenantales; family Aminicenantaceae; genus CAZGMN01. The sequence continues at coordinate 59,927 of CAZYBE010000004.1, forward strand.
CAGGCTGTCTTCGATTATCTCGTAGGGAAGTAGAATGGAAGAGAGAAACAAAGGAAAATTCTTTTTCTTCATCGATTCGACAAAAAATGTTTTCTCCGTTTTCTTCTCCATGGGAAGGAGAGCTAAAAGGACAAAAGTTTTTTATCTGGTCAGCCTTCTGCCGGTCGCAATGGCCACGATCATCAAAGTCACCCGAATGTTTTCGGAAAGAAGCGATATCGACGGCATCTATATCTTTTCCAACATGATTGTCGTTTTCTACCTGCAGTTTCTCATCCTCATTCTGTCTCTCTTTTTTGGAATTTCGGTCTGCTCTGAGGAATTGGAAGGAAAGACGCTGACCTATTTAACCACCCGGCCTGTATCTAAATCTGCCATCGTCCTTGGCAAATACGGTGCTTATACTTCTCTAGTTATTTTGATGACAGCTGCCGGCCTGGTCTTTTCGTTCTTGATATTGAATGCGAATATGCTTCTCAAATTTTCCATTTACAAGACTCTTATCAGGGATGGGGTTGTTTTGAGCCTGGGACTTATCTGCTACACGGCATTTTTCACCTTTATCGGCATTCTTCTCAAAAGGTCGATCATGTTCGGGCTGATTTTCAGTTTTGGCTGGGAGAGTGTCATTCAATATTTTCCAGGCTCAACCCAGCGCTTCTCCATCGTTCATTATCTCAAGTCCCTTCTTCCTGGTCAGACAGGGGGAAGGTTCTCCTTTTTGCTCTTTCGCCTGGAGCCAACCTCGCCGGCATTGGCCCTGTTCATGCTTTTTCTGATTACAGGGTTTTTCCTGGGCTTGGCCTGTCTTCTTTTTTCTCTACGAGAATATATAATCGAGGATTAAAAGAGCCCCCTATTTTTTCTCGGGCTTTGTTTCCTTGCCTTTCTTGAATTTAGCTGTGAGCTCTTGGATGAAACTCTCAGGCAGATTGATATAGATTCTGACATGGTCAGGACCTGAGGTAATCTCGATTTTATTCAGCACTTCGCCAAGATTGAAATCTTGAATGGTGACCAAAGCTCCCATGGTTTTCCAGTTGTTCAAGTAATCGGCAATCTCTTGATTTTTTGAAGGATCGCTGCTCATCGCTTTTATCTCAGCCATGATATTTTTGTCTCTGTAATCGAAATAGAGGGAAGCGGAGCTGACGGTTTTCAGGGCGCTGAGCAGGGGGTTGGTGGATACAATCTTGTCCATGACTTCGGGCGGCATAACGGCAGCCGCCCAGAACAGAGCTTCTTTATTGGTTTTAGCAATTAGAGCCGAGAGCGGTTCGTTTTTGAAAACATTCTCCCCTTTTTTCTGGAGAATATCTATGACGGACTTGACTTTGGCTGTGTCTCCGGCAAGGATGTTTGAGTTGTCGATAAAGCAAAAGCTCGGCCCTTCTTCCCCCTTTTTCCCAGTATAAACCTTGAAGCCGTTGTATTCTTCTTCTTTGAGCTCCTCCTCTTTTCCAATTTTTTCCTTGACGAGAGGGAAGAGAGAATCCTTGTTGTATTTAAGGTTGATGATGACCACGGCCTTTTGCTTGGCTTTTTCCATCTCTCCTGAGACGCCGCCGGCGATAAAATAAATGTCTTTTTGAGGGTCAATTCCAGTCTTCTCCATGAACTCCTGATAATCTTTATTGCCTCCATCTTCTTTTAAGGCTTTGCTCAAAACTTCTATCCCCATCACTCGATGAAAATCGATGAAGAAGATGGCTCTGACATCCTTGGGAATAAGGCTGAGCATGTCTTCGGCTTTGGCTGAGCCGGCCTTTGGAGCAGTTGACTTTTCGCCGCAAGCCGTGAAAAGGAAAAGGGCAAAGATTGTTGCCATTCCGAATGTTATAAATTTTCTCATCGTCTGACCTCCTCTACACCATGGCCAAATTTAAATTCCTCACCGCCCTCTGAGGACTATATCAAAAATAAGCTTGGCAGAGCAAATTATTTTTTGGAGTCCTAAAATTGTAGCAAGTGGGGAGCACGCCATGCCACCCCCTTGTTAGAGGTGATCATTAGCGATTATAGAATTTGGGGATGATTTCGATCATTATTTAAGATACCTGTAAAGCTCCATCTGGCTGGAGTAGAGCCAGCAGCGGAGCCAGATAACGGCAAAGATGAAAATTTGCTGGAGGAAGAAGGCGGCCAGCACCTCCAGAAAATTAGATTGAGGGAGCGCCTCTTTGGCGAGAATGTAAACGACTGTCACTGCGGCCTGAATCAGGAAAAGAAAAGCATAGAGAGAAACTGTGACAAAAGGATGTCTCAAGGCAAAGGCTAAAGCTTGAGTGGCTGATTCGAGAACATCGCGCTTTTCTTCGAGGACGATTTTGATCCGGGCATAATCAAAGACCATCTGCAGCAGGAGAAGAAGGAAGAAGATTATCGCGCTGGAGATGAGGCCAAAATAGAAGGGCTTGATTTCTGATATTGCACTTCGGGCAACATTGCTCACGATAGACTCAAAACATGCGGCGAGGAAAATGCCAACAGCAAGGAATGGAATCCAGGATAAGACTGTCAAATAGAAGAAGCGCGAGAAAAGAAAGCCAGCACCCTCAAAGAATCTTCTCATTGTGAATTCTTGTCTTTCCTGGTTAAAAGTCGAAAGGATGCCTCCAGCAAGGAAAGTGTGGAGGATGATGTAGAGAATGACCAGGATGAGAAGGAGAGGAGGAAAGTTAAGAATGCGCATCTCGACTAAAGCCTGGAGGTTGTCGAGGACAGGGCCCTTGCCGATGATGGAAGGCGTGAACGTTGTCTCCAGGCCCCGGCTCTGGTCCCTGAACTCCTCCCACCAGAGATAATCGAAGCCCCCGGCCATTTTTTCGCCAACAAGGCTCGAGCCGAAGGAATCTTTGAGAGAGCGATAGAGAGGAAAGGCCAGAATCAGGGAAAAGAGCAGGTTGATGATGAAAAGCAAAAGAACCATCCGCGTCAGGTTGGCCGTGGCCCTGAATCCCTTGCAAAAATTTATGAGCGCTTTCATCTTCGTCCTCCTTCCCGCCCTCATCCGCCAAAAATCGTGAAAAACTCCAGGGCGTGCTGAAGCCTGAGAAGCCAGTTGGATACCCATTTTAAAGGTGCCAGCCAATTCGATTTTCTGCTCAGGCTGTTGTTTGTGCGGTTTACGTCCAGGACAAGCTTGAATTCAGGGTCGACGACCGCCCTTTCCACGCGGGACCGGCCTTTGAATATAAACTTTTTCCATCTGTACTGGCCGTCCCAGGCGCGTCTTACTTCTTTTTTGTCTTCAAAGACGATGAGCACATCCACCGGGATTTTAACCCCGCCCAGCCTGCGGACAATGACTTCTGAATGGTAAAGGGGTGTCTTCTCAATCTTGGGGAAAGGTTCCTTGTATTTTCCCTCAAACCATCCCTGAGGCTCTCTCTCCCTGCGGTTTATGATATCGCCGAGAGCATAATCAAGCTTTTCCGAGCCGTAAATAAATTGGTCGAGGAACCAGCTCATATCCTTTCCGGCAAACTCAGAGACGACAGCATAAAAATCCTGGGGGCGGGGGTGTTTCCGCCAGAAACGCTGCGAATAGGCTTTGATCATCCTCGAAAAAAGCGCTTCTCCCATGTATCTTTTAAGGGTTCGAAGCATGAGCTCGGCTTTTTGATAGGAATTAGCTCCATAGCTTTCGTCCCCGAGGAATTCCCAGGAGAAACGCTGTATGATGTCCATGTCTGAAGTCAGGCGGTGCTCTGAGATTCCCTCTGACTCGATTGGAATTTTTACTTCTCTGAAAGTTACCGGTATCCCGAAATAGGTCTTGGAGTAAAGCGGCTCTCCGTAGGCGGCATAATAGACTTCTGAATCCAGGAAGGACGTGAAACCCTCATCCATCCAGGGGTTTTCAAACTCGTTGCTTCCGACAAGGCCGTAGAAGTAACCATGGCCGAATTCGTGGATTGTCACTCCTTCAGGGACAGGAATTCCTTTCTTGGTAAGAAAATAGGCCCCGCCAGTAAAGAACGTCGGATACTCCATCCCTCCGGAGTGGCTGTTGTAAGCCGGGTCAACGCAGGTCGCTGTGGCATAAGGATAGTCGCCGTAGAAGAGGCTGCAGTATTTGATCGCATTTTTCACGGCATTCATATATCGCTCTCTAAGCTTCAAGTGCTCAGGCTGAAGGAGCAGGGTGATCTCAGTTTTTTTCCCTGGAGCAATCTCGAAATTCTCCTTATATTCGAGAAAACGAGGGCTGGCTGTCCAGGCAAAATCATGGACGCTGTGCTGGGAGAAGCGAAGGGTTTTGGTTCCATCTCGGTTATCGATTCTCTCTTTCAGCTCCCCTGTTGCGCCGACGATAAAAGAAAAGGGGAGGGTGATTCGGACATCGTAGGTTCCGTAGTCAGCAAAATATTCGCTCGAGGCATGATACTCGTGGCAGTTCCATCGGCCGTCCTCAAAGACTCCAATTTTTGGAAACCACTGGCCGATGAAGTAATAATCTTTGTAGACTCCTGTGCGGGAGATGGGCTTGGGAATCTTTGATTCAAATTCAATGCCGAGCACAATGGTCTGGCGAGGCCCAACAGGTTTGGGGAGCTTGACTGAAAAGACAGTCTGGTCATGAATATTCTCATCGTCAAGATGTCGGAACTCCATGCTCGGGGCCAAGTCATTGCCTTCAAAAAAAGAATTTTTGACTATCTTGATTGAAATCAGGCGGCAATATCCCCAGTCGTCTTTTTTAAAACTTTCAACCTGACTTTCTTCCTCTGAAGCTTCCCTGAGAAAGGTGCTCATATTGTTCTGGAATGCATTCCAGTAGAGATGGAACCAGAGCTCGTCGGTTGAGCGTTCAGTGTCGTTTGTCCAAGAAAGAGTTTCTGTGGCTCTCAATAATTTCTTCGAGGCATCAAGCCTGACATCGATGGTGTAATTGGCAATCTGCTTCGAGAAAGGCTCTTCAGCAGAAGCAAGAAGAGCAAGAAGGGAAAGGAAAAAGCTTAAGGCCAAAAATTTTTTCATCACCCTATTCTCCTCCTCAATTTTTTCCATATTATTAAAGACAATTCCCTTTGGCAATATGAAAAGTTGAAGAGAGTAGGCAGGGTGTTTAGAAAACACCCTGCCTACTCTCTTGTGTCTGATAATGTGAACCGCTTAAAAGTTGATTTCTTTGCTGAATGTAAGTAATTTTAACTTCATGAGGATAAAGGGAGAAAACAAATGAATAGCCCATTCGAACAGCTCGTCCGCAGCCGGAGAAGCATCCGCCGCTATCTCGACAAACCGGTCGAAAGAGAGAAAGTTCTGACCTGCATCGAAGCTGCCCGGCTTGCGCCTTCGGCCGATAATGTCCAGCCCTGGAGGTTTCTGATCATTGACGACCCTGAGCTCAAGGCACGATTCGCCAAGGAAGTTTTTTCAGGTATCTATTTCGTCTCCAGGTTTGCAGCCCAGGCCCCTGTCCTGATCATGATTTTAGCCAGGCTGGATATCATCGCCAACAGGATAGGCAAGCAGATCCAGGACGTCAGCTTCTATCTCATCGATATCGGAATCGCCGGCGAGCACATCGTCCTTCAAGCTGAGGAGCTTGGCCTTGGAACATGCTGGATCGCCTGGTTCAACCCGCGCAAAGCTCGCAAATTTTTCAAAATCCCGCGCAAATACAAGATTGTCTCGCTGATGGCCATGGGTTATTACGAAAAAAGACCTCCAAAAGAGAAAAAAAGAAAGAAGCTTGAAGAGATAGCCTGGTTCAACAGGATTGAGGAATAAACTATCAAAGGTCATATCTTGAATATTTTTCTAACAAACAAACAGGACTTTGAGGAATGAGTTTTATTTTCAATTGTATATAATAGTAGGAAAGCAGACGCGAGTGAAGAAAAACGAGATTTTATCCAGATTTGGAGGCGATCATGCAAAGAAAAGGAATTTTTTTATTGATTTTTTTATTTTTCATTTTCTGTGGGGCTCTTTTTTCGGATGAGATTGTAACTCAAAGCTCCATCTCTGCTGTCACCGTCTTCCCTGACCGTGCAAGCGTGACCAGAGAGGCTGACCTAACCCTTGTTCCGGGAATCCACTCAGTCGTTTTTAGCGGCCTTCCTGCGACCCTAATTCCCAATTCAGTCAGGGTTTCAGGAAAAGGCACAGCACTGGTCAAAGTGTTAGGCGTCGATATCTCGACTCAATTCCTTGAATCCTCGCTCCTTCCTGAAATCAATAGGCTCCAGAAAGAAATCGACATTGTCCAGCTCGAGATTGATAAAATAAAAGATAAGGTCGATGTTCTTGAATCCCAGGAGAAATTTCTGAAATCCATCGAGGCCTCGACCAGCTCCCAGGCATCTCAAGAAATTCTGCTGGGCAAGCCTGATGTCCAAAGCTGGGAAAAGGTCATCAATTTTCTTTCGGCAAAGCTTCAAGATGTGAAACAGTCAAAGCTTGAATGCAAAAAAATCCTGGCAGAGCAGGCGGCAAAGCTTGATGCGCTCAAAAAGAAGCTCGAATCCATAAAGCCTCAAAAGCCTCTGGAAGGTAAGAGAGTGATAGTTCTTCTGGAGTCGAGCCGGAGCGGAGATTTCAAGCTCAATCTTTTTTACACTGTGATAAACGCCCGCTGGTCCCCGCTCTACACTCTGAGAGCAATCCCTGATTCCTCGGAGATTGAGCTTGCCCTTCAAGCCAGCATCCAGCAGATAAGCGGAGAGGACTGGGAGGATGTTGATGCCCTCCTTTCTACGTCTTCTCCTGCGCTGGCCACAAATCCCCCTGCTTTGAACCCTTGGATATTGGATATCTATGCGCTTAGGCCTATGCTCGAAAAAAAAGCCAAGGGAGTGGAAGACAGAGTCATGGGCGGAATTGTCGGAGGAGTTACGGCTAGATTAGGGGAAGTCGAAGCCCCGGCAGAAGCCGAGATGGCCTCAGCAGGAGTTGTCGAGATAGGGCTCCATTTGAATTTTGAGATAAAGAGGAAAGTCCAGATTCCAAGCGACGGGGCACCGCACAAAGTCCCGATAGATTCTCAAAAAATGAACGTAAAATTTAACTACATCTGTGCCCCCAAGCTCAAAGAAGCTGCTTTTCTCAGAGGAAAACTGAAGAACACTCTTTCCTATCCGCTCCTTTCCGGCAAGGCTGATATTTTTATCCTTCAGGATTATGTCGGGTCAGCCGGTCTCCCTTTTGTTGCCGCAGAGGAAGAGGCGGAGATGTTCTTCGGCGAGGACAGCCAGGTCAGGGTCAAGTATGAGCAGGTGAAGAGGGAGAAAACTGCTCCTGGCTTCTTGAGCAAGACAGAGAAGCTCAGGCTCGTCTATAAGATAACCATTCAGAATCTAAGGAAATATCAGGTCGAGACCGAAATCCTCGACCAGATTCCAGTCAGCCAGAATTCCAAGATTGAAGTCAAGGAAGTCAACATCAGTCCTGCTCCAACGAAAAAGGATGAGAAAGGAATTCTGAGCTGGGTTATCACCCTTGCCCCTCAGGAGAAAAGGGAAATTCTCATCGATTTTACGATTGAATATCCGAAGGATGCGACCATTATCGGGCTTTAGAAGATTAAATTCACTCTGATTCTTATATAATTTTCTTCAAGGAAGCTGAGGCCAAATAGAACCTATAAAGCTTTTTTATCTGAGTAAAACTCAACACTGTTCTCGTGAGTTAGAGGGCTTTTTCGAAAATTCTCGGTTTAATTTAAAACAATTTTAGTCTGGATTTAGTTCACTTTAAATAAATTGTGTTATACTATCGCCTTTTTGCAAATGAAAAAGCGCACAGGTGGCCGGGTGTTTAAAAAGAAAAGTTTCTCGATAGCTCTGGGAACATTGTTCATCATTTTCTTGTGCGTTCCTCAAATCCTCAGCCAGGAACGAATAAAAAGCGTTCAAATTTCTCGGACAGAAGAGCCTCCAAAAATAGACGGCCAGATTGAAGACAGCTGCTGGAAAAATATCCAGCCGATCTCCGGATTTTTCCAGCATGATCCTGTAAACGGCGCAGCGGCTTCAGAAGAAACATTGGTCTGGATGGCTTACGATGATAAAAATATTTATTTTGCTTTCCTGATGAAGGATTCTCAACCGGATAAAATCTGGGCAGAACTGACCCCTCGCAATGACTACGAAGAAAATGATTCCATCACTGTAATCCTGGATACTTACAACGATAAAAGAACGAGCATCAGCTTCGCGGTCAATCCAAAAGGAGTCCAGAAAAACTCTGTGGAGACAATCTGGAAGTCTGACGCTGTGCTCCGCAATGACGGCTGGGCTGCTGAGATGGCCATCCCTTTCAAATCGCTCAGATTTTCTCCAAAAGATGATCAAATCTGGGGCATTAATTTTGAAAGATATATTCATCGCTTGAATGAAACAGACTACTGGACGAATGTCAACCGTGACAAGCCTCTACTTCAGCAGATGGGAGAGCTGAGAGGATTGTCTGGCATAAGGCCGGGATACAATATTGAATTTTTTCCGTATTCAGGTTTCAGGACGTCAAGGTGGGAGGATAAGAAAGACGAGAAGATGGCGGTTGGACTGGATTTTAAATATGGAATATTGCCAAACCTCATCCTCGATATGACAGCCAGCCCAGATTTCAGCGAGGTGGAGTCAGACCCTTTCATCTACCAGCTTGCTCCATACGAAAACTATCTCGAGGAAAACCGGCCATTCTTTACTGAAGGAAGCCGATATTTTTCTGTTTCGGGTGAAGAAGAGGATTACCACGAATCCCAGGAAAGCCTTTTTTATTCCAGGCGGATTAGTAATCCCAAAATCGCCGCCAAGCTCTCGGGAAAAACCCGAGGCTATTCCTTCGGGGTGCTGGGAGCGGTCAATGATGAGGAGGAAGGAGAGGATAAGATATTCTCAGTTGTCAGAGTTCAGAAGGACATTTTTTCAAATTCCCAGATAGGAATATATTATGCCAGCATGAATACTTCTCAGGATTACAACCAGAATTTTGGTCTTGACTACAATTTCAATTTCAAGGACATCTATTATATCCGCGGCCAGAGTGTCCTGACCTCCAACAAGTATTCAGAGAAAAAAAATAACGGCATGCATAATTTGAGCTTTCAAAGAGAGCCTGACGCCGGACTTCAGATGAATTTCAATTTCCGTAGAATCGAAGAAAACGTCAGGATTCAGACCGGTTTTGTTTCACAGACGAACATCCAGAGCACATATCTTGAATGGGGATATGCCTGGAGATATAACAAAGGCAAGGTCAAACATTGGAGTGTCAGCACGGCGGGGAATCTTGAGCAGGATACTTATGGTCACACCACTGGGAAATCGCTCGAGGTCGGGAGCTGGATAGATTTTTTTTCGCGATTAGAGCTCTTTTGGAGATTCGATGCCGGGAAAAGCAAGTATCAGGTCCTTGATGAGAACGGAGAGCTTGCCTGGACAAAGAATTATCTGGATACATACGATGGAGGGTTAGATTTAAGCTGGTTTCGAGGCGGATTTCTAAAGGACATAAGCTTTGAGCTGAACTGGGAAAAGGGAGGAATTTACAATAGAGACTTCACTGATGTCGAGACGGGAACACAAACAAGCATAGAAACATCTCTGACGTTGAGACCAAGAAGCAATTTTGAATGTTCATTCGAGAGCGACTGGACACAGCAGCGCATCGAGCGAACCGGAGAAAAAGTTTTTGATGGCATGACCTATGAAACCTCCATCCATTATCAACTGACACGAAGTCTTTTCCTTAGCACACGGCTCAAAGGAGAAACCAGAGAGCATCAATACAATTTTGATCTTTTGCTTGGGTATTATTTTGGAGCTGGAAATATCATCCAGCTCTGCTATAAAAAGAATGCAAAGACAATGGATTCGCTGAGAGAAAAGGGATACTCGATCACTCTCAAAGTGTCCTATCTTTTGAGGATCTGATGATTATTGTTTCTTTTTAGTCAGTATCAAGAACTTCAAGCTCGGAGAGCAGTCTCGCGCGATTACAAAAAGCAGATTTTTTCTCTAACATCTATGTTAAAGATTTTTGAAAGACCGGATTCTTCTTTATTTTCCTTTCTTGACCTCTTTAAAAAAAATGTGTATTGTTTGATTCAATTATTCAAAGGAAGGAGGATGGTATGTCACACTCATCTCAAAAAGTCTTTGGCCGATTTATAAGAATTATTTGTAGCGGGCGAACATGGGCAGTATTTTTTATTGTAGCCGCCCTTGTCTTTTCTCCCGCATTCTCATTCTCGCAGCAGAAAATCCACGAGGAATACACCAAAAAAATTCGCGAGTTCACGACAGACCCCTGTTTCTCGACGAAATACGTGAACTACATGCCTTATGCCAAGGGAATTCCCACTCCGCTTGAAGTTCTCGGCCATATTGCCGGAGCGCGCGATATCCTGAGCTATTCCCAGGAAGTCTACAAATACATGAAGGCTCTGGCTGCTGCGACCCCGAGAGTCAAAGTTTTCACCATCGGGAAAACAGAAGAAGGAAGGGATTGGATTGTTGTGGCTGTTGCCGATGAAAAGACCATGGCCAACCTTAGCAATTACAAGCAGGTCAACGCCAAGCTGGCCGACCCGCGAAAAGTGAGCGAGCAAGAGGCGCAGCGGCTCATCCGCGAGGCCAAGCCCATGTACTGGGCCACAGGGGGAATGCATTCGGGCGAGACCGGCTCGGTCGAGATGCTGATGGAGCTGGCCTACCGCGTGGCGGTGGACGAATCCCCGTTCATCAAGACAATCCGGGAAAACTCAATCATCCTCATCACTCCCATCCTGGAAGTTGACGGCCGGGACAAGCAGGTTGACCTCTCCATGGCTCGGCGCAAAGACCCTAATGCGAATGTGCCGAATCGTCTCCTTTATTGGGGGAAGTATGTCGCCCACGACGATAACAGAGATAACCTCGGGCTCGGCCTCAACCTCAGCCGGTATATCCTGAAGGTCTTTTTCGATTTCCACCCCCAGGTGATGCACGACCTTCACGAATCTGTCTCCCACCTCTATATTTCTACAGGAACAGGCCCCTACAATGCCTGGCTCGACCCGATCGTCATCGATGAGTGGCACCAGCTTGCTTACCAGGAGATCGATGACTTGACCCGGCAGGGTGTGCCAGGAGTCTGGACCCATGGATTTTACGACGGCTGGGCGCCTAATTATGCTTTTTATGCTGCTAACGGGCACAATGCCATCGGCCGCTTCTACGAAACCCAGGGCGCTGGCGACGGCAGCACCCGTGTCATCACGGCCAGAGGGGACAGAGCCTGGTATCGCCCTAATCCGCCGCTGGCCACAACTGTCTGGTCCATACGCGACAATGTCAACCTGCAGCAGAGTGCTATCCTTGTCGGCATGAATTACATCGCAAGCCGCAAAGCGCAGTTCATGGAGAATTTTTACCTGAAGAGCAAGCGCTCGGTTGCCAAGGCTCGAAATGAGGGGCCGGCAGCCTATATTTTTCCTAGAGACGACCCGCGTCCTGGTCAGGCAGGGCGTCTTCTGAAACTTCTCCAGTGGCAGGGTGTAGAGGTTCACAGGGCAGATGCCCCTTTCAAGGTAGGAACAACAGAATATCCTGCGGGAAGCTATATTGTCCGCATGGACCAGCCTTACTCGCGTATGGCGGACATGATGCTCGACCGCCAGTATTTCAACATCACCGACCCCAGTCCTTATGATGATGTTGGCTGGACGCTGGGCCCTCTATACAATGTTAAAACCGTCCGCGTAGAGGACGTTTCTGTGCTCTCCGCCCCGATGACCTTGGTTAAGGGGGAAGTCAAGTCGCCAGGCGGCTTAATCCGGCTGGGAAGCGGCAATGCTCAGGCTTTCCTCATCAACCATAATGCCGATAACCAGATTGCATCTTTCCTGTTCAAGAACAAGGACCTTAAAATCCTTGCCGCAGAGAAAGCGTTCGAATCGCAGGGAAAGAAATTCAATGCCGGGAGTTTCATCTTCCGGGTCGATAAGAACTCAGGAAACCTGGAGAGCATTCTTGCTGCTGCTGGCCAGCAGTATGGAATCAATGTTTATGCTGTGCCTGCTGTGCCTGATGCTGCTGCGCATGAAGTGGTCATCCCGCGCCTCGCTCTCATGCACACCTGGCAGAACACTCAGACCGAGGGCTGGGTCCGGATGGCGCTCGACGAGCTCCAGATTCCCTATGACTATATCTCGGTCCATAAAGTCCGGGATAATGCAAACCTCCGTGAGAAATACGACGTCATCCTCTTCGGCCCGTCGTCAGCCGATGCCCTGAGCATTGTCCAGGGTGTCACCGGCGATAAACCCATCCCCTGGAAGAAAACGGAACTCACTCCTAATATCGGCGTCGAGGATTCAACCGATGACATGAGGGGTGGCCTTGAGTTTGAGGGAGTGATGCACCTCCGGGATTTCATCAAACAGGGCGGATTGTTCATCACCCTTGCCAACAGCTCCTCGCTGCCGATTCATTTCGGGCTGGCGCAGGGAGCAACGGTCCGCGATACTCCCAACCTCTGGGCTCGGGGAAGCGTCTACAAGACTGAAGTCACGGAAAAAGCGAGCCCTATCGTCTATGGGTATGATGATACGCTTGGAGTGTATTTCAGCCAGGCGCCGGTATTCGGCGTGGGCATGGGCATGCGCGGCCGAGGATTCGGGATGATGCCGCCTTTTGCTGGTGCCGGCGCGGGTGGAAGAGTCTCGGGAAGAGGCGCAGTCAACGACGCTGATATACCGCAGGGACGGCCCAGGGACCTCGGACAGAAGACGGTAGAGGAATTCCGCAAGACCCAGAAGGAAGGCCAGGCTGCAGAGCAAGTTCCAGAGCAGCGCTTCTTTCCCCAGATGCCAAGGCCGAAAACGATCCTCAGCTTTGCCAAGAACGTTAATGAGCTTCTGATAAGCGGCGGGCTGGACCATGGCGAAGAGCTCGCCGGCACTCCTGCGATCCTTGATTCAACTCTCGGCCAGGGCCATGTGGTTATGTTCAGCTTCAACCCGATGTGGCGGCACCAGACCCACGGCTCTTTCTTCCTCATTTTCAACGCCATGCTGAACTACAAGAACCTATAAGAAATTAGGAGAAATTCGGGGAGAGAAATTTGGGGACACAATACTTAATTCTGGGACAATAAGTAAGATACGGGGATACAATACTTAATTCGGAGAATTTCGGGCACATAATACTTAATTCAGTTCCGGTGCTGGAATTCTTAATTAGGTTCAGAAACTGGAAATTCAGGGATACATCATAGCTGCTGACACATACTAGGTGAGATAAAAAGATGAGCAAAAAATTTTGGGTTGGATGTTTGATGTTGCTTGCGCTCTCAGCTCTCGGCTATAAGATATCGGCTGCACAAAACGCAGACAAACCCAGGCCGAGGAATTCAGTTCAACCCGCGCCTGTGCTGAGTGCTGCAGACAAAGCAGAGCTTACCGAGGCGTTACGGCTGAAGGCTGAATTCGGTGATCAAGTATGGCCGGGTTTTGGCGGCTCCGCCATTCCCATTATTCTCTATAACGATAGTTATGAATTTCTCGTTGGCGAAGAGAATCCAACAGACTCTTGGGAAGTCGTCAAAGAGGATAATTTTATGGGACGGCCATATTATCGCCGTGCTGCCAAAAACCCGCAGTCATTTGCTGTATCAATCGGGATGCGTTGGGCTGGCAGAATAGGGACTCTCGACTGGATGAACAGCAAAGGCCCGTTCAAGATTACTGCGGACTTTCTAATTGTCGGGCTTCTTCATGAAATGTTCCATGCTTATCAAGCTAATCTGGCTCCTGCGCGCTTCGCCAGAGCAACGGCTGTCTATGCTTCTGAGGGACGCTATCCCTATAAGGACAGCGACTTTGCCTCCGTCTGGAATAGCGAAGGGAAAACGCTTGCTGAAGCGATACGGGCGAAGGACGATGCCGAAGCGGGCAGTTTAGCTAAAAAATTCTTGCGTATCCGCGATGCTCGTCGCGAGCATGCAACTCTCAGCCCTGACCTTGTTGCTTATGAAGTCGAACTGGAATGGCTGGAAGGGCTTGCCGAATACGTCGAAATTAAATTTTATGAATTGGCCGCATCAATCGCCCGTGAATCAGCTTCTATACGCTATGGGCCCGGCCTTCCTTTTTATTTGCAGGGGGATTTCATCCGGATGGAGAGACAGCTAGGCCAGCAGGACGGAGACCTTCGGTTTTATTTGAGCGGCATGGCGCAAGCACGCCTGTTGGACCGTCTCAACCCTGGCTGGAAGGCAAAAGCAATGCAGGAAAAGGTTTACTTGGAGGACTTATTGCGCGCGGCTGTGGAGCCCGAAAAAAATTAAATCTTCCTCTGGAGTTCACGACGGGTTGCAAACGCAAGTCGAGGTAAAGATTTTTTAGATAAGTGCTGAGGGCCCGAATCGAACCGGCACGCTTGTTGACTTTATTCCTTAAACAGCCAATCCAATCTCTTCTGGCCTTAAAAGAGCTTACTTCTTCTTTTTGGAGCTTGAAGGGGTGCTTTTTGATATGATATAAAGTTTAATTCGCCCTCAAGTGATCTTAACCTATGCCAAAAATTTTTAATTATGGAGACCTCAAAGAGCGAGATTATCTTGAGATGGGCTTTAAGTCCGGCCTTGAGATCCATCAGCAGTTGAAAACCCAGAAGAAGCTTTTTTGCCGCTGCCCTGCTGGTGAGTACTATGAGAATTACCATGCCGAAGTGCTGCGGCACATGCGGCCCACGCTCTCCGAGCTCGGGGAATACGACGGAACCGCGGTCATGGAATTCAAGACCCGAAAAGAGATTGTCTATCAGCTCAACAGAAACAACGTTTGCACTTACGAGATGGATGATACTCCTCCCTTCGAGCTCAACCAGGAAGCGCTCGACATCGCCCTTGAGGTGGCACTGCTCCTCAATTGCAACATCGTCGGCGAACTCCATATCTCGCGCAAGCAGTATCTCGACGGCAGCATCCCTGCAGGCTTTCAGCGCACGACCATCCTCGGCACCGACGGCTGGATTCCTTACAAGGACCGAAGAATCAACATCCGGCAGTTAGGCCTGGAAGAGGATGCCTGCCGCCAGGTCAGCGACATTGGACATCGAAGAGTCTTCAAAACCGACCGGTTGAGCATCCCTTTGATTGAGACTGTGACTTATCCAGACATGCGGGCGCCCTGGGAAGTGGCCGAAGTCGCCGAGCTCCTCAGGGAGCTGGCACGCTGCACAGGCAAAGTCAGGACAGGAATCGGGAGAGCGCGGCAGGATGTCAATGTCAGCGTCGAAGGCGGGACAAGAGTAGAGATCAAGGGCGTGCACAAGATTCCCTACATCCCCAGGCTGACGCATTTCGAAGCCCTGAGGCAATGGAATCTCCTCGAGCTGAGAGCTGAGCTGCAGAAAAGAGGGATAACCAAGGAGACACTCAAGTCATCCTTTGCTGAAGTCTCGGGGATTCTGAAGAAGACCTCTTTCCCGCCGATATGCCGCGCTCTGGAGAGAGGATGGCGAACCATGGCAGTTGGGCTGTCGGATTACAAAGGTATTCTGGCCTTCCCGCTTCAGCCAGGAAGAGACCTGGCAAGCGAGATCTCTGACAGAGTGAGGGTTATTGCCTGCCTCGACGAGCTTCCCAACATCATCCACAGCGAGATGAAGGATAGCCCTCTCACTTCGGCAGAGTGGAGCAAGATCGCCTCTGCCCTGGAAAGCAAAAAAAATGATGTTATAATCTTGGTCTGGGGTGATGACAGGGATTCGGAAACGGCTGTCA
Source organism: uncultured Eubacteriales bacterium (assembly GCA_964645765.1). Taxonomy (GTDB): domain Bacteria; phylum Acidobacteriota; class Aminicenantia; order Aminicenantales; family Aminicenantaceae; genus CAZGMN01. The sequence goes on from CAZYBE010000004.1 coordinate 75,650, forward strand.
GCGAGATTATCATCAGGGCCAGGGAGGCAGCCGAGAGCATTCCCAACGAGACGCGTCAGGCCTTTCCTTCAGGCATCAACGGGTTCGAAAGGATTTTGCCAGGACCTGACAGGATGTATCCTGATACGGATATGCCTCCTGTGCCGCTCGCTGAGGAACGGATAAAGAAAGCTAAGAGCCGGCTTCCTCTGACGCCCTGGCAGCGCCGGGAGTATTATCGCAAGCTCGGCCTTTCTCAAGAAATCATCAAGGAGATGGTGATTGACGAACGGGCCATTCTTTTCCAGCGGGCTGTCGAGGCTTTTCCCATCAAGCCAACCATTGCCGCCGTAGTCCTCTGCCAGATGCTGAAACATCTGGAAAGAAAAGAGCTTCCAGTTTCAGGTCTTCGCGATGAGTCTTTGCTGGATTTGTTGAGGCGTTACAGCGGAGGGGAATTTGCCAGGGAGGGCTTTCTGGAGATTCTAAAAATAATGTCTGCTGATAGCCGAGAGCCGGCAGAAGCCATTAAGAGTTTGGGAATTTATAAGTTGAGCGATGATGAGCTTCGCAGCCTGATTCAGAAGACAATAAGAGACCATAAAGGCCTCCAACCTCAAGACCCTGATAAGAAATTCCGCTATCTGATGGGAGTGCTGATGGCGGGCACTAGGGGGAAAGTATCTGGAGAAAAAGTTGCCTCATCCCTGCGCAAGGCTATGGGGGCAACTCATTAGGATTAAAATCGTCAAGACAGGGGAAAAGCAATGAACGATATTTACAAAGGCTATCGAGGGGAAGCTCTGTCCCTTCTCAAAGCGCACGGTGTCCGTGTCTGGAGCGATGCCGAAGTGACAACCACCCGTGGTAGGTTCACAGGAATCATCCTTCCTCGCTCCGAGACAGCGGATGAAAAACACATCGTCCTCAAACTGCGCAACGGCTACAACGTCGGTATCACCGTGAACACAGTGACAGAGATCAAAGAGATTGGCTATAAAGAGGCACATTACAAAATTCCGGAGAAGGAATTTCCTTATGACCCAAAGAAGCCGCGGGTGAAGCTTTTCGGCACTGGCGGCACCATCGCCAGCCGTCTGGATTACAGGACAGGCGCTGTGATTCCAGCCTTCACCCCGGGCGAGCTCTACGGCTCTGTTCCTGAGCTTGCAGATATCTGTAACCTTGAGACAGAGAAGCTCTACGGCGTGTTCAGCGAAAATATGGGGCCTGAGCAGTGGGTCGGCACGGCCAGGGCCATAGGCAGGGAGATTGAGAAAGGCGTGCAGGGGATTGTCATCGGCCACGGCACAGACACCATGCAGCACACGGCCGCAATCCTCTCATTCATGGTCCAGGATTCGCCTGTTCCTATCGTGATGGTTGGCTCGCAGCGCTCGAGCGACCGCCCCTCGTCGGATGCAGCACTTAATCTGATCGACGCCACCAAGACCGCAGCCGAAAGCGATATCGCCGAGGTCATGGTCTGCATGTTTGGCCCGACGAGCGACCAGTACGACCTGCTCCACCGCGGCACCCGGGTCCGCAAGATGCACTCCTCCTACCGCTCGACCTTCAGAACAATAGGGGATACACCGATCGCTATGGTAAGCAGAGAGAAGATCATTCCTCTCCGCGATGATTATAAACGAAGGCGCAGTGACAGAAATGTCAAGGTCAACACGGCCTTCGAAGAGAAGGTTTCCATTGTCTATTATTATCCCAACATGAAGCCCGACATCATCGACTCTCTCATCGACAACGGCTATAAAGGCATCGTGATTGCCGGAACCGGGCTTGGCCACGTCAACAAGCCTCTCTATCCGGCTCTAAGGCGGGCCAACGAGAAAGGCATTGCCATGTATATGACAGTTCAGACTCTATGGGGCTATGTGCAGATGTTCGTCTATGACACAGGGCGCGACATCATGGAGCTGGGCGTCATTCCGGCTAGCAACATGCTTCCTGAGGTCGCCTACGTGAAGCTTGGCTGGGTGCTGGGGCAAACGAGCGACCTGGAAGAGGTCAAGAAAATCATGCTCACGCCCATCGCTGGCGAAATTACCGAGCGCGAGCCTCATAACGGCTATCTCATCTACCAGGGCGGGATTCCTGAAGTGGATAGATTCGTCTCGAGCTACTGGAAATAAATGAAAAAATTAATCTATCTCATATCAATTCTTTTAGTGTTTTCTTGCTGTGGTCCAATACAGCAAAAAGTAGAGAAGGTTATGGAAGGCGGAGTGGAAGTCATTGTCAATCATTTAGAGCCTTATAAGATTAAAGGAGAGCCGAGCACGCTTCATCTTGAAGAAGAATTCACGATTGACACGGAGAAAGATGAAATTGCAGAGGTAGGAGTGACTGACATAACAGCCTTTGACGTTGATTCTGAGGGGAATATTTATTTCTTTCAAGAGCGGGAGAGCGACAAAAATTTGGTTTATAAATTTGACAAAAATGGGAATTTTATAGCTCCATTCGGAAAGAGAGGCCAGGGTCCGGGTGAGATTCAACTCCCTGTATATCTAAATATTACCAGACAAGATGAGATTCCGATTCAAGATTATGGCGGGTTTAAGTTATATATTTTCGACAGGAAGGGGACGATAATTAAAGAAACTCGCCTGTATTCAAAGGGTGCCGGTCAATTTGTTTTTTACCCTCTTGAAAATGGAAACTATGTTAAATTCAAGGACAATTTTGACCCTTCGACAAAGCACCGCTACGATATCCTCGACTTATACAATTCAAAATTTGAAGAGATAAAGGAGCTTGATCAATGTGATTATGGTCCAGTTGTTGCGTTCACACAGCAGAAGACGAAAGGCTCACCTCGTGTTTTTATATGGGATGTTTCAGGCGGGATGATATATTTAGGGCATGAAAATAGGGGGTATGAAATCTTAATTTATGGTTTGGACGGAAGATTATTGAAAAAAATCAGGAAAGAATATAATCCCGCGGATGCTCCTGATGAGTTCAAGGAAAATTTAATTGCCAATTTTGGACGCTATAAAGACAAGCTTATCGTCCCTAATAAAATGCCTCCTTTCCATTATTTCTTCTTGGACGATGAAGGACGTCTTTATGTCAAGACCTATGAAAAGGGCGATAATAAGAATGAATGTATTCATGATATTTTTAATTCTGACGGCATTTTCATCAAAAGAATGAGTATGGCGGGCTACGGGAGTTGGATGTATCCCGGCAGGGATTTGAATCGAGCTAAAGCCAAAAACCACCGCCTTTATTGCATCCGGGAGAAAGAGAGCGGGTATAAAGAGCTGGCAGTTTATAAGATGATATGGGAGTAGCTCAATAAAAGTAGAAAGTTTTCAAATAATACGATAATTTTGAAAGTCAAGCTATTGAAATATCGGGTAAAAACGGCACTGACGTCAATGCAATAATATAGGCTTAGATTTCTACTTTGAAGATGCCTTTGAAGGCAAAGCCGAAGATGATGGAAAGAGCAAAATAGACAATAAGCCAGTGGAGATGCCATCCGAAAAGATTCATATTTTTATTTGGATATAGCACTTCCACAGATTTTAGCGGCAGATTTCCTGCAAAAGGCGCTTCTCCGGGATTGAAAAGCTCAGCAATAAAATTGCGCCGCACTTTTGCCTGCGAGATTTTGACCAAGGGCTTCTGACCAACAACAATTCTTTTTGAGACCTTTTGTCCGCCGACGGTTAATGTTAAATTGTGCGAGCCATTTTCTCTGGCTTTGATGCGCCAGTCTATCTCTCTTTCGCCTTCAATTCTGAGGGGAAGAGTTTCGGTATCGAGCTTGGAGGAATCAAGGCTGAGGTTGACAGCAAGCGGGCTCTGGCCTTTGGCAAGCTTGACCTTGACGATTGTCTCCTGTCCAGGCGAAAGAGCTTGGTATCCAAACCAGAGGTTGAGTTGAACAAGAATCAGGACAATGGGGATGAACATCACTAAAAGGGGTTTTGCCGAATAACCGATGTATTTGAAATTATAGCGCAGGATGTTTCCCTGGGCCCTGAGCGAAAGGCTCAAGCTATCTTTGAACAGGCGGAACTCGAACAGATGAGCCTTTATTTTATTCTTGACCTTTCGAATCCCCTGTTGATTGGAGAAGAGCCGGAAGAAAAGAAGCATCAAAAGCGATGTCAGGAAAGAAATGAGCGCCATCGCCACCCAGGAACTCATTCTCTGAAAAGGAAAAAATATGAGTTCAAAAATCTTGCCGAAAAGCGAATTAAAAAACCAGATCATCTCTTTAAAGCGTGTCTTCGAGACACCCAGCCTGATCCAGAACAAACTTATTTATCAAGCGCTCAGCTCTTCTACGATATATATCCCAGCCCTTTTAGCTTTTTCTTGACCACTTCTTCAGATTCAGCTTCCTCAAGCTTTGCCAGCTCTTTTTCCAGGCAGTGGATGATGAACTCTTCAGGAGAGGAATAGCCTGCAACCTTGGCATATTTCTTGATTTTTTCCATCAAATCCTTATCCAGTTTTACCTTGGCCTTTCCCATTTTTTCTCCTATTAAATTATAGATTTGCCTCTCATCTCCTTTGTCTTTTCAATGCCAAAGACTTGAAGGATTGTCGGGCTGAGGTCGTAGAGGGCCGGCGATTCAGCCTTGACCTTAAAGTTTGTGAATAAAATTCCGGGGATAACCTCTGGAGACATGCAGTGGTCTCCGCTCCATTTGGAATGGTTGTCCTCGATAATCTCCTTCGGCATCCCACCCAAAGAGGAGGCACTGGAGATTCGGTAGCCATAGTTGTAACCGACGATGATTTCCGGGGCTTCGTCAACATACAGCCCATGGTAAACATCTTTAGCCACATAGGCTCTCAGCACCGCCCTTTCTCCTGTTTTTGAATCGATGAAATTTTCCAGCTTCTGAGCGATCTCCCGGACAAGGGCTTCCTTCTCCGCTCCAGGCTCGACAATGCCCTCTCCTTCTCTTCCTTTCTGGTTGATGTAAAGGCCGTTCAAGCCGAGGCCGTAAGCTCTTGTTCTTGACCAATCCGTGTTCAAGAAAAGAGATTCCTGTGTCTGCTTCCATCTGTTCTTGAGGCTGTGATAGCCGTTCTCCAAGAGCCAGGTGTTGAGGTTGAATGAGCGGCGGAAAGGGGAGAAGCCATGGTCAGACATGACGATGAGCAATGTATCTTTGCCTGTTTTTTCCATGGCCTTGGCCAGCATCCTGTCCATCTCGATATAAATTTTTTCGATTGTCTTCCCGTATTTTGTGGCCAAGCCGGGGTCGTAGATCGGATGCTCTTTATCCATAAGCCGCCAGAACATGTGCTGGCGCTGGTCTGTGCTCGAAATGTAAAAAAAGAGAAGACCCGACGAAAACCTGGAGAGCTCATAATCGAAATGAGTTTCGCTCTCTGCCAGGACAAAATCGTCCTGCTCCAGGAACTCTGCGTCGTCCAGAACATCGTTATCAAGGGCTGCTGTATCAGCCGGAAGCCCCTTGGTGAAGAAAGGACCAAACCTCTTTTCCAGCTCTTGCGCATATTTTTCGGGCGTTGAGATGGGGAGTGCCGGCTTGGCCGGGTCGATGTTGATGGGTGAGATGTAGAGCTTGAACTGGGGGCGAACCTGTTTGAGAAAGAACATACAGATGCCGCTTGCGCTCTGAGTGGGAATCATGTTGAAGTGGATTCTCTTCCACGGGCTCCATTCTCCTTCCTTGAGGATGAATTCCTGGCCCTGGATTTTGACCTTAGCCACAGGGCTGACAGGGTCGATGAAAACTTTGAAGTCTATGAAAGACTTCGGCCTGTCTTCTTTGAAAGTATTTATCGGCCCGGGAAGCCTGGCTTCAAAATTATTATCCATGATATTGACTTCAAAAGCTTCGCCTCCTCCCATTCCCTCCTTGATTTCTTTGGGCTCTGTCGTGTAATAGCTGAAGTAGCCATAGCTTCCGCGGATGTCCGGAGTTCCCATGCCGGAGATTGTTCGCTGCTTTGTCTGTGCAGGAGGATAGTTGGATGGAATCTTGAAGACCGTGGCCGGAATATCATTCTCCTCCAGAATCTGCCAGAAGGCTTTTCCCTTGCGCATCAATCTCACTTCCCCTCCTGCGAGAGGGAGGACAAGCTTTCCAACATGCATTGTCTTTTTGGCCTCTTCTGTCCTTGAGCCCGAGAATTCAGGAATGTAGCGGCCCGGGTCTCTATGGACAAAGTCAAAGATGCCATGCCCGCCCGGGTCTGTTCCGGTGATAAAGTTCGACCAGGCCACAGGGCTCTGGGGAGGGATGCTTGTCTGGAGAGGACGGAAGTCTCCCTGGCTGGCGAGGCGCTGGAAATTGGGAAGCTTTCCCTCTTTCATCCACAGCCGCATAAGCCGCAGGTCCAGGCCGTCAAAGCCGAGGATGAGAATTTTTTTGGACGTTTCTTTTTTGCCAAAAGCTCTTATCAGCGGTCCCGGGCTCGTTCCCAAAGCTAAGAGAGAGCCGGCGGTAAGCCCGAGTTTGATGAACTCTCTTCTTTTGATTTGGCTCATTTCTTTTCTGCTCTTTCTTTCTTATTATAGCCTAAAGAAAAAATTTGACCATCGATGAGTGAGCAGCCGTCAAGATGAGAAGGGACCTGGACTCCGAAGAGTTCGAGGGCAGTGGGAGCGATGTCGACTATCGAGGGGTCAGCTCTATTCGTTTTTTTATTGCAGAAAAATACGCCCGGAACAATCCTGGGGTCGATGCAGTGGTCTCCGCTCCAGGCCCTGGTGTTATCCTCAAAAGCCGAGCCCTTGACTTTTCCTTTGACTGAATCCCAGGAGATTCTGTATCCTTCGTTGTAGCCGACGATAAGGTCAGGCGAGTTTTCTTTGTAAGGGCCTGCAGGAAGTTCGTCGCGGTCGAAAATTTTATTAATGGCAGTGAAGTCGGCTTTCTCATCCTTGAGGCCGCTCAATTTCCTGATGAGCTCCTGCTTCAAAGCCTTTGTCTCTGGGCCTTCGCCGACAATTCCTTTTGCCTCCCTTCCTTTCTGATTGATGTAGATTCCGCCGAGTCCAAGGGCATAGGCCTTTGTCTTTTCCCAATCGACATCCTTGAACCACTCGCCGCTTTCTTTTTTGCCGTCCTTGAGGTTGAGATAGCCGTTGAGATAGAGCCAGGAATTGAGGTTGACTCCACGGCGGAAGGATTTGAAACCGTGGTCGGAGATGATGATGAGAACGCTCTTCTCGTCGATTCTCTCCAGGACTCTCCCTACCAGCTCATCCATTCTTTGATAGAGCTCCTCGATGACTTTCTCACTCATTCCGGCCTCGCCGCCTTGAAGAGCAGGATGGTCTTTTTCGAGATATCGCCAGAACATGTGCTGGATGCTGTCTGTCGTCTCGAAGACGCAGGCGACCAGGCCTTTTTTGACCTTGGTCAGGGCATTGAAGAGCATATTCTCCCATTCCCTGTGGTTGGAGTATGTCAGCTCGAGGAAGGCTTTCTCGCTGAGCGCTCCTTCATTGAGAGCCCAGGTGTCGTTGGCCTCGCCAAGTGTGATGAAGCTTCCCAGCAGCTTCGCTAGATAAATGGAATAAATGAAAGGATGGGAGATGGGCAGGGCCGGTTTCTCAGGGTCGATGTTGAGCGGAGTGCAGTACATCTTGAAATGAGGGTGGAGCTCGGAAATATAAAAACGGCAGAGAGCTCTGACCTTCATTCCCAGACCGGGCCGGAAAGCCAGCCTTATCCAATCGGAGAATGTCTTCTTTTTCAATTTAAACTTCTGACCTGAAGCCTCTAAGAGCGCTTCCTCTTTTTCTTTGTCGATGCTGATAACCAGGGGAAGGCGAATCTCCTCTGCATTCTTGAGCAGGCTATTTTCTGGCCCCGAAATATAAGTTTCAATTCTGTTGCCGTTTATGGCCAGAGGAATGCACATCCCTCCTTCTTTTTCTTTTATCTCCTCTTTATCCGAGGTGTAATAAGAGAATGTCCCCTGGCTGCCTTTGAGGTCAGGCACACACATCCCGGAAAGGAGATGGCCGCGGAATTTTTCAGGAGGAAAGGTTATCGGCACTCTGAGGATTGTGCTGAAGATTCCTCTGTCGGCCAGAATTTTCCAGAAGGGGACGCTCTTGCGCAGGCTTTTGATTTCAGGCCTGGAGAGAGGAAGGTTGTATTTGCCGAGAGAGAGAGTCTTTCTTGGCTTTCCGATTCTGGCTGAGGAAAGGCCGGGAAGGTAGCTGCGCGGGTCCCGGTCAAGAAAATCAAAGATGTTGTGTTTAGAGGGATGGCAGCCGGTGATGAACGAAGACCAGGCGACAGGGGAGATGGCTGGAGTTGTTGTTTGAAGCCTGGCGAAGGTTCCTTGTTTTTTAATTTTTGAAAAATTCGGAAGCTTTCCTTCTGCCATGTATTTTTCGACAAGACTCGGCTCGAATCCGTCAAGGCCGATGATAACCAGCCTTTTGATATGGCTTTTTTTATACGCCCTCTGGCCTTTGATGAGCCTGAAGAGAAAGCGGAAAGGCCAGGAGAGAAAGGAGAAGATGGCCAGAAAGAAGGTGAGAATAAGGACAAGAAAAGAGGAGAGAAAGGCGAACCCGGCTCCAGGGCCGACATAGGCTTGAAGCGGCAGGCCGATGGCAAGAACGAAGAAAAGGGGACAGGCTACTTTAATAAAAAGGGGACAGGCAACTTTTTTCATTAAAAATTATCCATGATTATTTCTGCTAAATCTGAAATAGAGAGGTCATCTGCTTGTTTTTTATTCGAAAAGAAAAAGGCATCATCGAAGGTGTGCATTCCCTGAAGCTTTGTCCGGTCGAAGATGTTCTTTTTCTTGACCGAGCCCTTCATGTCAAACCTGTGCTCGGAGAGCACGAGTAAATCAGGGCCATCTCCAAGACAGGGGCCAGAATAGATTTCTTCCGCATCGAAGACTCTCCTGACAACCTTCTTTCCATTGTATTCCAGCTTTTCCAGCTTGCTGCTGATTTCTTCTTTCAAAGCTTTTTTCTTTGAAAGCTCGACTGAGCCTTGAGGAAATTTTTCCTTCAAGTTCAGATAAATCCGATTGGGGTCCATGGCAAAGGCCTGGCTGGAACAAGAGACCTCAGCCAGATTTTTTTGTGCAGTATTATCGAATTTCAAATAGCCTTCCTGCTCGAGCCAGGCGTTGAGATAGACTTCCTGCTCGATTCCTGTAAACCCATGGTCTGAGAGGAGATAGAGGCCTTCGCCGTTTTCAGTAAGCTTTCGAAAGGATGTAATGATTTTATCTATCAATCCGTCGATTTGACGGTAGTAATCGAGGAAGTTTTGGTGATAGACGTGGGTTTTGTCTTCGTAGGCATTCCACAAGAAATGATGGAGCCTGTCTGTCCCGGTAAAGACAAATTCAAAATAATCCCAGTCTTCTTTCCAGAAGAGATTCCAGGCTCTCTCCCTTCCGCTCAGAGTCCTTGAAAGCTCATGCCAGAGGAATTCGTGGTTTTCTCTCGATTTTACGGTGTCGATGTCAATCTGGTACTCGATCCTTTCCAGAGGAGCCTGGCAGGAGAGAGGAAAGACAGCTTTGGCCAGCTCGATGGCGACAAAGCCTGAAACTAGGATGCCGTTGATTTTGCGCGCCGGATAGGTGAAAGGCTGGTTGATGATGATGCATTTTTTCCTTTTTTTTCCGAGTGCGTCCCAGAAGGTTTCTTGCTTAAGGTCCAGAAAATTCGGAAAGCGAAGCTCATAACTTTTTTTCTTGAGGTCGACGAAGCCGAAGATTCCGTGAGTCCCAGGGTTTGTCCCGGTCATGAAGTTCGTCCAGCTGACTGCGGATATTTCTGGTAGGCTGGCCTTCATTCTGTGGAGATGGCCAGAGCCGATAAGCTTTGAGATAGAGGGCATGATTCCTCGCTGAGCAAGGTCTAGGAGCATAGAGTAGGGGACGCCGTCCAATCCGATGACGCAGACTCTCTTTTTTTTCTTCTTCCAAATCGGCATCAGCTTTCTCCGAGGATAATCCTGGCGTCGACGATGACGCAGCCTTTCCCTTTCTCATAGACAATCATCGGGTTTATGTCCAGCTCTTTGATATCCTCAAAGTCTATCACGAACTGGGAGAGCCTTTTCAGGCACTCGGCTATGGCCTCGATGTCGGAGGCCGGCTCCCCTCGAAAGCCCTCGAGGATTTTATGGGCTTTTGTCCGGGTGATCATGGCCATCGCCGTGAGTTCCCGGATAGGAGCCAGCCTGAAGGTGACATCCTCTATGGCTTCGACATAGATTCCTCCAAGCCCGAACATCAGGATTGGCCCGAATTGAAGGTCTCTGTTCATGCCGAGGATGACTTCCTTTCCTCCGGAAGCCATCTCCTCGACAAGTATGCCGCTTATTTTTGCATCAGATTTTTTTGAGCGGACGTTTTCGATGATTTCTCGGTAGGCTCTGCGGACTTCTTCTTTATTTCTCAAGTTGAGCTTGACTCCTCCAAAGTCGAATTTATGGAGGATATCAGGAGAAGCAATTTTCAGAACAACAGGAAATCCGATGTCCTCTGCCGCCTGGGCAGCCCGGCCTTCGCTCTCTGCTAAAAAAGACTTGATCACAGGAAAATGATAAGCCTTGAGGACTTCGTAGGACTCGTTCTCAAGGAGAGAAGATCGGCCCTCTTTTTTTACGGCATTAATGATTTTCCTGGCTCTGGTTTTATCCACCTTGAATTTTTTTATTCCTGTTTGAGGCCGCTGCAGCCAGCGGGTGAAATTCACCATCTCGGAGAGGACTCTGGCTGCTGATTCAGGGAATCCGTAGGCAGGGATTCCGTTCTCCTCCAGAATGTCGATTCCCCTCGAGACATCATAGACTCCAAAAAAGCAGCAGAGAACAGGTTTGCGGAATTTTTTCGAGGCCTTGACGATGGCCTCGGCAATCTTCTCCACATCTGTAAAAGACGTCGCAGTTAGAATGACGATCGAGGAATTGACATTTCTGTCAGTCAGGACGGCATTCAATGTCGCAGCATATTGCTCTTGCTGGGCTTCTGCGATTAAGTCCACCGGATTGTTCAGGCTCGCAGTTGGAGGCAAGATTGTCTTTAAAGTTTTAACGGTCTTTCGCTCGAAAGGAGCTATATTCAAGCCGAATCGAATGCATGAATCCGTGGCCAGGATTCCCGGGCCTCCTGAGTTGGTGACGATGGCCACGTTTTCGGCCTTGGGCAGGGGCTGGCTGGAGAAAGCTTTGACATAGTCGAAGAGCTCCTCCATTGTTTCTACCCTGAGGACTCCACACTGGTCGAAGATGGCATCATAAACCTTGTCCGGGCCAGCCAGGGAGCCGGTGTGGGAGGAGGCAGCCTTTGCTCCCAAAAGAGTCCTTCCGGCTTTAAGAGCGATGATTGGTTTGGGATGCACGCTGCTGCTCGTGATATCCCGGGCGATGTTCATGAAATCTCTTCCGTTGACCAAGTCTTCAAGATACATCAGGATCACATCTGTCTTCGAATCTTCTTTAAGATAGCGCAGGAGCTCATTCTCTGTCAGGCCGGCCTTGTTTCCCATGCTGATGAATTTTGAAAAGCCGATGTTTGTTTTTTGAGCATAATCGAGAACAGCCACACAGAGCGCGCCGCTCTGGGAGACGAAGGCGATGTTTCCCCGTTTGCACATCGGAGTGCCGAAGGTGGCGTTCATGGATGACTTGGGGTCGGTGTTGATGACTCCCAGGCAGTTCGGGCCGACAAGGGCGATGCCGTGCTTCTGGATGATTTCTTTGACTCTCTTCTCCAGCTCTGCGCCTTCACCTCCGACCTCCTTGAATCCGGCTGAAATGACGATGGCTCCTTTGACCTTTTTTTCTCCGCATTCTTCTAAAACATCAGGAACAAAGCGAGAAGGGACGATGACCACAACCAAATCGACCTCATCGGGGACATCTCTCACGCTGGCATAACATTTTATTCCTAAGATTCCTTTAGCTTTGGGATTGACAGGAAAGGCAATGCCCTGAAACCGGCTGTCGATGATGTTGGACAGGACGGCCTGACCCACGCTTCCTTTTTGCCTTGAAGCGCCGATGATGGCAATGGATTGAGGGTAAAAAATTGCATCGAGTTTGTTAATATTTTTTTTCATAGCTCTCGACCCTTTCACAAACAGACAGCTCCTTTAACGCTGCGAAAAGGAGCATTAGCCTCATGCTCATTTCTGGACCTGAGGCTTTAGCGATTTTAAGACATGCTCCAATAGAACTTCTTCCGAGACTACTCCATCGATAAAGAGCGTCTCGTTGATGACTGTTTTAGGAACGCCGAAGACATTGTATTTCTGGGCAAGATGGGGAAATTCTGTAGCTTCAACCATGTCTGCCCTTATTCGAGGGGATTCAAGGGCGAAGTGATGAGCAAGGCGCACAGCGAGCGGGCAATAAGGGCAGGTCGGGGAGACAAAGACTTGAATGTGAACGTCGCTCTGGATGGCCGTCAGGGCATCTTTTGTCTTCTGGCTGAGGCCGGTTTTTCCCTTGGAGACATCGACAATGGCCTCAATCAGGCTTGCGTATTCATACCCGGAAGGAATTCCAAAAAATCTTATGCCGTAATCTTCCTTTCCTAAAACGGCTGTGGCCGGGATTTTGTCGATTCTGAGATCAGCCGATTTTTCCTTGTCGCCGAGAAAATCATAAATGAAAAGCTCGATTTTATCCGAGAGGGCGCGGACTTCTTGGAGCAGCGCTTTTGTTTCCTTGCAGAAGAGGCACTCCTGCCCTTTCAGACGTTCAGGGACAACGAGACGCCGCGGCTCCTGGGTGAAAAAGAGCAGAGTGACTTTGTCTTCCATCGCCTCGTCGAATCTTTTTTTTGTCGCTTCTTTGATTTCTTTGTTGAGCATCTCCATCTTCTTATGCCCTTGCGTTTTAAATTTTAATTCCATCTCCTCCATAAATCAACAAAATATAATCAGATAAAGAATTTCTAGCTCCGAACCTCCAACCCTCACTGGTATCATGCGTCTGGGATGTTTCCAATATCACTCCTGCCTTTGATGGAGCGATATAAAATGAGATATAATCCGCTCTTTAAAACAGACCATCAAGAGAGCAGAAGAATTATGGCTAAAAAAATTAGAATAAAAAAACAAGGCCCTGCCGAGATAGCAAAGCTAACCCTGTCTTTATTAAAGAAAAATGCTGACCCAGGCCAGGCGAGGATTAATCAAAGATTTTTCAAAGAGCCGGTTAAGTCTTACGGCCTTCGGGCAGAGGCCATTCGCAGCCTTGGAAAAGAAATCTATGAAAGAATAAAGCCGCAGTGGAAAGTCGAGGAGGTGATAAGCTTGGGTGATATTCTTGCGCCCAATCCCTATATTGAAGCCAAAGTTCTTGTCGCTCTGCTTCTTCACAAATTTAGCCGTGATTTGCCAAAAAGTCTTTTCTTCAAGATTAAAGAGTGGCTTTCCTCTGATTATTTCAACAACTGGGCAGCTGTCGACTCTCTTTGCCCTGATGTCTTGGGTTCTCTCCTTTTGAAATATCCGGAGCTCAAAGAGAGCATTATCAAATGGCCAAAGTCTTCTAACAGGTGGCTGCGGCGGGCAGCCGCCGTATCATTTATAAGAATAGCCCGCAAGGGACGGATGCTTGACACTATCTATAAAATCGCAGCCTCACTTTTTGGAGACGATGAGGATATCGTCCAGAAAGCCATTGGCTGGCTTCTCAAGGAGGCTGGAAAGACTGATTCCTGCCGGCTTAAAGATTTTTTGCTCAAGCACGGGCCGAGCGTTCCGCGCACAACCCTTCGTTACGCCATCGAAAAGTTTAGCGCTGAGGAGAGGAGGCAAATTCTTGCCAAGACCAAAGAGGCGCGTTGATTAATAAGAATTAATGAAAGCCCTGCACAAAAAGATTCTCAAAAAGGTCTGTGTCTTGCTTTTTTCCAGATCATAAGTCAGGCGATTGCTCAATATTTTCCTGCAGAAAAAGGTCAATTCTATCGCTGATGAGTAGCATTGCCTTGAAGAGAACCATATGATATATTCAAAAACTCTTTTTTATGGCTATCCACAATGAAAATAAGGAGGCAAGATGAGAACAAAAAATTTAAGCGTTCTAATTTTCATTTTATTCTTCTTTTCGCTTGTTTCCCTCGCTGCTGAAGAAGCGCGGGTTCTACGCTTCCCGGCGATCCATCAGGACCAGATCGTGTTCAGCTATGCCGGGGACCTCTACCTGGTTTCCGCAAAAGGCGGAGTTGCCCGGAAGCTGACCAGCCACAAAGGCTTCGAGGTTTTCCCCCGCTTTTCCCCTGATGGAAAATACATAGCCTTTACCGGCGAGTATGACGGAAATCGCGAGGTCTATCTAATTCCAAGTGAAGGAGGAGTGCCGAAGAGGCTCAGTTTCACTCCCACTCTTTCCCGGGATGATGTCTCAGACAGGATGGGTCCCAACAACATCGTCATGGACTGGAAGCATGATAACCAGCATATCGTCTTCCGCTCGCGCATGCGGGAATGGAATGACTTCAACGGCCAGCTCTATCTTGCCTCGATCCAGGGCGGAATTCCTGAGCAGCTTCCTCTGCCTCGAGGAGGATTCTGTTCTTTTTCTCCTGATGACAAGAAGCTGGCTTACAACCGGATCTTTCGCGAATTCAGAACCTGGAAGCGCTACCGGGGCGGAATGGCGGACGACATCTGGGTTTACGACCTTGAGACAAAGAAGCTCGAGGACATCACTAACAACCCTAGCCAGGACATCATTCCCATGTGGAATGGAGACAGGATTTATTTCCTTTCCGACCGCGATGAGAACAAGAAGATGAACCTCTTTGTCTATGACCTAAAAACCAAAGAAACACGGCGGTTGACGAACTTCAAAGAGTTCGACATCAAATTTCCAAGCCTTGGAGAGAAAGCCATCGTCTTTGAAAACGGAGGATACATTTATCGCCTTGACCTGGAAAAAGAAGCGGCCGAGAAAGTTCCTGTGACCATCTCCGATGACATGCCTTCAAGCCGGAGCATGATTGCCAAGGTCAGCGAGAGGCTAACAAACTATGAAATTGCTCCTGATGGAAGCCGGGCGCTGTTCGGCGCGCGGGGCGAGATATTCACTGTGCCGGCCAAATACGGGAATACCAGAAACCTGACCAACACCTCGAATGTCCACGAGCGCAACTCAAAATGGTCACCTGACGGCCAGTGGATCGCCTTTATCTCTGATGCAAGCGGCGAGGACGAAATCTACATCATGAAACAGGATGGCTCTGAAAAGCCTCAACAGATTACGACAGGTGCCGATACTTATAAATATGAAGTCTACTGGTCTCCGGATTCAAAGAAGATTCTCTGGAATGACAAGCTTCTGCGTCTCAATTATATCGATATCGAGACAAAGAAGATTATAGAAGTTGCCAGGGCCAGGATCGGGGAGATCGATGATTTTGTCTGGTCTTCTGATAGCCTCTGGATAGCCTATTCCAAGCCAGAGGAAGAGTCCATGCCAAAAATCTATCTTTACGATTGTCAGGCGCAGAAGACATATGAAGCCACGGACGGCTGGCACTCTTCCTATTCGCCATGCTTTAGCTCGGATGGAAAATACCTCTTCTTCGTCTCGGACAGAGATTTCAGCCCTATCTACAGCCGGGTCGAGTGGAATTATGCCTATCTCTCCATGGGCAGAATCTACCTTGTGACCCTTTCCAAAGATTTGAAATCTCCCTTTGAGCCAAAGAGCGACGAAGTCGCCGTAAAAAAAGAAACTGCTGAAACTGAGAAAAAAGCCAAAGAAGAAACAAAAAAGCCGTTGGCCGCGGAAAAAGAGGCCAGGATAAAAGTCGACCCAGAGGGCATGAAAGAACGTATCATCGCCTTGCCCATCGAAGTCGCAGATTACCGGCATCTGGCATCAGTCGCTGACACGCTTTACTACATGAAGAGAGGGGGCAGAGACAGAGAGTCTTCTTTGAAGATGTATGACCTTAAAGAGCAGAAAGAGACAGACCTCGGCCAGATCAACGGCTATGAAATCTCAAGCGACCAGAAGAAGATGCTTGTTTCTCAGGCAAAGATCTTTGCCATCATCGACCTGCCAAAAGCTCAGATCAAGATAACAGATAAGCTCGAGCTCGGGGATATGGAGATGAATCTGGACCTGAAAGAGGAGTGGAACCAGATTTTCAACGAGTGCTGGCGGCAAATGAAATACTTCTTCTATGCCCCTAACATGCACGCAGTAGATTGGCAGGCGATGAAAGCCCGCTACGAACCCCTGGCAAAGGCTGTGAACAGCAGGGCTGACTTGACCTATGTCATCGGAGAGATGATTGGAGAGCTGAACATAGGCCACACGTATGTCGGCGGAGGTGACCTCCCCCAGGTGGAGAGAGTAAATATCGGGATGCTCGGAGCCCAGTTCAGCCGAGACCAGAAAACCGGATTCTATAAAATCACAAAAATTCTAAAAGGGCAGAACTGGAATCGCTCCCTCCGTTCGCCTTTGACCGAGATTGGTGTCAACATTAAAGAAGGAGATTACTTGCTGGCCATCAACGGCAAGCCGACGAGCGCCATGACCGATATCTATGAAGCACTGCTCAACACTGTCGGCAAGCAGGTCACAGTGAAGGTCAACTCCTTGCCTGAAGAGAAGGGGAGCCGGGAGGTTGTCGCAGTTCCTGTGAAGGATGAGCTTCCCCTTTATTACTACAACTGGGTCGAGGGCAATGCTGCGAAGGTCGATAAGGCAACAGAAGGCAAAGTCGGCTACATTCATGTCCCTGATATGGGGGCTCATGGATTGAACGAATTCGTCGAGCATTTTTATCCTCAGCTTCGCAAGAAAGCTCTGATCATCGATGTCCGGGGCAACGGCGGAGGCAATGTCTCGTCGATGCTCATCGAGCGGTTGAGGCGAGAGATAGTCATGGTCGAAATGTCCCGTGATACAATCCCCAGGCCTGAGCCTGAGGCACTCCTGATGGGGCCAAAAGTCTGCTTGATCGATGAATTCTCAGCCTCTGATGGCGACATCTTTCCCTATCGTTTCAAGACGTATCATCTTGGAAAGGTTATCGGAAAGAGAACCTGGGGCGGTGTTGTCGGCATCCGCGGCTCTTTGCCTCTTTTGGACGGCGGCTTTCTGATGAAGCCTGAGTTTGCTCCTTACAGTGTGGACGGAAAGGATTGGATCATCGAGGGCCGTGGAGTCGAGCCTGATATCTATGTCGATAACGACCCGGCCAAGGAATATGCCAGGATTGATGAACAGCTGAATAAGGCTATCGAAGTCATCCTTGAAGAGTTGAAAACCAAGGGGAAAGAATTGCCTCCCATACCTCCTTACCCGAAAAAGGATAAATGAATAGAGTGAAAGGATTTAAAATTTTTTTAAATGGTCAAAGTGAGCTGTTTGAATTGCGGGGTCACGAATAACTATCCCGACGATGTCGAAGGGAAAAGAGTTGTCTGCGGCCGCTGCAAAAGCACTCTTCCCCAGCCAGGCACAGTCATAGAATTGAATTTCGAGCAGGCATCTCTATTTCTTGGGAATGCAGGCCTTCCGCTTCTGGTGGATTTTTATTCGCCAACCTGCGGCCCTTGTCTCGCAATGCATCCTGTTGTCGAGAATCTTGCCCGAAGAAGGGCAGGAGAGATCATGGTGGTCAGAATAAACGTTGACCAGTATCCTCAGATTGGAGCTCAATTCGTGATTCAAGGAGTTCCCACTTTCGTGATTCTTCACAAAGGGCAAGAGAGAGGACGAACAGCCGGCGCGATTTCCGAGGCAGATTTTGCCTTTTGGGTGGCCAGCAGGATATAAAGCTTGCAAATAAAGACGAAAGTGATAAAAATAAAGCAATCTGGCGAAGAATTGCACGTTGGATTGGGGAGTGAAGAAATGCGAAAAGAAAACTCATGGACTTTAAATCGACGCGAGTTTATCAAGGATTCTTTTTTGGGTTTGGCCGCTCTGCCTGGATTGCGTTTTGAACCTCTGGCAGGGACACAAAGAAGTCGAAAAGCAAGAGTCGTCCTTTACAAAACTCAGGACCGGAAAAAAGGCGTTCATGAGGTCTTGAAGCTTTTGAGCTTTTCGTCTGTCAAGGGAAAGAAAGTTCTTATCAAGCCGAACTTTAACTCTGCTGACCCGACTCCGGCCTCGACCCATAATGACACTCTCAGCCAGTTGATACAGGAAATAAAGGAGCGAGGAGCTGCAGGGATAACAATCGGGGAGAGAAGCGGCCCTCCGCTGACCAAGAATGTCCTCCAGGCCAAAGGAATTTTTGATTTGGCTCAGCAGTTGAATTTCAACATCATAAATTTCGAAGAGTTGGAAGACAAGGATTGGGTTCATTTCAACCCTAAAGGCCTTCACTGGCAGAACGGCTTTTATGCCGCGCGTCCTGTCGTTGATGAAGAGTATGTTGTCTCAACCTGCTGCTTGAAGACCCATCAATACGGCGGAGTTTTTACCATGTCCTTAAAACTGGCTGTCGGATTGACACCAAAGAGATTGATGACAGAGCTTCATGGCTCAGCCCAAAACCAGAGGAAGATGATCGCCGAGATCAATCTTGCCTATAAGCCTCAATTCATCGTCCTTGACGGAATAGAAGCTTTTGTTGACGGCGGACCATCGGTTGGAACCAGAAAGCAAGCGAATGTCTTTCTCGCTGGAAAGGACAGAGTCGCCATCGACGCCGTGGGGATTGCCGTCCTGAAAGAGCTGGGCTCGAATGAAGCCATAATGGGACGCAAGATTTTTGAGCAGGAGCAGATTAAACGGGCTGTAGAGCTGGGCTTGGGGATTAGCCGCCCGAGCCAGATTGAGCTCGTCACTCCTGATGAGCCGAGCAAGGAATATGGAAAGAAGATAAAGTCTATTCTCAGCCAGGGCTAATTTTTATTTGGCAAAAAAGCAATTCCCCGACTAAAGGAGCGAGGAACCCGGTCAGGACTTTGCACAGCCAAATTGTTGCCTGAATTCTTCTTTGCAGGCTCCAGGCACAATTTTTATCGTTATCTGCGATCGTCAAGCCCTGAGTTGCCAAGTCAAAATAGAAGATGAACGAAAAATCTTTAGATGCTCATTATGCGCGACGCTATTCAATTCTGCTTTCTATAATGTTAGCAAGCATCATGGGTCCGATTGATGCGAGCATAGTTAATGTCATCCTTCCTACGATTACTCAGTTCTTTGGCGTGCACATTTCGACTGCCCAATGGGTTCCGATGATATACCTTCTGACCATTAGCAGTTTGCTTTTATCCTATGGTCGTCTGGGTGATATCTTAGGATACAAAAAGGTCTACTTATCTGGCCTGACTGGTTTCATTATCACTTCCGGCCTGTGTGGCCTTTCTCCTACAATCCATTGGCTTATCCTGTTTCGCGCTGTCCAAGGGCTTGCTGCCGGCATGATGATGGCGGTCCCATTTGCCATCATAACCAGGTCTTTCCCAGCTGAAGAGCGGGGAAAAGCCCTGGGTATTAATGCCATAAGTATCTCGTTTGGTTTGGCGATAGGGCCCTCCCTTGGCGGATTTGTTACTTCCCTATTAGGCTGGCGTTTTGTTTTCTTGATAAACATTCCCATTGGCATTGCAGGCCTGCTCTGGGCTCATCGTATTATCCCTGAATTGAAAGGCCAGCCGGGCAAAATGGATATACGGGGATCATTGGCTGCCTTTGTTTCGCTATTCTCTTTTGTTTTCTTTGTTAATCGCTTTCAAAGTTCGGGGCTCAGCTGCGCCACGGGCGTTATGCTATCGGTTACAGTAATAGCTGGCGTTAGTTTCCTTTGGTTAGAGAGCAGGGCAGCGCAGCCGATGGTCAACCTGAGCCTTTTTAGAAACTTAACTTTCTCCTTTGCCAATATCAGCGCTCTCTTGAATTTTATGTCCCAGTATGTGATGGTTTTTCTTACCCCTTTTTACCTTCAAAGGGTGTTGCACTACACTCCGGGCAACTTAGGATTAATTATGACATCCTCTCCGCTGGCTGTCATGGCGGTTGCTCCTTTAAGTGGCGCTCTTTCTGATCGAATCGGAACAAAGGCACCGGCTTGTTTGGGTGCCGCCATATGTGGCTTATCCCTGTTCCTTATGAGCAAATTGTCAGCATCAACCAGTTCTGCAGATATTGTTTGGAGGTTAGCTCTATTTGGACTTGGCACAGGGATTTTTCAATCTCCAAACAACAGCGCTGTGATGGGAAGCGCCCCCAGGCCTCATCTTGGCGTAGCTTCAGGAATATTGGTAACTGTACGAAATTTGGGCATGGTTTTGGGTATTGCCACAGGAGGAGCGGTGCTCTATGCGTTTGCTCTACCCGCAACCCTTCAAGAGGCTAATCTCTCTCCTTCGGAAGCTGCGGTTTTTTTATCAGGTTTGGGGCACGCCTACTTAATCGGAGGGGTCTTGAGTTGTGCAGCCGTTGTTACCACTCTTGTCAGAAGCAAGGAGAGGAAAACCTGAGCCCAAGTAGGAACCTTGTCGAAGCCCCAATCACCATATAACGCATCATATATCCTAACACGTGCTACGATAATATCCGCGAAGAACACGCTGAGACCGGCCCGTCAAGGCTCCTTCAACCAATCGTTGAGGATCGATGATTGAAGCGGATTCGGGTTAGAAAAAGGCTTGATCTGGAAGCTCCGTTCTATCCTTTTCCCAAGGACAACCTCGACCTCGCGCACCGTGTTGCGCCGCGAAAGAAGAACCCGTACCTTATCACCTGGCTTTTTGGAATTGAGGAGCTCGGCAAAGGTTCGCGAGGTGACGCGGACGCCGTCCAGGGCAATGACCTCATCCTGGGCGCTGAGGCCGGCCTGCGAGGCAGGGGAGGCCCATTCGGCGCTCGAAATAACCAGGCTTCCACTTTGGTCCTGCGTTGCTGCCCCGAAAGAGACGCCAGGCACCTCCTTGGGCTCAATGTCGATATCCAGACCTGCGTAGGCAAGATATTTGGGATAATCAATGTCATTAACTGTGGCAGCGTAGACGTCGAAGATCTCAGCCAGCGGGCATCCGGCCACGCGTTCGCAGACCTCGCGAAATTCCTGGTCCGTGAAGCCCCTCTTTTTTTCTTTGTAGAATGTTCGATAGAGGGTCCGCATTACGTCGTCCAGCGAGGCACGGTTCTTCGTCTCGTTTCGTATCTTAAGGTCCAGCAGCATGCCGAGCGCTGCGCCCTTGTCGTAATATGAAATTGTGGTGTTGGCTGCGTTCTCTCCCCGGCTGAAGAACTGGATCCAGGTGTCGAAACTGGACTCTGCGGCAGACTGGAAGAGACGGCCAGGAACATTCTCGTAGCGGGCGATGGTCGAGCGGAACCGCTCCAGGACTTCGTCCCGCGTCATAAGCCCGGCCCGGTTCAAGATCAGGTACTCATAATACACGGTGAATCCCTCGGACACCCAGAGCATGTTGGTATAGTTTTCCTTGTCGTAATCGAACGGGCCGAGCGCAAGGGGCCGGATTCTCTTGACGTTGTAGAGGTGGAAGAACTCGTGACAGACAAAGCTCAGCCAGCTCCTATAGCCTGCCGGGTTGTTAAGGCTGGAAGGATTGAGCGTCAGCGCCACGGAATTCTGGTGCTCCAAGCCTCCTCCGCCTGGGCCGATCACGAGAAAAGCATAGTGACTGTAGGGGATTTCTCCGACGATCGCCACCGCTGCTTCGACCATCTTCTTATGGTCGCTTACGAATTTGCCCCGGTCGAAAGCGCCCAGGTTGTTGACGGCGAAGATATGAGGGATTCCCTTGACCTCGAACGACAGAACCTCCTGATTGCCCAGGAGAATCGGGCAGTCGTAGAGGACATCGAAATCCGGGGCAAAGAACGTGTTCGGCTTCCCTTGGACCGGGTCGAGGCCGGTCGATATCCGGCTCCAGTCCTGATAGGGTTGGATGGCGACAGTTACCGGGTGGCGGAGTAAGCCAGCGACGTGCATGAAGACGCCGGCAGGCGAGATGAAACCCATGCTGTCGTCCAAAAAACTCTCTGCCACGAAACGGGTGAAGGCATAAACGTCATAGCTCACGACGATAGCGCTATCCTTGCCGGACTTGACCCTCCAGCTGTTTTTCGATGTCTTCTCCCACGCCAGCAGATTTCCTGTCGCATCTTTGGCGCTGAAATTTACCACGTTCCTGGCGTAATCCATAATCCGGTAGTATCCCGGCGTCCAGGACGGCATTTTGAAATCCTGCGTCTCACCTTTGAGCCCCTCGCAGCGGAAGACGACGTGAAAATAATGTGTTGTGGGCCGCTCCATGGACACGAAGAATGCCATGGTTCCTTCCGGCGTCTGTCCAAAGGTGAAGGACGCTGCTATTAGAAAGACGATGCTGAATAACATAACCCGCGATTTATTTTTCATCTTTATTTCTCCTTCACAATCCCTAAATTAAATGCCGGATAGGTTACTTGCCTGTTGTGCGTCCAGAGACCTTAGCCTCGGCCCAAGCCGCTAGGGGGCCGCCGCTGCAACATATCAACTATTCCAGACGATTGTCAATTTCCACCCTGGGCTAATTTTTATTCGACAATAAAGGCCATCCTCCGACTAAACTTATGATGTCTTTCTACAATCTCATTCTCTCCAGACGTTCCATCCGTCAATTCAAGCCTGAACCCCTTTCCCGGGAAATCCTGGAAAAGCTCGTCAACGCCGCAAGATTGGCTCCCTCTGCAGCCAACATCCAGCCTCTCGAGTATATCGTCGTCGATGATAAAGAGCTCAAGCAAAAGCTCTTTCCCTGCTTGAAGTGGGCAGCTTATGTCTCTCCAAAGGGCGATCCAAGGCCGGGCCATGAGCCTGCTGCTTACATTGTTGTTCTGGTCAATTCATCGCTTAAAGAGAAGGGTTATGAATACGATGCGGGAGCTGCAGCGGAGAACATAATTCTTGCTGCCTGGGAGCAAAGGGTTGGGAGCTGCTGGATTATATCCGTGGAAAGGGAGAAGGTTCAGGAAATCTTGAAGATTCCAGGTGCATACAAGATTGATTCAGTCATAGCCCTGGGCTTTCCTGATGAAAAACCTATCATCGAGGAGATGAAGGATTCGGTGAGATATTGGAAAGACGAAGAAGGTCGACTCCATGTCCCCAAGAGGGGACTAAAAGATATCATTCATTTCAACGGCTTTTAGCGGGCTATAAGGAGGATGAATGCGTTCTCTTGGAGTTGTTTTGCTGGTCGGCGGCTTTCTCATAAAGCTATTCACGTTTCTTTCCAACGCGAGCTTTGTAGCCATGGGAGTCGGAGCAGCAGTTGTTTCTATTTCGTATTTAATCAGGAGAAGATAAGAGCAGAGAATTCACTCCCCGGCCATAGTCATCTCCTGGACTAAGACCGTCGGGCCAGCAACAGGAACATGAAAATCAAGGTCGTTGCCGACCGTTTCTATCTTGTTCAAAATCATCAAACACCCCAAGCTTAGTTTTCAGCAGCCAAGCCTCCTGCGCCAAGGATGATTTCACAGGAACTCTCCCCTTCATCTTCTCACTTAAATTCCGTCCCGATAATTCTAACACCTGTCTCACGTACTCTCTATACCCATATCTCATGAACTGTATAGTATGTCCTGGTCCCCGCACATTAATGGATTGACAATTATAAAAAAGAAGACTATTAAAGAAGACTATTTATTGTTCAGAAGTGAAAATTAAATATGGAGGTAAGCTAAAATGACCGAGATGAATTTTTGCCCGCGAGCATTTGCTTCACCACGTATTCGGAAATTCCAGATGAGAATGCGAATCGCGGCTTTCAGCCTTGCCTTGCTGCTTGTATTGTTTGGTCTGGCGTTGGCCGAGGATAAAGCCGACCTCGCTGCTATCTACAAAATCAAAGACGAGGGGCTAAACCGGTCCCAGGTGATGGAGATTATGAGTTACCTAACCGATGTCTATGGTCCTCGGTTGGCCGGATCCCCCAACATACGGAAGGCGGGCGACTGGGTTCAGCAAAAATTCAAGGAATGGGGACTCGAAAACATTCATGCCGAGAAGTATGACTTCGGACGCAGTTGGGAGCTTAAGAGATTTCAGGCCCACATGGTCGAACCGGTCTATTCTCCCCTCATCGCTTTTCCCAAAGCCTGGACCCCGGGAACCAACGGGCTCGTCCGCGGCGAAGCCATCCGGGTGGATATCAACTCCGAAGCCGATATCGAGAAGTACCGCGGCAAGCTCAAAGGGATGTTTGTGCTGACGCAGCCGGCGCGTGAGGTGGAAGCCCACTTCACGGCCGACGCCAAGAGATACACCGACGAAGACCTGGTGAACATCGCTCGTATGCCCGAGCCTGGACAGCTGAGGCGGTTCATGAGACAGCCCGGAGGCTTCCCCAACCGGGCCCTGATCAGGAAAGTCAACGAGTTCTACCTTTCCGAAGGGGTGGCTGCTGTGCTGGAACCGAGCCGCGGGGAAGACGGCACGATCTTTGTCCAAAGCGGCGGCGACCGGGCCAAAGACGCGCCGCAGGTTCCTCCGCAGGTCACAGTGGCGGTGGAACACTATAATCGAATCTGCCGCATCCTGGACAAGAAGATCAAAGTCACACTGGAGATGGAGGTCCAGGCTGATTTCCTCAGCCAGGACCTGAATGACTTCAATATCTTGGCCGAACTCCCGGGCACAGACAAAAAAGACGAACTGGTTATGCTCGGGGGGCATTTTGATTCCTGGCACGCAGGTACCGGCGCCACCGATAATGCCGCCGGTTGCGCCGTCGCCATGGAAGCGGTGCGCATTCTGAAAGCGGCCGGGCTGAAGCTGCGCCGAACCGTTCGCATCGGCCTTTGGGGCGGCGAAGAAGGAGGTTTTTTGGGATCCCGGGCCTATGTGAGCGAGCACTTCGCCTCTCGGCCGACTCCTCCGGCTAACTTGCAGCGCGGCAGCGAGGAATACATGAACTGGATGAGGACTCAGATGCAGAAGCCACCTACCCTGAAGCCAGAGTATAGCAAGTTGTCTGCCTATTGGAACTACGACAACGGCACTGGTAAGATTCGCGGCATTTATCTCCAGGGGAACGAGGAGGTTCGACCGATATTTGAAGCCTGGCTGGCACCGTTTAAAGACATGGGCGCGACAACTCTAACAATCCGGAATACTGGCGGCACCGACCATCAGTCCTTTGACGGCGTCGGTCTGCCCGGATTTCAGTTCATTCAGGATGAAATCGATTACGGCACCCGAACCCACCACTCCAACATGGATGTTTATGATCGCATCCAGAGAGGCGACATGATGCAGTCGGCTGTAATCATCGCTTCCTTCGTGTATCATACGGCGATGCGCAACGAGATGCTGCCCCGCAAGCCCATGCCTGTACCCCGGCCCCCAACCAAGAGGTGACTCCGGCAACACCATACCTCCATTGCTTGCCGGCATGATGAAGCCTGCTTTGGACCATGTTGACAGTCCCCCTCGCTATGATTTACTCTCTTTCACGATGTGATGAAGGGAAAATGGGGGACAAAAACGTGCGGAGTGCCCCCTCTATCGAAAAGGAAACTACCTCAGGGATATAACTCTTACAGAGACCTTAATAGAGGAGGAAAAAATGTTAAAGAGATTTATAAAATTCTCATTCACTATTGTTCTCTTCCTTAGCTTATCCATTTCTCATCGCTTCCTCTTTTCAGCAGAGGTGAACAAGATACCGATTATTCATGTAAAAGGCACACATTACGAAGCAGGTTACCAGATAGGGACTCAGATGAAAACACAGCTTAAGGAAATTATCCAACAGAGCAAAGATTATGTTGCTAAAAGTAAAGAGCTAAAATGGGAGGACATAAGGGCTCAATCGCGGTTATTCCTGGAGTATTCAAAAAAGTATATGCCTGAATATGTTGAAGAAATAAAAGGCGCTTCGGATGCTACGGGAATCGATCTGGTTGACCTTTTCTCAGAGATGTGTGAAGAAATTTTCTCGAAAAATTTTTTGAAAGGGTGTAGTGATCTCATTGCTTCGAGTGATGTCACAGCCGATGGTTCTGTACTTGCTGCCCATAATAATGATACTTCGCCAGAAATAGAAAAATATGCAGTTGTTGTCCATTACCAAGTCGAGGGAGAGCCTGAAATATTGGCTGTGGGCTACGGAGGGCTCGGCATAAGCATCGGGTTCAATTCCTCGGGGATCAGTCTTACGGGGAATGAGTTAAGCATGAATGATATGAAGCTTGGCGTCCCCCGCTTATTGCTCTGCCGCAAAATTTTAGCTGCAAAAACAATAGCAGACGCAATCGAAGCTGCAATATTTCAGCCAAGAGCCTCAAACTATAATATGGTGATAATGGATGATAACGGCGAAATCTACAGCATTGAAGGCTCTGCAACTGATTATGAAGCGATTTATGCCACAGAAGGTTATCAAGTTCACACCAATCATTACATCTCACCAAGGATGCGAAACTATGAACTCGACCCTTATGATATTACCTCTTCAATTGTCAGATACAACCGGGCCAATCGCTTAATGAGAAATAATAAGGGCAAGATCTCCATCGAGATGCTGAAAAAATTCCTTCAAGATCATGCGAGCCACCCTAAATCCATCTGTCGCCATGGAAACGATGTTAAGACAACTTTTTCAGTTATCATCAATTTGACTGCAAAAACCATGTATCTGGCAAAAGGAAATCCCTGTCAATCAACATATTATGAGTACACTTTCTAATACCAAGGCAATAATAAAATTGTCATCGCGAGGAAGAGCCGAAACAGCGAGCGGAGCGTGGCGAGGAGCAAGAGTCTTCATCGCCGGATGGAATGAGGCACGAGGTAAAGAGATTCTCGGTTAGAATCAACCGATATCTTTAACCTTCGATCTCCAGTAAAGGAAAGCAGGAATTCCCACAAGGAGGATGATGAGTCCGACCAGAGATTTCAATGGTTGAGCTATTATGGTATTAAAAAAAACTCCAATGTTTATCAAAACAAAGACAAGGGGAAGGACAGGGTAACCCCATGCCCTGTAGGGCCTTTTTCTTTCAGGCTGTTTGAAACGAAGAACAATAACTGCAAAACCAGTGGCTGCAAAAAATATGACCAAGGCAAAAACAACATATTCAAAGAGGGCTTTGTAAGTACCAGAAAGGCAGAGGAGAGATGACCACAGAGCTTGCCAAGCTATGGCTTTTGATGGAACTCGATAGCGTGGATGAACAAAGGTCATGCTGTGAAAAAAAACCCCGTCTTCAGCCATAGCAAAATAAACCCTTGGCCCATAGATAACAGTGGCAGCAAGGCAGCCAAAAATTGAGACCATGATTGTGCCAGAGACAAAAAAAGTTGCTGTAGGTCCAAAGAGCTGAGTAGAAGCTAACTCGCCAATCCGAGCTGCCCCTTTCATTTTCTCCACAGGAAGAGCCATAATATAAACAATATTCATCAGACAATACACGAAAGTGACACTCAAAGTTCCTAAAATCAGCCCCAAAGGTATATTTCTTTCTGGATTTTTTACCTCTTCTGCTGTGCAATTGACCCCATACCAACCATCATAAGTCCAGAGAACCGCGATAAGAGCCAGGCCAAAGAGCTTGAAGCTGAAGCCTGAATCCCCAGAGAATAGTTGATGAATGTTTATTACGCCTGTTTTCTTGCCCGAAGCTAGGCCAAAAAGAATTATTGCCGCGAGAGAAAAGATCCGGAGAAAAGTAAAGATGTTCTGGACAGTAATTCCACTTTTAATGCCAAAGTAATTGATTGCGGAAAGAATCAGAATAGAAGCTACGGCCATGAGCTGTCCTGCCGAAAGAGTATAGTGCAAGTTAAATATGCTCAGTTTAAAAACATAAGAATTTGTAGCCAAGACAGGGAAAAAATATCCAAGGTACTCGGCAAAGCCCACAGCTAGGGCAGCTATGCTGCCGCATTCTATGACCCAAAAAAAACCCCAGCCATATAAGAATCCCGCCAAATGGCCATAGGCTTCCCGAAGATATATAAACTGTCCTCCTGATCTTGGAAACATTGCTCCCAATTCAGCAAAAGAAAGGGCTCCGCTCAAGGCTATGAAACCTCCAACCAACCAAACAATGAGTATTAACCCTGGGGAAGGGAGGTATTCTGCAATAAAACCGGTAGTCATGAATATACCTGATCCAACAATGGAACCTATCACCAGAAAAACTGAGTCGAGAAAATTCATCTTCCTTAAAAGCTGAGACTTTACCTTGTTTTCTTGGTTATTCATTTTTCTAACTTTTTTTCAACTCTTTCAACAATTCTTCTGAGCTCTTTTGTTAATTTCGAATCAAGAGTTTCGGGTTGATGAGTTTCGAGTATTTGCTTAGCCTTTTCCCGCGCCCAGTCCTGGGCTCCGTCTTTCTTTTTTTCCCAGAGAGCATAAGGACGACGGTCCATGTAAGTCGAAAGCCAGAGGTCTCGCATATGTTCCTTGGTATGCTTCTCTGTCAGAAAATTTTTTCCTGGTCCAACCTTGCGAATAACGTCCAGGGCCAGCGTATCTTCGTTGACGACAATCCCCTCCATCATCTTGCCGACAATGGCAAAGATCTCACAATCCATTAACATTTGCTCAAAGGACCAGATGCAGCTTCCGTTCAAAAGCCCGACTCCAAGAAGCATATCAGACATGGCCACTGAAGCCATAAAGGTCGACAGGCTATTTTCTATGCCAGCTTGCCAGTTGGGTTCTTTTGCTCCAGTAGCAAAGGAGCCCATAGAAAGGGGAACATGATAAAAATCAGAGAGGTCATTGGTTGCTGCGCCAAAGAGGAAATCTTCAGGACCGCCCCCAGTGTAGGCGCCGGTCCGCAAATCCATCGCAGTTTGGGCTGCTGCGTAAAAAACAGGAGTACCAGGATAAGCCAACTGGATCAATGCCAGAGCACTGATGACTTCTGCGTTGCCGACAACGAGGTTTCCGGCAAGGGTGGCAGGAGCGGTGAGGGCACAGGAGGCCATAGTCATAAACCCAACCGGCAAACCAAATTCAGCTGCGACCAGAGCAGCCTCTAGACTGCCCTTATCCTGAGCAAGGGGTGATATGGTGCATTGGACAAAGGAAAGGATCGGTCTCCTGCGCAGAGATTCGATTCCACCGGCTATCAAAGCTGCCATCTCAACGCTTGCCCGGGCTTCTTTCTCGTGGTAGATACTTTCAGTTTGGGCATGTTTTGTGGAATTTCCCCAAATCGCAAGCAGCTCATGGAGTCCTCTCGATTGAGGCGGACAATCTTGGGCCGAGACTGGAACCCAGTGAAAAGCAACCTCCTCTAGATAATCAGCAACTCTGGCAATCTCTTCAACATCTTTGAGACATGAACGACGGCGCTCTCCATTCCAGAGGTCAATGACCTCAAAGCCGCAGCCATCGGTTCCCACGTAGGCATGATTTCCATCCAAAGGTAAATCTTGGTCTGGATTTCGAGCAGCAAGGGTGTAGACAGGAGGAGCCTGTTTTATGGCTTCTTCAATGGTATGGCCTGGGATTTTAACGATCTCGGTCTTCCGATTGACTGAGGCGCCATTTGCCTCCCAGATATCGAGCGCTTTAGGAGAAGGAAATTTCACTCCCACAGATTCAATGATATCTAGGGTAGCCGTGTGAATCCGCTGAACATCTTCTCGGCTGAGGATATCGAGCCTCAAGCGTGGATTGGCTATGGATTTAATTTTGCTTTTCATGGTCTTTCCTCGATTGTTTATTAAACTTCTTTGCCCAAAGCGGCTTAAAAGTTCACTTGAAATTCCTTTTTCTCAATTCTTCACGCCCAGAAGCAAGGCAATCATTTTCAGCTTCGAATTCACTTTTTTCAATGAATCTTCAAGATTGCGAAGGGCTTGAGCAATCCCTTCTCCATCTCCTGCTTCCGCAGCCTCAGTGAGAGCAGGGAGGAGAAGAACATCATACGTATAGCGAGCTCCAAAAATGAGGTGCTTAAACCAATTTCTCTTCGGGATTCCCTGAAGAGAGCTAAAGTCTCTCTCTATCTCCATCAAAAGACGATTTATTTTCTGGAGCTTCTCCCCATCGATAGCTTCAGTTTTATTCTTGACAAAAATATAAGGATTTATAAGAGAGGCTGTCTTTTTCATTTCCTGGATGAGGGAAAAAAGATTCTCAGATTTTTCTCTCTTTGGGTCATGTTGATTTGACCATTCCCTGAGATACATTTCCAGTTCGCTGGCATACTCTTCGTAATCAAGGGGAAGAATGGAGTCGCAAGCAAGATCGATGACCATAACCGCCCAGATATTGGCTAAGCAAGCTGTGTACGACATTCCTGGATCTCCGAAATGACTCATCCAGTAATAATTGTCATACATGGAATGATAAACTCCATAATCACCTGAAAAAGTCATATCAAGGGCTGGAGCACCCAGGTGATTCAAAAAAACAGTATGGTCTGTTCCACTTCCAATAGGATTTACCTTTCCACTTCCTGATGCAATTGCAATAGTTCCTCTTTCTTGAGGCCCTTTTTTCCATGAGTTATAAACAGGTTCTCTGGAAGTTGGATCATTCACTTCCCTCAAGGCTTGGATAATCAAACGAGAAAAGCTGGGAACAGCCTGAACATTAAAATTTTTTCCTGAAGCAGCACTGTCAACGTTGAGATAAGCGACGAGATTCTTTTTTAGCCATTCCCGATTATCTTCACCCCACTCAGTTGAACCTGTTAGCGTAAATTCTTCAGCGTCCCAGCTGGCAAAATAGACTGTTCGTTTCAGCTTATAGCCAGCTTTTTTAGCATCAGCTAAGGATTTTGCCAATTCCATCAAGCAAGCCGTGCCGCTCGAAGGGTCATGCCCTCCGAAAACCCAGGCATCTCGATGATTTCCGACTAAAACGATCCCTTCTGAAGAATCAGTTCCCTTGATACATCCGATAACATTGGTAATTTTCGCGATGGGGTCTTTCATTTTTACTTTCATCTGGACGCGGGCTTCGGGCCCGCCAAGACGATAGGTAACGGGAAGAGCTCCTCTCCACTCTTTAGGCGCTTCTTCTCCGCCAATGACCTCTAAGAGGATGAGGGCATCTTGAGCAGAGAGAGGAACGCTCATAATTTTTGGAAGCGAAGCGGCTTCAGCCTTAGGAATTCTTTTACAGCCGGGCTTTGAAGCCCATCCAGGAGTCAGTGGATCTCCTGGGTAGAGGAAATCATAAGGGATGCCTCCTCGCTGGATATGACTCATTGGACCCCACGGACCGTTGGGAAAGACGGACCCCCGGGCAAAACCATCATCCTTTGGATCGGAATAGATGAGAAGGGCAGCTAAGCCTCTTTTTTCTGCCGTATAGGCTTTGAATCCTCGGTAACTATAAGGAGAGGAGTATCTGACCAAGGCAATCCTACCTTTGAGTTCTACCCCTATTTTCTCGAGGTAATCATAATCTTGGGGATTTCCGCCATTAGCATAGATAAGGGGGGCGGTGATTTCTCCTGAAAGAGAGTAAGCGTTATAAGGAATTCCAACCCTGGGATTCAACGTATCCGGGTCCTCCTCATAGCCTTCTTCTCTAAGGCTGAGCGCCTGTTTCTTGGGGGATGTCAATTCAACGCTGATTGATTCCGGATAAGAAAGAAGAACATCGTAGGAAACTTTATAAACCTTATCAAGGCCATAGGCCTTCCATTCGTTCATGATAAAATCTGCCAGTTCATCATTTCTGGGCGAGGAAGCAACATGGGGCTCTGATGTTAGATACCTTAAATTTTTGTCTATCCTTTGAGGAGATATCGTCTTTGATACAAAAGCTTTAAAAGAAAAATTTTCTATTTGTTCAGGAAAGACTCGGTTATCTCGCCCGCGTAGCAGGGGGAAAAAAGAAAGAGCTATGAATGACACTATCAGAATCAATGCCAATTTTCTGGATAATGGATGGATCTTCATCTCTATCTCCTTTTTTTCGTTATAGTCAATTGAGCAGGAAATAAATCAAAAATAACGAAAATGGAGAACTTTAACAGACATAATGATACTCCAAAGAATTTTTTTCAAGCTAAAAATTCTTGACAATGGAAAATGAGCTCGCAATAATAATTTCATTCTGCGGAATAGAATTTTATATAACGGCACAGCTCAATGAAAGATAAGCTCATTTTTCCTCTTCAAGAGACGACCAAAGCCATCTCTCTAGCTCTCGGCTTTGAGGCCAATAAAAAATTTTAAAAACATGAGCCCTCAGTACCCTCAAGGAAATGTTTTTTACCGAAATCTTCATTACTCTTATCCTCTGATCAGTCATGGCCAAGGTCTCTTCCTCTATGATACGAATGGCAAAAGATACCTTGATGGAAGCGGTGGAGCGGCTGTGGTCAACATCGGACATGGAGTTAGAGAAGTGGCAGAGTCCCTTTCCCATCAGGCTCTCAAAACTGGCTATACAAGCGGAATGCACTTCAGCCACATTCCAGTTGAAAAATTGGCAGAGCACGTTTCAGAGTTTATTCCCTTTCCTGATGCTAAATTATACTTTCTTTCGAGCGGTTCTGAAGCCATAGAAGCATCAGTGAAACTCGCCCGCCAATACTGGGTCGAGAGAAATAAGAATACTAAAGTTCACATTATCTCTCGTAAGCCAAGCTACCACGGAAATACTCTCGGAGCTCTCGCATTATCTGCTCGAGAGCATTATAAAGATACATTTCGCCCTCTGTTGGCTGAAAACGAAAAGATTCCTGCTCCTTACTGCTACCGGTGTTTTTGGAAGGAACAGTATCCTGATTGCCAGCTGAAGTGCGCTTATGAGCTGGAAAAAACAATTTTGAAATTGGGAAAGGAGAATGTTTCCGCATTCCTGACAGAGGTTATCGGAGGGGCCTCCTCGGGAGCCTCTGTGCCACCTGCGGAATATTTTCAAATTGTTCGCAGAATATGCGATGAACATGAAGTTCTGCTCATTGTGGATGAGATTATGACAGGAATCGGCCGAACAGGGAAATGGCTTGCCTGCCATCACTTTGATCTGTCGCCTGATATCATTGTCATGGGAAAAGGACTCACGAGCGGCTACTTTCCTTTAAGTGCCCTGGCTGTAAAGCAAGGCATAGTTGATGCTCTTTATAAAAATGGGAAGAGTTTTCTCCACGCTCAAACGTTTTCTCATCATCCTGTTGGATGTTCCGCTGGGCTGGCGACGCTCGAATACTTAAAAAAGAATAGATTAGTGGATCAGAGTCTTAAGATGGGCAAGGTGCTTAAGGAAGAACTGTCGCCTCTTCTTTCTCACCCTCATGTTGGAGATATCCGAGGAAAAGGGCTTCTCGTGGGGATTGAGTTTGTCTCTGAAAAGGAGACAAAGAAGCCCTTTCCCCGAGATAAAAAATATGTAGAACATTTCCTCTCTCAAGCCATGGAGAGGGGGCTGATACTCTGGCCAAATGTTGCCCAGGCAGATGGAGTTAACGGAGATTTAATCTTACTTGCTCCGCCCTTTATAATCAGCCAGAATGAGATCTCCCAGATTGTTAAGACTCTGGAAGAGGTCTTATCAGAAATGAAAAAAACGTATGAAGGAGGGAGGAATGAAAAATGATAAAGCTTTCAAGGTGACGTACACAACCTTAGATTCAGCCGGCCTTGAAGCATTTCACCAAGCTTACGATAGGGCTGTCAAAGGCGTTCAGACCCAATTTGGCCGCTCCCACCCTCATTACATTGGCGGCAAGGAAATTCGAAAAGGGGATGAATTTTCGGATACAAGTCCTACGAACAGAGAGCTTCTCATTGGAAAGTTTCAGAGAGGAGGAGCAGCTGAACTCAAGGCCGCGGTTGAGGCTGCAGCTTCCGCTTTCCCTTCTTGGCGAGACTTAAATTACAAGGAACGCTGTGCAAGAATGAGAAGAGCAGCGCAATTGATAGCTGAAAAAAAGTATGAATTGGCCGCTATCATGAGTTATGAAGCTGGAAAGAATCGGCTGGAAGCTATGGGTGACGTTGAGGAGTCAGCTGACCTCATTCTCTATTACTGTTCCCAAATGGAAAGAGCAGAGGGTTTTGTCCTCTCGATGAGCAAATTAAGTCCTAACGAACGATCGATCAGTGTTTTACGGCCCTTTGGAGTCTGGATGGTTATTTCTCCCTTCAATTTCCCCTTGGCTCTGGCTACGGGGATGAGCGCCGGTGTCTTGATTGCTGGAAACACCGCCGTTTTTAAGCCTTCTTCAGATACCCCTTTCATAGGTCTCAAGCTCTATGAAATTTACCGCGAAGCCGGAATACCAGAAGGAGTCATAAATTTTATCACCGGTCCAGGAAGTAACTTTGAAGAAGCCACTTTTCTAAGCAAGGATATAGCTGGGTTGGTATTCACCGGTTCCTCTGAAGTGGGGATGAAAATTTATCACGGTTTTAGTCGAGACTATCCCCGCTCCTGCATCCTTGAAATGGGAAGTAAAAACCCGGCAATAGTTACAGAGAATGCAGACTTAGATATGGCAGCTGAGGGCGTGATGAAATCAGCCTTTGGCTTGGGAGGACAGAAATGCAGTGCCTGTTCAAGAGTCTATGTGCATAAAAACGTCGAAAAAGCTTTTTTAGAGAAACTCTTAGAGAGAACTCGTCAGATCAAGATCGGAGATCCAACTCAACGTGATATATATCTTGGACCCTTAATCAACCAAAGAGCTCTTGATACATTTAAAAAATGGACAGATATCTGCAGAAAACAGGGCATCATCATCACTGGAGGACATGTTCTCAGCGATGGCGCCTTGGCTAAAGGGTTTTTTGTAGAGCCAACCATTGTTACCGGCATGCCTAAGCAACACCTAATCTTCCATGAGGAACTCTTTTTGCCGCTCTTAGTTGAAGCCCCAGTCAATTCTCTCCAGGAAGCCATCAAGGAATGCAATAAAGTTGACTATGGCTTGACTGCTGGCATTTTTAGTAAAGATAAAAAAGAAATCGAATATTTCTTCAATGGAATTGAGTCAGGTGTACTCTATGCCAACAGACGCTCTGGTGCTACCACAGGAGCTTGGCCTGGTGTCCAGCCTTTTTGTGGCTGGAAAAAATCAGGCTCAACGGGCAAAGGGGGTTGTGGTCCTTACTATGTCCAGCAATTTATGCGGGAACAGAGCCGTACGATCATGGAATAAAAGGAAGGAGAGCCATGAGTCTTGAAAGAGAAAGAGTAATTATTTTGAGTGCCGTAAGGACGCCTGTTGGCAAATTCGGGGGCTCATTTAAGGACATAAATGCTGTTTCCTTAGGTGTCATTGCTTCCGAGGAGGCTATGAAAAGAGCTCATATCGAACCATCCCAGATTGATGAAGTGATTTTTGGACAGGCACGACAGGCGGGAAACAGACCTAACCCTGCTCGCCAAATCCTGTACAAAACGAGAATTCCTGTGGAGCGAACAGCTTTCACGGTGAATAAAGCATGTGCCTCAGGCATTAAAGCTATTCACCTCGGGTATCAATCCCTCCTCCTTGGAGAGAATAAAATTGTTTTGGTTGGTGGCATAGAAAACATGTCTCAAATTCCCTATTTCCTCGATATGGCTAGGTGGGGATACCGCCTCGGCGACGGTGTCCTTGTGGACGGAATGTACAGAGATGGGCTGTTCTGTCCCCTGGCAGAAATGATAATGGGAAAGACAGCAGAGCTTCTGGCAGAAAAATACAACATCTCACGTCAAGAGCAGGATGATTATGCCTTCCAGAGCCAGATGAAGGCAAAAAAAGCCATAGAGGAGGGAACATTTAAGGAAGAAATTGTTCCTGTCAAGGTTAAGGACACGAAAGGTAATGAAGTCCCTATAACAACTGACGAACATCCCCGGCCTGATACAACGTTAGAGAAGCTTTCGAAGCTTCCCCCTGTTTTTAAAGAGGGGGGAACAGTTACAGCTGGTAACTCCTCCGGGCTCACCGATGGAGCTGCAGCCCTCATCTTAACAACTGAATCCCAGGCAAAATACCTTGGTTTGACTCCCATGGCTGAGATCCTGGGGATTACTTCTGCTGGAGTTAAACCTGAAGAAATGGGGCTGGGACCAGTGCCTGCAACCCTCAAACTTCTGAAGCAGCTTAAACTCAATCTCAACGATATAGACCTCATTGAGATTAACGAGGCCTTTGCTGCTCAAGTCCTTGCCGTGGAACGAGAGATTCACTGGGATACAAACAAGCGAAATATAAAAGGTGGGGCGATTGCGTTGGGCCATCCTATTGGATGCACAGCGGCAAAAATTACAGTAACTCTGCTTCACAGCCTAATCCAGGAAAACAAAGAACTTGGACTCGCTACCCTTTGCGTCAGTGGGGGACAGGGAATGTCACTTATGCTAAAAAGAATGTAGAGAGGTTCATCATGTCTCTACCCTATCCAAAAATTAGAACAGAACTACCGGGCAAAAAGGCAAGAAAAATTATAGAAAAAGATAGACGCTACACCTCAAGTTCATACATTAAGGAATATCCTTTGGTGATCGAGAGGGGAAGAGGCGCAATGGTTGAGGATGTGGATGGGAACCAGTTTTTAGATTTTATGGCCGGAATTGCTGTCAATGTTACTGGTTACAGTCATCCCAAAGTCGTTGAAGCCATAAAGAATCAGAGTGAAAAATTTCTCCATATCTGCGGGACTGATTTCTATTATGCTTCTTTTTCTCATCTGGCTGAACGGTTGGCAAAAAAAGGACCGATGCGGGGTGAAAAGAGTATTTTCTTTACCAATTCGGGCTCAGAGGCCGTAGAAACAGCGATTAAGCTTGTACGGTACCAGACCCAAAGGCCCTACATCATCTCTTTCCTTGGGGCCTTTCACGGAAGGACGATGGGAGCTTTGAGTTTGACTGCAAGCAAGTCAATCCAGAGAAGCTTTTTTGCCCCTTTTATACCTGGAGTTTATCATGTGCCCTACGGCTACTGTTATCGATGCCCCTACAAGCTTAAATATAGCTCTTGTGGAATATACTGTGCAGAAGCCATCGAAAAAATTCTCTGCAAATCACTCTTCAGTCCTCAAGAAATTTC
Source organism: uncultured Eubacteriales bacterium (assembly GCA_964645765.1). Lineage (GTDB taxonomy): Bacteria > Acidobacteriota > Aminicenantia > Aminicenantales > Aminicenantaceae > CAZGMN01. Next base: position 112,570 of record CAZYBE010000004.1, read on the forward strand.
TGCCATTTTCGTTGAACCCATTCAGGGTGAAGGAGGATACATTGTTCCTCCAGCGGAATTCCATGAAAAACTTCGGGAATTTTCGCAAAAGCACAATATCATCCTCGTTGTAGACGAAATTCAATCGGGCATGGGGCGGACAGGCAAATTCTTTGCCATAGAGAATTTTCAAGTTGAGCCCGATGTCATTCTCCTTGCCAAAGGATTGGCTTCAGGCCTTCCTCTCGGTGCTGTAATTTCAAAGAAAAAATTTATGACATGGGAATCAGGGTCACATGGCAATACCTTTGGCGGTAATCCGGTTGCCTGTGAAGCAGCAATGGCTACACTCGATCTCATCGAAAGTGGCTTAATGAAAAATGCGTTAAAAATGGGGTCTTTGCTAATAGAAAAATTAAGGAAGCTTAAGAAGCAACACGCTATCATTGGCGATGTCCGCGGCAAGGGCCTCATGATTGGCGTTGAATTGGTAAAGGATCGCAATACTCGAGAACCTGCAATTCGTGAGGCTCATGAGATTGCGGAAAAGGCTTTTAAAAAAGGACTTTTGATACTTCCCTGTGGAGAAAACGTGATTCGTTTTTCCCCGCCTCTCATTGTTTCCGCTGAAGAGATTTCTGTGGCAGTCAATATCTTTTCAAAAATTTTAGCCAATTATTAAAAGGAGAATTTCTCCTATGGAAAATAAATTAATGACCATGAAAGAAGCTATCCATCAATTTGTAAATGATGGAGACACTATCGTCATCGAAGGGTTCACTCATCTTATCTGTTTTGCTGCTGGACATGAAATCATTCGCCAGAAGAAAAGAGACCTTGTTGCCTGCCGCCTTACTCCAGATTTAATCTATGATCAATTGATTGCTGCCGGGTGTGTAAGAAAGCTTGTCTTTAGCTGGGCAGGAAACCCGGGAATAGGTCCCCTCTATGGACTCAGGAGGGCTGTAGAAAAAGGTATTCCAAGGGAGATAGAAATCGATGAATACACCCATTTCGGCATGGTGGCCCGGTTTATGGCAGGAGCCTCAAAACTTCCCTTTATGCATCTGAGGAGCTTTTCAGGAAGCACTCTTTCTCAAAAAAACCAGAATATCAGATCTGTAAAATGTCCATACACTGGAGAAATCATATCCACAGTTCCTGCTTTGAATCCTGATGTCGCTATCATCCACGTCCAGAGAGTGGATTCCTCAGGCAACGCCCAAATCTGGGGCCTGATGGGAGTTCAGAAAGAAGCTGCCTTTGCTTCTAAGAGAGTGATTATTGTTGCTGAGGAATTAGTCGATAGCGAAGTGATTCGTTCAGACCCGAATCGGACCCTCATTCCAGGAATGATTGTCAACGCGGTAGTTATTGAACCCTTCGGTGCTTATCCGAGCTACGCCCAGGGATATTATGATCGTGATAACCAATTCTACATTGACTGGTACACCATTTCTAAGAATCAAGAATCTATGGAGAAGTATATTTCTGAGTGGATACTTTCAGTTTCAGGTCGGAAAGAATACATGGAAAAGTTGGGCTCAAAATACGTTGAGAAATTAAGGGCAAAAGATAGATTTTCTGCATCTGTAAATTACGGATATTGAGGATTGATAATCGGAGATTTAAGAAATATTATGCTTTAAGAGGAGGAAACACTGTGCTTCCCTATTCGCCTTCTGAAATTATGGTGGTCAGAGCAGCGAGAGAGCTCAGAGACGGCGATGTTGTTTTTGTAGGCATAGGTTTGCCCAACCTTGCTTGTAATCTTGCGCTAAATCTTCATGCCCCTAACCTTGTTCTAATTTATGAATCAGGAGCTGTTGGAGCCGTTCCTTCAAGGCTTCCGCTTTCCATAGGCGACCCATGTCTCGTCACCGATTCAATTTCTGTCTGCTCTATGGTTGAAGTTTTTAATTATTATCTTCAAGGAGGATTGATCGATGTAGGATTTCTTGGTGGAGCACAAGTTGATAAATATGGCAATATCAATTCTACGGTCATAGGCAATTACGAACAGCCTCAAGTGAGACTTCCTGGAAGCGGGGGAGCCTGTGAAATTGCTATCCATGCTAAAAAAATTATTATCATCTTAAAACAGACAAAAAGTACATTTCCAGAAAAGATTGACTTCATCACCAGCCCCGGCTTTATTGACAGTAAGAATCAGAGACCAAAATTTAATATGCCTGGGAAAGGACCTGTTCAGGTCATTACGGATTTAGGAGGTTATAAATTTTCTGATGAAAATTTTGAAATGGTTCTAACAGAAATCTATCCTGAGATTTCTCTCGATGAAATAAAGTCAAATATATCTTGGGATGTGAACGTTAGCCCAAATCTTATTACAACATCTCCGCCTACAGAAGAAGAATTGAGGATTATTCGTGAAAAATTAGACCCCGAGAGAATTTACCTTCGCTGACCTCTTTTCACATACATAATTTTTACTCAAGTCATGGGGTAATTTCGATGATACAATTGGGGATCTTCGTTTTGCTTTCGATACTTCTGCTTGTCTTCACTCTAAAGAGACCACATCGACATCGCTTCTCTCGTTTCTTTGCTTTTGAAAGTATTCTTGGTGCCTATCGTTATATTCGTCATCCGCTATATTGTTCGCTGCTTCTCGGTGGAGTTGGGGCGTTTCTAAAGGATCCTTCTTTTCTTGGTCTAATTCTTTTTCTTATTCTTGTAGGTTTCGTGTTCGTGACTGGCAAGATCGAGGAGGTTGAGAACATTGAAAGGTTTGGTGAGGAATATCGCGCCTATATGGAAACTACGAAGATGTTCATTCCTTTTCTAATCTAAATAGCGATGCTATTTCTATCGTTTGACCTATTATCAATCTCGGGCGGCTTAACGACTCCCTGAAGCGGGCGCCGACCCTGGTACTACTGAATAGGATAAATAGTTTCTATCGTCTGATAGGTGTCACTAATGTATCTGACCTAGCACTACAAGCAGGGCTTGGGGAAAATTAAAAGAATTTGGGAAGCTAACTTTTGAGATAAAAGAGTGAAGGGGCCAGCTCAATGGCTAAGCATGTGGCCTGATGGCCTTATGTAGGCTTTACTCCCCGGCCACAGTCAGTTCCTGAACTAAGACCGTTGGGCCGGCAACAGGAACACGGAAATCGAGGTCGTTTCCTACTACCTCTATCTTGTTCAAAACCTCGCCTAAATTCCCGGAGATGGTTATCTCTGATACAGGATAGACAATCTGCCCCTTTTCCACCCAAAGGCCAAAAGCCCCCCTCGAGATATCCCCGGTGACAGGGTTGAGCCCGTGGCCGAGGGTTCTGATCAAGATTAAGCCTTTATCCAGGGAAGAGATGATTTTTTCCGGAGATATTTCTCCAGGTATAAGGTAAAAATTGCCTGGGCCGACCCCGGCGCCGTCAGCGTTTCCAGTGGATTGAAGCTTGAGCTTCCGTGCGGCATAGGTGTTGCAGAGATAATTCCTGAGGATTCCTTTATCGACGACCAATGTCTTTTGAGAAGGAACGCCTTCAGAGTCAAATGGCCTTGTGCCCAGAAGGCCAGGCATCAAGCCGTCGTCAATAACGGTAACCTTTTCGTTTCCAATCCTTTGGCCCAGCTTATCGGCCAAGAAAGATGTTTTCTGGTAGATGGATGTGCCTGAGACACAGGCGAAGAGAAAGCCGAGAAGCCAGGAGGTCATCATCGGCTCGAAGACAACAGGAACATTCTGCGACTTAATTTTCCTTGGGTTTAGCTGCCGCACAGTCCTCTCCACAGCTTTTTTAGCCACATCTTCTGGTCGTTCCAGTTGATAGAAATATCTTTTGGCTGAAAACCAGCCGTCCTCAACCTTGCTGTCTGTTTCTCCTGCTTGAAGGCCAAGGCTAAGGCCGCAGTAGGTTTGCTCGTATTCCTGGAGGAAGCCGTTGGAGTTGGCCAGGACACCCTTGACCTCTCTTGTCTCAAAGCTTGCTCCATGGGAATTGGTGATTCTTTTGTCGGAAAGAGCGATTTTTTCTGTCTCAATCGCCATGGCGATTTTTCTGTCTGCGCTGAGCTCTGCCATCTGAGGGTCAAAGAGCTTCAGGGAGGAGATATCGACTTGGCTCGCAGAGAGAGATGGAAGTCCAGAGTATTCGTCAAAATTGGCAAGCATGGCTCGCTCTACAGCGTTTTTTACCAGCCGCTGGAGTGTTTCAAGGGAAAGGTCTGATGAAGAAGCGTATGCTGTCTTTTTATCCTTGATGACCTTAAGGCCTAAAGACCTTGAGTCTGCCTCGACCAGGTTTTCAATCTCTCCGAGCCTGACATCCACGCTGAATTCGTATCCGTTAAGAACAATGATTTCCACCTCGTCTGCGCCGTTCGTTTTAGCGAAAGTCACAAGCTTTTCAGCAAGTTCT
>CAZYBE010000005.1:0-43040 GCA_964645765.1 uncultured Eubacteriales bacterium
TGCTATCTCGGTCCAGAACATCATCGATGACAACGTAGACCTTGGAGCCATCCTTTTTGAGATAAATTCTGTCTTCCGCCCTTGGAACATGCTTTCCGGATATCTTTTGCTTAAACCTTGTCCGGGCCTCATCCCGCTGCTCCGGCAGGATAAATTCGAAGATGGATTCCCCAACCATTTCTTGGGGCGAATATCCAAGCATCTTTGCTTCTGTGTGGTTGACGCTGGTGATGATTCCTTCTGGATTTAAGGTATGATAGGCAACAGGCGCGTTATTCCACAACTCCTTGAACCGAGCCTCGCTGGCGCGAAGCGCTTCCTCTGCTCGCTTGCGTTCGCCGATCTCTCTCTCGAGGTCGATATTGACCGCTTTCAGCTTGGCTGCGCGCTCCTCGACAAGCTCCTCAAGATGGTCTTGATGCTTCTTCAGCTCTTCTTCCATTATTTTTCTTTCGGTAATGTCCCTGGCAATGACGAGCACGCCTTTGATTCTGTGGTCTTTTCTCAGAATGGTGGATAGAGCTTCTAAATAGACCACTTTCCCTTTTTTATTCTTGATAGGTACGTTGTTAATAGTTAATTTGTTCTTTTGGAGAGCCTGTTTGAAAGCTTTCCGTATCAGCAGTAATGTCTTGGGATGGAATACCCCGAGCTTGAAGAAATACTTTCCCAGGACTTCGTCTTTTGTCCCCCCATAGACCTGGGCAGTTTTCTCGTTGACCCTGCGGATTCTGCCATACCTGTCGAGAAATATCAGACAATCCTTGGCATTCTCAAAGATACTCCTGAGTTCTTCCTCTGACTCCCTTAATTTCTTCTCAACTTGCTCTTGTCTAGCTTTCGATTTTTCCAAGTCAACAACTTTTTTTCGCAGTTGCTGAAGCTGCGTTATGAGCTGCTCTTTTGTCTTGTCTTCTTCGCCCGTCTTTTCAACCGGGACCGTATGTTCTTGAAAGTTAGACCTCAAACGTCGCACTCCTAGAAAAAAATCGGTAATATATTGAAATAACTTGTATCAAGAGTAAATCGCCTGCAAGAATGATTTAAGGGGTGAATTTTGTTTAGGTTTCATAACTCCCCAAGGGGAGAAAAATCCCATTAGGGGGGTAGAATGATAGCCTTTTAAGGCTTAGCTGTATCCATCTCGCTATTTCTTAAGCCTTTGCTAAATTTAGAAAGTTAACTTACGCAAAGAAAAGAATAAAGCACTGGTTCAGGTTTGGGAGCGGAGGATGTTCACTGCTGAGCGGAGGATTGTGAAGCGTAGGTCCTGGCCAAGTCCTTGTTCGCCGTCAAGGTCAAGGCCCAAGGGTCCGTCCTCTGAGTGGACTTCGACAGAAGCGGCACGCGTGCAGTGGACATCATCTCGAATGATATGCTTTCCGCTGAAGACAGTCCCGAGCGCAAGGAGAATGCGCCGCCTCGGCATGCCTTCGACCAGCACCACATCAAACAATCCGTCGTCGATAACAGCATAAGGCGCAATCCACATCCCGCGTCCGAAATACTGGCCGTTGGCAACAGCGAGCAGATAGCTTTTTCCTGAATAGAACTCTTTCCCGTCGCAGCGGACAGAAATGCGCTGAGGCCTGTATTTAAGCAGGGTAGCGATGGTCGCCTTAAGGAAAGTCAGGGAAGTGCGGCGCCGCGCCCTGTTGACCCGGGAATCGACCTCGCCGCTGACTCCAGCGCTGGCTATATTGTGAAAGATGCGCATCGAAGGTTTTCCGCCAGATTTCATGTCAAGGTATTCAATTTTCCCTAAGTCACAGGCTGAAGGCTTAGCATCGGCCAGCCAGTCAACTGCCAGCTCTGGTTCTGATGGAACGCCAAGCAGGCGGGAAAAATCATGTCCAGTGCCAGCAGGAACGCTGCCAAAGACAATCTTCAGCTCAGGGCGCTTAGCCAATGCATTGAGCACAACATGATTTGTGCCGTCACCTCCGATGGCGATAAGGCGTTTGATATCAGCCTTTGCTGCGGCGTCGAGGTGCTCAGCCACCTCATCCGGCTTCTGGGTGACAGCAACCATGAGCTCGCCAAAAGCTTTTTGTAGCTTGCACTCAATCTTCTGGAATATTTCCTGGCCGCGGCCGCCTGCCGCATGGGGATTGACGATGATAAGAGTTTGCTTATTCATGGATTATCTCTCTTTAAAAGCGGACAGTCCCCTTTTCTATGAAAAAAGAAGCTGTCTTTTTTCCACGCTCTTTTCTATGATACACAAAAATCAGGCTCCAACTGTTGCTTTAGTTTTGTTTTTATTATTATGTTTTTCTTTTATTTGCCTCGTTTCTTCGTCTTTGATTTTGAGCTTTCCTTCCAATCTTTCGGTATCCCGTGAGCGATTTCCCGGATGCGCAGGTAGCGTTCGACTTCTCGCCTCCAGCGGTTATTGTTCCAGGCCAGCTTATCCTGGACAATATTTTTTAGCCTTGGAAAAATGCTCTGCCCGCCATCAGGCAAGATGATTCCCAACCGAAAACGCCTTAAAAGCAGGTCGTCGAGATGGCAAACTGCCTCGTTTTCTGCGGACCAGGCTAATTCAGCCCAGAGGTAGGGAGTTCCTTCGATGTTTTTCAGAAGCTCAGGTTGTAAAGAAGCAATCCTGGCCGCAGCAGCGCCGTAGCGGCCGCTTATACGACGGGATAAAGAGGAATAAACCCCTGGAAGCGAAATGCCCGGGTTGATCGAATCAAAGACTCGAGCCTCGCTTGAAGCCTTGACAGCATCAAAGACCTGGACATCGCCTGCCGGCTCAGGAATCCGTCTGTCCAGCTTGTGAGCTTCCTTCAATGCGTCAATAGCGCTCACCCTGAAAGTCGTGAGCTTGCCTCCGGTTACAGTCAGCAATCCGTGCTCAATCCAGACAGCATAGTCTCTGCTTTCTGCAGAAGGGACTTTTTTGCCTGTGGATATCACAGGCCGCACTCCGGCTTGAGTGCTGATGACATCTTGCTTTTTGAGCTCGAGATCAGGGAAAGCGGCCTGGACAGCCCGCAGCAGATACTCTGCCTCCTTGACAGAAATCCTCGGCTCATCGCTCAGCGGAAACCTGTGGTCCACGTCTGTTGTGCCTGCCAGAGTCACGCCTTCCCAGGGATAGACAAAGACAGGCCGGCCGTCGTCAGGATGGCTGAAGGCGACTGCCTGATAAACAGGAAATCTTTCAAGCTTGAAGAAAAGATGGCTGCCGCGAAGAGGACGCAGGCGCGATTTTCCACCGACTTTTTTTCGCAGCTCATCTGCCCAAGCGCCTGTGGAGTTGATGACAAGATTACCGAAGACATCGGCTGGTTCTTCTGCGACTTCATCTTTTATCCGAACTCCTGTCACTTTATCGCCTTCCTTGATCAGGGCGGTGGCAGAGCAGTAATTGAGGGCAACGGCCCGACCCTCAGAAGCGGCGAGCCCGTCATGAAGCAGGCGAAGGACGAGGCGTGCGTCATCTGTCTGGGCGTCCGTGTAATGGAAGCCCCGGCCTAAATCATGCACTCTCAACCCTGGCGCCATCAAGCTGATATCGAGTTCATTGAGCCGCTGGTATCCTCCTGCATCAGGGGACAGACGCGTATAGACGCCCAGCCCTATGCGCACCAGCCACGGGCTAAGCTTGTCGCTCTTGTAAACAGGATAGATAAAGCCAAGAGGCTCGACCAGGCCAGGAGCTGCATGGAGCAGATATTGGCGCTCATGGACGCTCTCCCGTGTGAGCTTAATCTGCATCTGCTTCAGGTAGCGCAGCCCTCCATGAATCATCTTCGAAGAGCGGCTGGAAGTGCCAGAGCCGAAGTCTCCTTTTTCAAGCAGGAGCACGCGCAAGCCGCTTCGTGCTGCTGCTGCAAGAATGCCGGCGCCGGTTATTCCGCCGCCGATGACAATTAGGTCCCAGTGCTCATCAAGCCTCTTCCATGCTTCCTTTCGCCACCCAGGAGCCCAGGCCGAGCGATATTCCTTGGCCATCACTTTATCTTCCTCTCGTCAATCAGTTTTCCGGGGTTCATAATACCATCCGGGTCGAATGTTTTGACAAGCTTTGACAGAGCATGCATTCCAAGCTTCCCCTTTTCAGCCTCAAGATAGGGGAGATGGTCGACACCGACCCCATGCTGATGGCTGATCGTTCCCCCGTGGGATATAATCGCCCTGCTTGCGCCGTCCTTGAGTTTTTTCCAGCGCCCAAATGTCTCATCCGCATCTTTAGCTATGCGGAAAAGATAAGTAAAGTACAGACTTGCGCCTGTTTTATAGACGTGAGAAACATGAGCGAAAGCTAAAACTCTCTCGCCCGCATCTTCAAGCCCGCTGCGCAAAGCTTTCAGGATAGAACGAGCGGCTGAAGGCACATTCTTCCAGACAAAGGCTGATTCCAGAGTGTCGACCGCATAGCCAAGGTCCCAGAGCGAGTTGCGTAGGTAAGGGGTCCGAAACCGGTTCTTCGTCCATTCGCTTCCCATCCTGCGGCCGACATGGACAGCTCCATGTGAGCGGGCAATCTCCAGGGCCAGACGCCCGGTCCTCCAGAAAATTTCATGCTTTCCTGTGATGGCAAAAAACAGAAGGCATTTCTCATCTCCCAGGCCCCGCGCCTGGAGAAGCCGCTCGAGGAGGCGAACAATCCTTGGGCGGCCAGCAAGGACTAAAGTTGTCTTGGTTTCCGTAGCGTCGTGAAGGCGAAGCATGGAAAGGGGCAGGGAAGTGCGCACAATTTCCTGCACAGCAGCCATCCCGCTCTTCCAGTCAGGAAAGAAGACAGCGTGAAACCTCTCCCGCTCAGCCAGACGGGCCACGCGCATGGTCGCCTGGGTGACGATTCCTATGCGTCCCTCAGAGCCGAGCACAACCTGCCGCAAATCAGGACCGGCAGCGCTGGCAGGGAAAGGAGGAAGGTCGAGTGTCCCTTGGGGAGTGACAACTCTTCCTCCAGCAAACATATCCTCGATTCGGCCATAATAAAGAGACTGTTGTCCGCTGGAGCGAGTCGCAATCCAACCACCCAGGGTTGAGTATTCGAACGACTGCGGGAAATGCCCCATGGTAAAGCCTCTGGCCCGCAACTGTGCTTCAAGATGCGGGCCTGTGACTCCAGCATCGAAAGTGGCCAGATGGCTTTCTTCATCCAGTTGAGTCATCCTGAACATCTTGCTCATGTCAACGGTCAGAATAGGGCAGCTGTCAGGCAGCGGGTTGATGTGCCCGACAACGCTTGTTCCCCCGCCGTAAGGAATGAGCTTGGTGCCTGTTTTCCGGGCAAAAGCAATGAGTTCTTTGACTTCCTGTTCAGAAGCCGGCTGAGTGACTCCATCAGGAAATCGCTCGACTGTGCCGAAGCGAAGGGCAATCCAGTCAGGAAGAGATTGTCCGCAGGAATGGCGAAGCCTCAGAGCAAAGTCATCGCTTATAAGTGGATGCGCCTCCAGGTGCGAACGCTTTACTCGCCTCAAAACATTTTCGAACCTGGCAGAAGGCCCAGGCTTAGCCGATCCCATGACATCGGCAAGATAAGCTTTTGCCCCACCAGTCACCGGAAAATCAATTTTCTCACTTCCCCATCCATTCCACCTTCTCATTGACGGTCTCCTTCAGCATAGCTTATATAACTAAGGACGATTTTTTAATTCTTCCTTCATAAATCCGATTTTAATATATCAGAATAATCACAGAATAAACCTACGTCAAGATTAAAAGGGGACGATTCACAGTTAGTATTACAATGATATCTAGCGAAAAAGGGGCCAATGAACGGTGAATACGGCAAAAAATAATCTATTTGTCCAATACTAATTGACACGAATCACCGCTTAACTATATATTTTTAGGGAAGTTAGCGACATAGATTCCGAGCTCGAGGCTACTTTCTTATGGAAAGCGCAATAAAAATAATCAATGAGATTCAAAAAGCCGGATTAATCAAAGCCTATGCTATCGGAGGCGGAATCGCCCTCACCTACTATGTTGAACCTATTCTTACCTTTGACCTTGATATTTTTTTTATCCCGGCGAAAGAAAGATTGGACATGCTGTCTCCGATTTATGAATATTTAAAAAATAAAGGCTATAAACCCCAAAAGGAAATGATAATAATTGAAGGAATACCTGTTCAGTTTATTCCCGTCTATAATGAACTTGTTAAAGAAGCCGTTGAAAAGGCAAGCCAGTCAAAATATAGAAGAGTAAAAACAAGAATTTTAAAAGTGGAGCATTTGCTAGCTATAGCCCTTCAGGCCGACCGACCAAAAGACAGAGAAAGAGTGATAAAAATATTGGATGAGGCAAGAATTGATAAGAATTATTTAGAAAGAATTTTGAAAAAATTCGATTTGTATGATAAATTTTTGAATTTCAAAAGCCGATACTATGAAAGATAAAGATATTCAGAGAATTTCAAGAGCGAAGCTGGCCCGGCGTCGAGAGCTGGCAAAACTTCCTTTTGATAAAAAGATCGAGATTATTGTCAAGATGCAAAAAATTGCTCGAGATATCTGCAAAGACCGCAAATATAAAGTTTGGCAAATAACCTGAATTATTTCTAGTCTGATTGAGAAAAATAACAGCCGCGTTTTCTGGTATAATTTTATAATCTGAAAGTTCAGGTAGAAACCCGGAGGAAGCATTGAGCAACAAGAAGAAGCTCCGCTGCCGAAAAAAGACAGGAAAGAAACCGCATTGGGCAGCATCCTCCAGCAAAACACCCGCCGCAAGGATTAAAGAAAGAGCCACTCCTTACTTAAAGATTGAAATCAACAAGGAATTCCGGAAGGCCCTTGACCTCCTCCAGGACACTTCGAAAAACGTCTTCATCACCGGAAAGGCCGGCACCGGAAAATCCACCTTTCTTGAATACTTTCGCAAGAACACCAATAAGAAGGTGGTCGTGCTGGCTCCTACCGGGGTGGCGGCCCTGAATGTCAGGGGGCAGACCATCCATTCCTTCTTCAAATTCAAGCCCGATGTGACCTTGGACAAGGTGAAAAAAATCGTAAAGAAACGGAAAAAAAATATCTACCAGGCGGCCGATTCCATAGTCATAGACGAAATCTCCATGGTCAGGGCAGACCTCCTGGACTGCGTGGACCGGTTTCTCCGGCTCAACTGCGTCCAGGAAGGGCTTCCCTTTGGAGGCAAGCAGATGGTCTTTATTGGGGACCTCTACCAGCTCCCGCCCGTCATCAAGGGAAAGGAAAGAGAGATTTTTAAAACCAGCTACAAAACAGGCTATTTCTTCTCGGCCCATTCCTTTGAAGATCTTCCCATGGAGTTCATCGAGCTGGTGAAGATCTACAGGCAAAAAGACGAGCGGTTCATAAAGATTCTAAACGCCATCCGCAACAGCGCCATCAGCGAAGAGATGCTCGAAGTCCTGAACACCCGGCATGACCCCGATTTCGAGCCGGCAGGGGATGAATTCCACATTTCCCTCACCACCCTCAACCAACTGGCCGACAGGATCAACAGCGAAAAGCTTCAAAAGATCGAAGGTCCGGCCTGGCACATCGAAGGGATAATCAGGGGAAATTTCGAGCAGAAGAACCTGCCCGCCCAGTTGGTGATCTCCCTGAAGGTTGGCGCCCAGGTCATGCTGCTGAACAACGACCCCTACGGAAGATGGGTCAACGGCAGCGTAGGAAGGGTGGAAGAAATCCTGGGGGCAAAAGGCAGCTCTCCCGAAATCATCATCATGGAGCTTGCGGACGGAAGCCTGGTTGAGGTGGAACCTTTCACCTGGGAGATCTTCGAGTATCGCTACGACGAGGGATCAAACAGTATCGAAACCCAAACAATAGGCTCTTTCACCCAGTTTCCGCTACGGCTGGCCTGGGCCGTTACCATCCACAAGAGCCAGGGCAAAACGTTCCAGAGGATAATCCTGGATATCCAGAGAGGGACCTTCTCCCCGGGACAGGTCTATGTGGCACTGAGCCGATGCACAACACTGGAAGGGATCGTCCTGCGGCAGCCCATCCAGAAGAAGCATATTTTCATGGACTGGAGAGTGGTGGACTTTCTCACCAAATACCAGTACAAAATCTCGGAGGAAAAGATGCCACTGCAGGAAAAAATGGATTTCCTGCGGAGGGCCATAGACCAAAAACAGCGGCTGGAGATTGTCTACCTGAAAAGAAATGATGAAAAGTCGAGGCGGGTCATCGAGCCTTTATATGTGGGAGAGCTTTCCTATGAGGGAAGGCCGTTCCTAGGTCTTGAGGCCTACTGCCACTCAAGGAAGGAGCGGAGAAATTTCCGGGTGGACAGAATCCTGGAGATGAAAATCGTGGGCTGAGTGTTGATATGATTCGCAAGGTTCTCAAGAAAGAGCGTAACATATGAGCCTCTTCATTTGCGTGGATTTTATTTCTTGGATGAGAGGCATGACTTTCCTCTATCTTTTGTCTATAAACTTACATTCTCTTTTCGAATTCTTTTTTGAATGACTACCCAAGAAACCTTGAATCTATCACATACTAATCTTGATATTGCCTAAATAAGTTCTTCTTCCCCTTCTGCCATTATGGACCTATATTCATCTATTTTCTTCTGATGCTTTTTAATCTCTCTAATGAGCTCTTCTTTAGGAACTAATAAACGACCTGCAAACTCATAAGCTTGTTGTTCAAACCAATTTAGATCATCCTCAAGGAAATCTTCATGAAAATGAATCCAATCTTCTGGTGTCCGGAAGTCACATTGTCTAATTTCATTCTCATGGAGGATTAGGTGGCCAATTTCATGGGCATAGGTAAAACGCAATCGACTGATTTGTCTTTCGTCCTCATAAACATCCAGATCTATACAAATATTCTTTAAATCATTCGTTAAAAAACCGTCGATATCGATACTTCTTTTGAGTCCGGCTTTAGGAATTGGGTGAATCCTGAGCTTCAATTCAACAATTTCAATAATTGGGATAGGAACCAAATCAATGGGATTGACATAGCTTCTCCTGAACTCCTCAGCTTTTTGACGAATAAATTCCCATTTTAATCTCGGTGGCTCAAGAAAAATTCGCCGTTCTCTTGACCTTGACATCTACTCTTCTTTCATAATTCTTATAAGCTCTTCGAGCTCTTTACGGCTTGGTTTCTCTCCACGAATTGTTCGGAAAAACACAGGCAATTTTGCTAAGACCTCTTCATCCAACAATAGACCAGTAGGAATATGGCTTATGGCTGCTAAATCAAAGAGAGTATTGTATTCCTCTGATCCTTCTTCAATTTTTAATATTTCCGCAATCCCCTGAAGAACAACCTTGCTCTTCGGTGCAGGCCCAAAGCCTCTTTCAATCTTGCTCCAATTACTTGGATCAAGTTTTGCCAAGCGGCAAAATTCTCTTAATGTGAAGCCTTTCTCTATCCTTAAGTCCCTAATAAACTCTCCAAAAGTCACCATATTATCGCCTCCTTGTGGTTATTATTTACCATGTTGTAAATATATACCACAATTGGAGGATTTGTCAAATTTCTATTCACTCATTTTTTATAAACGAAAGACATCCATTAATTTTCTCATACATGGGAGGTACTCCTGGTGATGGATAAAGGTTATGTCACTGCAATGCTTTCTTAAAGAAAGAGGGGAATCCGAAACCCTCGAATTCAAAGAGAATTTTGACAGGGAAAACGTGGAAACTGCCGGCACCTTTGCCAACACAAAGGGAGGGCTCATCCTTGTCGGTGTTTCAGATAAAGGCTTGATTAAAGGCATTCAGACGAGCGCTTTCTCTCACAGGCTGCCATCCATTGCGGAAGATTCAAGGAAAAGACCATCGTTATTGATGACCGGAGGATCGAAGGCACAATCATCGAACAAATCGAAGAAGCGATGGACTTTATCAGAAAAAATATCAATGTCAGATTTGTCATGACTGGAAAGCCTGCCCGCGAACAAATCTGGGATTATCCTCTCGATGCTCTGCGGGAGGCTGTGATAAACGCTGTCTGTCACCGGGATTACACCATCCCCTCAAATGTCGAAGTCCGAATTTACGATGATGAATTGATTGTCTGGAGTCCGGGCGGCCTCCCTCTTGGTTTGAGCTTAGAGGACCTCTCGTGATCTGTCCGTTTTGGTTTCTAAGGGAATTTTCGAACAGATCGGCATAACAGGCAAAGGGACAGAGTATGTGCTAAGATGCCATAAAGAAGCCAAAGACGCCACAAAGGCGCCATAATGACGACAATTAGAGAAAAAAGCTTTATTAAAACTAATGAACATTTAGCCAATTAAAAATTTGCTTATTGACTTAGCTAAGTTCTCTGCTTTTTCTTGAGCTGATGAGCAAGCACAGAGCAAAGCGATGTTATAGAAATATGACAGAGATTGGTCCATTGATTACAAGTTAAATTCTTGAATTGTTATTTTTATCAGGTAATAACCTTATATAAAAGGCATTTATAGAAATTTCTCATTATGTTGAAATCATAATGCGATTAGCTTATAATAAGTGCATAAAGAGAAACCATGCCAAACACTACGGAAAAAGTACTCAAGAAATTTCAATATAAGCGGGTTGTCCGCTGGAAAGAGATTGCTTCCTTTCTTGGAGACGAGGTCAGGGCTACTACCGCTATTCAATGGCTATTGAAAAGCGGGAAAGCTGTGGCTATCAAGAAGGGGATTTATTATCTAAAACGGCCAGATGAGTGGCTCGATGAGAAGCTTGAAATAAATCCCATTATTATCGCAGGATATACTCACCCGCAAGGCGTTATAGGATATCACACTGCAATGAAATGCTATGGGGTTTCCTATAGCGAGTCGAATTTGTTTCAAGTCGCAGTGCCAAAGTCGGTTCCTCGGGTGATGAAACCTTTTAAATATAATAACGCCCAATATAAATTTTATCGCGCGGATCTATCTTTTGGCATTGCATCTTCTGTGATCGATGATGTTCGGGTCAGTCATTTTTCTCGGGAACGTATATTACTTGAGGGATTGATGTCTCCTGATCGCTTTTTGGGAGTAAGCGAGTTTCTTAAGTCAATAGAAGGATTCTCTTGGGTAGATTTAGATAAGTTGATGGATATGCTGAACTATTATCCATTGACATCAATAAGCATGAGGCTCGGTTGGCTACTTGAGAAAAATCAAAAACGATGGCATGTGAGTGAGACAATTCTCAAAGAACTGGAAAAAAAGCGTCCTGAATCTAGAATTTTGCTTGTTAAAAGTAAGCCCAAAGGAAATTATTTGGAGAAAAGATGGAGTTTAATGGTGCCCAAGACAGTGAATGAATTGAGTGAGGTCTGATGTTTCAATTAACAAGCCACGAATTAGATTCCTTTGTTAAACAGACGGGATTCTTGAGAAATTCTCTGGAAAAGATGCTCAGGCTACTCGATATCCTATCCACGCTGAAATCAAATCCAGTACCATTGAAGCAAAGGGCTAAAAATGGGCTAAATGGACTAAGAAAGGGCTAATAATTGGCTAATTTAGGGCAGTGTAATTGGGACACAATGTTTAAATAACTGTCTAAATTAAAAAATTATAATTTTTAAGGTTTTAACAGGTCAAAAATCAAATTCGAGCTGTGGATTATTCTTCGTTATCAATTTATAGATTATATCAACCAATTCTTTAGCCGTCGTCAAAGCATCTTCAGCTTCTTTCTTTGAACAGGGTATATCAGGTTCATAAATGAAACGATTCCTCTTTCTTCTCATGTAATCATAATTATTAATAAGTATTTTAAATTCATCTCCTAAAACTGAATTTACAAATCTTACGATAGTTAAATGTTTATCTTTGATTTCAGGCCTAAAGCCCTCACTAAACATTAATGCTAGTCCAGAACGTAACATGGCGTTATAAGCATAATTGTAGGCACATTCTTCGTCGTCGTCTAAATTCCTCTTTGCTGTTTCTAAATCAGTAAAAGCTCGATTTATTAGATTCATTACAGCTTTATAATCTACAGGACATTTTTTTATTAAATCCTCTTTTAGAAGATTCTCTTTTGATTCCTTATAAATCATCTTCTTTGCCGATTAACATTATTTTCGGATTTTTTAGCAAATCGAAGATAAAACCGCTTTGGGACTCTTTCTTAGCTTTGTATTCTTCGAAAGAATAGATAGTTGTGTTTATATCTCTTTTTAACCTTTTTTCTAATCTTGCAATTTTTTCATTTAAATTAGATATATCAGGATTTCCTATGATCATTAAATCTATATCGCTGGTTTCTTTCTGGCGTTTCGAAGCAAAGGACCCATATACAAAAGCTACTTTTATTTGTTCGATTGATGATAATATATTTCTAAGGCTTCCCTCGACTCCTACTGTTTTAGAAATAATATTTTTAAGATCATCAAATAGGGGATGCCTCATGTTCAAGGAATAATAGACTAAATTTCCAACATTCTCGGTATGAAATAGATTATCCTTTTGAAATCTTAAAAGTTCTCTTCGTATGCTACCCGCAGAAAAGCACAGCAATCGCTGGAGTTCCCTTAGATAATACTTTTTTTTTGGATTTGTAAAAAAAAGAGCAAGCAAGTCCTGTCTGATTTTTGATTTTGTAATATATAAAGCTTCTAACATAAGATACTCCAATTTGAGTACAATTGTACTCAATTTAGAGTACAACATCAAATAGTTTTTTAGAGTAAAATCAATCATTTTTAATTTAAAAAGCATTTCATTGAAATAGACGAGAAAAGCTTTCCTTTTTCTCGAATGAGATATTTGTGATTGATAATATACATTATGTAAACTTGCATAATTTATTTCATATCAACGATTTAGATTTTCGCAATTTTCAGATTTCATCCCATTTTTGTCAAAAAAATGGGGGTAATTTCCCGTTTTCAACGAACGATGTACCGATATATCGGTGTTTTTACTCCGACTTAATTCAAAGAGGAAAAGTCTTTATGTTCTGTTAGACGCAAGGCACTTAAAATTCTCCAGGACAGAATTTAGGGATTTTTCCTGAATCCCTTATTTGGCAGCAACTTACTGAAAAATCAATCAGTTTCGAAAAATATAGAGGTATCGTATTGTTCCAACTGTCCGTATTGTCTGCATGGAATTGTGCAAAATGGTGACACGGTACGTGACACGGTGGAGTGCCGGCTGTTGTAAGCAAAAGGGGGGGTTGATGGGAACATGGGTCGTTTAATTTCCCTAGTCTAGGTTAGCTGTATCTGTCGTGTCTGTCTGAGGTCTAGTATAAGTGAATGTTCCTTGAGGGGATGAAAAAGTGAATTCATAATCAGGTCCAAGTCTTGAGGTAACATTGATCCTTCCGGCTTCACCCGGGATTAATGCAAAGATAGGCTCAGGCGGTTTCTTTTCAAACAATTTATTATAAAGCCATTGCCCAATCACCCCGGATGCGATGCCGAGCAAAAAGGTAAGGAGATTGAACTTAAACTGAAGCATCGAGTAATTCCTCAGCTCACACGCTTGTGGCCCTTGCGTTCTTCAACTGATTCAGGAACCTTGCCAAACTTCTCTTCGTACTTCGTTAGATTCGCATTCATTGCATTAACAAGCCTCTTGAAATGACTTGGGGTCAATATCACTCGAGCATTCAGGTTTGCCTTCCCCTCTGGTGGGCTTAACAGAACGAAGTCAATCATAAACTCTTCAGGTCTATGGTAAACAATGGCATGATTAGCAAACACTCCCTTCCTAGCCTCTTCTGTAGCCATAATCTCGATCTTTTTTGGTCCTTCTTCGGATGTCTTTTGTTGTTCATTGTTAGACATATAAATACCCTCCAAATAAAATTTCAAGGGTATTATACCATAAGAATAGTCTAAGCTAAGATGCTAATGTGCCATCAAAAGAAGGTTGATGATGGGAACCACATAGGTGGGAGCTCTCTCCAGTCGGCCCAAGAGAGAAGTTTTTATATTATAGCATATTTGAGAAACTTTAATGATGAATACAATAGCCTTTGACAATTCTAGGCCATTATCTTAATTAAATTAATGTTATAATTTTAATTTGAAATAATGTTTGTGAAAATGTTTGCTTAGGGGAGATATCATGGGAAACCTTGATGATTTTGAATCCATTTATGAGAATTTGGAAGAAAATGCAATAAATTATGAATATGCTCATCAGATAGCCGAATTGTTCAAAAGGTTGAGAGATCTAAAGCACCAAGAGAATAAAACGGATGAAGTAGAAAAAGCACAATGGGAAATAGACTTTTTCAATTTTGTAATAAGTGATAATGATTTATCACCAAAATTTACCGCAACCAATGCGAAGGGAGAAGTTATCGAGTATCCTAATTTGAGTAGATTTGACGAAAGAACATACGCGTACTTAATTGAAAGATTGAGTGTCACGCGTAGTCCTTTAACCAAGGCTCGATACTCTCACCTCCTTTGGCTAAGTCCGAAAAAACATTCGACATATGCAGAAGTGGCCATAGATTCTTATCTTAAGCTTATCAAAATTTATGAGAAAAAAGACCTTGACAAACCAGAAGGAAATTATGGATTAGATGTGATAAATGCGCTCAGAAATGCTTTCTTTATCGGATGCCACGTAAAATACAGACTGGCCGACATTAAATCCGAGATAATCAGGTTAATTAAAACGTTCAATATTAAAAGCAGTTCCACGTTTGCGTTGAGATTCAATCTGATTGATTTAATGCTAAGCGAAAAAAAGATGTTTTCGAACAGTGATTTTTTTGGAATTGAAAACATCTGCTGGGAACTGTCAAAGTTGGATGTGGAGAGGGGCAATATCCATGGGGCAATAAAGTTGCTTGAATTGGGCGAAAAAATTGACATGTGTCTCAATCAGAAATCCAAAGACTGGAGAAAAAGGATTGCGGAAGCATATGAAAACTTGATGGATAAGGCCGAGGATGGAAAGAATTTGGCCGCAATTTCTTTTTGCCAACAAGCTCTTGAAAACTATAAGAAATTAAAGGATTCAAAGAAAATACAAGAACTTGAAAAGAGATATCTTGAATTGAAAGATTCAATGGAACTTGCTAAAATTGAAAAAAAGATAGATCTTACTGACCATATTAAAAAATGTAAGAAGATTGCATCTGAGATAGTAAACAGGGAACAAGCAAAAGGAATTATAGAGCTTCTAATGCTTTCAAAGGATCTCCTTCCAAAGTATAAAGACATGGAAAAGTATGCTAATGAAGTCGGAAAGGATACGGTTATTTTCCAATTTATCCCTGAAGTTGTAATGGATCAGAGGGGGCACACGGCTCAACATTTTACCGAACAAGATGAAAAGCGTTACAGAAGAATATTGGAAATGTATGAGTGGGAAATTCGATTCAACAGAATATTTATGATTAGAGAAATCTTCTTTCAAGCCGTGAATGAGAAAAAATTATCTAGAGAAAAGCTTTTAGAATTTTTTAGAGAAAAATCTTGGTTTGGCAAGAATTTGAAAAGAAAAGTCGGCAATGAAGAAATTCAATACAACTGGTTGAATTTGATAGCCCCTTCAATACTCAATTTTTTCAACACATTGCATTATTTCTTTCTAAATCCAAGTGAACCTCCTAATTTGGTGTTGTCAATTGACTCTTTGACTCTGAAAATAGAAGGTTTATTAAGGGATATGTGTGAATTTTCGGGAGTGGCTACTTTCTTCCAAACCAGAGATAAGAAAAGAAGACCAATAATAAGGGAAAAAGATCTCCATCGACTTTTATACGAAGAAAAAATTATAGAATTATTTGATGAGGATGACTTGTTATTCTTCAAATATTTATTGGTAGAGAAGGCGGGGCTAAACTTGAGGCACAGAATTGCTCATTCTCTTTTATATTTTCAAGAATACAGTGTTGATATTATGCTTTTACTAATTATAGCTTTATTAAGAATAGGAAAATATGATTTTGTAAAAAAAGAAGAATAAGAATAAATATTTGTCTTTTAAGACAGGGAGAATAGGGAGGCGGGCGGAGGTGGGGTTTTCCCGAGATTCACTCTATAAAATATTATTGAAATAGAAAGAAGCCACTACTATTATTAAAATAAATACAAAGTTAAGATGGATAGTATGAAAAACAAAGCGGAAGAGTTTGTTTATACAGTTTGTAGAAAGACATTCCTGTCTCTTTGGAGCTATGCGAATCCGCTTGGAAAAGACAATAAAGAGCTCTGCGACATTCTCGTCGTTTGCGAGCCAGACATTATCATTTTCAGCGTAAAGGAAATTAAAGTAACGGAAAGTAGCGATGTTGAGACGGATTGGAAACGTTGGAATCGAAGAACAGTAGAGGAATCTGCGAACCAAATTTATGGAGCCGAACGATGGCTTAAATCTGCACCTCAGGTTGTTAAGAGCGACGGAAGTCTTGGGCTTAATCTTCCGCCTGGCCAAGATCAGAGAATTAATCGAGTGGTGGTTGCCTTAGGAGGTAAAGACAAAGTACCTATATTTTTCGGAGATTTCGGGAAAGGCTTTGTGCATGTTCTCGATGAGATATCATTTGGCATCATTCTTAAAGAGCTTGATACCATAACAGACTTAATTGAGTATTTATCTGAAAAAGAACGGTTTTATTTAGCCGGGAGAGAAACGCCTTTTTTGGCTGGAGAAGAAGATTTCCTGGCCTTATATCTTCAGTATGGAAGAAAACTCCCAAAAAATGTCGATACGATCTTTATTGATACAGGGATATGGGATGCAATTAAAAAGAAACCTGAATATAAGAGAAAAAAAGAGGCGGATAGGATTAGTTATTCATGGGATGCCGTTATCAATGACATAAGCCGAGATGTTTTGAAAGGCACTTTAGAATTTAGTAACGATCCAAACAAAGGAGAAATAATACTTCGCATTATGGCACGAGAAAATCGATTTAACCGGAGAATATTGGGGAAATCCTTTGTCGAGTTCATCCATCTGTCTTCTCAAAACAAACTGAGAGCGAGAATGTTAGCTTCCCCTTCTAGAATATTATATGTTTTACTTGCAATCCCTCATACAATTGAAAGGGAATATAGAGTTGCTGAGTTAGGTACACGTTGTCTTATCGCAAGGGGACTGAACAAAAACATAAAAACGGTTATAGGGATTGCTACGGAACAATATAAACCGGGGATTGGACATTCATTTGATTTATACTATCTTTATAAACCTGATTGGACAGAAAAAGATCAAGCTCTAATGGAATCTGTTCAGAAAGAAACTGGTTTCTTTGTTAATCCAGTTAAAACAGAAGCGCATGAAGATGAATATCCTCAAAAATAAGTGTATATTGCCGTCCTAATTATGTTGAATCTGGTGAGTGGGGGTCTTCTGGAAGCTCGGTTCGGGTCAAATCCCTCTAAGGAAATTTTTCTTGATACCTACAAGAAAACCGCTCTGCGGGCCTCCTAGGGTCCTGTTTTTCAAGGGTACAGGGAAAAAATAAGGGTTTGGCCATGGTCTGGCCACAAATGGCCTTTTTCAACTTAGAAATAGTGACTTAAAATTGAAATAAGAGAGATTTTTTGCCAATATTGAGCAGAGTGGAGGCCGGGTTTCCGCTGGCCTCGACCGTATTCATAGCGTGATTTTATCATTCAGTAGATTGACATCCTACCGGGCCCTCAACTAAAATAACTAAGATGGGAAAAAGATGCACCCTGGGTTATCCATAATATCGGGCCTGCGTTACTTGAGATCATTGGATACATGAGGTGATTGATGGAACAGCCCCAACTTAACTGGATCGCTAACTTCATCTGGGGTATCGCAGACGACATCCTCCGGGACCTCTACGTGCGTGGCAAGTACCGGGATGTAATCCTGCCAATGACTGTACTCAGACGGCTTGACGCAGTCCTCGAACCCACTAAACAAGCGGTCCTTGATATGAACGTATCGCTCGACAAGGCTGGAATCGTACATCAAGATGCAGCCCTCTGCAAAGCTGCTGGCCAGGGCTTTTATAATGCCTCTAAATTCACGCTGCGTGATCTTCGGGCGCGGGCGAGCCAGCAACAGCTCAAGGCTGACTTCGAAGCATATCTTGACGGCTTTTCGTCCAACGTCCAGGATATTCTCGACAAATTTGAGTTTCGCAACCAAATTCCACGACTCTCCAAGGCTGATGCCCTCGGTACCTTGATTGAAAAACTCCTCGATCCTTCAATCAACCTGAGCCCGCAGGCTGTTCTCAACAGCGATGGCTCTGTGAAGCATCCTGGTCTCGACAACCACGGAATGGGCACCATCTTCGAGGAGCTGGTCCGCCGGTTCAACGAGGAAAACAACGAGGAGGCTGGCGAACACTGGACACCGCGTGATGCCGTAAGGCTTATGGCCCGATTGATTTTCCTCCCTATTGCCGACAAGATCGAGTCCGGCACATACCTTATTTATGATGGGGCCTGCGGCACCGGAGGAATGCTGACCGTAGCTGAGGAGACACTTCAGCAGCTTGCAAAGGAACATGGCAAGGAAGTTGCCACCCACCTCTACGGACAGGAAATCAACTCTGAGACTTATGCGATCTGCAAGGCGGATCTACTTCTCAAGGGCGAAGGTGAAGCGGCAGATAATATCGTCGGCGGACCGGAGTATTCGACTCTCTCCAACGATGCCTTCCCCTCGCGGGAATTCGACTTCATGCTGTCCAACCCGCCTTATGGCAAGAGCTGGAAGAGCGACCTCGAGAGGATGGGTGGCAAGGAGGGGATCAAGGATCCTCGTTTTATCATCGAGCATACTGGCGATCCAGAGTACTCTCTCTTGACCCGCTCAAGTGACGGCCAAATGATGTTCCTGGCCAATATGCTCTCAAAGATGAAGCACTCGACACCTCTAGGGAGTCGGATAGCTGAAGTACACAATGGGTCCTCGCTCTTCACAGGAGACGCAGGCCAAGGGGAAAGCAACATCCGCCGTTGGATTATCGAGAACGACTGGCTTGAGGCCATTGTTGCGCTGCCGCTTAACATGTTCTACAACACAGGAATTGCCACATACATCTGGATTCTCACCAACCGAAAACCGGTCCACCGCCAAGGGAAAGTTCAACTCATCGATGCGACACAGTGGTTCAAACCGCTGCGGAAGAATCTGGGAAAGAAGAATTGCGAGCTGAACGAAGAGGACATTGCTCGAATCTGCGACACCTTCCTCGCGTTTAGGGAGACTGAACATTCGAAGATTTTCCCGAATAAAGCACTCGGCTATTGGAAAGTTACCGTTGAACGTCCGTTGCGCTTAAAGGGCATTGACCCAGAGCGTGTCTACGCCCCGAAAGAGATCAAGGCACTCAAGGAAAGCGTCGAACGTGATGAAACCGCTCCGCCGGTTATCAAGAAGATTCACAGGCCAGCAAAGGTCGAGCTTGACCCATTGCACGGCTTGTTCGAGGTCTCCATGGGTCGTGAACGCCGTGTAGTCGAGTACGAACCCGACACTGACCTCAGAGATACTGAACAGGTGCCACTCTTGGAGGACGGTGGAATTGAGGCCTTCATCCGCCGGGAGGTCCTGCCATACGCGAAAGACGCCTGGATAGACGAGTCGGCGACGAAAATCGGGTATGAGGTCTCATTTACCCGCTACTTTTACAAACCTCAACCACTTCGACCCCTCGAGGAGATCACGGCCGATATCTTGGCGCTGGAGAAAGAGACGGACGGACTGCTGGACGAGATAATCAGGGGAGGAAAGCAATGAAAGCTACTGAAGCAAAGCTACTTGCCTTCCTCAAGAAGTCCCCTCAGTTTGTGATTCCCATTTTTCAACGCACATACTCCTGGACTGAGCGGGAATGCCGACAGCTATGGGATGATATCATTAGAACCGGTATAAATGATACGGTGTCGGCCCACTTCATTGGCTCCATCGTATATATCGAAAAGGGATTGTATCAAGTAACGAGCCAGTCACCCCTATTGGTGATTGATGGGCAGCAGCGTCTGACAACGGTAACGCTCCTGATCGCCGCCTTGGCGAAGGAAATAGACAATTTTAATGAGGGTGATCGTGAGCCAGTAGATGGTTTTTTGCCACGAAAGCTCCGCCACTATTACATGCTCAATGCAGAGGAAGAAGGCGAGCGGCATTACAAACTGATCCTAACTCAGACAGATAAGGATTCTCTTATCGCGATCGTTAGTGACCGCGAACCTCCAAAAGACGCCTCCGTTCGAATTACTGAGAATTTCCGCCTCTTCGAATCATGGATCAGCGGGCTCAAGGGCGACCTGACGGCGGTGTGTAAAGGGCTCGCTAAGCTCGTAGTCGTGGACGTTTCGCTGAGCCGGGACCAAGACAATCCACAGCTCATCTTCGAGAGCATGAATTCTACCGGCCGCGAGCTGACCCAGGCAGACCTCATCCGTAACTTTATATTGATGGGATTGGATCCAAAGTTACAGACGGAACTATACGAAAAATACTGGCGCCCCATGGAGGTAGACTTTGGGCAGGAGGCCTATGGAGATCACTTTGATAGTTTTATGCGGCATTATCTGACAGTGAAGACCGGCGAAATTCCAAACGTGCGGCAGGTTTACGAAGCATTCAAGGCATTTGCCAGGTCACCGGAAATGGTCAAGGCAGGGATTGAAGCCCTGGTGGCCGATATCCGTACCTATGCCCGTTACTTCTGCGCCATGTCACTGGACGCGGAGGCCAACCCAGACCTAAAGCTCGCCTTCCAGGATCTTCGTGAATTGAAGGTAGATGTAGCTTATCCTTTGCTGTTGGAGTTGTATAATGACTTCGATCGTAAAATTCTTCCTGCAGAGGACTTTGTGACGGCCGTGCGACTGGTGGAGGCGTACGTCTTCCGCCGTGCTATCTGTGCTATTCCCACGAACTCTCTAAACAAGACCTTCGCCACCTTCACGAAGGCGCTCAAAAAAGACCGATACTTCGAGAGTATCCAAGCCCATCTGCTATTGTTACCTTCCTATCGCCGCTTTCCTAGCGATGAAGAATTCCAACGCGATATTCAAACACGAGATCTCTACAACTTCCGTAGCCGCAGCTATTGGCTCCGACGCTTGGAAAACCACGAGCGCAAGGAACGCGTGCCGGTGGATGAATATACAATCGAGCACATCCTTCCACAGAATGAGAACCTCTCATCGGCCTGGATGTCAGCGCTCGGAGATGAGTGGAAGCGTATTCACGCGACCTGGGTGCACACCCTTGGCAACCTCACTCTTACCGGCTACAACTCGGAGTACAGCGACCGTCCATTTACCGAAAAACGTGATATGGAAGGCGGCTTTAGGGAGAGCCCGCTCAAGCTCAATCAAGGCCTTGGTCAGCTCGACGAGTGGAATGAAAAAGCCATCAAAACACGAGCCGAGAGACTAGCTGGCATGGCAGTGGAAGTCTGGACTTCGCCGAAGTTGACTACTGATGTCCTTGAAGCATACAGGCCCAAAGCTCCTACCACAGGCTTTACTATTGAAGACCATCCTCATCTGCTCGCTGGTCCTATGCTTGAATTATTTGAAGTCTTTCGCAAGGAGGTTCTCGCACTGGATCCCGGCGTGATTGAGGAATTTCTCAAGCTCTACGTGGCCTACAAAGCAGAGACCAACTTCGTTGATGTTATTCCGCAGGCTAAAAGGTTGCTGCTATCCCTAAACATACGCTTCTCCGACATTGTCGATCCTAAGGGCCTTTGCCGGGATGTGAAGGGAATCGGCCGCTGGGGTAACGGTGATGTAGAACTGGGTTTGGCCAAACTCGATGAACTGCCTTATGTGATGGGGCTAGTGCGCCAGGCTTTGGAGAAGCAACTGGGAAATGGCGAGGCCGCATGATCAACGATCTCAACTCATATTTTGCCTATAAGAATTCTGGCGTGCCACGGCTGGGGGATGTGCCGGAGCATTGGGAGGTACGGCGCCTGCGATATGTGACCGAGATGCGTGTGAGCAATGTCGACAAACACCTGAAGGATAGCGAACTACCTGTCCGACTATGTAATTACATAGATGTGTACAAGAATGATCGTATCAACGATCGCATTTCATTTATGAGGGCAACAGCAACGCCAGATGAGATTGCGCGTTTTCTGCTCAAACTCGGCGACGTTCTAATCACAAAGGACTCGGAGGAGTGGAACGACATCGGCGTGCCAGCGCTGGTTGAATACGCTGCTCAGGACTTAATTTGCGGCTATCATTTGGCTATACTTCGACCTCGCAAGGGGCTGATAAATGGAGCTTATTTACTGCGCATTCTACAGAGCCCAGGCGTCGCCTATCAATTCCATTTATCGGCAAACGGGGTAACGCGGTATGGCCTCTCGCATGATTCCATCAAGGCCGCACTTGTCCCACTCCCACCCCTCGCCGAACAATCCGCCATCGTCCGCTTCCTCGACCACTTGGACCGGCGGATCCGGCTGTACATCCGCGCCAAGCAGAAGCTGATCAAGCTGCTGGAGGAGCAAAAGCAGGCTATCATCCACCGCGCGGTCAGCCGCGGCCTTGACCCAAACGTCCGCTTCAAACCCTCCGGCGTGGAGTGGCTGGGCGACGTGCCGCATCATTGGGAGGTACGAAAGGTCGGTGTTGTTTCAAAACGGATAACGAAAGGCACTACGCCTACGACGCTGGGAAGAGGCTTTACAGACGAGGGAGTCCGATTCGTGAAGGTAGAATGCATCTCAAAGACTCGAAGACTCCTGGCGGACCTCTGCACGCATATCGACGCTGAAACCGACTGCCTCCTAGCTCGTTCCCGACTTCGCGCTGGAGATGTTCTTGTCGCGATAGCCGGGGCCATTGGGCGGGTAGCCCTGGTTCATGAGGATGCTCTTCCAGCGAACTGCAACCAGGCAGTTGCAATAATCACCCCTATTATGGGATCGGTCTTGTCTGACTGGCTCGCGTTCGTCCTCTCGTCGCCAGCTTGTCAGCGATTCTTGAATGATAGCTCCGTGCAGTCTGCTCAGGCCAATTTAAGCCTCGCTGACCTTAGGGGAACGGTGATCCCCGTGCCTCCCATTCCGGAGCAGGTCCGGATCGTTGAATCTTTGATCGAGAGAACGGCGGCAATCGATTGTACTACGATCTCTGCCGAGCATGAGATCTCCCTCCTCCGCGAATACCGCACCCGCCTGATCGCAGACGTGGTCACCGGCAGAATCGACGTACGAGAGGTGGCGGCGGGATTACCTGACGAGGCTGACGTGCTACCGGAGAGCGCCGACGAAGCCGGGGACGCCGAACTAGATGAGGCCGAATCATGAGGACCGACACCAGCGAGCGCGGCCTCGAGCGGCTGATCTGCCGGGCATTGACCGGAGGACCCTGTGACCCGGAGACCGTACAAGCGGGTACGGTACGCGAGCCCGGCACCTCTTATGGGGGAAGCGGTTGGACTTGCGGCTCGCCCGAGGATTTTGACCGCGAGTACTGCGTCGATCTGGCGAAGCTCCGCGCTTTTCTGCAGGCCACTCAGCCTGATTCAGCAGAGGCACTCGACCTCGGCGCTTCCGGTCCGACGCGGCAGAAGTTCCTCGCCCGGCTCCAAGGTGAGATCAGCAAGCGTGGTGTGATCGATGTCTTACGAAAGGGTATAAAGCATGGCCCGCACCAGATTGACCTCTTCTACGGTACGCCCTCTCCGGGCAACCCGAAGGCCAGGGAGCGCTACGAACAAAACTGCTTTAGCGTCACTCGTCAGCTTAGGTATAGCCGAGACGAGACCCAACTTGCCCTCGACCTCTGTCTTTTCATCAACGGCCTGCCGATCTCAACCTTCGAGCTCAAGAACAGCCTGACAAAGCAAACGGTCGATGACGCCGTCCAGCAATATAAACGCGACCGCGATCCCCGTGAACGGCTATTCGAGTTCGGTCGGTGCGTGGTGCACTTCGCCGTAGATGACCATGAAATTCGCTATTGTACGCACCTCAAAGGAAAAGCCTCCTGGTTCCTGCCTTTTAATAAGGGCTGGAATGATGGGGCGGGCAATCCACCGAACCCAGAAGGGATCAAGACAGATTACCTTTGGAAAAAGATCCTCACGCCCACGGGATTGACGGATATCCTTGAGAACTATGCCCAGATTGTCGAAGAAAAAGACGAAAAGACCGGCAAGAAGAGGCGAGTCCAGATTTTTCCCAGGTACCATCAGCTCGATGTGGTTCGCAAACTCCTTGCCGACGTTCTGGAAAGTGCAGTGGGGAGACGTTATCTCATTCAACACTCTGCGGGTAGCGGCAAGTCGAATTCAATAGCCTGGCTCTCACATCAGCTCATCGGCCTTCAGAAAGACAATGCTGAGATCTTTGATTCGATAATCGTGGTTACCGATAGAAGAATCCTTGACCAACAGATCCGAGATACGATCAAACAGTATGCTCAGGTGGCCGCGACAATCGGCCACGCAGAACACTCGGGTGATCTCAGGAAGTTCATAGAGAGCGGAAAGAAGATCATTATCTCCACAGTGCAAAAGTTTCCATTCATACTTGATGAAATCGGAGATGAACATCGAGGGAGACGGTTCGCCATCATGATCGATGAAGCTCACTCGAGCCAGGGTGGCAGAACCTCTGCGGCAGTAAGCATGGCGTTGTCACAAGCGGGAGCCCAAGAAGAAGACGAGACCTTTGAAGACAAGATCAACCGCATAATGGAGTCCCGAAAACTCTTACCCAACGCAAGCTATTTTGCCTTTACTGCAACACCCAAAAACAAGACGCTTGAGATTTTCGGAGAGGGCTATACGGAGGGCGATCAAGTCAAACATTGTCCCTTCCACGTTTATTCAATGAAACAAGCTATCCAGGAGGGCTTTATCTTGGATGTGTTGAAAAGTTACACGCCTGTTGACAGTTACTACAGGCTTATCAAAACCGTGCCAGGAGATCCTGAGTTCGATGTCAAGCGAGCGCGAAAGAAACTTCGCAGGTACGTGGAGGGCCATGACCATGCCATCAGGCTAAAGGCAGAGATAATGGCCGACCACTTCCATGAGCAGGTAATTGCAAGGGGCAAAATCGGGGGAGAGGCCCGGGCTATGGTGGTTACGAGCGGTATAGAGAGGGCCATTCAGTATTATCATGCCATCCGCGACTACCTTATGGAACGAAAGAGCCCGTATAAGGCAATTGTGGCCTTTTCCGGCGAGCACGATTACGGTGGAGTTAAGGTAAGCGAATCGTCCCTCAACAAGTTTCCCAGTAATAAGATCCCCGACAAGATTGTAGAAAATCCATACCGCTTCCTTATCTGTGCTGACAAGTTCCAGACCGGTTACGATGAGCCTTTGCTGCATACGATGTACGTAGATAAAATTCTGTCGGGAGTTAAGGCTGTACAAGCCCTTTCGCGTCTGAACCGGGCCCACCCACTCAAGCACGATGTTTTCGTCCTGGATTTCATGAACGATGCCGATACGATTCAAGCCGCCTTTGCGGATTACTACCGCACTACTATTCTAAGCGAGGAGACCGACCCGAATAAGCTCCATGATTTAAAGGCCACTCTGGACGAGCGACAGGTTTATAGCAAGGCACAGACAGATCAGCTCGTTGAGCTCTACCTTAGCGGTGCTGATCGTGACCAGCTCGATCCGATACTTGATGCCTGTGTCGCGGTTTATAAAGAACAGCTCGACGAGGATGGGCAGGTGGATTTCAAGGGCAAGGCGAAGGCGTTCATAAGAACTTACGGTTTCCTGTCTTCAATTCTGCCTTATACCAACGTCGAGTGGGAGAAGCTCTCGATTTTTCTCAATTTCCTCGTACCCAAACTGCCTGCTCCGATAGAAGAGGATTTGTCGAAGGGCCTCCTGGAATCCATTGACATGGACAGCTATCGCGTGGAGAAACGGGCTGCAATAAGTATTCTCCCGCCAGACCAGGACGCAGAGATCGAACCAGTGCCCGGCATCGGAGGTGGGCGGAAAGCCGAGACCGAACTCGATCTACTTTCTAACATCCTGAAGGCTTTTAACGACCAGTTTGGAAACA
Source organism: uncultured Eubacteriales bacterium (assembly GCA_964645765.1). Lineage (GTDB taxonomy): Bacteria > Acidobacteriota > Aminicenantia > Aminicenantales > Aminicenantaceae > CAZGMN01. Next base: position 25,898 of record CAZYBE010000005.1, read on the forward strand.
TCCAATGGACAGATACGGATCGTGTTCACCAGCTTATTACCAAGGAGATCCCCGAAAAAGTGGCAGCTGACACGGCCTATATGAATGCAAGGAAACATTCCGACCGGCAGAACGCGCGCATCGAACACGATAAGGCCCTTGCTCGAGTGATGACAGCCCTTCTCAAAGACGATACAGAGCTGTTCAAACAGTTCAGCGACAACGAGTCGTTTCGACGCTGGCTGACCGACATGGTATTCACTCTAACATATGATCAACCGAAGGTCGAACAATCGGAGACACAGGGTGGCTGAGGCATAGGATGAAGTTATTTCAGTTGCTATTGAATCGAAGACGTGTTGCCACGGATATTCGCCTCATTGTTAGGGACGAAAGAGGAGAAAGCGTGCTCTCGGGCGGTGATGTTAGTTTAGATGGTGGTTGACAACAAAAATATTATTTTAGTAACATGGCCAAAAAACGGGGAAAATTACAAAGAAATTATTATATAGCGTCAGGTTTATATCCTTCCGAAACCGAAATGAATTCAATGAAAGGGGGATTCATAAATGAAGAAGTCACTAATTATAGTTTTTATTGCAATAATATTGGTAGTTATAGTTATTGCTAGCCTTTATATTAAACAGCAAAAAGAGGCAAAGGCAGAGCAGGCAAGAATTGCTGAACAAAAAAGAATCGAAGAAGAAAGAATTGCTGAACAAAAAAGATTGCATGATGAATATGCAACCACGTTTAGGATAACTGCAGCTGCGGTTTATTTACAGGCTTCCACATCCGCCTTATATTGCACATTAATTTCCGAAATGTGGGGTGATGCTATAAAAAAGGACTTAGATTTTAATTTAATTATTAATAAGACGAAAGAAATTATAGAGAAAGGAGGCTCATATAAGAAAATGGAGGATGCAAAGAGCAATATCGATATCAGTATGAGAAAATTAATTAATCCTCCGGAGGATTATAAGACTGGTTACAACCTGCTCTTAGAAATGTATGGATATTACGTTCAATTATATAATCAAGCCTGCTCACCCATGGGTTCGCTTCTTATGTATAATAAAGACTTGAATGATAGAGTGAGTGAGTTAAAGAAATCCTTTGATAAAATCTCGGTGGTAATTCCACAGATTAAAGATGAAGTTGAATTGCAAAAAAAGAAGATAGATTTGACAAATAAACTTTAACGAAAAAGCGGGAATCAAAAAGGCGGTCAATCCCCACGTGTTCAGGCATTCGAGGGCGACGCATTTGGCGAACAGATTGACAGAAGCGCAAATGTGCGAATACCTGGGCTGGGTTCAGGGCTCGAACATGCCCAGGGTTTACGTCCATCTTTCGGGAAGGGACGTTGACAACGCAATCCTGGAACTACACGGACTGAAGAAGTCAAACGACGACAACAATCAAAGGGAACTAGAGTTCAAGGAATGCGGTATCTGCGGAAAAGCCAACGAATTCGAGGCAAAGATATGTCAGAGATGCGCCAGGCCGCTGGACATCGCTTCCGCTCTGGAACTCGAAAACAAGGAAAGGAAATTTCTGGGGATGATAACGCCGAAGATGATAGATGAAATGATAAAAATCAGGATAAGGGAAATCTTTGAACAGATGGGAGTCAAAGAGCCTGGCGAGGGCAAAGAACCATCGCTGAATAAGCAGAATGTATCCGCGACGGCTCAGGCAAGTTGCCAGTAAGCATGATAGACATTCGTTATTTTTCTTATTCTTTTATCCATCTCCAGCCTGTTTAGTATCTTGCACAACCTGTGGGGGGCGAGACCGGTCAATACGGCCAATGTATTGACGCAGACGGGAATGTCTATTAATCGAAGCACCCTGAGTATGTAATCATCCCACACTTCGTTCTCCTTTCTTTTAAACATCAATGGGGAAAAACTAGTCAGCATGAGTGACACCTTTGCCTAAATTTTTCAGGATTTTTTCAACTCTTCTCTTAGCTTCCTCATCTATGAAATCGTAAAGTTCGGCCAAGTTCTTGAATTCCGTCGTAAGTTTATCTTCTACGTTCATGGGAAGAAATTGCCAAGGGAAATAAAATCGCTTGCGAGAAGGGGATGCGGTTAATGCGGATAACGAGAGAGCAAAGTTTGAGCCATTTGCTAGCGTCAGCTTTGGTAAAATCTAAAATATGTTTTACATAAGCTTACTCAAAGTCTTGGTTCTCATCCTCATAATATCTGACTTGGCATTCATGATCATAATTCATCAAATCCATAAAGTCAGAAAAAAAGCTGAATGATGAAGAAAGTCGAATAGGATCTCCTCCTAGGTTCCCAAGAACAGGACCATCTCCGCTTTCAGAAGAGTTGTGAAATTCAAAGCGCAATCTTTCATATACAGCTTCTTGCATTATTCCAAAATATGCCACAAATTCGATGGAATTTAGAAGGTGATAATTTGTGTGTAATAAAAGAGAATATATGTCAGGAGTTGAAATTTCATAGTCTTTGACAAATAAATTCATTCTTGTTCTTAATTCGTGAAACAATGAAGAAATACGATTCTGACTAGATGAAGATAATTCTGCAACAGAAATAATATTATTTTCTTCATAATTGAGATTATTCGGAAAAGAATTCAAATCATTGCATAAATCTTTGTTGGTCTTAAAATCAACATCATGCCAAGACCATAGTGGCTTTTTTACATGTTTTCTCATTTCAATAATGTTCTTTGATTCTCGGACGATTTGAAGTTGCTTTCTTTTAAGGTATCCTTTAAAAGGATTGTATGTGCCTATCAGAAAACCAAATGGATACGGAAAGTATTTGTTAAGATTTGAACTAGTGTACATGACAAAACCCGAATAACCAAGCCGAGAGGCTGTCGAAATAATGAAATCAACAAAGTTTCTTGGATCTGAAGGTCTTATAGGGAGATTTATAGCTAGACCATCGAATGTCGCCCAAGAAAATAGGGATAAAGCCAGTTCTTCAGGAAAATCAGAAGCAAGATTTAAGATAGAAAGCGAAATAGATTCTATTTTATTATCAACAACATGTATTAAGGCTTTCATTGGGAGTACTGATTGTTGATTCCACACAATAAGATAGGAAAATGCCTCAGAAACAGTTAGGCGCCAATCAGTGCATATAGGCATCCATATAAGGTCTGCTGAGCTGAGTCCCCAGTATCGTTTTTGTAAACCTTGGGTATATGCGCTTAGTTCCGTTAAGGATTCTCGCTCAGTTTGTGGAGATTTTTTTACTTCTATGAGAAAAAGTGTTCCTGTCTCTTGATTTAACGCCAATAAGTCGGCGCTAGGCTGTTTGCCAGGTTTATTTGTAATCAGGAGTGGAAACTCAGTTGCTATAAGTTTCAAATCATATAAACGATCAAAACCTCGAAGATTCCTCCGTGCTATTATTTCTTTGATGAGGTCTGCAGCAGAAGGTCCGCCTTCTTCTGTTGATATTTGCAAAAAATTGTTTTCGACATCAATCAAATGCTGTCGAACCTCGTCATAATTAATTATGAAAGACCTTAGATCAGTGATTCGGTTTGCGAGAAAATCTCGAATTTTAGCTTCGTTGAATTTTTTTATCATAGCGCTATTTCCTTCCACTCTTAAAGTTTAATGATTTTGTTACAAATTGAAAATAGAAATTTAAATCTGCAATATTTCACTGCTTTCCTCTTTAGATCCTATTCCAATGGTTCAAATTGAATCAATTTCTATTTGAGAAAAAAATGCGGTTAATGCGTCTTGAATTGTTAGATTTCTAACTAACCCACAAAATTCGAACCTCTCATAGTGCTAGTTTTTTTGCTGCTATAATAGAAATCGTCTGGATGGAATGGCCGGACCACACCGGAGTTACACGCTTAAAGAGCGCTCCATTCCAACGTCCCTCCGTTTTTTTTCTAGCGCCTCTTTGATCCGGGCCGGCGTCATGGGAAGCACATACAGCCTGACGCCGATGGCATCGTAGACGGCGTTGGCGATTACGCCGCCCATGGTGGTGATGGCTGGCTCGCCGCATCCCTGGGGAGGCATTTCAGGATTGTCAACGAGAACGGTTTCGATCTTTGGCAGCCAGGAAAAGCGGGGAATTTCGTAGGTATCGAAATTCTCATCCAAAATCCTTCCCTCCCTGAAACGGATTTCTTCGCATAGAACATAGCCGAGCCCCATGGTGATGCAGCCTTCGATCTGCATCCGCGTCCCTTCCGGGTTGATCACTTCACCGGTGTCCTGAGCGCAGACGACGCGCTCCACCCGGATTTTCCCCGATAGCGCATCGACTGTGACTTCAGCCATGGTTGCCACGTATGTGCCCAGGTAATCCGTGCAGGCGATTCCATAGCCCCGGCCGCTCGGGATTTTAGAAAAGGAGCGCCCGAACTTCTCCGCTGCTGCAAGGAGCACTCTCTGCATCCGCTTGTCCGTCAAATTCTTCAGCCGGAATTCCAGGGGATTCATCCCTGCCCCTTCGGCCATGAGGTCGATGTGAGATTCCATGGCGAACACGTTGGTGTTGCTGCCCGGACCCCGCCAGGCGCCCGTGCCGAAAGGATGAGCGCTTTCCCCGCGCTGGGCGCCCCGGGAAAAGACGCCGTGGTGAGGGATGTTGTAGAACGGCTGAGAGCTTCGGCTGCCCGCGTAGTAATTGTCGTATTCCCAGAAGACGATTTGGTTGGAGCTGCTGAGACCTGATTTGATTTCGATGATGGCTGCGGGCCGGAAGGTATCATAAAAGAATTCCTCTTTTCTGGTCCAGGCGACCTGAACCGGCTTGCCGCTCAATTTCGCCAGCCGGGCGGCCTCGATAATCTGTTGGCCCTGGTTCTTTCCGCCGAAACCGCAGCCGACAAAGGGAGTGATGACCCGGACATTCTGGACCGGGATTCCGAGGACCCGGGCGACTTCTCCCTGGGCTCGAAAAGGAGCCTGGGTTGAGGCCCAGACCGTAGCCCGGTCTCCTTCGACTTTCACCAGCGCCGTATGGGTTTCTGAAGGGGCGTGGGCGACGTAGTGATTGAAATAGGCGGCTTCAAAAGTTTTTGCGGCCAGAGTCCTGCCCTCATCCAGGTTCCCGGCCTGGGTGACGATTTCGGAGCTGAGGGCGGCATCTTTAAGATGCTTGAAGATCGTCTCGTTATCCAGCCTGGATTCCGAGGGGTCGAACTGGGCTTTGATGAGGCCAAGCGCTTTTTCCGCCAGGTCAGGGGCCTGGTGAAGAACGGCGACCAAGTCTCCGTCCTTGATGATTTCAATTCCCTTTATTTCCTCCGCGGCGGAGGTGTCAACGCTTTTGAGCTTCGCTCCATGAGCCGGGGGCCTCAGGATCCTGGCGTAAAGCATTCCGTCCAGGCGGATGTCAGCGCTGAACCTGGCTTCTCCGGTGACTTTAGCCCGTGCGTCCAAACGGTCTGCCGGCTTTCCGGAGATGGTGTGTTTGGAATAATGCTTGATAGGCGGTTTATTGGCGAGCTTGACGTCGATTTTTTTCCCTTTGGTCAGCTCGGCGTAGGTCACCTTCTTATCTGGATTGTCTTGAACAAAGATGATTCCGTCCTTAACTGTCAGGTTGCCCTGAGGCGCACCGAGCCGCTCTGAGGCAAGCTGGATAAGGACTGCCCGGGCTTCTGCCGCGGCCTGCCGAAGCGGAGGTCCGAAGTATTTTGTGCTCCGAGAGCCGAAGGTCCCGGCGTCCCACGGACAGAGGGCCGTGTCTCCCATGACCATATCGACCGAGCTCAAGGCTACATCGAGCTCCTCGGCCAGCATCTGGGCGAGCGAGGTGATAATGCCTTGCCCCATTTCGATCTTGCCGGTGAAGCAGGAAACCCGGCCGTCTGCTCCAATCAGGAGATAGGCGTTTAAATCCTCAGGATATTGGCTGCCCCGTCTCGCCTCCTGAAGGAGAAGAGAATCTCCGACTGAGAAGAAGACTATGATTCCTCCTCCAAAGAGTTTGAGGAATTCCCGGCGGTCAAGAGTTGCGGGCGGGAGGCTTTTTCCCGAATCGAACAGGTTGTATTCGTCGTCTTTCATGATGGATCTCCTTTCGTGGCCATGGCCCGGGCCGCGGTTTGAACGGCCTGGATAATGCGGTTATAGGATCCGCAGCGGCAGAGGTTCCCCTCAAGGGCCTCAACAATGTCCCTTTCAGAGGGCTGAGGGTTTTTCCGTAAGAGAGCGTAGGCATGGAGGATCATCCCCGGTGTGCAGAATCCGCACTGAAGCGCGTTGTGCCGCATGAAAGCCTCCTGCAGAGGGTGGAGGTTTCCGTTTTTCTGCAGCCCTTCGATGGTGATGACCTCTTTTCCTTCCGCATCTTGGACGGGATACTGACAGGACAGGGCCGCTTCATTATTGACGAGGACGGTGCAGGCTCCGCAGAATCCCTCTCCGCAGCTGTATTTTGTGCCGGTGTGTTCAAGGTCGGAGCGTAGAACCCATAGCAGCATGCGTTCCGGGGATGAGGTCAAGCGGACATCTTTCCTATTCAGCTTAAAGCGGAATGTTTTTTCCATATGACCTCCTCATATTTCAAATTTGTTGGATTCAAAAACCTATGCAAAAATTAACAGAGGCCGATTCCTCTGTCAACTATGATTTGACTAAACATAAGAGGTGGCCTGCATTTTTTGTATTACATGCAAAATTGTGAATACTTTAAAAATATATTTTATAGATTTGTGCACTGAGGAGTTGCAGATTGCATTTGGTGTAATTAAATGAGCAAAACCGAAAGATTAGGTCACTCTAAGAAGGAGGAATAAGATCTCTCAGTTTTTCATCAGTGAATTTATAGTTTTCTTATAAGGGGGGTATTGACATTTATTTCATTATTTATTAATATTTCAGCAAACGCTGAAATTGGCGATTATAATGATATATATTTAAATATTAATTAAAATTGTTATTTCAGCGTTTGTTGAAACTATGCGAATGAGTGAAATATGATCAAAAAAGCAGAACTTATTCAAAAGATTCGAAGCTCGGCTGAAGAAATTCTGTCTTCTACTGGATTTATTACTATTATTGAAGGACTGTCAGAGGATACAGGTGTTTCTTATGTTCAAGAAGAAAAAGCTGTCGATTTTTCAATCCAGGTTGAAACCCAAGACCAAAAAAACTATTGGCTCTTTTTTGAAGTGAAATCTCTGGGGCAGCCGAGATATGCGCGTATGGCGGTAGGGCAGCTCCGTGAACTCATGTCTTTTGGGAAAAATATCTATTGCATCTTAGCCGCCCCGTATATTCTTAAAGAATCTCAGGATATCTGCCTCCAGAATGGGATTGGCTTTATCGACCTGGCGGGGAATTGCCTATTTAAATTTAACAGTGTCTACGTCAGTGTTCAAGGAAGACAGAATCCCTATCCGACAACGAGGCCGCTGAAATTCCTGTTTGCTCCGGCCGCTTCCAGGGGATTACGAGCGTTAATACTCAATCCGAAGAGGCAGTGGCTTGTCCGCGAGCTTGCCGATGAAGCCGGAATAAGCCTTGGCCAGGCCTCGAACCTCAAGCAGAGGCTTTTGGATTTTGAGTTTATCCGGGAGACGGATATCGCAGTTAAAAAGGGAAAGAAATTCATGCTGTCCAATGCCGAACTCTTGCTGAAAAAATGGGCTGAGAATTACAGTTATGTAAAAAATCGTATGCGCCATTTTTATTCTTTTGATGATGCGGCGACAATTGAGAATAAACTCTCTGATTACCTGACATCAAAAAATATTCTTTATGCTTTCACCTTAACTTCCGGCGCATCTTTTGTTGCGCCGATGCTCAGATACAGTCGGGTTTTTGCTTACGTGAAAGATAGAATCGAAGATGTTGCCAAGGCTTTGAATTTGAAAGAGGTTTCCTCGGGCGCGAATGTCTCACTCCTGGAGCCTTATGATCAGGGCGTTTTCTACGGCTTGCAGGAATTTTGCCGAAAGGATCAGATTCAAAGTTTTAGGGTCGTCTCCGACATTCAGCTCTATTTGGACCTTAAAAGCTATAAAGAGAGGGGGGAAGAAGCCGCAGAGTTTATCTATGAGCAGCGGTTAAAAAAACAATGGTCGTGAAATCCGATTATCAACCAGAAGACGTTAATATCTGTTTTTCGGTGTTGGTTGAATTGATGACCGTTTTAAGCAAGTTCAGGAAAAACATAGTCTTGGTCGGAGGGTGGATTCCCTGGTTTCTGATACCCGAAAGGAGAAGTGAGCACACCGGCAGCCTAGATATCGACATCGCTCTGGATTTCAATAAGATTGATTCAAGCGCTTATAAGACTTTGTTGGAGCTGTTAAAAGAAAGGGGTTATAAGGAAGGAGAGCACCCATATATTTTTTATCGCCATATTCAAGCATCGACAGGGAGAACCGTTACTGTGAAGATAGATTTCTTGGCAGGAGAATACGGCGGCACATCCAAAGCTCACCGGACGCAAAGAATCCAGGATATCAGAGCCCGAAAAGTCAGGGGATGCGACCTCGCCTTTGACAGCTATATTATGGTCAACCTTGCGGGAGCAATGCCTGATGGGGCCAGCAACGAGATTCCGATCAAAATCGCAGGAGTGGTTCCTTTTCTTGTGACTAAAGGAATGGCTATTTGGGAAAGCTACAAGGAAAAACATGCCTATGATATTTACTTCGTCATCAAATATTATTCTGGGGGCATTCAAGGAATTATCGATCAATTCAAGCCGTTCCTGAAGAATACGCTTGTCCGGGAAGGACTCGGAAAGATATGGAGAAAATTCGAAAGCGTTGAATCGATAGGGCCGGCTTGGGTTGCGAATTTTTTGGAACGATTCGATCCTGAGGAAAAAGAAAGGATTCAGAGAGACGCTTTTGAGCGGGTGAAAGCCTTTTTAGATGGGCTTGGAATCCAGCCTTATCGTGAGGGAGACGGCACTGTGTAGATGTTTTGAGCGTTCCTTCCCCTCGTTCCTCCGGCTTTTTTCGAGCGCCTCTTTGACCCGGGCCGGCGTCATGGGAAGCACATACAGCCTGACGCCGATGGCGTCGTAGACGGCGTTAGCGATTACGCCGCCCATGGTGGTGATGGCCGGCTCGCCGCATCCCTGGGGAGGCATTTCAGGATTGTCAACGAGAACGGTTTCGATCTTTGGCAGCCAGGAAAAGCGGGGAATTTCGTAAGTGTCGAAATTCTCATCCAAAATCCTTCCCTTGAATGCAAGAAATGCGGATTGTGTCTCAGCGCTTGGATTTTTTACCGTATGTTGATAGTTCCTCGCGAATAATATGCCGAAGGGTTGCCTCGAACGATTCCCTTTTTGAATTCATGTATTCTCTCAGAGCCATATTGATGAGTGTCTGATAATTTCCACCTCCTGCGGCGTGCACCTGCTGCCGAAACCAGTTGAGAATATCATTGTCAATTCGGATAGTGATACGCATTTTTCCTTTGCGACTTTTGATTACCGGGCCACTTTTTAAGAAAAATAGGGACTTTTGCCAATTGATTTATCTTCAATTCCTATGTTATATGATTATTATTATATTGGATATTAGGGAGTCAGACCTTGGTTCAAAAAATTGATGTTTACAAAAAACAAATCATTGATTTTTGCCGGAAATGGAAGGTAAAAGAGTTTGCGATCTTCGGATCTTTCCTAAGGGAAGACTTTAATGAAAATAGTGATGTGGATGTTCTCGTGTCTTTTTTTCAGGAGGCTCACCACAGTCTCTTTGACCTGGTAGAAATGCAAGAAGAACTCAAGACGATTTTTGGCCGGGAAGTGCATATAGTTGAAAAAGAAGGCCTGCAAAATCCATTCCGGCGGAAGGCCATATTAAAGAATCGTGAGGTCCTTTATGCAGCCTGAAGACAGAGACATTTGAAATTCGCGAAGACGCACCTACTCTTAAGATGATAAGGGGGAAAAATGAATTATAAACTCAGCCCTTCGGACCTAACATTTTTGTATGAAGGATGCAGATATTGTTTTTATTTAAAGGCCCGTCATCAAATTTCTCAGCCTTCAATTCCTATCCCTGCAATTTTTAGCAAAATTTCAAGTCTTTTAGAGAATTATTATAATGGCAAACGCACAGAGGAGTTACATAAGGATTTGCCTCCAGGAACTGTGATTTATGGTGAGAGGTTTGTAGAGTCTCAACCTATTCATTTTTCAGGACATAAGGATACATGCTTTATAAAGGGAAGGTTTGATATTGTCATCAAATTTGATGATGGGACATATGGCGTTATAGATTTTAAAACGAGTAATCCTGAGGGGGAACATTCCATTCTTTACAGCCGCCAACTTCATGCCTATGCCTATGCTTTGGAAAATCCAGCGCATGGAGCAATAAAATTGTCTCCTGTATCGATGCTCGGCTTATTATATTTTTATCCCACAAAGGTAAGTCAACAAAGCAGGGATTGGCTTTCTTTTGATTCAGAGATCTATCTGGTTGAGATAAAAAAAGACTATCATCAATTTTTGATATTCATTAAAGAAGTCTTAAGTTTACTCGAATCACCGGACTACCCTGATTCTGCTCAAGATTGCATTTGGTATAATTATATGAGCAAAATCGAAAGATTAGATCAGTTTAAGAAGGGTTAGGCTAAATTTATATCCAGATGTTCCAATAATTTTAAGGAATAAAAGAAAAATCACCCCGCAGTTCATCCTTAAGGGCTATTTACATTATAGGCTAATTTTTTTTATTCTTTTCACCTCGGCCTTAGAGCAGAGTAACATCTCAAAGAAGCATGATTAATTGTATTTTTTGAATTTATTCCAAAAAGGGAGGAATCATAAAATGAAAAAACCTTTATCATCAATTATTATCCTGTTCGTGATGAGCTTTGCCTTCGCTCCTTTATTGTTTTGCCAAACAAGTATTTCGGGGTCGATCGTAAAAGTCTACACAGTCTATGACAGACACAGCTATTTCAGGCCGTGGCAGATGGAGGGACAGAAAAGGTTGAGCGGCTCGGGATGCATCATCAAGGGCAACAGGATTTTGACCAACGCCCATGTTGTGGCAGACAGCACGTTTATTCAGGTCAAGCGGGCAGGAATGGCAGAGAAATATACGGCAGAGGTTGAGATAGTGGCCCATGAATGCGACTTGGCGATTCTTAAAGTTGCGGACAAGTCATTTTTCTCCGGCGCCGAGCCTCTTGAAATCGGAGAGCTGGCGCATGTAAGAGACGAGGTCGCCGCTTGTGGCTTCCCTGAGGGCGGAGAAGAGCTGGCTATCACCGAAGGGGTAGTTTCCAGGGTTGAGCTCCAGGAATACACTCACAGCAAGGCAAAATTATTAGCCTGCCAGATTGATGCGGCGATTAATCCCGGAAGCAGCGGCGGCCCGGTCATTATGGATGACAAAGTCGTGGGCGTTGCTTTTGAAGCTGCGGAAGGAGAAAACATCGGCTATATGGTGCCTGTTGTCGTTATAAATCATTTCTTAAAAGATATCGCAGACGGCAAGTATGACGGAATCCCGGACTTGGGAATCTCATGGCAGGCAATGGAAAATCCGGCGCTGAAACAGAAGTACAATATGAGCAAAAATCATACCGGAATACTGGTAAACAAAATCTATCCGGGCTCTCCCGCCAATGGAGCATTGAAAGCCAAAGATATAATCCTTTCGATTGACGGCGTGGACGTCGCAAACGATGGAACAATAGAATTCAGGCAGAATGAGAGAACAGACTTTCGATACGCCATCCAGAACAAAGATATCAACGAGACATCCGATTTTGAGATATTGAGGGACGGCAAAGTGATGAATGTCAAGATTCAATTGACCATTCCCGTCAATTATTGCAGGCTGGTTCCTTACGAACGATATGATGTGGCGCCAACTTATTATATTTTAGGCGGTCTGGTGTTCCAGAAGCTGACAAGGAACTACCTTGACGCGAGATTGAAGGATGTAGAATACCATTCAGAGAATTTCTTTAATCTTTTCCCTTACTATGAAACGGGCGAGCCGACCGAGGACAGAAGAGAGGTTGTCGTCTTGGCATCCGTTCTTGCAGATGAAACGAACGTTGGATATCAGGATTTAGAGGATATCATCGTTTCCCATGTCAATGGCCAGAAAATTTCCACTATCAGAGACCTGGCAAAAGCTATAGAGATGAACAATGAAAAGTATCATGTCTTTATTGACGAGCATGGAAAGGAAATTGTGCTGGACAAAGCCGGGACTGCAGAAAGAAGCAGTCTTATCTTAAAGAAATATAAAGTCCCTTCTGACAGGTCAGAGGATTTGAAGAGAATATAAGTCCTGTTGGGAATTATGAAGCATTGAATTATATTCTCGCTGAACCTTTACAGAGAAGATATTTAAATTAGATTTTTGTATTGACTTAAAGCTATCTTTGTTGTAATAAATAAGAAAAGCATAATGAACAACAAAGAACTGTTGGATTCTTGGAAAGATATCTCTCAATATTTAGAAAGAGATATCAGGACATGTTACAGGTGGGAAAAAGAATTGGGATTGCCTGTTTATCGTATTGACCAGGGTTCTTTACGCTCAAAAGTTTTCGCCTATAAATCAGATATCGATGGGTGGCTAAAAGAAAAAACAGAAACCAAAGAAGTCAAATGGAAATCCTTGTTGAAAAACAACTCAAGAATTTTCGGGCTGATAGCGGCCTTGGTTTTATTATTGACTGTTGCAGCGTTCTTGAAATTCTATCGCGGGAACTCCTCTCCAGCCTTATCTGAAAATCTTTCTATTGCCGTCCTTCCTTTTGAAAACCTCAATTCATCAAAATCCGATGGATATTTCCCTGACGGTATCACCAACGAAATAATCAGCAATCTTGTTGAGTCAGGCAAAATTAAAGTTATTTCCCAGAATTTAGCTGCTGGGGATAACAATGGCTCTAAGACGGCAAAACAGGTCGGCAAAGAATTGGGAGTGGACTATATTCTTAAGGCAAAAATGAATAACGACGATAATAAAATAAAGATACAGATCCAGCTTGTCAGAACAAGAGATGGAAAAAAGATATTGAACGAAGAATATGAGGATGAGCAGAAAAATATCTCTTCTCTCTCTGCAAAAATCTGCAAAAAAATAAACGAGTCATTAAATATAAATCCTATCCAAAAACCTTTGCTCGCCTCGAACGAGAGAAAATCCCAGGATTACCTGGGGTCTGACAATTATTTGAGAGAAAAATATATCCAAGCTACACTCCTTGAAGGAAATAACGACCCCTGGAAGTTATACTGGCAGGGAAGATTCTTATGGGCCAAGAGCTCTTCAGAGAGCAATAATTTAGCCATCTCTTTCTTCAGGAAGGCCATCGAAATTGACAGCGGTTTTGCCCTGGCTTATATCGGATTAGCTCACTGTTACTCAAATTATGTAAATTTTGGCTGGGATTTTGATATAAAATGGCTCAATCAAGCCGAAAACCTGATAAAAAAGGGTCAAACGCTATCTCCTGACCTTCCTGAGTATTACGCAGCTCTAATAGAAATTTATTTGGTGAAAGAGACCGGCTTCAATGAAGATAAAAAAAATATCGTATTCGAGCTCGTTCAAGAAGGGATTAAAAAATATCCTTACCATTCTCAAATAAATTCCATAGTGGGAGCTTATTACTTTTTAAAATTCGGAGAAGAAGGGAATGAAGCTGATTTTGAGAGAGCGTTAGAATACAAAGAAAAAAGTTTCTGGGCTGATATAACCAGGCTCGAAAATTTTATCTTTGCAGAATTTTTGATGCTCAAGAAAGAATTCTCCAAAGCAGCGGGAATATGTGAGATTATCAAAGAATATGATTCTTCCTCATTGGCAAAATTCAGGTTAGGCGAAATCTATTATTATCAGGGAGATTTTGACAAAAGCCAGGCTATATTTAAAGAGTTTGATAATGCCCCCATGCAGCCTAAAATTGATTCCATGCTTTATTTAGCGATGATTGCTTCACAACGAAAAGAGAAAGACAGGGCTCTGCAAATAGTCGATAAGATCAATCTTCTTTACCCTCATGAAGTTATTATAAATGATTATTTAAGATTTGCCTCTATTTATCTGGGTTTGGAGATGAGAGAACCGGGCTATAAATATTTGAAGTCTTTATTTGACAGGCAGATGATAAAAAAAATGCGCTTTATTGTTCTTAAATATATTGACCTTGATAGAAATTTTGATAGTTTCAGGAACGAAGAGGAGTTTCAAAAAATAATCAAAAATACGGAGGAATAAATGGCAAGAAGCAAAATGATTCGAGTGACTCCCAATGTCAAGAAATGCCTGGAAGAGCTTAAGGCAGCCGTAAAATCCATGCGTTCTGGAAGCTCGAAGGAAAGGGCAGAAGCCGCGATCCTTTACTTAGATAAGACCTTTAAAGGCAAGCCTCAGCCGAAAAAAGGACGGTTCTGCCCTACAGGAACATTGATAATACGATAATAGTTGCTCGTCATATTTGAGTTTATCGAATCCTTTGTAGAATTCTCTGCAGTATGCTACAGAGATATTCGTTAGCTTTCATTTTTTAAAAGCGTGTAACCATAGGCTTTTGATGCTGTTTTTCCTCGGGGGCCCTGTCAAGTCATTAAAGAATCTAACTGGAATTAGGAGCCTAAAGTTTCTTTATAAATTTTATTATAATATTCCGTTTGCCCTGTTTTTTTATCTTCTCGCTTTCAAGCCATTTGGGAAATAGCCAGGCAAGAATCTCTTCCCTTGCCTTGGGGTCAATCTGATGTATCTTTATGCCTATGTCCAGCACGTTCTCTGTATACTTGCTCCAGACGATTTCTCCAGACAACGGGGTTATAAGTTTTTTATCCGGCACGTAGAGCACAACCTTCGCTCTTGAACCTGGAACAGGGTCAACATACCTGACAACTAACTTTAGTCCCTCGACAGAAAAGTTACGGATTATTGCTCTCTGGATTAGGCTTTGTTTATCTCCTAATTTTAAGACTTCTGAAGGAATCAGGCATTCGAATCGCTGAAATTTTCTTTTCTCTTCTGTCATTTTGCCTTCAAGCCGTAAGCCAAACGTAGTTCTAATACAAACGCAATAATTAAAATGTCATCGCGAGGCGACGTGGCGATCTAATAAAAAACTATAATGGAATTGTCACGCCTTTCCAGGGCCCGCTATGACAATGTAAGGACATTTATTGCGTTTATATTGGCAAGCTCTCCCCTTTAAGATACGGAGAAATGAAGTGTATTTGAAGAGGATGTCGTTTTATGTCACTTTATTTCCTTTTTTTTCACATTTAAAATTTCTCCAGGCAATCGCAGAAGAGATGAATAATTAAGGTGACATATTACTTAATTCATGATATTTTGTTTTTGGGGACATAATCAGATATGGACTTCATGATCTATGAAGACAGCATCAAGTATGACCGATGGGTCAAGGTCGTTCTTGTTTTTCCTGTCGTTTTATTCATCATTCTCGGGACTCTATTTTATATCGATGCCAAGTACGCTGATATTTTTCCCGGAGAGACTGCGCGAAAAGCGATTATTGCTGCCATCGACCTTTTTGTTTCAGTTCCACTTGTCCTGGTTGTTTATCGTCTGTCTTTACCACGGGCAATTTACATTTTTCAAGACAGGATCAAGATCAAATTTGGAGCATTTTTCTTTAATATCCCTTTCGAGACGATTGAATCAGTCAAAGCAGCAAAGGGAATAATATCCAGGAGAGCCATCAGCTCCACAACCTCGTTCAGCACTCAAATAGAGATTGTAAGGAAAGCGCGACGGAATATGAGGGTCTCGCCGAGCCAACGAGAGCAATTCTTGGGACATGCCAATAGGGCTTTGTCGGATTGGAGACAAAGCCATGGCGGTTAGAGCCTAAAATTTATATAGAAAAAGCAGCCTGCCTGAGGGAATTGGCTACTTTTTCAATGCTGCTTTTATTTCTTCGATGCTAACGCCCAACATCTTTTGGGCAATTTCGTCGAGGTCAGATTCTGAGCCCTGGAAATGGAAGGTGCGATGGATATGCTTTCCGGCCTTTTTGGGCTCCAAGGCAAGAGCTGGTGAGGAAGTCTCAAGCTCATAAAATTTTCCAAGCTGGGCAGCGCCGGGCTGGGCAGGGCCATCATTGTAGCTGTTCACTGTATCGCCGCCAAAGGGCTGCTTCTGAATCTCCCACATCGAATTGACGTAATCAGTCACTCCCTTTGGGAGTGTGAATTGAACAATTGTCAGGACTTGATTGACCGCATCATAGCTTCCAAGCATCGGCTTTGAGCGACGTGGAGAAATCCCGATTTTGCTGCGGTAATTGGCGTCGGCAGCGAAGAACATCACTCCCTCTCTCACCACCAGTCGCTCTGCAGGGACTTTGCCGAAGTAGGCATCGTTGACCAGCGGGCCAAGCTTTGTTTCATCGCCCTTGATAAAAGGAATCACCACGGTCGTTGCCGGAGAGGCGTTGAACATCCCCAGAATCCAGATCGAAAGCAATCCGCTATCCTTTTTCCAGGGCTTCGAGCCTGCATTTTTAATCTCGTTGAATGTCTCGAATGCCACGGCTTTGACTGTCGGCATTATCTTCAAGCCGAGCTCTTTCTTCACCTCAGCATCGCTCAACAAGCGGACTTCACGTGTGACCTCGAGCTCGAATTCGGTGCCGGTGTAGTTCGTCAACTTAAAATTGCGACCGAATTTTGCCGAGTCTTGACTCCAGCTCACCACGTCGTACGGTTCTGTGTCTATCCATGAAGGGGTGAACCAGTGGTCGAGGTCAAAGGGGTCGCCTTTCTTGAAGAAGATCGAGTACTGCCCGCCTTCAGGTCCGATCCAGAAACGGTCCTCGCCGCCGTAGACATTAATGTGGGGCTGTTTTTGGCCGGATGAAATAAGGTCACGGTTGACCCAGCCGAAGCTGATGCCGGCCTCACCGTCTGCGGTGCTGGTCATCACCCGGCCCTGATATTCGGGCACAACAATAACTTGCTTTTTGCCCGACTCGTCCCTAAGGACAATAGCTTTTGCGTATTTCTTGAGGAATGCGAGGTCATCGCCAAAGGTGGGGGAAGAGCTTTTGGATTGAGAAAGAATGCTTGTGCTTATCAGAATGAGGCCCAATACTCCTGCTAAAAAAAATTTCATGGCCTGCCTCCTTCTATCATTCGCTAATTATCTATAATCACCTTATCTCCAAATAGTCAAGTCATGTCACTCCTTG